>CAYYNT010000004.1:0-16697 GCA_964473155.1 uncultured Gemmatimonadales bacterium | reverse complement strand
CCCACATTGTAGAGGCCCGGCAGCGGGCACTCGAAAACCGTTTTCCCCACCCGGAAACGCGAGGACATCCGGCCGAAAGTCACATCCGCGGCGCTATAGTCGGCCTTGCCGCCCTGCGCCGAAAAAGTCACCAGCCGCGGCGCGCCAGGTCCGGATGGAAGGTCCAAGGCCAGGCTGTTCGGGCAGCCGGCGTTGAGCACCAGGGTCTCGCGGGTCTGAGCCGCGAACCGCTCAAACATCCGGGCCAGTTCGCCCAGCTCGTGGTGGTCGCGCTCGATATTCAGGATCACGCCCACGGCGGGATGGTAATCGACTATCGTGCCGTCGCTCTCGCAGCTCTCCACCACGCAGAGGTCAGACTTTCCGGCCAGGGCGTTCCCCGTGGTCGGGCCGTCCTGGTAGTTCACCAGCGCCGCCCCGGCGATCACCGCCGGGCTGAACCCCAGTTCGGTCAGAACATAGGCGCAGATCGCCGTGGCGCTGGACTTGCCGCTCGTGCCGGAGAAGCACACTCCGCGGGCGCTGTTGACCAGCGCGGCCAGAAGGGCCGGGCGGGGGATCACCTGCAGGCCAAGCTCGCGGGCGCGCCTGTAGTCCGGTGTGTCCTGTTCCACCGCCGCGCTCACCACCACGGCATCCAGGCCCGGCCCCACCCCGGAGCCGTCCTGCGGATAAAGAACAATCCCCTGGGAGGCAAGACGGTTGAACAGCCCGGCGCTCTCGCCGCGGTCGTGGCGGCGGTCCGAGCCGCCGACCTCCACCCCCCGGCTGACAAGCACCTGGGCCAGCGCGCTCATTCCGCTGCCGCCGACACCGGAGAAGAACAGTTTTTTGAGCTTTGCAGGATCGATTTCCATACGGCCTCAGTCAGTTGATTGCTTTCTCATTCCGGCCAGTTTTTCCACGGCCAGGGCCACTGACACGGTCGCTGCCGCCCCGACAAACACGTACCAGGTCCAGGGCAGGCATTTCGTTCCCAGGACAAGGCTCACCGCGGCCAGTCCGGCTAACACTCCGGCAGTCAGGGCGTTGAGGTTTTTCAGCCGGGTGAAAAATCCCAGCAGGAACAGGCCCAGAAGCGGCCCGTAGGTCACAGAGGCAACGGTCAGCCCGGTCTCCAGCACCGGACCCCAGTCGCGGGCCAGGAACGCTATGCCGGAAAGCACCGCGCCCCAGAAAATAGTGAACCAGCGGCTGATTCCCAGGTAACTTTCTTCCCCGCGCGTGTCCTTGCGCAGCGGGCGCAGCACATCCATCACGGCGCTCGAGCTGAGAGCCTGCAGCGCCCCGCTCAGGGTGGACATGGCCGCGCCGAATATGGCGGCGATTGTCAGCCCGGCGGCCACCGGCGGGAAATGATTGACTATGAAATACGGAAAAATGCTGTCCGATTTATCGAACGGCTGCAGCGGCGGGTGGACCTGGTAAAAATAATACAGCAGCACGCCGATCAGCAGAAAGACAAGAAACTGCGGGATGATGATGAACGCCGAGCCAATCATCGCCCTGCGCCCGTCGCTCAGGCTGCGGCAGGTCAGGAGGCGCTGGGCCAGCACCTGGTCCGTCCCGTGCGAGGCCATCCCCAGGAACGCCCCGCCGACAAGGCCGCTCCAGAAAGTGTAGGTGCGGGTCAGGTCGAAACTGAAATCGAACACCCGCATCTTGCCCGCCTCCAGCGCCGTGGCGAACACCGCTCCGGCCCCCTCCGGGAACATTCCCATCAGGACCAGCAGCGCCAGCGCCCCTCCGCCTAACATGATCGCCGCCTGGACCACGTCCGTCCATATCACGGCGCTTATCCCGCCGGCCCAGGTATAGAACAGCGTGACCGAGACCATTATAAAAATCGACCAGCCCACACCGGTCATGCCCAGCACTGCCGAAAGCACGAGCGCGGAGGCGAACACGCGCACCCCGTGACCCAGCACCTGTGAAATGAAAAACAGCGCCGCCGCGAAATTCCTGGCGCGCGGCCCGAACCGCCGGGTCAGGTAGCCGTAGACCGTGTATGTCTCCTGGTTCAGGAAAGCCGGCAGGAAAAAAAACGCCAGGATTATCCGGGCCGCCAGGTAGCCAAGTGTGATCTGCAGAAAGCGCATGTCCCCGTCGTAGGACATCGCCGGCACGCCGATGAAAGTCAGCACACTGGTCTCGGTGGCCACGATGGACAGGCAGACCGCCCACCAGGGGATGTTCCGGTTGCCCAGGAAATAAGCCCGGCTGTCAACCTGGAAGCGCGCCAGGTATACTCCGAACGCCGACATAAGCACAAAATACAGGACCAGGATAATCAGGTCAGGCGCTGAAAGCTGAAACATGCAGGCCCTCCGGCGGGCATAATAATCGATGCGGCGTTCCGGGTGCGGGAACGGCAGTCACTGACGGCGCGATCAAATATAAAATACACGGATTGATGCGGCAACCGCGGCGGAAAGCAGAAAACACTCAGGCCGTGCCGGTCTGCTGGATATTGCGCGAGGTGGGCTTTTCCCGGTACGTGCGCAGGAGGTCCTGGTAGCTGCGGGTGAAACTTTCGAGGGCGTCCAGGATGTTCTCCAGCTCCTTGACCTTGAAATCGACTATGCAGTCACGGCGGAACTCGTAGTTGCCGTATTTGGTGAAGAAATAGTCAAAGATCAGGCGGATGGTGGAGAGCTTGTCATGGGCGTCATCCGAGAAATTCACCAGATACTTGGCGTTCTCCAGATTGACCATTGCACGCTGGATGTCCTGATAGACTCTCTGAGAATCGGCAAGATTTTTCTCGATCTTTTTCATCGAGCCTTTCCTGATTGTTTACATACATATAATGCAGACTATACATATTATTATAATATGTAAAAGCAAAATGTCAAGCCCCTTACCTGCAAAAGTATACACCCTAAACCGCCCGTTGCTCAATAAAAATCGACAGGCGGAAAACAGACTGCCGCCGCGTGGTCTCGTCCCGGCACTAATAAATTGAAAATAATAAAATTACGCACAGAGTGGATAATGTCCGGAAGAAACACTTAGCTGAGAAAAACAGGGGAGGGAGAATAAAATTGAAAAAAACACTTCTTTTGACGCCTGCTCTGAAACAATATCAATACCTTAATATTCGACGTCCTGGAGAGAATGCTCCGGAACGCTGCTTGTCAACAGAAGAAGTTCGGTGCTTACAACCGTCCCGCATTGCGCACAGACCAATGTAGATAAGCCCTCTGTCCTGGCGCGCTCGAAAAATTCATCAAAAACGGCCGGGGTCAGACTGCCGAGGTCGCAATTCGGACACATGCTGTCTCCCTTCCCTGGGAAAAAGAACGTCCCTGTTCACGCCAATAATATCATATTATAAATCGGCGCGCCAGAAAAGATCTTTAGAATTAAGAAGGGAGACTCCCACACTGCTCGATTCCCGGTACAAGAATATATTTGCAGCGGCATCCATGACCGCGGATAAAAGCCTGCCCGAGCCTCAGTCGAAATCGGCCGGACGGGAGGGATCTGAGTGGTGTTTGAAGACAAGATCGAGCTGCCGGGGCGAGGTGCGGCCAAGAGAAAGCGGCGGCAATTCATTCTCGCCGAAAAACTCCACTCCGGTCGTCTCGAGACTGGTTTTCGGCTGCCCTCCCGTAATCTCGCAGAGGAAAATCAGCTTCCAGATATGGAACGGATGGGGCGGGCAATGCGGATCCTGGCGGCGGTCAATCACGGCGATCAGCTTGACAGCGCGCGCCTCGAAACCGCTTTCCTCGGCTATTTCCCGCTCCACGCTCGATGACGGGGAATCGCCTATATCGGCGAAACCGCCCGGCAGGGTCCAGAGTCCATCCAGGCTCTCCCGGACGAAAAGAAGGCTGTCCCCGCGGAACACCGCTCCCCGCACATCGATCTTGGGCGTAGCGTACCCGGTTTCCTGCTCGAACAATCCCTCGATGCGCCTGATCCCGGCATCCGAGCCATCGGCAAGTATTTCAGCCGCTATCAGCCGCAGCGCCTGAAAACGTTCGATGTCGTAGGGATTGCGGCTGAAAGCCAGTCCGTTCTGGGCAATGGCCTGAATCCGGCTGGCCCAGTCAAACCATCTTGGCTCCAAATTCTTTGACCTCTCTTTGTATCCGGCGGATTGCCGCTGGCCATCGACCGTTCAATTCTCAGGGTTTGCGGCCTCCGAAAACTGCCGGCTCGAACACCTTGAACCAGAAGTCCACATCCTGGTGACCAATCCGCCAAGGCTTTCAACTTGCATGGTCTTTCCAGCCAGAGAATAAGGCAAAACAAATTTAATACATTTTTCCCGCCAATCACGTTTTTCTTTCAGTCCAGAGCAAAAATCACCTCCCCAGCCTCAGGAGGGCCTCCAGAAAATAAAAATCCCCCCAGATATTGGCCTGGTCTATGCTGCCAGAGTTGGCGTAAAAATAAGTCCCGCCGGTCAGGACTCCGTCATTGCGGCCGGGAAGACCACGGGTCAGATAATTCCGTGTCAGTGAGGCCAGTGTCGCCTCAGCCGCCTGCCGGTATCTCGCCGCGCGCTGCGGGTCTTTCACCAGGCCGGCCAGCTCGATCAGGCCCGATGCGGCCATCGAGGCGGCCGAGGTGTCGCGGGCGTCATCCGGTATGCCCGGCGCCTGAAAATCCCAGTAGGGTATATAATCCCCGGGCAGATTATCGATATACCAGTCCGCCATGCGCACCGCGGTTTCCAGGAACTCCGCCCGGCCCGAATTAAGGTACGCGCGGCTGAAGCCGTAAATGCCCCAGCTCTGGCCGCGCGACCAGGTGCTCGACTCGCTGAATCCCTGCTTGTGCAGCGAGCGGATTTTCCGGCCGCTTGCATAGTCGAACTCCACCACCTGCCAGCTCGAACCATCCGGCCGCACGTGCGCCCCGGCAGTTTTCAGGGCGTGTGAAGTCGCCGCGCGGGCGAAGCTGGAATCGCCGGTCTGGCTCGCGGCCCAGTACAGGTGGTCCAGGTTGATCAGGCAATCTATTATGACAAAGCCCGCCTGCTCGCGTTCGCCCAGACGGCCCCAGTTCTGGAAGTAGCCTCCCGCCTCGTTCCAGCGCTTCATCATCGTGCGCGCCCCGGCCAGTCCAATTTCCCTGTAGGCGCTGTCTCCCGTAGCCGCGTAGCCCAGGTCCATCGAGGGCCAGAAAAGGATGCCGATATCGATGTTGTCCGTATCCGACCGGTTGGGTTCGAGCAGGGCCGTAAACCGCCGGGCCTCTTTCAGCCAGAGGCTGTCCCCGCTCGCCTGGAACATCATCCAGAGCATCCCGGCCCAGTAGCCGCCGGTCCACCCGCCGCCGTCCAGTTCCCAGACTCCCTTTTCCGTGGCCACCGGGAAACTGTCGCCCACCGCGGCCAGGGTCTGTTTCATGCTCCTGGCGGTCCAGTCCAGGGCCTCCGAGCGCAGGGCGGCCGGGAAAATGTCCTCGCCGTGCGCCGGAGAATGCAGGGCCGTCAGAAATACGACAGCAAGCACAGACAGGCAGGAAGCAGGTTTGAACATTTTCCATTCTCCTGAAAAGATGTGCGAATGCCATTCGTACTGTCTTGAGATATAGGTGGTTTCACATCAGGCTGACCGGATCGCGGTCCAGGGTGACCCGGCAGGCCCCGGCTGAGGGCGGCTTCAGGCGGCGCGCCAGAAACTCTCCCACGCTGCCGATCAGCTCGGCCTCGCGGCTTTTGAGCATTATATGGAAGCGCCAGCGCTGCCGCAAACGTTCCAGTGCGCAGGGAGCCGGACCAAGAATTTCAAGCCGTCCGCCAAGGCCTTTCCTGCGGACAAGCGCCGACACGAGTTGGGCCGAATCAGCGGCAAAGCGCTCCACGGTGCGCTCCTCCTCGCCGCTGAAAATAACGTTCAGCAGGCGCACATAGGGCGGATATCCAGCCTCGCGCCTCACTTGCAGTTCGCGTCTGGCAAAACGGGCGTAGTCATGGTTCACCGCTGCGCGCACCGCCGGGTGCGACGGGTTGAAAGTCTGGATCAGGACTTCTCCGCCGCGCTCCCCGCGCCCGGTGCGCCCGGCCACCTGGGCCAGGAGCTGGAACGTGCGCTCAGTGGCCCGGAAATCGGGCAGGTTCATCGCCGTGTCGGCATTGACCACCCCCACCAGCAGCACGTCCGGAAAATCCAGGCCTTTGGCGATCATCTGCGTGCCCACCAGTATATGCGTGGCCCCTGTGCGAAGACGCTCCAATATCGCGTGATGCGACCATTTGCCGCCGGTGGTGTCCATGTCCATGCGGTCAACCATACGAGCAGGGAAAGCCTCGCGCAAGGCGGCCTCCACCTGCTCTGTCCCCGCACCCACACGGTCCAGGGCGTTGCTTCCGCACACCGGGCACGCCTCCGGCGGCGTCTCCTGATGGCCGCAATAGTGACAGAGCAACCTTCCCAGGCGCTTGTGCACGGTCAGCGAAATCCGGCAGTTCGGGCACTGGATTATCCCGCCGCACTCGACGCAGAGGACAAAATTGCTGTAGCCGCGACGGTTCAGCAGCACCAGGACCTGTCCGCCAGCTTCCAGCGCGAAACCTGTTTCCTTGAGCAGTACAGGAGTTACGCCGTTCTTGTCCGAACCGTTCCAGCCGCGCCGAAGGTCGCTCACCGTAACCGAGGGCAGCGCCCGACCGGCCACCCGCTCCGGCAGCTCCAGCCTGACTGTATCTCCGCGCTCAGATTCGGCCCAGCTTTCCAGGCTTGGCGTGGCCGATCCCAGCAACACCGGCCCTCCGGCCAGTTTCATCCTTTGCACCGCCACATCGCGGGCATGGTAGCGCGGGGTAAGGTCTGTCTGCTTGTAGGTGCTCTCATGCTCCTCGTCTATTATTATCAGGCCCAGGCGCTCGAAAGGTGCGAACACCGCCGAACGGGGCCCCACCGCCACCTGGTGGCGTCCGCTTCTTATCTCGCGCCAGATATCGTACCGCTCGCCGTCAGACAGACCGCTGTGCAGCACCGCCACCCGGTCCCCGAACACGCCCCGGAAACGGGCCGTGGTCTGGGGGGTCAGGGCGATCTCAGGCACGAGCACTATGGCCTGTCTGTCGCGTTCCAGCACCGGGCGCAGAAGCTCGAGGTAAACCAGGGTCTTGCCGCTGCCGGTCACTCCATGCAGAAGGAACACCCGGTGCTCATCCAGTTTTCCGCTTATCTCTTTTATAATCCGGGCCTGGGCGTCCGAGGGGGCAGGGTGTTCATAGGGAGGAAGCTTATGGTTTTTGAACGGGTCTCGCAGTACGCGGACTTTCTCGGACCGGGCGAGTCCCTTTTGCAGAAGGGCTTTCACCACCTCCGTCCCGAATCCCATCTTCCTGGAAAGAAACACCGATTCCACCGGATGGGCCAGCCCGCGCAGATACTCCAGGCACTCGCGCTGACGGGGGCTGCGGAGAAGCAGGCGGTCCATCTCCTCCGGCCCCGGAAGCTCCTGGCTCGCGCTTACAAGGGTGCTGGTCCTGTCCGACGGAACATGCGGCAGACAATCGCTGACACTGACCAGTCCCGCGCTTTCGAGAGCGGCGAGCGCCCGCTGGAAAACTCCGCTCCCCAGCGCCCGCCGAAGGCTGGAGGCCGTGGCCCGGCCGCGTTTCTCCAGCAGACTCAGGAGTCTCGTCTGGGCCGCGGCCAACTGCGCCGGATCATATTTTTGCTTCCCCTTGTCAAGGGTCACCAGACGGTCGCCGACACGCAGGAACGGCCCCGGCATTATCGAACGCAGAGCCTCCCCCGGCTCGCAGAAATAATAGGAAGCCAGCCAGAAACATAATTCCAGCAGATCGGGGGTCACCAGCGGGTGGCTGTCCAGGGAAACATCCAGTGCGCGCAGACGCACGCCCGAGGGAACATTTTCTCCCGCGCCGGTCACAAGTCCGGTAAGTATCTTGCGCCCCAGGGGCGCGCTCACCCGGCAACCCGGCGCGGGCATGCTCTCCCAGTCCGGCGGGACCCGGTAGGTCCAGGGGCCGCCGCCGGGGATAGGAAACAGGACCGAGACAGTCTGTTCAGTCCCCTCAGGCTTAGCCTTCATTCTTTTTCTCCCGCCTGGACATGAAGTCACTGACAGCCAGGGCTGTCAGACGGGACAGGTCTTCCGCGTCAAGCATCCGCCCCGCGGCCGCACCAAGGTCTGTTCCGGACCAGACACGCCGCAAAGCCTTGGGCCAGGCGGCGCGGTCGATCCGCTCCAGCCCCGCCGCCCGCCCGCAGACCACATCCACCGGCGTCCCCGAGGCTCCTGCGCGGGCCAGAAGGCCTGAGATCACCTTGCCTCCCAGGCTCTGCGAGTCGAACGAACCCTCGCCCGTGATGAGCAGATCGGCGTCTTTAAGCGCGGAATCGAATCCGATCGCTTCCAGGATATAGTCTATTCCAGAGATCAGCTCCCCTCCGAAAAACGCCAGCACCGCCGCGCCCATCCCTCCCGCCGCCCCTGCGCCAGGCGTATCCGACACCCTGCGGCCGAGGTCCCTTTCGAAACAGCGGGCCAGCCGCCCCAGGCCCATGTCCAGACGTTCCACCATAGCGCCGTCCGCCCCTTTCTGCGGCCCGAACACCCTGGCCGCGCCCCGCGGACCTGTAAGGGGGTTGGTCACGTCGCACAGGGCGCGCACCCGGACACTGGCCAAACGGGAATCGGCGCCGTCAGTGTCGATCCGGGCTATTTTACTCAGAATTCTCCCGCCCTCGTACTCAAGCGCTCGCCCATAGCGGTCCAGAAAGCGAAAACCCAGTTCCCGCGCCATCCCGGCCCCGCCATCCACCGTGGCCGAGCCGCCCAGAGTCAGGCATATCCCGTCGGCCCCTTCATCCAGGGCCGCGCGCACGGTCATCCCCAGGCCGCGTGTTCCCGCCACCCAGGGATTACGCTCCGGCTGGTCCAGAAGATCCAGGCCGCAGGTGCGCGCCATCTCGATCAGCGCCTCGCCGCCCTCAAGCATGGCGTATTCGGCGGTGATCGGGCGTCCTAACGGGTCGCACGCCCTTACACTGCGCCGCTGTCCTCCCACGGTTCCCAGCAGCACCTCCAGCGTTCCCTCACCTCCATCCGCAAGCGGACAGCACACCGTATCCGCTCCGGGCGAGGCGCTCCGAACGCCCGCCTGAAATGCCCGGCAGACCTCGCCCGCGCTCAGAGTGCCCTTGAACGAATCCGGGGCCAACACGATCTTCATCCCTGCCTCCAACACCCTCGATACAGGAATACGAGCAACGGAATCATTATAATATGAATTGGAACAGGGGATTAAACCGGAATCGTCCGTCAGGCGCTGCGCCACTTGAGGCTGCCCGTGGCGAACGCCCGGACATCCAGGCTGTCCCGGTGGCCCCTCATGAAATGGAAAAGCGCCGTGCGGGCAATCATGGCGGCGTTGTCAGTGCACAGCGAAAGAGCCGGGAACACCACCCGCACTCCCTCCTCCGGGGACCGGTCTGCGAAAGCCTCCCGCAGGGCGCGGTTGCGGGCTACTCCTCCGGCGACGATCAGGGTGGTCGCGCCGGATTCGCGGCAGGCGCGCATGGATTTCTCCACCAGCACCTCCACCACCGCCGCCTGGAACGAGGCGGCCAGCCCGGCCCGGGCGCCCTCAAGCCCTCCCGAGGCTTTAAGTCGCTCCACCTCATGCAGCACCGCGGTCTTCAGCCCACTGAAACTCATGTCCAGCGAGGAATCCTTGAGCATCGGGCGCGGCAGATGGAAGGCCCTTGAATCACCCCCGCCTGCCACCTTCTCGATCACCGGTCCGCCGGGGTAGCCCAGGCTAAGCATCTTCGCCACCTTGTCGAACGACTCCCCGACCGCGTCATCCCGGCTCCGTCCCAGCACGGCATAATCCCCCCAGCGCTCCACCCTGACCAGCATGGTATGGCCCCCGGAGACCAGCAGGGCGACAAAAGGCGGCTCCGGCGGGTCCTCCAGCAGAAGGTTCGCCATCAGGTGCGCCTCCACATGGTTCACCCCCACCAGCGGCTTGCTCAGGCTCAGGGCCAGCGACTTGGCCGTGCAGATACCCACTAACAGCGAGCCTATCAGTCCCGGCCCGATTGTCACGCCCACCAGGTCGATGTCCCGCGGAGAGAGCGCGGCTTCGGCGAAAGCCTGTTCCAGCATCGGCAGGAGGGCCTTCAGGTGCTCCCGGCTGGCCAGCTCCGGCACCACCCCGCCGAACCGTTCATGATCGAGTTGGCTCAACACGAGATGGCTGCGCAGGTTGCTTTCGTCTTCTAAAATGGCTACCGAGGTCTCATCGCACGAGGTCTCGATTCCAAGAGTCAGCATAAGTACACTCTTTTCAAGGCTTATAATTTCATCAGGATAAAAGCTGCATCGAGCGCAGCCGCTCGACTATTCCGGCAAGCTCCACGGCCACCCTGTCGATCTCCTCTTCCGTGTTGCCGCGTCCGAGACTGAACCGCACCGAGTTCTGCGCCAGGTCCGGCCTGACGCCCATGGCCGTAAGAACGTGCGAGGGTTCCAGCGATCCGCTGGCGCAGGCCGATCCGCTGGAGGCCGCAATGCCGCGCGCGTCCAGGCCCAGAAGCACCGCCTCGCCCTCCACTCCCTCGAAAGACAGGTTCAGCGTGTTGCTCACCCGCATTTCCGGGTGGCCGTTAAGATGAACGCCTTCTATACGTTCGTTTATCTTCCGGTGCAGGCGGTCGCGCAATTCCAATTGAGTGCGGTTGCGGGATTCGAACTCCTCGAGGGCCAGTCTGCACGCCTCGCCAAATCCGGCAATGCCGGCCACGTTTTCCGTGCCCGAGCGCCTGCGGCGTTCCTGCCCGCCACCCATCATCTGCGGCTCAATTTCCACCCCGCGCCGGACGTACAGCGCGCCCACACCCTTGGGACCGTATATCTTGTGCGCGCTCAGGCTCAACAGATCGACATTCATTCGCCGCACATCCAACTGTAACCTCCCGGCGGCCTGCACCGCATCCACATGGAACGTCACCCCCCGCTCGCGGCAAAATGCTCCGAGTTCCTCGACCGGCTGCACAGTGCCCACCTCGTTCGACACCGCGATCAGGCTCACCAGCTCCGCGCCCTCATGGTCGAGCCGTGTTTTGAGATCATCGACAGACAGCAATCCGTGCTTGTCCACGGGCAACAGGGCCAGCTTGCAGCCCAGGCGGGCGTAATACTGCATCGGACGGAGCACGGCGTGGTGCTCGATGGAGCTGGTCACCAGACGGCATCTGCTCCGGCCGGGATATCTTTCGGCGACTCCGCGCACGGCCAGGTTGTCGCTTTCCGTGCCGCCGCCGGTGAAATAGATTTCCTCCGGGGCCGCCCCGATCAGCCGGGCCACCTGTTCACGCGCCCTGTCCAGGGCCGCTCTCGCCGCCCGTCCCTCGGCGTGGATGCTGGAGGCGTTGCCGAAGCCGTCCTTCAGCCAGGGCAGCATCGCCTCCAGCACTGCTTCGGCCAGCGGAGTAGTGGCATTGTTGTCCAGATAGATTCTTGACGGTTCAGCCATCCTCACCTCTGAATATCTCACCCGCCTTCAGCAGCATCAATTCTTACGCTGGCAATATAGTCAGAAATGGTCTGCGACGGCAAGAGGCTCCGGTCTCATGCCCGCCGCTGGAAGAAAGCCGGAGGAGAATCAGGGGATGAGGTTTTCGCTTTCAATACTGTGGTATTTTTCGACGATGCGGAAAATTTCAGGACCGAACTGGCTGGCAGGATCGTAACGCAGGTAGGTCTTTAAGGCCTCGATGGCCTTTTCACGCTGGCCCAGACGGTTGTAGGCATCCGCCAGGTTCAGTTGCAGCACCGGGCGGCCGGGGTCCCAGTACAGGGCCTCGTTGAAATAATTCAGCGCGACCTCGGCGTGGTTGTTCGCAAGATACAGCACTCCCAGCATCATCCAGGCGCGGGCCGTGTCCTGGGGCGCCGGGGAAAGGTACTCAATCCAGCGCAACGAATCCTCAGGAACACGGTACAGACTGCTCTGTTCGAGCGACGCCTCCGTTACTTCGGGGGTTTTCTTTTCTTCCTTGCTTTTACAGGCTGCCACGGCAAGGATCGCCAGGGCGGCCGGAAAAATAATGCAGTACAATCCTCGCAGTTTCATTCGATTATGTCCCAGGCCACGTAATAACGTCTCCACATATCCTCAGGCGGATTGAAACTGATTTTGTAAGTTCTGAGGTCAGTGCGCATAGTTATCCATAATTTGCGGAGCATGAGCTTGGCTGTATTGGCGTAATCCACTGCCCTCAGGAAATCCTGTGTCTCCCCGTTCTCGACAAACTTTTGCATGGACATGACCGCCAGACTGTCATGATAAGCGATCCAGGCAATCTTACTGTACAGATCCTGCGCCGGGTCTCGCGAGATACGCCGCTGCAGAATGTCCCTGCGGCGCTCGGCCATATCGAATGCAGGTTTGATCTGGCTGAGAAAAAGCTGTTCCGCCTGTCCCCGGTTTTCCACATAATTATTGGTGATTATCCGGCTCAATTCGAAAAAAGCGGCCGTTGTCTGAACATAATGCTGGAACAGCCCGGTGACCAGTGTCAGTTCGCCCCGGATCGCGACATCCACCATTCCGGCCTCACCCGGGTCCTCTATCATGGGAGCGTTATGGCTGCTGCGGAACTCACCGCGCATGCGCTTGCGGCTTTCCATGATCTCAAGGGCGCGCGCGCTCGATATACGGCCCTCATCGGCCACTTTTGTCACTACCGGCATCGTGGGCTGCTGGGCCGTTTCTTCCGGACGCGAGAAATACCACCATGCCCCGCCGCCCGCAGCCAGAATGCAGAATCCGGCTGCAATCAGAAGCGCCATGAGACCCGGATGAAATTTTCCGCCGGACTGCGGAACTTTATCCGCGCCGCCGGAACCGGTTTCCTCGTCATCATCCTGCCATTCGAGCTTGAAATCCTCGCTCATGTTTCCACTCCGGCTTGAAACTTCCTGTCCGGCCACTGGTAGAATTTTCTCTCAAACAGATCACAAGCTTCCGGCTGCTGATAGCCGTACAATCCTCCACAAGCCCTAAACATTAGTATTTCATCAAGTTAATTTCCGGCAAGCTGTTTTTGCCGATCCCTTCTCAAGCTTGGTACGGAACTTGCTTTTACCACAACCAAGATTACGCTGATCCTTTCCTGGACTTAATACGGCAAGGTTCAGCTCACAGATGACCACGGAAACCAGGGAGGGTTCCGGATGCCTTTGACTCGTGCCTCGACAGCCTGACCGCTGCCCCATCTTATTTATCGAACTGAATGTATTATCATTTGAGAAAAATCCGCATCACTTCGGGAGCTTTAAATGACAATTACCACCCACGAAATTGACGACATCGCTGTCGCCGAGGTGAAAGGCCAGATCAACTTCCAGAACACTCAGACCCTGAAAGAGTTGTTCACTCAACTGGAAGCCGCAAACCACAAAAGGATTGTGGTCGATCTGAAGGAAACAGAGTATATCGACGGGTTCGGATTGAGCGTCCTGGTGAACCTCAGCCGCGGTATCTACAAGGACGGGGGCTGCCTGAGTCTGTCCAGCCTGAACAAGGAGCTGAAAAGAATCTTCAGCAAAACCAAGCTGGACCGCTGGTTCGAAATTTACGAGACTCAGGAGGAAGCTTTCCGCAGCCTCCAGCAGAACGCCAGGCGGCGCAAGAGGGCCTGACGCCGGACCTGTTCCGCTCAACGTATCGACGCGGTAAACCCGGCCTTTCTGGCATCCTCCTCGGTGTTGAAGTAAACCCGGAATTCCTCCGGTATCTTGTCGTAAAATATGCTCGTCGGCAGGTGATAGACCTTGGTGGAACGGTTGCCGATAATCCTGCCGGCGCGCGATCCCTGAACCGCAGCATTTCCCTGATTCTGCATCGTATTCTGATCCGCCTGGCCCGCCCCTGCCTGGGGCGCGGCCTGGGAGGCGGATGCCCCTCCCGGACCTTTCAGATGCTCCAACAGCAACGCCCGCAGTTCCGTCATCTCCTCTTCCAGTCCGGCCAGACGGGACTCCACTGATCCGGCCGCGTTTGAAACCGGAGCGCTTTTCGCGCCCGCTGCCGCGGCGGCTGTCGTGGAACCAGTTCTGGATGACTTGCCGCTTCCCGGAGCGCCTGCAAGAAGGTCCTCGCGGATGAACCCGATTTTCGAGTCGGGAAGACGGACACGGTACCAGTCGCCGCGCTTGATGAATTTTTCCAGTTTCTGACCGCGGTAGGCTTTGCCCACTATGTTGTATTCCATTCCAGGCCCCTCGCGCACGTTGGCGTAACGGCCCCTGACAGTCACATAGCGGCCCGGCATTTCATCCTCCGCCGTGCCTTCCTCCCCCTGCGCGTACGGCGCTGCGGAGGGCTGCGTTGCTTCCGCCGCGCCAGCATCCCCGGCCAGTTCACGCACGCTGAACGGGATCACCCAGCCCTCGAACCCGCCGTAGCTCACCAGGTAAAACGAATCCTCGGCCGCCAGAAGGTTGATTTTCGAGCCTTTCTCCAAGTACTTGATAATCGGGGAGGAAATCGAATGTTCCTTGAACATCGGCGCTTTTTCCTGCACCACCTGGAGCTGACGGGTCTGGGCGGCCAGCGGAACCGCGGCGGCCAGCGCGCCAATACACAGAATCAGGGCCAGTCCGGCCAGGCGCAAACCCTCCGGCCATTTGCGCCCTCTGTCCGGACTGCTTTTCAGGGATACCGCAGACAGTGCACGCAAAATTGAGCCTCCACTCTTGATTGATTTTGTTAGCTTCCATCCGGCCAGTTCATCTGTCCAGACTGCGTTCCGCAGGTGACTGACACGTTCCTTGCTATATTTACTGTAATCAGCGCACAGCGGCTTGGCAAGAATATACTTCCATATTCTCTCATTTCGACCGCCCGGCTTTTTTGTCAACTTCTCTTGATTAGTTCTTGTTTTACCAGTTGCGATGGTATATAATAGCCTGAAAGTTAAAATTTGCGCCTGCAACGGTTTAAGCGTATCTGACTTGGCGGACTCCAATGGACGAGCAGCGGGTTGTCGACATACTGGCCAATGTTCTGGCCAGCAATGACAAGTGGCGGGATGAGGTCGAGAGCAACATCATCCTGCAGAACACGCTGGAAGAACTGTTCAGTGACCCGGTTTTCATCAAGATGCTCGACAAGGGCCTGGTGCCGAAATTCCAGAAGACCTACATCCCGCATTTCCGCGCCGTGGAGCTGATTCTGGCCGTGCGCGATGTGGTGCGCCAGATGTACGAGGAACACACCGGAATCGACGCCGTTGACCGCCAGTTCGAGGACTTCCAGCTCAAGCTGACCGACAAGTATACCCTGGGCGCGGAGATAGATGTCAGCCGCCCGCTGGAGATCGTGCTGAAAGATGTCGAGAGGCTGTATGAGCATTACCGCGAGAACCCGCAGTTCGCCGCGCGCCTCGACATTTTCCGCCTGCTTGTGCTTCCCCTGTCCGTGGAGCGCGATGGCGACCGTCAGCACCAGCTACTCGTGATCGAGAACATCCGCCCGCCTCGCCAGGCCTGGGCCGCCGGACGCTGAACCGTTTCAATTCACAGCCGTATTTCCCGCACCGCGCCGTACAGAACCTCGATGTTAGCGGTCGGGACATCCGCCATCAGGTCCTGGTCCGGGGCTACGATATAATTTCCCGGCCCCAGCGTGTAAACCGTTTGCCGCACCGCCTCGCGCACCTGTTCCGGGCTGCCCTGCGGCAGAACTCCCTGCGTGCTTATCCCACCGTGGAACGCGATCCGCCCCCTGAACCGCGCGGCCAGTTCCTCCGCGCTCATCCCGGACGCGCTCACCTGCACCGGGTCGAGGATATCGATTCCGCACTCTATCAGGTCGCCAATAATCGCGTGCACCGAGCCGCAGGTGTGGTACATCACGCGCAATCCGTAAGAATGGGCCTGCTGCGCCAGGCTCGCCAGGTGCGGCTTGTAGAAAGTGCGGAACATCTCCGGGCTGATAAACAGCGCGCTCTGCGTCCCGAAATCGCTGCCGAAATAGTACACGTCCAGATATTTTGCGCAACTGTCCAGGTAGGCGCGGTTAAGCTCCAGGAAACAGACTGTGATCCGCTCGACCAGGGCCGCGATCAGCTCCGGAGCGGTAAGTAATGCGGCAAGATAGTCCTCCTCACCTAAAATGGCCCGTGAGTGGGTGAAGATGCTGGCCCAGACCCCGCCGTAAACCGCCAGTCCGCTTGCATGGGCCTCCGCCGCTTTTCTGCGGCTTTCCTCCAGGTCGAGTATGCCAGGGTCCGGCCATCTGACTTTATCCAGCGCCTCCGGCCCCATGGCTCCTGCCAGCACGGGCTCGACCACGGTCTCACTCGAAATGCCCGCATACTCAACCCGGCGGTAGCGGTTGCCGAACATGTCGTAGAAATGGTCCGCCGCGCTGTCCTGTCTGAACAGTTCGCGCCGCCAGACCGGCCCCACGTGCAGGGCGTCCGTCCCGAAATGTCGCGCCAGCTCCAACGAGGACTCCAGGCCCAGCTCATCACGCAGACGGCGCAGCACCGGGGCCTCGGCCCGGAAAAAGCACGGAGGGCGGTCGATATCGGCGCCCTCCAGCGAACGGATGAACCTTTCCCTGTGCCCAAGCTCGGATGGCATGCTTTACTTTCCCTAAATCCTCCCCCTTTGAAAAAGGGGGATCGAGGCAGTTTTGTCCGGTTAGGAACTTGCATCACGGGATCGAAAGGTTATTGTTT
>CAYYNT010000003.1:0-150576 GCA_964473155.1 uncultured Gemmatimonadales bacterium | reverse complement strand
TCTTGAACTATTAATAATCTCTTTTCAAGATACAAGGGGCACGGCGCGCCGTGCCTCTACGGAACTTCTATTGTTTCAAACAGTTAGGACTTACGACAATTCTCAAAGAGCAAAAATGGGGGGCTTTAGGGACAGCCCAGCTTTGTCTCCTGCGGTTTTTGCGGCTTTCAATCTGAACAACGCTCATCCTGCCAACTGTTAAAGCGTCTGAATTCCACCTCGAAATTCGGGGTGAACATTCCGCTTCCCAGGGCGGACTCTATTTCCTCCCGGCCCCAGAACCGTCCCTCCGATATCTCAACCGGGTCAGGGCGGAAAGGGCCGTTGTCCCGGCAGAGGAAAGTGCTGACCAGTTCTGTTTCCACAGGGCTGCGCCAGAGATAGCGGTACAGGAATTTGAGGTTTTCCGGAGCGTGTCCCAGTTCCTCGGCCATCTCGCGGCGGGCGGTGGCCTCCGGGGCCTCTCCCGGCGCGGCGTGCCCGCCCACAGAGGTGTCCCATTTCCCGGGCTGGATATCCTTGTCCGGGGAGCGTTTCTGAAGGTATATCCGTCCCCGGCTGTCCTCGACTATCACGTGGGCGGCCTGGTGGATCAGCTCCGGGTTGCCATGCACCTGCGAACGCAACGCCTTTCCAACCGGCCGTCCCTGCTCGTCCACAATATCGAATACCTCATCCCTGCTCATGCTTTCTCCTTGATTGTATTACGGAGGCCCAGGATATTTCCGAAATTTCTGCCGGTAAAGACAGACGTTCAGGACAAATCCAGACAGCCGGTTTGACTTACGGCCTGTCGCTTTATATCTTTTGCCTTTGTTGAAATATTCAAAATAAGGCTCTGAAATGAAAGTCTGTTTCAATACATTCGGCTGCAAGACCAACCAGTATGATTCCGCACTTATAGGCCAGGCGCTGGCGGCGCAGGGTATCGAGCTGGCCGTTGGTCCCGAGGATGCGGACTGGGTGGTGGTCAACACCTGCGCTGTCACCCGACGCGGTGAGGACAAGGCCTGCCAGTGGGTGCGCCGTGTCGGGCGGGAACACCCGCGGGCCAGGATCGCAGTCGTGGGTTGTTCGGTCGAGGTGAGCGCGGAGAGGTTCAGGAATCTGCCCGGAGTGCGCCTTCTGCTCGGCACCGAGGAAAAATTCCGTCTTGGCGAGGTGCTGGCCGGTCTGCCGCCGGAGGATAAGCGGTTGAAGAATGACGGCCCCGAGTTGGAAAGGAGCGGTGAGGTTCTGGAAAGCACTCGCTACCGGGGCGGGGCGAATGCTGTCTTTTCTGAAACTCAGGCGCGGGCGCGGGCGTTTGTCAAGATTCAGGACGGGTGCAACAACCGCTGCACCTATTGTATCGTACCTCGCACGCGCGGGCCGGAGCGCAGCCGCGATCCGGGCGAGATCATGCAGGAGGCTCTCACGCTGGAAAATGCCGGTCATCACGAGGTTGTGCTCACCGGCATCCATATCGGCCGCTATGGTGTTGACCGTGGGGAATGCTCCGGTCTGACCCGCCTTCTGGAGCGCCTTCTTTCCGGGACACGCTCCCTGCGTTTCCGTCTCGGCAGCGTCGAGACCGGTGAACTCGACCAGCCGCTTCTTGGCCTTCTGGCCACCGAGCCGCGCCTCTGCCGTCATCTGCACGTCCCGCTGCAGCACGGCTGCGACAGCGTGCTGAGACGGATGGGACGCTGGTACACCACGGCCGTGTTCAGGGAGCAGGTGGAGTCTCTGAAAGCCCGCATACCGCTACTCGGACTGGGGACAGACCTGATAGCCGGTTTCCCCGGAGAGAGCGAGGAGGAATTTAACGGCGGGCGAGACTTTGTTTCATCTCTGCCGTTTACCTATTTTCACGTGTTCCCGTACTCGCCGCGTCCCGGCACTGTGGCGGCATCGCTGCCCGGCAGGATAGATACGGCTCTGGCGCGGGAGAGGGTGCGCGTTTTACGGTCAGTATCATCGGATAAGAATGCGTCTTTCAGAAAAGCCCTTAATGGTCAAAGCCTGCCGGTGCTGCTGGAGACTGTGCTTCCGGACGGCACACTGGCCTGCCGGGCGGACAATTATGTCCGGGTGTACTGCAATCCTCCGGCGGCGGATGAAATATTCAGATTGAGAGTCACCCGGCTGTGGCAGGATGGCGTCTGGGGTGAAAAAGAACTGTGATAATCTTGGAGTGTGACTTTAAATGAGAGAATTAAGGACTTATTACATAGAAACATACGGCTGTCAGATGAATTTCAGTGATGCCGAGTTGATCGAAACTCTCCTTGCCGGGGAGGGTTTGCGCCGCTCTGAAGGCGAGGCCGGGGCGGACCTCGTGCTGATCAACACCTGTGGCGTGCGTGAGCACGCAGAGCAGCGCGTTCTGAGCCGTCTCAATAAAATGAAACACCGCAGGCGGATCAATCCGCGAAGCGTCATCGTGGTCTGCGGCTGCATGGCCCAGAGGATGGGGGATGGCCTGATCGAGAAAGCCCCCTGGGTAGACTTGGTCCTGGGTCCGGACAGTTACCGCCGGTTGCCGGAGTTGCTGGCTCGTATAAAAAGTGGAGGCAATTCTGAATCGGCCCTAGAGTTCGACCGGTCGGAGACGTACAGCGACATCGCGCCCCTGCGCGGCGACCCGTCCAGCGCCTGGGTTCCGGTGACCCGCGGCTGCGACAATTTCTGCTCGTACTGTATCGTTCCATACGTGCGCGGACGGGAGCGCTCGGTGGACCCGTCCGTGGTGGAGGAACAGGTGCGCCGGTGTGTGGAGCGCGGGACAAAAGAGGTGGTCCTTCTGGGCCAGAATGTCAACTCCTACCGCTACGGTGAAACCGGTTTCGCTGATCTGCTGCGCCGTCTTGACGCCATCGATGGCCTTGTGTGGCTGCGCTTTCTGACCAGCCATCCGCGCGACCTGAGCGACAGCATAATCGAGGCCATGGCCTCGTGCGGCAAGGTGGTGGAACACCTTCACCTGCCGGTGCAGTCCGGTTCGGACCGTATCCTCAGGGCGATGAACCGCGGATACGGCCGGGAGTATTATCTCGAACGTGTGAGCCGTCTGCGCGAACGAATTCCCGGTATCGGCCTCACTACGGACATATTGGTCGGTTTCCCGGGGGAGAGCGTGGCGGATTATGAGGACACTCTTTCTCTGATGGAGTTTGTAAAGTTCGATTACGCCTATACTTTCCAGTATTCAGAACGTCCGGGCACCCGGGCCGCCTCCATGCCCGACAGCGTGCCTCTGCTGGAGAAAACGGCCCGGCTTAACCGGGCGATTGACGTGCAGAGGGAGCATACCCGCGCCGCGCTGGACGCGATGGATGGAGATGAGATCGAGGTGCTGGTGCTTCAGCCTGCGCGAAGCGGTCAGAACGTATGGCTCGGCCGCACCCGCCGTCATTTCAATGTCTATCTGAAAGCCGATGAAACATTGCGCGGCAGGATACTCCGGGCGCGTGTCACGGGCAGCACCGGCATGGGCCTGCGCGCCGAGATAATCTGACAGTCCTTCTACGGATTACGCGAATGAGCCTCCCTGACCGGCCGGAGCTTCAAGCGGACAATCCCGATGCAGGAAAGGATCACGGACCGGTTATACGAAGGTCCCCTGCGCTTGCGCTGGCCGGTCTTCTGGCTGCCGGCATACTGTCCGGGAGAAGCCTTCAATGGCCGGGAACGCTGGAAGCAGCCGTTACATTGACAGTGATTGCGATCCTGCTACAGATTGCGGGATGGTTTTTCCGCCGCGAACGTTTAAACGTTTATTCTCTGGCTTTATTGATTTTCTGCGGCGGTTTTGTCCTGTCCCGTCTGCACGAACAAAGCAATTCCGCAATAACGAAAGGCTGGGATTTCTCTCCAGGCGAGACAGCCCTGATCGGCCATCTTGATGGACCGCCTTGGCGGGTGGAGAACACCTGGCTGGGGCAGGAGCGTACCCGTTTCCGTTTAAAGGTGGAACAGCGCCGCTATCCGGATGAAAGCCGATGGATGAGAGGCGGCTACGGGTTGCTGGTCGAGGCGCCTGTCGAATGGGAAAGCCGCCTGAACGGAGCAGAGCGCATTGGTCTGCTGGCCCGGCTGCGGGCCGCCTCGGGCTTTTCGAATCCCGGCCTTTTCGACTACCGCGAATACCTTCAGGAACAGGGGCTGGCCGGTCTGGCCCGTGTCGAGGAGATCGATGATATAATAATATTGCCGGATCAAAACTTGTCATTGTTTCAGAGACTGCGCTCCAGGCTGAACTGGATTCACCGGAGCCTTTATCCCGATCCGGTGGTACGGGGAGTCGCCGGGGCGCTTCTTCTTGGCCTGCGCGAGCAGAACCCCCGTCCGGTGCGGCAGGATTTCATTCTCAGCGGCACGGTTCACGTGCTGGTTGTTTCGGGGTTGCATGTCGGTTTTATCGCTCTGGTTTTAAGCTCTGTCCTTTCATTGTTTTTTGGCCGAGGCTGGGTCCAGGCCCTGGCCACTCTCGCCGGTGTGATGGTGTATGCCATTCTGTGCGGCGCGGGACCCTCGGTGATGAGGGCGGTGTTCATGTGCGCCCTGGTCCTGATCGCTCAACCGCTCCAGCAGCCGGTCCGACCGCTGAACATTCTTGCCGCCGCATTCGTGTTGCTGTTGTTTTTCAACCCGCTCTGGCTTTTCGATCCGGGGTTCCAGCTTTCGTTCGCCGCCGTGGCCGGGATTATCTGCCTGACACCGGCTCTTGAGCAACCTTTTCGACGGTTCAGATGGTTCGGGAACAAGTGGAAGCGCTGGCCGGTAAGCGCTTTTCTGGCAAGCGTTTCCGCACAGCTTGCGGTCGCGCCGCTACTGGCGTGGTATTTCGGCGGAGTGTCGGCTGCGGGCCTCGCGGCGAATGTTCTCATGGTTCCATTATCCGGATTGGCGGTGACTCTTGGCTTTCTGGCCGACCTGGCGGCCCTGTTCTGGCTCCCCGCAGGACAGGCGCTGGCATTTCTGAGCACCGTGTCGATAAAAGGCATGCTTTGTCTATCGCGGTTTTTCGCCGGTCTTGAATGGTCCTGGATGTCTGTTCCGTTCCCCGGTCCACTGGATGCCGTCCTGTTCTGGGCGCTTCTCCTGCAGGTGTCCCGTCTTTTCCTGGGGAATCGCAGAGCCTCAGCCCGCCTTATGCTGATAGCAGTTCTCTGGCTAAACTGCCTGGCCTGGGCCGGACCGTTATCCGCTTTATGCGGCAGCCTGCGTCTGGACATACTCGATCTCGGACGGACCGGGGCCGCAGTGCTGCGTTTTCCCTCGGGTGAATGCTTTCTTGAATCGCCCGTTCGGGGAGTGAGGGCGGGCTACAGCACGGCCCGCGAGGTGGCGGTCCCGTACCTTGAGCGCAACCATATCGGCAAAGTCTCATGGCTTTATCTGTCCGGGGTTGAACCGTCCCGTATACGCTGGGCCTGGGACGTTCTGGATCGGGTTGCGGTCAGGAATGTGCTCGTTCACCGTTCAGCCTCGTCCGACAGCCTTGTTTTTCAGTTCCTGAAATATGCGCAGTCGAGAGGCGCAAGACTTGTGGAACTGACTTCCGGAGACAGCCTTGGACTTGATGGAGTTCCGGCGGTTGTGGAGACTGAAGGCCATTTACGGATGGATTGCAGGGGAGCGAGGCTCATGCTTGAACAGGGAGCCTGGAGGATTGTCAACGGGAAGGGCCGGGAGTTGACAGTTGTCCCTGAAAATGTGAAAGATGCTCTCGATACGGAAAATATAATCCTGAAAACATCGAACGCAGGCGCGGTGCGGATTGAATTCAAACCTGATGGCAGGATGAAAGTGCAAAGTATGCTCGGAGGGATTGTATCCGGGCTTTGAGTCAGACCCGGATGTCCTGGATGCTGAACTCGCGTTCCTTGGCCAGGTCCCGTTCGAAGGGCTTGTCCACCGGCTTGCCGTCAGGCGTGGTCAGTATCCGGATCAGCGGACGGTCGAGGTTGTCCGCGTGGTTCTGCACCACCACGCCGGTTTCGCCGGTGTTGAGCACCACCGTGCTGGCCGCCGGGAAACGGGCCACGCTCTTGACAAATTCCTTGAGGCAGTTCGGGTCGAAATGGGTGCCGCTGCCCAGCTGAAGGTAATCCAGGCCGACATGCGGCGGCAGGCGGCGCTTGTAACAGCGGTCGGAGGTCAGGCTGTCGTAGACATCCGCCAGGGAGGTCAGGCGGCTGAACATGTGTATCTGCTCGCCAATCAGTCCGTTCGGGTAACCGGCGCCGTTGAAATATTCCTGGTGCTGAAGGGCCACGCTGGCCACCAGCGGTTTGACATTAGATTTGTGCTGTAAGATTTCGAAACCTATCTGGGTGTGCTTTTTCATGATCCTGAATTCCTCGGCGCTCAACCGTCCCTTTTTCTGCACCACCTCCAGCGGGATATGCGCCTTGCCGATATCGAAAAGCAGGGCGCCCATGGCCAGGTCCCTCAGTTCGAGCATGGTGAACTTGCCCGAATGCGAGGCGGTCATCACCGAAAGCACCGAGACGTTTACCGAGTGCAGGAAAGTGTAATTGTCGAAGCTTTTAAGGTCGATCAGGTCCATGATCTGTTCGCTGGCCGAGGCCAGGTCATCCACGATCTTGTCCGCCACCCCGGTCACTTTCTGCTTGTCCAGAGAGACCCGCTTGTCGTCCCCTCCGCTCATGCGCACCGACTCAAACGTCTCCGAGATGGTAGCCACGGCCTCGCGGCGGGTCTGATCCGAGATCACGTCCTTTACCTCTATGTCCTCGTAGCCCTTTTCATGGATGTAGACCGAGGTGTAGCCCATCTCCTTGAGACGGCGTATATAGCGGGACGAAACCGCCACTCCGGCCCCAAGCAGCAGCGTGCCTTTCTCGTTGTATATCGGGCGTCCGAGCGACTTGCCGGGTTCGAGTGAATCCAGCGAAATGAGCTTCATCCGGTTCTCCGGGCAGCGGATTCAGAGACAAATGATGCTAATTGTATTTTTTAAACGGCTTTTTGTCAAGCCTGAAAACCTTATCAGGACATATCGCGCGGCGTTATCAGGACTGACAGAATTTTTAATTGTCAGTCCGTACACGGAATATATATATTTTAATGATTTGATAAAACTCTGTTGCAAAGAGGATAAATGAAAAGCGGAATAGTCCTGCTGGATGAGAGTACGAAGAACCTGATCGCGGCGGGCGAGGTGATCGAACGCCCGGCCTCGGTGGTGAAGGAGCTTCTTGAAAACGCGCTGGATGCCGGTGCGCGGCGTATAAGCCTGGAACTGGAGGCCAGCGGCAACCGTCTTATCCGTATAAGCGATGACGGGACCGGGATGAACCGTCAGGATGCCGAGCTGGCCTTCTGCCGTCATGCCACCAGCAAGATACGTTCGGCTGCCGACCTGATGCATATCGCCACTCTTGGTTTCCGGGGCGAGGCCCTGCCCAGTATCGCCTCTGTCAGCCGCTTCGAGCTGGAAACGGCCACTTGCGATAATCCGGTGGGGACGCTGGTGGTGATTGAAGGCGGCAAGACGCTTGAAGTCTCGGATACTGCCCGCCCGGCCGGAACGACAGCCGTGGTGCGGAACCTTTTTTATAACGTTCCGGCGCGCCGTAAATTCCTGAAATCAGAGCAGACCGAACTGCGCCATATTCTGCGGGTGGCGACCCAGGTCGCGGTGGCCCAGATCGAGACGGCGTTCAGCCTTAGCCATGAGGGGCGCGAGCTTTTCTCCATTCCATCCGCGGAGTCGCTGGCCGAAAGGGTTGAGGCGCTTTTCGGACCGAAACGTCTGGGCAAGATGATTCCCGTGATGCTGGAGCGCGGCGAAACGTCTGTCAGCGGTTTAATCCAGGCCCCCGATGCGGTTGCCGATTCACGGCCGGAACAATACATTTTCGTGAACCGGAGACCCTTTATAAACCGTTCTCTGGCGCACGCGGTGCGACAGGGCTATCAGAGCACCATTCCGTCCTCCGGCCAGCCGTCCTTTTTCCTGTTTATAACTATCGACCCCTCGGAAGTGGATGTGAATGTCCACCCGTCAAAACTCGAGGTGCGTTTCCGGGACGAGGGCTATGTATTCGCTCTGTTGCACAAAACGGTCGAGGAGGGGTTGCGCCGTCAGGGTGCAATACCAGAGTACGGCGAAAAATCTTCTGTAAGCGTATCCCAAACGGCGGGAAAAGGCCAATTGCCGCGGCGCGTGGCCGAGAGTGTCCGCGCCCGCGGTGCGGGCTCTTTTCAGACCTCGTTTCTCATGCCGCTGGCCCCGTCCATTGAAAAGCCGGTGGCTCTGTCGGTCAATTCCGGCGGAACATCGGCGCCAGGACAGGCGGGAGAAAAAGAGAGCGCCGCTCCGGTAATTCATTCCTCGCAGGAGACTATTCTGCCGGAGATATGGCAGCTCCACGACCGTTATATCCTGGTGGAGACCAAAGACGGCTGCATGATAATCGATCAACATGCGGCGCACGAGAGAATCCTTTATGAACAGATTCTGGCCGGCATGACCCGTGGCGGCATGAACCGTCAGCGTCTGCTGTTCCCGTTTACTCTCGATCTTTCACCTGAGGAGCACGCGGCGGCTCTCGATTTCACCGCTCTGCTGGAACAGGCGGGATTCGAGATCGAGGATTTCGGAACTCGCAGCGTGGTGATACGTTCTGTCCCGGCCTTGAGCGGGCTGGGCAACGCAGAAAGCTATTTCCGCGAGATAATGCGAGACCTGGTGCGCGACGGGCAGGGTTCCACCGGCACCCGCCACCAGCGCCTGGCGCGCTCGCTGGCCTGCCATGCAGCGATCAAGAGCGGGAGGCGTCTCGATGAGCGCGAAATGAACGAGCTGGTGGACCAGCTTTTCGCCACCGAACTGCCATATGCGGACGTGCATGGGCGCAACACGATGGTCCATCTTTCTCTGGAGGAAGTGGACAGGAGGTTCGGAAGAAATTGATCCCCGTGCTCGTGCTGGCCGGCCCGACCGCTTCCGGGAAAACCGCACTGGCAGTCGAGTTGGCGGAATTACTGGGCGGGGAGATCGTCTCAGCCGATTCACGCCAGGTTTACAGGGGGCTTGATATCGGGACGGCCAAACCCACGCCGGACGAGTTGGCCCGCGCGCGGCACCATCTGATCGACAGGGTCGAGCCGGCAGAAAAATACAGCGCAGGGCGGTTCTCGCGCGAGGCTGCGGCGCTGGTCAAACAGCTATACGGGCAGGGCCGGGTCCCGATTGTCTGTGGCGGGACAGGATTCTATATTTCGGCGCTGTTCAAGCCTATGTTTGAAGAACCTGAAAGCCTGGACGAGGAGCGCAAGGCATCTCTGCGCGTTGAATTGAAAAAGCGCGCGGAACTCGAAGGATGTGCGGCCCTGCATGCCGAGCTTTTGCGGGTGGACCCGGAAAGCGCGGCGAGAATTCATCCCAACAACTTTCAGCGGGTTTGCCGCGCCCTGGAATTATATCTTCTGACCGGCAGAACCATGACCGCCATTCTGGCCGGCCAGCCTGCGGAAAGCAGTATTTTCAGTCCTGTATACGTGCTTCTCGAACCGCGGAGCGAAATCCTTCGTGAACGGATAGCGCTCAGGGTTCAGCGAATGCTGGAAGGCGGATGGCTGGAGGAGGTCCAGGGATTGTTGCGCCACGGCGTGCCGGATGAAGCCCCCGGGTTCCAGAGCCTGGGATATACCGAGATGCTGGCCCTGGCGCGTGGAAAATCGAGTCTTGAATGTGTCCGCGAGGCGATAATTGGCCACACCTGGCAATATGCGCGACGTCAGCGCACCTGGTTCCGCCGTCTGCATGACGCGCTGAGGCTTGAGGACGGAAAGGGAATGTCGGGATCGGTGGCTGAACTCTGGCGAAAGCATGTGGCAGCCGGTGGAGGAGATTGCAGATGAATGAAAATGAAAGACCGCTCAAGATAGGAATCACCTGTTATCCGACCTACGGCGGCAGCGGGGTCCTGGCGACCGAACTGGGCAAGCAGCTCGCCCGTCACGGCCACGAGATACATTTCATAACCTATGCCCTTCCGTACCGTCTGAAGGGCTTTATAAGCAATGTTTATTTTCACGAGGTGCAGGTTTCGAACTACCCGCTTTTCGAGCATCAGCCCTACACCCTGAACCTGGCGGTGAAGATGCACGAGGTGGTCCGCGAAACCGGACTGGACCTCCTGCACGTGCACTATGCGATACCGCACGCAACGAGCGCCTGGATTGCCAAGCAGATGCTTGAAAACGAGCGGGACATAAAAGTGATTACCACCCTGCACGGCACGGATATAACTCTGGTGGGCCAGGACGCCTCGTTTAAGGAAATAACCCGCTTTTCAATCGAGCGCTCGGATGGCGTCACCGCAGTGAGTGAACACCTGAAGAGCCAGACTCTGGACTTTTTCGGGATTGTCAATCCGATAGAAGTGATTCCGAATTTCGTAAACACAAAAGAGTTCTCACCCTGCAAGGATAATGGAAAATGTCGCAAGTATCTGGCGCAATGTGATGAAAAAGTCATCATGCATATCTCCAACATGCGGCCGGTAAAGCGTCTTGGTGATGTAGTCCGCGTATTCGCCAGGGTGAATGATAAGCTCAAATGCCGGCTGGTGCTGGTTGGAGACGGCCCTGAGACTGCGACTGCTTCCCGCATGGCGCATGAACTTGGAGTCAGCGAGCGCTGCCTTTTCCTGGGGGCGCAGGATTCTATCGCAAACCTTCTCAACTGCGCCGACCTGGTTCTTCAGCCCAGCGCTACTGAGAGTTTTGGCCTGGTGATCCTGGAGTCCATGTCGATGGGGGTGCCTGCTGTCTCCACCCGTTGCGGCGGACCGGAAGAAGTTGTTTTGCACGGCGAGAGCGGATTTCTTTCGGAAATAGGAGATGTTGAAGAAATGGCGGCCAATTGTCTTCGACTCCTGACCGACAGGGAGCTGTACGCCAGGTTCAGCCGGAGGGCGAGAGAGCGGGTTCTTGAAAAATACGAGATAGAGAAAATCACCCGGCGTTATGAGGAGTTTTACCGGAAGATTCTCAGGCAGGACAGATAGCGTCAGTCAGTCGACTGAGACCAGGGAGAAAGATTGAACCAGAAAGATTGGATTTTCAGTGAGCGCACGCGCCGTCTGATTCACGACGCATTGGAGGAGGATGTCGGCAGCGGGGATTATTCCTCCCTCTGGTCGGTTCCTCCGGAACAGTGCAGTTCAGCCAAGATAATCGCCCGCGCCGGAGGAGTGCTGGCCGGTATTCCCGTGGCCAGATATCTTCTCGATCTGATCGATCCGCCACCGGTGCTGATTTCTATGCTTGAAGACGGGGCAAACGTGGCCGCCGGGCAGGTGATAGCCCAGCTTGAGGGGCAGAGCCAGGCGTTGCTTAAAGTCGAGCGCACGCTGCTGAATTTCATTCAGCGGCTGTCGGGTGTGGCCACCATGACAAGGAGCTTCATGGATAAGGTCGAGGGTACGGGAGTCCGTATACTGGATACGCGCAAGACCACGCCGGGTTTCCGCGAGCTCGAAAAATACGCGGTCCGTGTTGGCGGAGGTTCAAATCACCGGATCGGGCTGTTTGACTATGTCTTGCTCAAGGAGAACCATATAGCCGCGGCGGGGGGAATTACAAAGGCTGTTGAAGTCGTTAAAAAAAGGAATACGCTGGGGCTCAGTATAGAGGTGGAAACCCGGACCCTTGACGAGGTTCACGAGGCGGCGCGCGCCGGAGTTGACCGGATAATGCTTGACAACATGACAGTGGAACAGATGAAAACTGCGGTGGATATTATCCGTAACCACTGCGTGGGGCCGACGCCGGAAATTGAGGCGAGCGGGGATGTCAATCTGCGCACGGTGGCGTCGATCGCCGCGACGGGAGTGGATTTTATTTCTGTCGGCGCCCTGACCCACTCCTCGGGAATCCTGAACCTCAGCATGCTTATCGAAGCCTCGGACTGATCCTGCCATGAGCGCATCGGGGTTCGAAAACAGGCTCGTTCTGGTGTTCAGGTCGAACAGTGACAGATATCTGGATGAGTCTGCGCTGCGGCTGGAATTCAACCTTGCACCTGAAACGGATAATGCGACCGAGGCGGCGGGAGACATTCCGAGGGCGATAGAGCTTCTTCGCCTTCAGGGCTGGAGCATTGACGGGGACGAGATGCGCGGCTGGCGGCTGGTTGGTTTTCCCGACCACCTGACTTTTGCCGAGGTTGAGAACGCGCTCAACACCTCATTCCTCGGGCGCTGTCTGTTCGTTTACCGCATGATCGGCTCCACCAATAAGACCGCTAAAATGCTGGCCGAAAGCGGTGCGCAGGACGGAACCCTGCTGCTGGCCGAGGAACAGAGCTGCGGCCGCGGGAGATACACTAACACCTGGTATTCTCCGGCCGGGGGGGGCCTCTGGACGAGTTTGATCCTGCGCCCCGGCATAGCGCCGGAGCGTCTCGGCGGGCTGGGGATGCTCTGCGCTCTGAGTATCTGTCTGGCGGTGGAGGAACTGACCGGGCTCAAGCCATTGATCAAATGGCCGAATGACATAATGCTCGACGGGCGAAAAGCGGCTGGCATTCTGTGCGAGGGCGGGATCATTGGGCAGCGCCTTCGCTATGCGGTGCTGGGCTTCGGGCTGAACGTGAATCTGGACTCTTTCCCCCCGCCTCTTGACCGCACCGCCACATCATTGAGCCTGGCGGCGGGAGGACGGCGATTCGACAGATTACAAATATTAGGATCGATCCTGGACAATCTTGAGCAGGGATATTTCAATTTTCTGACCGACGGTTTTTCGTCATTCCTGCCGCGGATACAGAGGAGAGATTTTCTGCGGGACCGGGAACTGATGGTTGAAATCCCGGACAGAGGAATAGTACAGGGCATAGCTCGCGGAACAGATGAAAGCGGTGCGCTGATTCTTGAATGCCCTGCTCCAGTTGGCTTATTACGTATCGAGCAGGGCCACATAATTAAATTATGAATTTAGGCGATTAGATAATATTCTAACAAAACAACAGTTAAAGAGATGATTTAATGCGCAGGATGAAGAGGTTTAAGCTTCAGGCGGGCAAGCCGGATGCGATCTCGCGCAAGAATTTCATGCTGCTCTCTATGCATGGATTGGCCGCTCTATCGCTGGGTGGCGTAACAGGCTGCACGAAAGAAAAAAACACCAATAATACATCCAGGAAGCTTATCGGCCATGTTGTTTCGCACACCCACTGGGACAGGAGCTGGTACCTTCCTTTCGAGCAATTCCGTCTGCGCCTGGTGCAGCTTATCCAGAAACTTCTCGTTCTGATGGAAAAAGATCCGGAATACAAGTTCTGCATGGATGGACAAACCCTTATTCTGGAAGATTATCTGGAAATCTATCCTCAGGATCTACCCCGAATAAAGAAGCTCGTTCAGAGGAAACAGCTCGCTGTCGGTCCGTTTTACTGTCAGCCGGATCAATTTCTTATCAGCGGTGAATCCCTGATCAGAAACATGATGATAGGGATCGCCCAGGCAGAAAGCTTCGGCCCGGTGCAGATGGAGGGTTTACTGGGTGACAATTTCGGTCATATATCCCAATTGCCGCAGCTTTTCAAAGGTTTCGGCATTCGCTCCCTGTTTACATCCGCCACTCGTGGAATCCCCAGGGACAAGCTGAAAAACGGCTGGGTGCAGAGGTTCCTCGCACCGGATGACACAAGCAGCGTCCCGGCATATTTTTTCGGCGAAAATTACGCCAATTTTTATTACTGGGGATTCGATAATTTCAATCCGGAGGCTTATCCCACTCTGCCCCCGGATGCCACGGAGTGGTCGGTGGGACTGGCTGAGAAAAAGCTGGAGGAAGTTCTTAAAGTCTACCGGGAGGGCAACCTTAACACCAGCCAGCTTTTCCTGGGCAACGGCGTGGACCATCAGGAGGCACAGCCTCATGTGCCTCAATTGATCAAGACCTTGAACGGGAGCGGCGTAAGGGATGTTATTCTGGTCCATTCCTCCCTGGAGGAACTGATGGATGCCGTGCTCGCCGAAAATGCGGAATTGCCTGAGCTGAAAGGACCGCTCGGCGATGATAAGCTGTTCGGCACAATGACGAGCCGGGTGTATCTCAAACAGTCTTTCGCCAGAATTGCCGCGACGACAGAGATGCTGACAGAGCCTCTTCTGGCCCTGGCCGATATATTCGGCCAGGGACACAGGGCTTTCCGGGAAACCCATCATTACGCCTTCACTTTCAATCCCGGTCAGAACTGGGCGGGTTTTCCGTTTTACCCTCAGGGACAGATAAAGCATCTCTGGAAACTGATGCTGCAAAACGCTCCGCACGATGACATCTGCGGATGTTCAGTTGATGCCACGCACCAGGACATGGAAAACAGGTTCAAGCGGGCCGATGAGATAACCACCCTGCTCTGGCAGGACGCCTTTCTTGTTCTGGCCCGACGTCTCGTGGAAAATGAAGTTGACGATCATTTCCCCAGACTTGTGGTGTTCAATCCCCATCCTTTCCGCACTCAGGAAAGGCTGGAATTCAAGTTGTCAATGCCTGGAGTTTTTGATCCCGGTAAAATCCGCCTGACTGATGAAAAAGGAGCGGAAGTTGACCATCTGCTGGTCAAAGCCCAGATAAAGGAATACCCGCAATGGGACGGGAACGATTTCAATAGAAAAAACATGTTCAAAGGGATTGAAGCAACTCTGGCTATAAACCCGGTCCTCGATCCCTGTTCTTTCTCATTGTTCAGAGTGGATGACCGGGCTGTTTCGGCTTCAAGCTCTGTTGACAACAGCAATGAGTTGCCGCGTCTGACCGAGAACGACGGTTCTGTTGAAGTGGAAAACACTTTTTATCATGTTCGAATCAGGCCGGACGGCGCTTTTGACCTCAGGGACAAGGAATTGAATGCATCCTGGGAAGGGCTGGGTAAACTCGAAGATGTGGAAGACGCGGGAGACGGCTATTCCTTCCGAAGGTTGAAGCCACCCGCACCGGCGGCCGATTTGAAGAAAATGAAAGGCGCGCTGAAAGTTCTCCGCCACGACCGGGTTTCCACTCTGGTCGAGGTTTCCCTGAATTTGGAGTTGCCGGCCGGGCTGGACAGGGAAAACAATTGCCGCAGCAAAGAAACGGTTTTTTCACCCCTTAAAATGACATACGAAATATTTCATTACCGCAAAGGCGGAAAACTTACGTGTGAATTTGAGAATCGGGCGAAGGACCATCACCTGCAGTTGTTTTTCCCCACCGGGATCGATGCGGAATCCTTTTCGTACGACAGCAAGTTCGATTTTGCCTCTTATCCGGTTGGTTATGAGAAAGCCAGACTTGATTCCGTGGCTTTGGTTTCAGCCCCAGAGAAATCTTTTGCGCTGGTGGTGGACTGTCCGACAATCATCGCTTCCAGGAAGGATGAAACTGGCGAAGTTGAACTCGGCTGGTCAATCGTGCGGGCGGTGGATCATGTCAACGCCGGCATTCCGCTGGAATACTGGAATGCATCCGAGTCACAGTGTCTGAGGAAAATAACCCGCAATATGGAATGGTGCACTGGTAATGCGGGGGAGATCAAATCCCGGGCGCTGAAGCTGAAACGCACTCTTCTGATTCCTCCGGCCTGTCTTGCGCTTGATGTTTCAGGAAAATACAGCTACCTGGATACTCAGCACACCGAGCTTCCGCTTGCCTCCGGAAGCAGTCTTGAGATCGAGGGAGAGAATGTGCACCTGTCAGCCTGGAAAAAAGCCGAGAATTCTGAGGGTTGGATTATCCGGGTATTTAATCTGGGTGACGAAGAGGAACAATGCCGCATAAAGACCTCTTTGCCGGTCAGGGATGCCTGTATTACAGATCTCAGCGAGAAATACCTTGACAAACTGCCCGGATCTGCCGAAGCTGGATTCAGTTGCAAGATCGGAGCAAAAGAAATAAAGACACTGCGTCTCGTTCCTGATGAACGGATTCTGGCCGCGGGAATTGCTGAAAAAGGTAAAAAACAATCAACTTGAAGGCAGATTAAGAGTTATGCTTCTCGCCATAGATATCGGCAACACCAATATCGTGCTGGGACTTTTCCGGGACCGGGATATAATCAACCACTGGCGGGTGGATTCGAACATCCGCCGGACGGTCGACGATTACGGGCATCTGGTCTGCTATATGATAGAGCGGGCGGTGGGGCGAATCACGCCAGACGCAGTGGTGATCTGTTCCGTGGTGCCGACTCTGACCTATGTTTTCCAGAAACTCGCCTCAAGGTATTTCGAGCGCGATGCGGTCATTGTGAACGGCTTGTCTCCGCTCGGTCTGACCTATCGGGTCGATAATCCGCCCGAGATGATCGGCCCGGACAGGATAGTAAACGCGCTGGCGGTTAAAAAACGCTACGCGGTGGATTCTATCGTGGTGGATATGGGGACTGCCACAACTTTTGACCTGGTCCGCTCGGACGGGACTTATGAGGGCGGAGTGATAGCGCCGGGCATAAACACCTGCGCCGAGGCTCTGGTCAAAAAAGCTGCCATGTTAAGCCGGGTGCAGATCGAAGCCCCGGACAGCGTCATCGGAAAAAACACGAGGGCGATGATGCAGTCGGGAATATTTTATGGCGCTGTCGGTCAGATCGACGGCATCGTGGCAAGACTTAGGAAAGAATGGATTCCGGGCTGCCGGGTTATCGCAACCGGAGGCTTTGTCAGCATGATCTCGCGCTACAGCAGCCAGTTTGACACGGTGGACCCGAACCTGACTCTTCATGGATTGAGACACGCCTGGGAGATTCTTGAGAAGAGCACGCAAAAAGACGGCTGAAAAATCAGCTTGACTTTTGTTTGAAAATCGAACAATTTAATTTTTATGTAGGACTTAAATGTCAACTTAAACCGCTCTTGATAGTCAGCCCAGGGGATCGCGATGGGAAGAGACTTGTTTGGGCGATTTTTCAAAGGCAGAAACAAAATAAATCTTAATTCCCCCCTGTATTCAAATCCAGCCCGAAAAACCATTCTTAAGTCCTGAAAACCCTCTGAATTTTGGCATTCTGATATCATTTTCATGAGAATGTCCTGAGTTCGACGCGGATTTATAATTTATATTGATTTATATCTTGACAGGTTACACTACGCGGATGTTATAATAAAATTTATAATCGCCGTCCATTCAATCCGTTATTTTAGATACACTTAGGAGAGGAGGGAGGATGAAATAACATCGTTGTGAACTCGGTTTTTCATCGAGTAGAGCACTCTTACTTTAACGACAGGAGAGTTCTATGCACAAACTATGTAAGCTGCTTTTGCTGACAAGCCTGACCCTGATGTTTTTTGCCGCGCAGTCTTTTGCACAGACTACGGGCAAGCTGGAGGGCGTGGTCAGGGACAAGGACACAGGCAACGCCATGCCCGGCGTGCAGGTGACCGTTATGGGGACACGCCTTGGTAATGTGACGAACCAGGACGGTTACTATTTTATTCTGAACGTTCCGGTGGGCAATCGCTCAGTTAAATTCACATTCACCGGTTACAAACCGGTGGAAGTGGTGGATGTCCGCGTTCCGGCTGGCAACACCATTACTGTGAACGCGGAGCTTTCCTCCCAGGTGATCGGTCTGGAAGCGATCGTTATCGAGGGCGAGAGCGATCCACTGGTCGCGCGCGACAATGTCCAGACCCGTCAGAATCTCAGGGCCGAGGATCTGGATAGAATGCCGGCCACGCAGATCGAGGATGTAATGAACCTCCAGGCCGGCGTGGTGGTTGACTATTCAGGCAATTTCTCACTGCGCGGCGGACGCGAGGGTGAGGAGGCGATGTACGTTGACGGAGTGCTGGTCAAGGCCCAGAACGAACAGCAGGGCACGGAGGATCGCGGCGGAGTCGACACGGATGCCGGCGGCGTCATCAACCCCCTGGTTGTTTCGGGAGACGCGATCGAGGAAGTGAACCTGATCACCGGAGGCTTCCAGGCCGAATACGGCAACGCCCAGTCCGGCATGATCAATATCGTTACCAAGGAAGGCGGGACCCAGATAATGGGGAGCCTGCGCTATATCACCGATCAGGCCAATCCGCGCACGATGGATTATGGATACAACAATCTGGAAGGCAGTATCGGCGGACCGTTGTACGGTGACAAGCTGAATTTCTTCGTTTCCGGGATGATGCGCGGCATGGCGGATGCCACCCCGCGCCTCAGCGGAGACAAGGGTGGATTCCGCGGGGTGACCCAGAGTTTCATCAATTCCTTGAACCGCGACCTCGGTTCTATCGGAGTTGTCAGCGATGGAGTGGCGGACAGAGACGATGCAACTGACCCTCTGACAGTCAACTCTTTTGCCGAGTATAGCAGAGTCACCAAGTCTCCGGACCTCGGTTACGGAGTGGTAAATGAGGATGGGACCTATACCCGCGGATTCAGCCGCGAAGACGGTCTGGCGTTCCGTCTTCTGACCCAGCCTCAGGTTATCGCCGATCCGGCGGATGTAACCTCCGATGGAACGCTCAGGTCCGGGGCTCAGCCGATCATACAGATCGATCCGACTACCGGCAACCTGTGGACATTCGATGAGGACGGCAAGGCCACGACTTCTCCGGACGCCATCGCTTCTGCGTTCGCCAGGGGAGTGGCAGTAAAGAATCCGTTGTACTCCGGTCCGTATTCCAACAGCAACCCGGTGAGACTGCCCGGCAACTGGAAGGACCTTTACACGACGTCCTTTAAATCCACCTACACGGCCACTGACTGGATGAAATTCATCGGAGTTTACCATCGCAGCCGTGACCAGCGTCAATACTACGATCATTCCTATCTGTTCAACAACTCGTACCGCAACAACCAGGCCCAGCGTCTGACAACTGAAATGGGAATGGCAGGGCTGGACTGGACTTTCTTCCGCGACAGCAACCGCTCGATCAACAGCCAGTTGCGGTTGTCTTATTTCAAAAACGACTTGGATGGCGGCCTTCTGCTGCAGGAGTTTGTCGACCGGAACACGTTCATGGGCGTGGGCAGCAGCATAGGTTTCTACAACGAGGATGAACTCAACCGCTACATGCTGTATTCGGCTATATCGTCCGACGGGTTTGCCAACGACCCTATCGAGCCGGATGCCACGCATGCCGACCTCGACCGCACCTACCACTGGCCGACCGACCAGGTTACGGCGAGCAATATTTTCGGCGCCACGACTCCCAGCCGCAAGGGCGAGCGCGGTGACCGCATGTACCCGCGACAGTTCGTCAACAACGGAATGTCCCTGCCATTACGCAATGACACGGAAAAACGTCTCGGCCTGAAGCTCGACATGGACAGCCAGCTTGACCGTTATAACCGTGTAAAGATCGGGTTCGAGAACTACTGGTGGGATGTGACTGAGGTCACCCGTTTCTACTACGGTGAATTCACGGATGATCAGTACAGGGCCAAACCGCGCCTTCTGGGCGTCTATGCCCAGGACCGTCTGGATTTCGGAGACCTGGTCATCGACGTGGGCGTGCGTTATGACCGTTTTAACGTGAACAAGGCGTTCCCGATAATCGTCGGCCAGAACAATCCTGATTTCAACGATGTCACCGAGGTTCCCGAACCGGTCGGCCATTTCAGCCCGCGAATCGGAGTGGCTCATCCGATCACGGATCGCACCCAGGTGCGTCTGTCTTACGGGCATTTCTATCAGACCCCGCCGTTCGAACTGATGTATGCGATGGTCGAGCGCGACTTTGCCACCGATGCGCTGTCCAACCCGAACCAGAATTTCGGCAACGGCTGGCTGGACATGGGACAGACCATTCAGTTCGAGGCCGGTTTCACCACGCTTCTGACTGAGGACATGGTCCTTGATTTCGTGGGTTACAACCGTGAAATTCGCGGCAATTTCGGCTTGCGCCTGGCCACGGCCGATGATCTTCGCCGTCTGGCGCTGGTTGATCCTAATTATGTCATACGCGGTCAGGGCAACCTTCAGGTCGCCTCGAACCAGGATAACGGGAACGTGCGCGGCTTCGACCTGACCCTGGACAAACGTTATTCCAGGTATTTCGGGTTGCGCACCACATACTCACTTATGTTCGCCCGTTCGACCCAGAGCGATCCGCAGGAGTATGTTCGCACCCTGGCCCGTCAGCTCGACCCGTTCACCAACCAGAGCCCGCCGCCTCCGTCAGACCCGGCGCCGACAGACAATGACCGCACCCATCAGGTCAATGTCATGTTCAACGTGCTGTTCCCGGATGATTTCCAGAAAGGCACGACACTGGGCAAAGTCCTGCGAGATTTCGGCGCCTATTTTGACGTGACCTACAATTCAGGCGCACCCTACACTCCCGTGGACGAACAGGGCAACTTCATCACCACGGCGAACAGCGCCCGCATGCCGGGTTATTTCTGCGCCGACCTGCGGTTGAACAAGTCTTTCAATCTGGGTAAGGACCGTATCACGTTGTTTGCGACGATCATGAACCTGTTCGAAAGCGTGAATTACGGTCAACAGGGCATTGACCCGACCACGGGTCAGGTGGGTGTGGACAAGTATTTCCTGGGAGAACTCCTCCCCAGCTCGCAGGCTGTAACTGTAACGAACGAAGCCCAGATGATCCGCGATATAAACAAGGATGGATACGTTACCAAGTCTGAGGCCGCGGCGGCTTCGTATGCCAAGGGGCGCGCCCAGGACATGGATCCGCTTTTCTGGCTCAATCCGCGTGAGGTCCGTCTGGGAATCGAGTATAACTTCTAATAATCGAGATTCTCCCGGTGACGGCGACGACCGTTCCCGGGCTGCCAGGTTGCTGATGGCATAAACCTGAATTAGAGATCAGGATCAGCCAAAGGAGAACTCAATGCAGAAAGGTTTCAGCAGAATCCTCAGAACGATCGCCCTCGCGACGGTCGTTCTGTCTCTGGCGCTGCCGCAGATGGCCGGCGCAAGGAAGCCGGGTGACACCGGTAAGGCCAAACGTTCGGGCGATACGGATTTATCCGTCATCAGCCGGATGTTTACGACTACAAATAGTATCATTTTCGGATTGGACAACCGGGGCAATCTGGGCAAGGATCCCGGAGGCAGTTCCACGACAGGCGGCGGATTCTGGCGTGCCCGTACGGATCAGTACGTGTTTCAGTCAGGTCTGCACGTGGCCGGCATTTTTGATTCCGACGGTGACGGCATATTCCAGGACACGGTGGAAACAGAAGCAGTATATGATGAGGAATGGCGTGAGGGTAGAGCCTCGAACAGCCAGGATGATCCCGCCAACCGTCTGTATTCCAGCACTGTGGCGGCCGACCTGGCGGCATGGCCGGCCGAATTCTGCGATGAAAACGGCGAGCCAAAGGTGTACGGACAGCAGGATATAGTCACTTTCTACACTGATATCGGCGGGCCGGTCAATCCCGCGGCCGGAGCTTACCGTCTTGGAGTGGAGACTTTCCAGCGGGTCAAGCTGTTCTCGGTGACCTCGCAGAAAGATATCATGTATGTCGAATGGCGTTTCAGGAACGCCACCGAGTATGTCAACGAGGATGTCAACGGCGACGGTTCGGTGGATGTTGCCGGGCCTTACCTCATCAAGGACATGCTCGCAGGCGTCAACACCGATTTCGACATCGGCGAGGCGACTGATGACCGAGCCGGCGTTTCACCCAAGTTCAACATGTCGATCTACTGGGACAGTGATTTTTCGGAAGCCAATTTTACCAATCCGGTTGGCTTTTTCAGTATCAAATTCCTGGACAGCCCAACCCAGGTAGGCCGTCCGCCAGACGGAATCGACAACGACGGCAACGGCTCGGTGGATGAGGAAGGCGAGGCCAACCGTATCGGCCTGACCGGATTCACCATCACCACCAACCGCGGCGGCCCGCGTGAGGACCCGAACACCGACGCCGAGGCGTACCGGATCATGATCAATGCTCCGGGCGAGGTGACCGAGCCGCAGTGGGACCCGAATGCGGACCTGATTATCTCGGATTTCCAGGATGACCTTCGCGCCCGTCTGCTCACCGGGCCGTTCGATCTCCCGGCGGACGGGAAATTCCAGAAGGTTGAAGTAGCTTATTTCCTTTCCGAGCCTCTGCGCAACCCGCCAAACGTAGATGACATTACGTTCGAGGGCGAGCTGAAGCCTCTGATCGGTCTGGCCCAGACCGTGCAGAACACCTTCGACACGAATTTCAACCTGCCCGCTCCGCCGGTCAGCCCGAACATGCGGCTGATCGAGCGCGACGGTTCTATAGTGGTGACCTGGGATGACATCGCTGAAAGAACTCCCGATCCTTTCTATCCAGTCAGCCAGATTCCGACCAACCCGGACGGCACACCGGCGGCTACCTACAACCCGGATTACCTGCAGTATGATTTCCAGGGCTACAGGGTCTACCGTTCCCTGACCTCGGATTCCAAGAATGCGGTCCTGGTGGCGCAGTTCGACAAAGCCGATGGAGTCACAACGTCTTCAGCGTCTTATGTCACACAGCAGGGTGCGGATGTCAATGGTGACGGGGTCCCGGATTTTCCGAGCACCACATTCGATCCGTTCGATGCCGGTTTCAAGGGCGATGACGATGTCAAGGACACCGGCCTGAAATACCTTTTCGTGGATCAGGGCCAGGGCCTGAGCAACCGGACCGGGTTATTCAATGGAGTCCGCTACTATTATTCGGTCACGGCTTTCGACTACCAGCCGACCAACACCGGCCAGGAATCCCTGGAATCGGGTTTGCAACTGATTTCGCTGGACAACAACGGGAACAATACGCGTGAGGGCATTCCACGCACCTCGGCCAATGGTTATATTCCGGCCAGCGTGCAGGGTACCAGCCAGATTTATCCTGACGGTTCGGAGATTGACGAGGCTGGCACGATCAACCTGGATGCCAGTGGCATGCTTGAGGCTGGAGCCGTGCAGCCGGCGGCGACAAACGGGCTGTCGATCAACAATATAACCATTGCCAACGGCGACCCGTCTCTTCTGCCGAAGAACTTGTATTTCGTAGTTGACAGCGTGGTGAACACACCTGAGGATTTCGATCCCGCGATGGGATTTTATCACGATGCGCAGTGGGATGCTCACATTCATATAGAGGACGGCAGCCACAGCGTGATCGGCTCGACCATGATCAGCACCATGGGCAAATATGATCCCTGGGGCGTCAGTGTAGAACTTGAGGGTTCGATCCCGGTCAAGGTCAACGGCAATATCGTGGCGGGAATTGATTTCTCCCTCTGGGCCGATGAATGGAACGGATTTGTCTGCCAGCCGATACAGGTGGCCGGGCGCATGGCTTATGAGAACATCCGCCATGGCCGTCAGCGCACTGAAATCACTAATTATTTCTTCTACAACTACGGCTTCCTGTCGTACGCTTACGATTACGGCGACATGGAAATGGAAGCCATGTCGATGTTAGCCAATGCCCGCAATATAGGGCATATTTATGCCGGCACACGCACTGCCGACATCGAGGTCAAATGGGTGGACGCCGGCGGCGGCGACCTGACCCTGGAAGTCTACGACCTGTCCAACAAGGTCCCGGTGCGTTTCAACCAGTTGCCTAATGACGGCTGGGGATTCGTACCGAAAGACAGGACCGCGCTGGATATCCAGATCGACCACCAGACAGCGCATGAGATGTTCGACGTGTTTTTCGGCAGCGTGAATTCCGGCGCCGACCTGATCGCCCAGGAAGTCACCCTGGCCGATGGGAGCAAGAAGCCCTATGCCGTGGATGACGGTATCCGCCGCAACCTCTATCTGGTGAGCAAGCTGAGTCAGGCGATCAAGCCCTCTGATTTCGATGAGGCTGGACGAGAGATCACGGATCCCGAGTCCGGAGAAGTGATCGACGAGATGGGGGATAGAGTCGCTGATTTCACCGGAACCCAGGACCTCGACCTGTATGTCTGCGGCATCATGTTCCAGATCAACGGAATCACCACTCCGCCCGCGGCCGGTGATGTCTGGAAAATCAGGATGCGTCAGGGAGTGGGCGCCACTCAGAATCCATTCCGTGGCGGCTCCAGCTTCCCCGGAGCTTTTGAGTACGGGCATCGCAAGCCCGTGGCGGGCAGCCGCTGGCTGGTTTCGCTCAAGCCGGACACGCTGAACCTCGCCGCGCGGGACCTGAAACGCATCAAGGTAGTGCCGAATCCTTACGTCGCCTCCAGTCCGCTGGACCTGACGACTTCCGATGTGGAACTGCATTTCACGAACCTGCCCGGTGATTGTACAATCCGGATTTATACGGTGGCCGGCCATCTGGTCGATATTATCGAGCATAATGACGGCACCGGGGATGCAATCTGGAATATACGCTCCCGTTTCAACCAGAAGATCGCCAGCGGGTACTACATCTACCATGTTGAGGATCATGAAACTGGCTTGAAACACATGGGCAAGTTCGCGATTATCCACTGAGCCCGTCCGGCAGGTACGGACTGTAAATTGCCAGCATGATGGAGGAGAAGATGCGATTTAACATAAATAAAGGCTATATCCTCAGCCTGGTGGCGGCCCTCGTCCTACCGGCGGCTCTGTACGCCGGCAGCGGGTCATCGATCACCAACCCGCTGCGCGGACGGGTGGCTGACTTTTCGAGTGTCGGCAACCGCGCGGCCGAGTTTCTGACTCTGCCGGTCGGCGCCAGGGGCATTGCGATGGGCGGCGCGTTCGCGGCCCAGGCGGATGACATTTCAGCGATCTACTGGAACCCGGCCGGAGTGGCATTTATCGAGGGGCCGCAGGTGTTTTTCAACCATGTGGACATGCCGCTCGATTTTTCGCTTGATTACACAGCCGGCGCCATGCCTTTCCTGGATGGCCGTCTGGTGCTGGGCGGGTTTTTCGGCATTCTGAACATCGCCGAGGAGGAAATAACCACCATCGAATCGCCGGACGGAACCGGGGCATTCTACGATGGTTACAGCCTGCAGTACGGGGCCACGGTCTCGTTCAATTTCAGTGACCGTTTTTCAGCCGGTTTCAATGTCAAGGGCGTGCGCGAGTCGATATACCAGATGAGCGGCAATGCCATCGCTTTCGACATGGGTACGAATTATCACACCAACCTTTTCGAGAAGCCGATCCGGGTTTCGTTTGTCATCTCAAACCTGGGCAGCAATGTCCGTCTGTTCGGGGAAAACCTGTTCATCCAGACCGATCCCCAGGAGCTTTACAGCGATCGATTGATGGACGGGGCAGGCAACCGGCTGTTCGACCGTGACAACCGTAACGCCTATTACTCCACTTCGCGTTTCAGCCTGCCGGTCAGTTTCATGGCCGGCATAGCCATGGATGTTTACAGCGACAGCGACATGCGCTGGACTGTTGCGGGTCAGTTCTCGGAGAATAACTACATGCCGACTTCTTTCGCCTTCGGCACCGAGCTGGCCCGCACGCTGAGTTCCCGTTTCTCCGGCGCGTTGCGCTGGGGTTGGAGCATCGAGCGTGATGAGGTGGGATTGGATGGTTCAGATCAGATGCGCGGTTTAAGCGCAGGCGGCGGCATCGATTACCGCATCTACAAGGACATCAGCTTGGCCGTGGATTACGCCTACCGCGACTGGGGCCGTCTGACCCAGAACCATGTTTTCACGCTGTCCTGGAAAATGCAGTAGAGCACTGCGGTCTGATTTCCTGAAGGCCGGGGTTCCCGATTGTCCGGGAACCCCGGCTTTTGCTTGTCCTGATGCGTGAAACAAATCTTTGCAGGATTAAGTTCATTCAAAGTTTCGCCTCTTATTGATAATCCGCGAAAACCGGTCCTGGCATTGACTTGATACTCTATCAAGGCTATCTTTACTTTGAATTTCGGATTATTGAGTCAAGCTTCGGGATGGATAAGAAATAACTCGTATAAAACCTGGAAGAAGTCTTTAGGTTCAAATTCTTTAGCCGATCTAATCCCCACTGAGTCTTGTATCAAATCAGCCGGTTTCAGAGGGAGCCCTTTCAATGGACCGCATGGAACAGGATGAACTTCAGAAACACGATGGTGTTGATGGAAAAAAATCCTATGTGGCTTTCGAGGGCAAAATTTATGATGTCTCCACGAGCCGGTTATGGCGGAACGGAAAGCATTTCAAGACACACCAGGCCGGAAGGGACCTGACTGAGTCCATTAAAGCCGCTCCGCACGGCGCAGAGGTGCTGGATAAGTTTGCGGTTGTAGCCGAGATCGGTCCCGGGGAAAAATCCCCGGCCATGCAGACCGCGCTGAAAACGCCGTCGCGGCTGGTGTCGAAAATACTGGACCGGCACCCGCACCCGATCTCCGTTCATTTTCCGATAGCCCTGTGTATTTCGGCTTCGCTTTTCACTTTCCTCGGTATGGTTACGCCACTGCCCCATATGACAGAGGCTGCTTATTACAACCTGATTGTCGCCGCACTCGTGACTCCGGTATCCATTACCACGGGACTGTTGAGCTGGTACTACAATTACAGCGGTATCTGGACGCATATCTATCGCGTGAAAACCTATCTGTCTATTCTGCTGGCAGTGTTGCTGCTCGCCGCTTTTGCAATTCTTTTCGCAAAGACCGAAGCAGTGATGGCCGGAAGCGGCTCCTGGTACTGGACGTACTCCATGGCTGTCCTGGCCTTGGCCCCGACAGTGATTGGACTCGGATATTTCGGCGGCAAGATAACATTCCCCTCCTGAACCGGAGCCATAAATGGATAAGGAAATTGTCAAACAACTGGAGCGCATGATCGAGGTGGTGGTGCGCAGCATCCCCAAGGAGCGCCAGGCGCACGACGCTTTCCTGACCACGGCGCAGGAGGCCCGGTCGGAGATGGTCCGGGTGCTGTTCTCCAGGCTGGCTGAGCAGGAGGAGCAGCATGAGGCCAAGCTCAGGGCCGCGCTGGAAATCCTTCAACAGGAGCTGAACGAGGCGCGCGGCAAGACAATGTCCGTGGGCGAGGAATCGCTGGCCATCCATGAGGAAGATTTGTCCGAGGAAGAAAAATGCAGGGATGTCGAGAAAGTGCTTGAAATTGTCATGCGGATGATACCGAAGGAACATGCCGCAGCAGAATTGTATTCAAGCACGGCGGCGTTTTCCAGCCGCGATTTGACCCGCAAGCTGTTCGAGATGCTTGCGGCTCAGGAGCAGGAGCATGAAAACAAACTGCGGGCGATCCTCGATCTGATGAAACAGGAAATGAACCGGATCAAATGCAGGCCACAAAAGCATTAACAGGCGTTTCGCCTCAGAATGGAGCTTGCAGCGAACAGTGATTTATAATAATATTTATTCTCACTTTTTCTTTTTCAGCACGGCAAGAGATGTGCTCCGATAAATGCAGAATTAACCTGATTTAATAAGGAATTGGTTTATGCAGGCTCGCAGGATTACAGAAGGCGTGCACTGGGTCGGAGTAATCGATCCGGACCGTAGGCTTTTCGAGGAAATAACTCCTTTGCCGGATGGCACGAGTTACAATTCATACCTCGTGCAGGGCAGGGAAAAGACTGTTCTTATAGATACCGTGGAACCCGAGTTCAAGACGGTTCTTTTTGCCCGCATCGAGAACGCGGGAGTGAAAAAAATCGATTATATCGTCTCTAACCATGCCGAACAGGACCATTCTGGCTCCCTGCCGGATGCTCTCGATCGCTTCCCTGGTGCTAAAGTCCTGGCCACTCCAAAAGGCCGCAGCATGCTGCTTGACCTGTTGACACTGGATGCGGAGCGGATTGAAACAGTGGAGGACGGGCAGACCCTGGACCTGGGTGGAAGGACCCTGGAGTTCATTCACGCTCCCTGGGTGCACTGGCCGGAAACCATGTTCACATATCTGCGTGAGGACGGGATACTTTTCTCATGTGACCTTTTCGGGTCGCATATGGCGACAAACGATCTGTATGTGATGGACAAGGGGCGTTTGCTTGATTCCGCCAGGCGTTACTACGCAGAGGTAATGATGCCGTTTTCCGGTCCGGTCCGCCGCAACATGGAGAAGATCGGCGATCTGAAAATCAGTCTGATCGCCCCCAGCCATGGCCCGCTTCACCGCGAGCCGGATTTTATCCTCGACGCTTACCGCGACTGGGCTGGTGAAACACCCAAAAACCTGGTGGTCATTCCGTATGTCTCGATGCACGGCAGCACCAAACAGATGACCGGGTATTTCATAGAGTCGCTCGTTTCCCGCGGCGTCCGGGTCGAGTTTTTTAACCTGGCCGAGACCGACATGGGACGTCTGTCCATGGCTCTGGTGGATGCCGCAACGGTGGTTTTCGGTTCACCGAATATCCTCAACGGCATGCACCCGAAAGTGGTTTATGCCGCGTACCTTACAAACGCGCTGCGTCCAAAGGCGCGCTTTGTTTCGATGTACGGCTCGTACGGCTGGGGAGTGAAGATGGAGGAGCAGCTTCAGTCCATGCTAAAGGGCATGAAAGTCGAGATGCTTGAGACCGTTATGACCCGCGGTAAGCCGACAGAAAAGGATTTCGTTTCGCTGGATATGCTGGCGGCCTCTATTGCCAGAAGGCATGCTGAGATATGTCCTGACTGGGAGAAATCCTGACCGTTGACACTGTTCGCTTGAATTTTATTTTGAAAATTATTTTGCAGGGCTTTTCAAAACCTGCACGTTATATTATACTGGATTATTGCAGCTTTCCTGAAATATAACGTGCATGACGGAGGCGATAGATGTGGGATTACACTGACAAGGTGATGGACCATTTCCGGCGCCCTCGCAACGTCGGATTCATCAAGGATGCGGATGGCGTGGGGGAAGTGGGTTCCATGGCCTGCGGAGATGCTCTTCGTCTGATGTTCAAGCTGGACAGCCAGGGCCGTATCGAGGATGTGAAATTCCAGACTTTCGGCTGCGGAAGCGCCATCGCCTCGGCATCCGCTCTGACTGAAATGATCAAAGGCAAGACCATTGAAGAGGCGGAGAAGATCACGAACCAGGATATCGCTGAATTCCTTGGCGGTCTGCCGGAGCAGAAAATGCACTGTTCCGTCCTGGGACGCGAGGCTTTGGAAGCGGCCATCGGCAACTACCGCGATGGGACGACCGGCCAGGTGCAGCTCGAGGGCCGGGTCGTGTGTGTCTGTTTCGGCGTCACAGAGGAAAAAATCGAGCGGGCGATCCGTGAAAACGGTCTGGCCACGGTCGATCAGGTCACCAACTACACGAAAGCCGGCGGCGGCTGTGGCGGTTGCAAGGACGAAATCGCACAGATACTGGAACGTATCAACGGCCCCTCGAAAGCTTATGTTGCCCCCGTAGAGGAACTTAAGCCCAGGCGAAAGCTGACCAACATCCAGAAAATACAGCTTATCCAGGAAACCATCGACCGCGAGATCCGTCCCGAGCTCAAGAAGGACGGGGGAGACGTGGAACTGGTGGATGTTGACGGGGACCGGGTGATTCTTTCGCTGCGTGGAAGCTGCGTGGAGTGCCGTGTTTCCCAGTTTACCCTGAAAACCCTGGTCGAACCGAAACTCAAGGCTTTCGTGTCCGAGGACCTGGTCGTGGTGGAGGAAAAGTGAGCCGGACAGTCTATCTCGACAACAATGCAACTACCATGATCGCCCCGGAAGTCGTGGCGGCCATGCAGCCATACCTGACCGATTATTACGGCAACCCCTCCAGCATGCATTCATTCGGCGGAGGAGTGCGCAAGCAGGTCGAGCAGGCCCGCGCGAGCGTGGCATCTCTTTTCAATGCTTCTCCGGGTGAAATTATTTTCACCGCAGGCGGTTCGGAGGGAGATAACCAGGCCATTCTGGGTACTCTTGAGCTGCTGCCTTCGAATAAACGTCATTTCATCACCACTCGTGTTGAACACCCTGCGGTGCGTGAGGTGGGGCATTACCTTCGGGACAAGAAAGGTTACCGTCTCACCGAACTGCCGGTGGACGGCAACGGGGCGCTGGACCTTGACCTTCTGGCGAACTCTATCAACGATGATACCGGCCTGGTCAGCATCATGTGGGCCAATAACGAAACCGGTGTGATATTCCCCATTGAAAAAATTGCGCAGATAGTCAAATCCAAAGGGGTGCTTTTCCATACAGACGCAGTGCAGGTTGCTGGCAAGTTGCCGATAGACTTGAAAAAGACGCCGGTTGACCTTCTTTCCATGTCCGGACACAAAATTCACGCCCCCAAGGGAATAGGCGCGTTATATGTACGTGAAGGCACCAAAATCATGCCGTTGATTCACGGTGGCCATCAGGAGAGCGGTAAACGCGCCGGCACAGAGAACGTACCCGGCATCATCGGACTTGGACGCGCGGCGGAACTTGCGCTTGACGGCATGGAAGAGGAGAGCGAACGGATCCGCACTCTGCGCGACCGGCTTGAAGCGGGCCTTCTGGCTACCTGCAGGGATTCCCGTGTCAACGGTAAAAACCGTCTGCCCAATACTCTCAATATCAGTTTTGAGTTCATCGAGGGTGAATCGATCCTGCTGATGCTTGATGAGTTCGGCATTTGCGCCTCGAGCGGCTCGGCCTGCGCCAGCGGCTCGCTGGAGCCTTCTTATGTGCTTCGCGCAATGGGCATCCCTTTCACCGCGGTTCACGGCTCTATCCGGTTCAGCCTTAGCCGCTACACAATGGATGAAGATATCAACCTGGTTCTTGAACGTGCTCCTGGCATCGTAGAGCGGTTGCGTGAAATATCTCCATTCGTGCAGAAAGGGGCCTGACAGCATTAAACCCGGCTCATATATTCTGTCCGCTAAGCGCCCGAGGCCTGCGGGCGCTTTTGTTATCAGACTGATTGAGAGGTGAATGTGCCTGAACTTCCGGAGGTTGAGACTGTTGCGCGTCAGCTTGCTCCTCATCTTATGGGAAAAACCATCCGCGGCGTTGAGATTCTGGATCGCAAGCTTGAGCATCCGGACCTGGCCCGGATAAAAGGCGGCCGGATTGTCTCGGTGCTGCGCATGGGCAAACAGTTGATGATTGAGTTGTCCGTCGGCGTCTCTCCTGCGAAAAAGCTCTGGCTCTGTTTTCATCTTCGCATGTCCGGCCGCCTGATCATGGATGGTTGCCAGGGCGGCCAGCAGGAAAAACATCTGCGCGCCAGATTGATTCTGGACGATGGAGCGCTTCATTTCTACGACCTGAGGCGTTTCGGCTTGATGCGAGTGGTGAACTCGCCGTCGGCAGCTGTTCCCGGGGGGATCGATCCGCTGACTAAGGCTTTCACGGTCGAGGCCCTTGCTGCTCTTACTGCCAGCGCGCGGGGTGAAATAAAACCCTGGCTCCTCCGCCAGGACCGGATAGCAGGGATAGGGAATATTTACGCTTCAGAAATATTGTTTGATTGCCGTATCCATCCCCGGCGCTCTCCCGCTTCTCTAGACACGGAAGAAACAGCCCGTCTGCATTCTTCCACTATAAGAATCCTGAAACAGGCGATAGAGCATTGCGGGACGACCTTTTCAGATTTTCAGGACTCGCGAGGTGAAAGCGGTTCATTCCAGAATTTTCTGGCGGTATACGGCAGGGAAGGCCAGCCTTGCCGCGCTTGCGGCCGGATAATAGATCGGATCGTGCAGCAGCAGCGCAGCACTTTTTTCTGTGCGGAATGCCAGAAATGAAGCAGATCTCTTAAGATTGCGCGTTAATGTTGATAAAAAAGTAAAATATCCCCCTCCTTTCTTGACAGAAGGATATCCGCCGCATAGAGTTGATAGTGAGACAAGCGTTTTCCCGGAGGGCCGGGACAATGCGGAGAGGTCTCGAAGCAATTTGGATCGGTCTATAAGGCCTGGACGGCCTGAACTATCACGTTGACAGGAGACTGACATGAGTGAAAGAAAAGGAGTGGTCACATTCAAGGGCAATCCTCTTACTCTATCAGGAAATGAGGTTAAAGCCGGGGACAAGGCTCCCGAGGTGAGTCTCTGGAATACTGATCTACAGGAAACAAAAATTTCAGATTTCAAGGGCAGCCTTACTGTAATCAGCGCGGTGCCATCGCTTGACACTCCTGTTTGCAACCTGGAAACGAAACGGTTCAGCAAGGAGGCATCACGGCTGGGGGATGTCAAGTTCGTAACCATAAGCCGCGACACGCCCTTTGCGATAAAGCGCTGGGCGAACACGGAATGCATAGAGAACATGGTATTCCTATCGGATTTCCGAACGGGTGATTTCGGCCGGGCTTATGGGATTCTGATACAGGAATTGAGCCTTCTCGCCAGGACAGTGTTCGTGCTGGACAAGTCAGGGGTGGTGCGCTACGTGCAACTGGTGAAGGAAGTCGCCGATGAGCCTAACTATGATGAAATACTGGCTCAATTGAAAAAGCTGGCCTGATTATTGATTGACTTGTTCGAAAAAGGGTAATAAAGACAATTCTGTTCTTATTGGTTTCATTTCGGCCCGTGGCTTGATATTCAGGCAACGGGCCGTTATTTTGCCTGTTGATGATAAAAATTCTCAATCCTGAAACCATAACGGAAGCGACAGAATGAACCGTGCTGCCGGCGTAAGGGAATATATCAGCGGACTGCTCGACTACATCAGTTACCGTAACGAGGAAAACGACTACACGGTGGCCCGTTTTGTCGAGCAAAGCGGCGGCGAGAGCCTGACCGTGGTCGGACACCTTGCCGGAGTCAATGAGGGCGAGCATTTGAGACTGACCGGAGTCTGGAAAAACCATCCGCGTTTCGGCCGTCAGTTCCAGGTGGAAAGTTATGAGTTTATCCATCCCGAGACTGTGGAAGGGATCGAAAAATACCTTGCCTCCGGACTGATACGCGGGGTGGGTCCGGTGACAGCAGAGCGGATCGTGAGTGCTTTCGGGGGAAAGACACTTGAGGTCATCGATCGTGAGCCGGAGCGCTTGTCCGAGGTTCCAGGCCTGGGCGCGAAACGTATTGCGCTGATCCGGGATGCCTGGCAGGAACAGCGAGGCATCCGCCGGGCGATGGTGTTCCTGCAGGGTCACGGCCTGGGCGGATCTCTGGCCGCCAGGATTTGGAAAGTCTACCGAGAGAAAACAGTGGAGCTTGTCTCGCAGAACCCGTACTGTCTGGTGGACGATATTCAGGGCATCGGTTTTGCCACTGCCGACCGTATCGCCGGGAACCTCGGAGTGTTGCCGGACAGCCCTCTCCGTCTGGCAAGCGGACTGGAATACTCGATCGAGACATTCGAGGGCCGGGGACATACCTGTGCGCCGCTTGACCGCATGCTCGATGAAGGCTCCCGGCTCCTGGGAGTTAATATCGAGACCTTGCGTCCGGCGCTGGAAAATCTCGTTCAGGCCGGGCGGTTGATTGTACGGAATGATCTCGTCTCAGGCGCTGTATTTATTTACTCCTCGCGCTGCTATCATGCAGAGGAAAATGCTGTCAGCCGTATAGAATCGATTTTAAACACTGGCAAGGAGTTGCTTCCGGATTATGGCCTGGCAGGCTGGGATAAAGAACTGAAAACATTCGAGCAGGAGAACGGACTGTGTCTTTCCTCCGGACAAATGGAGGCGATCCGCGGCGCCCTGCGCGACCGGATTGCGGTGATTACAGGCGGGCCGGGCACAGGTAAGACGACAGTCGTCGCCGCTTTGATCGATGTCGCGGAAAAAGCGCGGATTCGGGTGGTGTTAGCCGCTCCAACGGGGCGGGCCGCCAAGCGTATGAGCGAGACATCGGGCGGCCGGGCCGCATCCACCATCCACCGTCTGCTGGGCTGGAGCTTTCAGGACGGTCAGTTCCTTCATAACCGCATCCGTCCGCTGGAGGGCGAGATATTTGTGCTGGATGAGGTTTCGATGGTTGATCTGCCTCTTTTTGCCAGCTTTCTGGATGCCATCCCTTACGGCGCGGCGCTGATCCTCGTCGGGGATGTGGATCAGCTCCCATCTATCGGTCCTGGAACGGTTCTGAAGGACCTAATAGAAAGTGGAGTTCTGCCGGTCTACCGTCTCGATGAAATATTCCGTCAGGCCGGACAGAGCTTGATCATACGCAACGCCCATCGCATAAGGCGGGGAATGGTCCCGCTGGAGCGTGACCCGGAGCTTGATACGGGAAACTTGTCAGTCGAGGGGGAGCCGGGCCGCCGCGACTTTTTCTTAATGCCGCAGAATGATCCGGATACTCTGCGAGAGCAGATAGTCCGGCTGATCACCGAACGCCTCGAACCGGCTTTCGGTGTGGACCCGGCCTCCGGCCTCCAGGTTATCACCCCGATGAACAAAGGCCTTTGCGGCACTCGCGCGCTTAACCAGTTGCTTCAGCAGGCCCTGAATCCCGAGGGAAGAAAGGTGACCTTTACCGCCCGCGACCTGCGTATCGGGGACCGGGTGATGCAACTGAGGAACGATTACGAGAAGGACGTATTCAACGGGGATGTGGGGCGGATAGTATCGTTTGACAGCGAGGAACAGAATCTTCGGGTTGATTTCGACGGGCGGCTGGTTGGATACGCCGGATTGGAACTCGACGATCTTGAGCTGGCTTATGCCGTCACAGTCCATAAAAGCCAGGGCAGCGAGTATCCGGCGGTGATCGTTGTACTGCTGAGCGAGCATTATGTGATGCTTCAGCGGAACCTTCTGTACACGGCAATTTCACGCGGCCGTAAGGTGGTGGTCCTGGCCGGAGACCCGAAAGCTGTAGCCGTGGCAGTGGGCAACGCCCGTATGTCTGTTCGTTATACCCGGCTGGCCGCGTTGCTGCGGGAGCGGTTAACAGCCGGGTGTTCTTTCTGAAAGCTCAGGTGATCATTATTTGCCCTTACTGTTTTCTCTTCCATCGACGGTTCTTCTGAACTGCTCGAACTGTTAAAAGGATCGTAGTAAATTTATGTTGACAATTATTCTCAATCTGTTTAGATATTTAAAAGACAAAGTATTTGTAGAAACGAAAACCATTAATGCAGATGGGGCGCTTAAATGAATGGTAAGCCGGGCTGCTGGGAAAGGATTGCCGGGGCGGCTGCGAGAAACGGGAGCCTGGCGTGTGTCGGGCTTGATATCGAGTTGGCAAAAATCCCGGAACATGTGAGAGATGGTGTTGATCCGCTGTACCGGTTCGGTTGCGCCGTTGTGGATGCCACTCTCGATCTGGTCTGCTGCTACAAGCCCAATATGGCGTTTTACGAGGCCGAGGGCATTCGTGGACTGGAAGCTCTCGAAAAAACGATCCGGCATATAAATGGCCGCGTGCCGGTGATCCTGGACGCCAAGCGTGGCGATATCGGCAATACGGCTGAGAAATACGCCCGGGCTGCATTCGAATGGCTGGGCGCGGATGCCCTTACGGTGAATCCATACATGGGATGGGATTCGATAGCGCCGTATTTGAAATACGAAGGGAAAGGTTTATTTCTGCTTTGTCTTACCAGCAACCCATCCTCAGCCGATTTCCAGTCCTCCGGACAGCAACCGCTTTATATGAGGGTGGCTGAAAAGGCCAGGGAATGGAACGAGGGCCGGGACTGTATTGGACTGGTGGTTGGCGCCACACACCCTGAGCAGGTTTTGCTTGTGCGTGAAGCCGCTCCGGGAATGCCGTTCCTTCTTCCAGGCATCGGGGCGCAGGGAGGCAGCCTGGAGAGCGTGGAGGCGGCGGCCCGGCGGGGGGGCAGCCCGGGTGTGATCGTCAATGCCTCGCGCAGCGTGATTTTTGCGGGGAACGGGACCGATTTTGAACAGAAGATAAGAGCAGCGGCTGAAAAACTAAAACAGGATGTCGGCGGTCCGCGGTAACGGACCGCGGCGTAGACAGCCAGAGGAGGCATTATGTCTGAGGACCTTACTGAACAATTTATCAAATACCTGCGGGACAACGGCTATCTGATTACTCGACAGCGCCGCAGGATTGCGGAGATAATTTTCAGCTCAACCGGACACCTCAGCGTGGAAGACATTCAGAATCTTCTGCGCCAGAAAAAGATTGCGGCCTCCATCGCCTCGATCTACCGGACGCTGGATGTTCTGATCAAGAGCAACCTGGTGGTGCAGCACCGTTTCGGTAAACGGTTCAAGAGGTTCGAGGCTGTGCTGAAGGACAGGCACCACGATCATCTTATCTGCACGCGTTGCGGAAAGGTGCTTGAGTTCAAGAACGACGCGATTGAGGAACTCCAGTTGAAAGTGGCCCGTGAACACGACTTCAACATCACAAACCATAAGCTCGACATTTACGGATATTGCACCAAATGCCGCGCCTCGGCGGACCATGAATGATAGTCCCGTCTCTGTCCGGACATGACATACAACTTTAACCAGAGAGGTGTTTCTTGTTATCTGGCAAGCCGTTTCCTTTTTTGTTCGCCGTAATGTCGGTCTTTGTTTGTCTTGCTCCTTTACGGGCCGAACAGGCCGATCCGCCGACAAAACACTATGCCGTCAAGCGCGCGGCATACCCGCCGGTTATCGACGGTATAGTAAACGAGGCGGCCTGGAAAGCTTGCGCTCCAATCGAGATGAACGCGGCGCGGGAGGGAGAGAAAGCCAGCCAGAAAACCACGGCGCGCCTGATGTGGGATGACCGTTTCCTGTACATATCTTTTGAATGCCGGGACACCCATATCTGGTCCACGATGACTGAACGCGACCTTCCGATTTACAACGAGGAAGTGGTTGAGGCATTTATCAATCCCGATGGCGACAGGGAATCGTATCTGGAACTTGAAGTGAATCCGCTCAACACGCTGTGGGACGGTTTCATTCTGAGAAAAGGCGAGCGCCGGGACGGGATGCTGGCCTGGAACAGCCTGGGCATAAAGCGTGCTGTGTTCGTGGATGGAACACTGAACGACAAATCGGATAGCGATGGTGGCTGGAGCGTGGAGATCGCCGTGCCGCTGGAGGATATAGTCGACGGACGCGACACCCCGCCAAAATCCGGTGACCGCTGGCGGCTGAACCTTTACCGCATTGACCTGCCGCAGGGCGCTGGAGTCCGTGGCGAGTATTACGCCTGGTCGCCCATTTCCGGCGGATCTTTCCATGATCCGGATCGTTTCGGCGAGATAGAGTTTTCTTCAGAGTTGCTTAAATAGCTCTTCTCCGGGACCGCAGGTTCTGACAGGAGGACGGAAGAAACTCAGGATCAGCGCGGCAAGGGTCAGTAGCCAGCAGATGTGGGCCGGCCAGTCACTCAGACGGTTGTAAAGGGTGCGGCAGTTGAACAGATGTATCTCGGATGTCGAAGCGGTGCGCTCGTAAAGTTTCGTTGCGGCGCGCCGCCGCCCGAGGCGGTCGTAGAACGCGCTCACTCCGGTGTTGGCCGAGCGGACTATTTCACGTCGGTTTTCAATCGCCCGCAGGACGAGGAAAGCGCTGTGCTGATATGCGGCGCTGGTGCGCTCGAACCATGCGTCGTTGGTGATGTTAAGGATACATTGCGCTCCTTTTATAACCATCCCGCGGCTTATTTCCGGGAATATCGATTCGAAACAGATCAGCGCGCCGAAATCTCCCTTCTCAGTCCGGAAAACCACCAGGCTGTCTCCAGGCACGAAATGCGATCCTCCCACATCGATTTTTCTCAGGCTCGGAAGATAGCCTTCGAAAGGAATCTTTTCGCTCATCGGGACCATGTGAATTTTATCGTATTTCCCCCGGATTGCCCCTTCCGGTCCGAAAAGAAAAGCCGAGTTGAATGAATCGTAATCCTTGCGGTTTTCGTGGAAATGGTACTCCGGAGCGCCGGTGATAAGGTTGCAGCCAAGACTGCCGGCAACGCCGCCCACATACTCACGCCAGCGGCGGTCTGTGCGAAGGTATGCAGGCGCTGCGGCCTCGGGCCAGACCACCAGGTCCGGTTTGGAGCCGGCCTGGGACAATGAAAGCTGGCTAAGAATCTGGAAAGTGGTGTCGCGCATTCCCTCCGACCATTTAAGGTCCTGGGGGATGCTGGGCTGCACATAGCTGATACGCATTGTGGGGGCGGCTTTTTCTATCCTGGCTGAATTCAGGTATGACACCATGCCGAAGGACAGCGGCAGGGCGAACAGCAGGGCTGCAGCGGCCAGAGGTCTGCGAATGGAGACCCCTCCGGCGCGGCGCTTGATAGTTTCATAAAAAGCGGCGTTTACTGCAACCAGCCAGAAAGTGACTCCATAAGGCCCACAGAGAGAGGCAAACTGGATGATAAGAGGGAATCCGGTCAGACTGTAAACCGGCTGGCCCCAGGTGAACGCCAGGTCGCCATGTGCGTGGATGTAGTCGATTGCGGTCCAGACAAACGGGGCGCTCAGGCAGAGGGACAGGCCGAAACGGCTTTGCAGACGGCGGGTGATGAGGGTGAACAACGCCAGGTTTGCCGACATGATAATGATCAGCACCACGAACCCGGCATCCGTGAACAGGGTGACCCAGTAGAGAAGGCCGCCCCAGAACACCAGTCCGCAGGCGAACGCGCCGGCGACGGCCCGGTATGACGAGCGCTCCTGCTCCAGAAAAGCGAACAGAGGTGTCAGGGCGATGAAAGGCGGCAAATAGAGATTAAATGGCGGGAAACTCAACACAAGCAGCAGGCCGCTTGACAGCGGGGCGATATGTATTGCTCGAAGACGCATTTCGGACTAAATTGACCCCGCCGCAGGGGAAATGGATTTCAAACTCAAAAGATGACACAGGAATGTACAGTCATGAGCCATGAAAAGCCAGGCAAAATTAAATACCGTAATGTTTACAGGTTCTCTCAGATGCTGGTGCGATTTTTTCTCCGGCTGTTTTTTGGAGCGCGGTTCATTCATCAGGAGAAGTTTCCGGCGGATGGACCGGTTATAATCGCCTCGAACCATGTCAGCTATTTCGATCCACCCGCCGTGGGCTGCTCAGTGCCGCGGGAGATATTTTTCCTTGGAAAGCGTGAGCTGTTCCGGAATTTTTTCTTCGGTGGACTGATCCGTTTCTACAACACCGTCCCCATCCGCCGGGGAGTGATGGACTGGACTGCCATTGCATCGCTCAAGGACATCCTGGCCCGGGAGGGCGTGGTGATCCTTTTCCCGGAGGGCACCCGCGGACCGGAGGACAGCCTGAGGCAACCCAAATTCGGCGTGGGGATGCTGGCTCAGGAGACCGGAGCGACGATAGTGCCGGCTTTCCTGCGCGGCACCGCCCGCCTCAAGGAGGCTTTCCTGCGCCGCCGTCCGATGCGGGTGCTGTATGGACGCCCGATCCCGCCTGCTGAATATGAATCTTTTGAGCACAATCCCAAAGGGCAGATCGCCATTGCTGAAATGGTGATGCAGCGCATTGCTGAACTCCAGAAAAACTGCTTGGATAACGAAAAGTCCGGCAAGCAATGAATGCCTGACCGATTATTATTGACTTTAGAACAAAAGTTCTTTAACTTTATACTTTGGCTGTATTTACTAACCCTTAACCCCCTGAAGACAAGGGGCTTTTTATTCTTTTTAAGGAGATACCCTTCATATGGCGGAGTTGGGAAAAAACCCCGATAACCCTCAGGCGGATGTCCAGTCCGAGGCTGAAGTGACAAGTGCGGAAATGCCGGTCGAGGCGGCTGCCGAAGCCGTTGCCGAGGATGTGAAAGAAGCTGAAGTGAAGGCTTCATCCGCTGCCAAGAAGCCGGTTGAGGAGGACGAAGAGTACTGGCAGATGCTGGATGAGGGCATCGAGTACAGCAAGGACGAGTACAATCGCATGATGGGGATGTACGAGTCCACGATGTCCAGCATCGAGGAAGGCCAGGTGATCAAGGGCCGTGTGTTGCGTATCACCGAGACTCAGGCGGTCCTGGATATAGGCTTCAAGAGCGAGGGGACGATCTCCCTCGATGAGTTCAAAACTCTGGATGAAGTTCATGTAGGCGATGAGGTCGAGGTGTTCCTGGAGAGCCTCGAGGATGAGGATGGCATCATCGTCCTGTCCAAGAAGAAGGCCGATTTCATTCGTGTCTGGGACCATATACGCACTGCGCACGAGAATGACGAGCTGGTCGAGGGCACCTTGGTCCGCCGGATCAAGGGCGGCGTGGTGGTCGACCTGCTGGGAGTGGATGCGTTCCTGCCCGGCAGCCAGATCGCCCTGCGCCGTATTCCGAACCTTGACGAGCTGATGGGACAGACCTTCAAGTTCAAGATCATCAAGATTAACAAGCGCCGCCGCAACATCGTGATCAGCCGTCGCGTGATCCTCGAAAGCGAGCGCGAGGAAAAGAAAGAGAAACTGCTTCAGGAACTGGAAGTCGGTCAGACCCGCGAGGGCGTGGTCAAGAATATCACGGATTTCGGCGCGTTCATCGATCTGGGCGGCGTGGATGGGCTCCTGCATATCACGGATATGTCCTGGGGCCGTGTGGCGCACCCGAGCGAGATGGTGGCCCTGGGCGACAAGATCAATGTCAAGATACTGGACCTCGATTTCGAGAACGGCCGTATCAGCCTTGGCCACAAGCAGCTTACTCCTTATCCTTGGGAGAACGCCGCGGCCAAGTATCCGGTCGGCTCCAGAGTGAAGGGCAAGGTTGTCTCGATCACCAATTACGGCGCTTTCGTGGAGTTGGAGAAGGGTATCGAGGGCCTGGTGCACATCTCCGAGATGAGCTGGACCCGTCATATCCGCCACCCCAGCAAAGTCGTGGCCATCGGGGACATCGTCGAGGCTGTCGTCCTCTCGATCAACCCGGAGGAAGAGAAGATATCGCTCGGCATCAAGCAGACCGAGGCCGATCCGTGGCAGACTCTCAACCAGAAATACCCGGTCGGCACAGTCATCGAGGGCCGTGTGCGCAACCTTACCTCCTACGGAGCTTTTGTCGAGATCGAGGAGGGTATCGACGGGCTGGTGCACATCTCCGATATGTCCTGGACCAAGCGTATCCATCACCCCAGCGAGATTGTCAAGAAGGGCGACAAGGTCAAGGTGGTGGTGCTCAACATGGATATCGACAACAAGCGTATCAGCCTGGGCATGAAGCAGCTTGCCGATAATCCGTGGGAGCAGATCGGAGAGAAGTATCCGGTCGGCACCGAGGTTGATTCGCCTATCGTGCGTCTGCTGGAAAAGGGTGTCGTTGTCGATCTCGGCGATGACATCGAGGGGTTCGTTCCCATCTCTCAGCTCGGTCTCAAGGGTACGGTCAGCAACCCGGCTGATGTTTACAAGATCGAGGATGAACTGAAACTCAAGATCATCGAGAACGACCCGCAGAACCACCGCATTGTCCTGGCGGTGCGTGACATGGCGGAGGCCAAGCGTTACGCCAAGGAACAGCTTAAGACACAGGATGATGAGCCTGAAGTGGCAGTGGTTGAAGAGGGTCAGGCTGAAGTTGAGGCTCCGGCAGAGGAAAAGAAGAGCGAGCCGAAGAAGAGGAAGAAGGCGGCTGAGGAGAATGAGGGTGCAGTTGAGGTTGAGGAACAGGTTAAGGATGAGAAAGGGACTGAAGCGGCCGAATAAGCGGAGTGAACGTCAGGCGATTACGGTCGATTCAGCGTCAGATTAAGTTTGTTCCACTCGTTTGCTGTGATGGGCGCGCTTCCGGTGCGCCCATTCTTTTTGAATCGATAAGTTTAGAGTTGAAATAGTGTCTGTTTCAGAATATTTTTAGTTTTCAATCATTCATTATCACTGTTTCCTGCGTACCGGAAGGTTCGGAGCACATGAAATCAGCGCCGTCACTAATTATTGCTACGGCTTTAATCTCAATCCTCCTGCCGTGTTTTGTTCTGGCTGGCCCGGACAAGCCGGACCGCAGGCAGCAAGCTGTCTATGCCGACTTCACGAACGGACTGGAGCAGTTCGGCGGAGGAAGGTTTGAACAGTCGATTTACAGCTTCGACCGGCTCATTGCCGGACTGTCACCCGCGGACAGCCAGATGGCTTTCCTCGGACTGTACTACGGAATGCGGGCCCGTCTTGCTCTCGGCCGCCGGGAGGCGGCGGATTCACTTTATGTCGCACTCAGAACCAGAATACCTCAGGCTCAGACAGCCGAGCTTCTTGCTGTTCTGGGACATACGGAATCCCGAACGGATATTGCCGTTGATGATAATATCCCGGGCAGTTGCAGAAAGATTGGAGTGATACTTCCGCTCAGCGGCCGTTACGCCGATTTCGGCAAGGCGATTCAGGAAGGCATCCAGATAGCGGTTGACCGTTACAACTCTGGACACGGGGAGGGAAGCCGGATCGAGCTGCTGTTTCGGGATGACCAGTCCGACCCGGTGATCGCCGCCACGGCCGGGCGTGAACTGGCAAAGGACAGCCTTGTGGCCGCCTTGATCGGATCGCACCAGGATGAGGCGACTCTGTCCCTGGCAATGGCGGCATCGAGCCTCGGGCTGCCGCTGGTTTGCCCGACCGCCGATTCCCCGTCGCTTATCGGCCTGGGTCCGCTGGTGCATGCCATAAATCGCGCCGATCCAGCCGAGTTGCTCCGTCTGACTTCTTTCGCCGTGCGGGACCTGGGATTGCAGATTTTCGCCATTCTTGCCCCTGAGACTGAAAGGGGCGCGATGCTGGCCGCGGGTTTCAGAGATGCAGTACATAAAAGCGGCGGTTCAGTAGTGGCGAATCTTCGTTACAGCGGAGATAATAATAAATTTGACAGCCAGATGACTTTTCTTCAGCGTTACCTTCCGGATGCGATTTTCATCCCGGCGGATTTAAACGATATAACACAGATCGCCTCGCAGATCCATTATTACGGTCTGGAGCAATCGCGTATCATAGGGACAGAGGCGTGGCGCAGCGAGCGTGTCCTGCGCATGGGCGGGGAGTATGTGGAGGGTGTTATTATCGCCTCTCCTTTCTACGAGGGCGCCAGGGAACTGTCCTGGGAGAGTTTCAAATCTGAATACGAACAGAAATACAACCGTCCGGTGAACAGGTTTTCAGCTCTCGGCTACGATTCCGCCGAGATGATCCTTGAAGCAGCCGGAGCTTTCCCGGTCAGCCGCAAAGGTCTGGCAAAAGCGCTGACAAGCGTATCCGGTATGCGCGGGGCTTACGGTCAATACTCTGTGGCCGCGGATGGCCGGGTGGAGCGTAAGACATACATTCTTGAGATCCGCAGGGGAGAGATAGTCCCGGCGCAGGTTCCCCCGGCCGCGGACAGCGGCGCGACCGTTCCTGATTCCTCGGGGATACGGAAGGCTGATCCAGGCGCCGGGGATGCCCGATGAAAGACAATGAACAGATCATGCAGGAGTTTGACAGCCGCGAGGACAGTTACTGGCTTTACAGCGGCCGTCTGGTGATCCTGGAGCGACTGTTGCGCGGGTTTCTGCATGAAGGCGGCCGGCTGCTGAATGTCGGTTGTGGCCCCGGAGCCACAAGCCGTCTGGCAGAATCCCTGGGCGTCGAGGCCGTGAGCTTCGATTTTTCCCTTGAAGCCCTCCAGTTCACGAGAAACAGGGGACTGAAACAACTGGTCCGTGGAGACAGTCTTCGGCTGCCCTTCCGTGATAGTGGTTTCGATGCTCTCCTCTGCCTGGATGTGGCGGAACATATCGAGGATGACAGACAGGTGGCGAAAGAACTCCTGCGCATGCTCAAACCAGGACACGGAAAACTGCTGCTCTCGGTTCCTGCCGACCGCTGGCAATGGACCAGCCGGGATGTAGTATTCGGGCATTACCGACGCTATACGACTCGCTCGCTGAGTAAACTGCTTCAGGGGGCCGGGTTCCGCCTGGATTTCATCACGCATTTCAATTCCATACTGTTTCCTCTGGCGCTGATCGACATAGTTCTTGACCGTTTTCGCGCTCCGTTGAAAGAAAAGAACTGTTATCCGGATTTCAACAGGCCCTTGAACTGGATTTTTCACCGCATCTTCAGTTTTGAGAGACATTTTCTGCCGCGGCCCGGCTTCCCGTTCGGCAAGTCGCTGATCTGTCTTTGCACCCGTCCGGATTAGACTGGCCGCTCTGAGAGCGCCGGGATTGTTTCGCATGAACGGAATCGAGATGACTGGGGAGAATGACTTGGAGCAGGGGACAGTTTTTCTGAGTGTGGTGATCCCGGCCTATAATGAGGAAAAACGTATCGGCGGGACGCTGGAGGCGGTCATTCGATATTTGCGGGGCCAGAGTTATTCCAGCGAGATAGTGGTGGTGGATGACGGGAGCCGGGACGGCACCCGCCAGGTGGCCGGGTCGTTCCAGAACCCCGATGTGAACGTTCGGCTGGAGGGCTATGGCCGTAACTCCGGTAAGGGCTTTGCTGTAAAGACCGGTATGCTGGCCTCGCGCGGGCAGTACGCCGTTTTCATGGACGCCGATCTGTCAACGCCGATTGAGATGCTCGAACGTTTCCAGCCGCTGATAGAGGCCGGGAAGGATGTGATAATCGGTACGCGCAAGGTGGATTCAGCCAGGATTGTCAAACATCAGCCTAAATATCGTGAAAATATGGGCAAGGTGTTCACCTGGTTGAGCAATGCAATTTTCGGTTTAAAAATCAGCGATTTCACCTGCGGTTTCAAATGTTTCAGCCGGCGCAGCATCGGACCCGTATTCGGCAGCCAGCGGATAAGCGGCTGGAGCTACGACACAGAGATAATCGTGATTGCCGACCGGCAGGGATTCGCGGTGCAGGAAGTCCCGGTGGAGTGGGCCAATGACGAGGCCACTCGGGTTCGCCTGCTTAAAAATGTTTTCACCTGCTTTTCCGAGCTTTTTGCCATCTGGTTGAACGACCGCCGTGGATTGTACAGCCGATGACCTCCAGAAAGACTGACAGGCAGCGAGCCAATCAAGATAGCCCGAGACGGGGACAGTCAGACAGCACTGCAGGGCGCCGCGCGTTCAATCTTGAGCGGAGCTATCCGTTAGTGATTCTTGCCGGGCTGGCGGCGGTGTTTTTCTGGCAATATCTCACTCCCCTGAAATCTGGACGCGCCTGGCTCTGGGAGGATTTCATACAGTTCACATACCCGGTGCGTTTCTTCGCCGCCACCTCGATAATCAGGGGAGAGTTTCCGTTCTGGAATCCCTATGTTTTCGGGGGAATGCCCTTTTTCGCCGACATTCAGACCGCGGTGCTCTATCCATTCAACCTTTTGCAGACCCTGTTCGCCGGGCCGGACAGTCTCAGCCCGCGGGTCGTGCAGTTCTTCCTCGTGTTCCATTTTTTCCTGGCGGCCTGGTTCAGTTTCCGCTACCTCCGATATCTCAAGCTATCCGCAGAATCCAGCCTTCTGGGCGCAGTGATTTTCGCTTTCAGCGGTTTTCTGGTCACCCATGCGATACACCTTAATTTCATCAACGTGTTTGTCTGGTTGCCGCTGATCCTGGAAATGTTCCAGCGCGCTCTTGACACGGGCCGTCACCGCTGGGCCGTGCTTTGCGCTTTGGCGCTGGGTGTAAGCACAATGGGGGGGTATCCGCAGTACACGCTTTATATCTGCTATGTACTGGGACTCCAGTGGCTTTGTCACGAGCTGGAGGTGCACCGGGAGAACGGCTGGAGCTTGTCAGGCACGATTAAACGACTGGCTGTGCTCGTGGCCGTGGCGGCGTTCGGGGTGGGGCTCAACGCGTTCAACTGGTTGCCCGCAGCCGAACTGGCCCGTTATACCCCGCGCAGCAGTATGACCTGGGAGGCCTCGGCGGAGCATTCGCTGCATCCTCTTTTCCTTGTCAAGCTCCTCAGTCCGGGATTTTTCGGCCGTCAGCTCCCGACAGCAAATACTTACTGGGCCGGTGGTTACAGCGCATTCTGGGAGACATGCCTGTTTGTTGGAGTTTTGCCCCTCACGCTTGCGCTTTGGGCGTTGAGCGGCATTCGACGGGACAGGAGCGTGCGGTTCCATGCCGTGCTGGCTGCATCGAGCCTTCTGCTGGCCCTGGGCAAGTACGGCGGACTGTACCGTCTGTTTTTCGAGTTCGCGCCTGGTTTCGGACGGTTCCGCATACCGGGACGGTTTGCAGCTCTGGTTTCCTTCGCCCTAGCCATGCTTGCCGCGTATGGCTGCGAGGCGCTTTTAAGAAAAACGAAATCCGGGGAGGGGAGGGCCATACACGGTCCTATGTTCTTGGCCGCGGGTTCCGGAGGAGTTCTCCTGGTTCTGTTCGTGCTGTTGAAAGCCGGTGCGTTGAACGGGCTTTGCGATGGAGCGCTGTTGCGTCCGGAGGTCAAAGCCATGGCCTCGGGTGCAGTGCTTGAATCGATAATGTGGACTGCCCTTGCGGCGTTGATTCTGTGGCCGGCCGGACGATCCGGAAGATTTACCTTTGCCTGGGCCGGGTCGATAGTATTGTGCACGTTCGTGGAGTTGGCCTCGTTCGGGCGGCCGTTCCTGGCCGGTGATACAGATCCGGCGGTCTACTATGCCGACACTCCCATGGTCAAAGAACTGAAAAAAGACCTGGATAGAGAATTGTTCCGGGTGAACGCGCGCAGCCTCGAAAACCCTGGTGTGATGGTGCTGCCGCGGAACCAGGGCAGCATCGCCCGTCTGTTTCTGCTCGAGGGATACAATCCCTTGCAACTCAAGCGCCGTCTTGGCGAGGTGCAGGTTGATCGCCAGTTCGACCTTCTTAATGTGAAGTATAAAATCGCAATCAATTATGAATCCCGCAGCGTGGGGCTTGCCGCCCACGGCGCCTACCTTCCGCGGGCGTTCCTGCTTCACAGATGGAGAGTGCTCAAGGATGACGCTTCAATTCTCGCCACCCTGAACGACCCGTCATTCGACCACCGCAGCGAGGCCGTTCTGGAGACAGAACCCGGCATTGACACCCCCTCCACGCAGGAGCATATTGAATCTGAAGCTGTGATTAAAAGTTATGCACAGAATGAAATAACGGTGGAGACAAAGAGCCCCGCGGCTGGCATACTGGTCCTGAGCGAGTGGGAGTACCCGGCCTGGAAAGCCTGGGTGGATGGAACGCCGGTAGCCGTTCTCCGGACCGATTATGCTCTGCGCGGTGTAGCTCTTGAAGCAGGAAACCATATTGTGCATTTCGCCTATGTTTCTGATTCTTTCAGGCTCGGCGTTATTGTCAGCCTGGTTGCAGCGGTCGCGCTGGCCGTGCTTGCGTTGTTGAGTGCGCGTTTCGGCCGCCGCTGGTGAGAAACCGGATCAGGAGAGCGACAGCTTGCGCTACAACACTTATTACGAACAGCCGGGCTATATTCTGGGCGGTGGCGTCAGCCCCTCGGTAAAATACCTGCTGATTGCCTGTGCCGGCTCGTTCATTGTCGATGGCATGTTGCGGATGGCGGCGGGCAGCTCACTATGGGTGACTGTTTTCGGGTTGACCCCTCAACTTGTCAACGAGCGGTTCTTCCTCTGGCAGTTCGTCACTTACATCTTCGTTCACGGCAGCCTGTGGCATCTTCTGTTCAACATGTTCGCGCTCTGGATGTTCGGCTCGGAACTGGAGCGCACCTGGGGCAGCCGGGAATTTCTGATTTTCTTCTTCATCACCGGGGCGGGAGCGGGCCTGCTGTACTGGATATTCGCCTCGGACTGGTCACTGCCGATCCGCGCCGGCCTTCCAGGACAGGCCCTGATCGGCTCCAGCGGAGCTATTTTCGGCCTTCTGGCCGCCTATGGCCTTCTGTTCCCGGAACGTCAGATTCTGTTCATGCTGATCTTTCCGCTCAAGGCGAAATATTTCGTTCTGATACTTGCGGCGATAGAGTTCTGGCTGAGCTGGACTCCCTCAGGGATAGCTCATTTCGCGCACCTGAGCGGGATGCTGATCGGTTATCTTTATCTGAAAAAAGAGTGGCAGTTTACCAGGCTTGCCGCCGCCTGGCACGACCGAAAGCGCCGCCGCCAGATCCGTCTCGTCACGCGCGAGATTGAACAGGAGAAGAACGAGCAGGATGAGGTCAACCGCATCCTGGACAAGATAAATGCGCAGGGCATCCACAGCCTGAGCCGCTCGGAAAAAAATATCCTGGATCGGGCCAGCACCCGGCGTTCAGGCAAATGAAAGCCTCCATCCTCTTCCCTTAAATCCATCAGACCAATCCCCCGGTATCTGCTCACCCGGCGGTTTTTTCCAATGTTTCAGTAAAAGAGAATCATATCTCGTTTATATTGCGTGGAACGGAAGCAGTGATTTTCCCTCGTCAGCAATCAGGTAAAGAATTTTAAAGAAATGAAACAACAGGCGGAGTGTACTGTAATATATGGTACAATTATTGCTATTTAATTCGAATACAGCAGAAGAGGTAAATATGTCAGTTACTGGGAGAAGGAAAATGTGCAAACACAAGAATCTGGTCTATCTGGGCAAGCAGCCGGTCACGCTGAAAGCGGACCGTTTTCTGTACCTCTTCAACTGCATAGCCTGCAAGACCACGATCTCAATACGTCCGCGCAAGGAAAGGAAAGCCTTCTGATTTGGAAGAGGAGGCTTTTCAAACCTTTCTGTTTCCGCATCTGGAATGTCACGTAATAATGTCAATGGTTTTTTCTTGCCTGATACGGCTTTTCGGTATATATTTCATCTGTTCGCGCTGACAAAGCCGACATTTCTTCAGCGAGGTCCCATCCAAACCAAGCTTCGTTCGATTGCAGTGCGCCATTAGCTCAATTGGCAGAGCAACTGACTCTTAATCAGTAGGTTTGGGGTTCGACTCCCCGATGGCGCACCATATTTTCTCCGAAAAACTGAATCTGGCAGGCATCTCTGCACACTTGGCCCTTAACTGAATATAGATTATATTCAGCCTAAGCGGCGAACTGTTGCTAACATGAATTGTCAGGGCGTTTAAACCAAATTCTATCCGGGTGAACAGAAATTGAGCGCAGAAAAGGGACAGAGTTTAACAATTAATAAACGCAGCGGAGTGGTTGCTATCGCCGGAAAGCCCAATGTCGGCAAGAGCACGCTGATGAATAATCTGCTGGGACAAAAAATCTCGATTGTCAGCTCAAAGGCGCAGACAACCCGGCAGCAGGTGTTTGGAATTATGAGCGGACCTGGGTACCAGGCGTTGTTTATCGATACTCCGGGGGTGATCCAGCCGCGCGACCGCATGCAGAAAATGATGATCCAGACAAGTTTCAAGGCGGTCAGCGGCGCGGACATAGTCATCTACATTCTGGATGCCTCGCAGAATGATGCATCGCTGGAACAGGAACTCGGCGGCCGTCTGCGTTCCCTTAAAATTCCTCTCATACTCGCGCTGAACAAGATCGATCTTATCGAGAAGGAACGTCTGCTGCCGCTTATCGCCGGGTACGCGAAAGAAAATCTGTTCGAGGAGATAGTTCCGGTAAGCGCGCTCGGCGGTGATGGTCTCGAGGAGCTTCTGGCCCAGGTGGTCAAGCGTCTCCCCGCCGGTGATTTCATGTACTCCGAGGAACAGATAGCCACCCAGCCGATGCGTTTTTTCGCCGCCGAGCTGATCCGCGAGACGATATTCGAACAGCTCCGCCAGGAGCTGCCGTACGCCGCGGCGGTGATGGTTGAAGAGTATCAGGAGCGGCCTGGAAACAAGGCATATATCAAAGCCGTGATATATGTCGAGCGAGAGGGGCAGAAAGCCATTCTTATCGGACGGGGCGGAGAACAGTTGAAAAAACTGGGGCGGGAGGCGAGAGTCAAAATCGAGGAACTGGCAGGCTCGAGCGTATATCTCGACCTGTGGGTAAAAGTCAGGGAAAACTGGCGCAAGAACGATTCCTTTCTCAAAATGGTCGGCTACACGCCTGACAATTAAAAACCAAGTTGCAAACGGAGGACAGGATGCTGGACCCGAAACTGCTTGAAATCCTGGTTTGTCCTAAATGCAAAGGGGACCTCGAATACCGTCAGGACCAGAATGAGCTGGTCTGTCACGCCTGCCGCCTGATTTATGATATCAAGGATGACATACCGATCATGCTGATCGATGAGGCCAGGTCATTCTAAGCCCCGGGGATGTCTTGAGAGCCGGACGGATTAAACTGTTGGCAGCCCTCGGGGCTGCATTGATCATGGTCCTCGCCTCATTTCCGGTTGTGCTGAGAGCCGGGGAGCAACCGTTTTCCCTGCTGTCCTCCGGACAGGATGGCGTGCGTCTGACATTCGAGCTTCCCGCATGGTCGCTCGAACCTTTCTCATGGCGCGGCGCAGACTACACGAGGATTGAGGCGGATGGGGCCGAGGTGATCAGCCGTCCGGGCTATCCCTCCATGCCGTGTTACAGCGTGGCGCTGGTTGTCCCTCCCGGTTGTGCGGCAAGAGGTTCCATATCCGGAGAGGACAGGACTTTTGCAAGAACCGGCGCGCTTTTTCCGGCCCTTGCCCCGCCGGGAGATGAGAATGAAAGCCGGGAATCGCTTTCCCTTCCGGCTTTTGGGCAGGAATATCTTCAGGGTGGGGAACACCCGGAAGAACCGCTCGTTCTGTCCGGTCCTTTCCAGTTCCGCGAATACAGAGTTCTTCAGCTTACGGTCTATCCCTTCAGTTATGACCCGTCAAACGGCAGGCTCACGATCCGCCGCCGTATGGATATCGATATCTCTTTCAGCGGTCAGCTTTCAGCGGAATCGAACAGCCCATCCGATCGCCCCGATGGCCTTGCGGACCCTTTTGTCAGGGGGGCTTTTCTGAACTGGCGGAGCGCCGGGGCCTGGCTTACTCCGCGCACCCGTCTTGCAGCATCCTCCGCATCGCCTTTCGACCGCGCGCCGCACTGGGCCGCGGTTCGAATCGATTCCTCCGGTGTTTATTCAATCAGCGGGGCCGCTCTTCTGGCCTCGGGCGTAGAAATTTCCGGAATCGCTCCCTCCAGCCTTCGCCTCTATTTCAGCGGCGGGAAAATGCAGGACGAAGACCCGTCAGCCGATATGCCGGATCTTCATGAGGTGGCGATACGGGTGACTGGAGTGGCCGATGGTTCTTTTGGTCAGGGAGACCGCGTGATTTTCTACGGCCAGGGGCTTGACCGGTTCAGCGTGGATGACACCGGAGCGGTGAGCAGCCTGGTCCATCGCTATGACAACCGGGCTGTTTACTGGCTGTCCTGGGGAGACCCGGGCGCTTCCGGTTTGCGCATGCAAGAGATTGCGGCGATCCCTGACGCCGCAGCGCCGGCAGTGACATCCGGAGAGCGCTGGTTCCATTTCGAACGCAACAACATCTATTTAAGCGATCTCCAGGGTGAGGAGTCCAAATTTAATCTGTCGCCGGATTTCTGGGCCTGGGTGGAAACGGGGGACAGTCCGGACATTCGCGAACGCACGCTGAATGTCCCGGCCGTCCCGCTTTCAAACGGCAATAAACTGCGCTGCCAGTTTTACGGGAAGGCCCGTTATGCAAGCGTTTACTGGAATGCAAACCTTAACGGTATGCAACTGGGATTCGGCAACACATTTGACGCCAGAATTTTCACAACTGACTGGCTTAACCTTCCGGAGAACTGCTTGATAGAGGGCGGCAACCGGTTTATCCTTTCAGGATTGAACTGGATCACGGGATTCGTGGAATTGCGCATGAACACCGCTCTCGTGATGGATGGCAAAGGCCAAGTGGAGTATCATGTCAGGCCGGAAGGTCAGTCCGTGTATCAGATTTCCGAGGCGCAGCCGCGGGAAACCGAGGTCTATGACATCACCCGCCCCGGGAATCCTGTCCTGTTGACAGGCCTCGAACGGAACAGCGCCGGGGTGAGGTTTTCGCTGCCATCCTCCGCCAGTCCGTTACGCTCTTTTGTGGTGCTGACTGATTCGGCTTACGCTGCCCCGGCCTCTATAGCTCTTTTTGATCCTCCCGGCCTGCGACGTATGTCCGGCGCTGAATATGTGGTCATCACGCCGCGCGCCCTTTCCACGCAGGCAGGTTCGCTTGCGGCTTCGCGCGCGGCGCGTTTTTCCACGCAGGTAGTCACTGTTGAAGATATTTACGATGAATTCGGCCTGGGGCAGAAAGATCCGGCCGCAGTCAGGAATTTCCTTCATTACGCTTTCGATGCCTGGCCCGTGCGGCCGCGATTCGCCGTGCTGTTCGGCGACGGGCACAATGATTTCAGGGGCTGGACCGGGGAGGGCCGTGCGAGGCCGAATCATATCATCCCATATATCAGCAGCGGAGATGTCGCCTACGATGAATGGTTCGTCAGGTTCGAAAGCGGCGGTCTGCCTCAGATTTCTCTGGGCCGCATCCCGGTGCAGAAAGCGGCTGATGCGTCGGTTGTGGCGGACAAGGTCGCGCGTTACGAACAGGGCGGTGAGCGAGGCGACTGGGTGCGTCGCGTAATCCTGTCCGCGGATGACGGTTATGTATCCGGCGGCGCATGCGATGACGTCTCCGGCCATGTCGCGGGCAGCGAATCGATCGATTCGCTTTTACCCGAGGAATTGGTGCGGAAAAAAGTGTACCTTGACAGCTATCCTTTCGATCCGCCGGAAATCGGCTCGCGGAAACCGTCTGCATCGCGCGAGCTGGTGGAATGGTGGAACCGCGGGGCGCTGCTTGTCAACTATATCGGACACGGCGGACCGACACAGTGGTCTCAGGAGCTTTTGTTCGATGTGGAACGGGATTTGCCGTTATTGACCAACGGATACAAGTTGCCGCTCGTGCTTAATTCATCCTGCTCGATAGGCTATTTCGACAGCTATCGTACGGATGCGATGGCAGAGCGTTTGCTGACAGCCTCCGGCGGCGGAGCGATTGCGGTATACGCAGGGACTCGGGTGACATACGCCGGGCAGAACCTGGCCCTCAACCGTCTCCTGGTGCAGAAACTGTTCGGCACGGAGGCGGTTACACTGGGTGAGGCGGCGCTTCAGGCCCGCCTGGGAATGGGAAGCGCCGAGTACAGCAATTCGGCTCAGTACACGGTGTTCGGCGACCCGGCCCTTCTGCTGCATTCACCGGCAGGCCGTATGAGTATCAGCCTTGACGGAGCCGGACAGCTTAAACCCGGCGGAAAGGCAGAGTTCAGCGGGAGCGTGTTGAATAACGGAGGACAGATAGAGACAGGTTTTTCAGGCGTGGCGCAGATTAAATTCCTTAGTGATTCCAGGAAAGTAACAATCCCGTACCAGTGTTACTGGTACGGTGTCACAACTGATCGGGCAGTGCAATTCGTTCCAGCGGGGTCGGTTCTTTTTGACGGGGGGGTGACAGTCAGTGGAGGACGGTTCAGCGGGGCGTTCATTATGCCCTTGAACCTTTCTTCGGCGACAGTTTCGGACAGTCTGGCCGCTGGCAGCGGACGGTTCATCGGTTATTCAACCAGTGAGAGCATCGATGCTTCAGGAGCCGGCCAGAGGATGCAGGTTTCAGGGCGGAACGCTGAGCTTTCAGACAGCGCGGGCCCTGAAATACGCGTTCTTTATAAAGGCCGTGAGCTGCGCGACGGGGACCGTATCTCAAAAGGAAGTCCGCTGATCCTGGCCCTGAAAGACGAGAGCGGGATCAACACCACGGGAAGCCCCGGTTATCAGGTAGCCCTTGAGGTGGATGCGGGAACATCTTATTCGACCGATCTTACACCGTATTTCCGCTACAATACGGACAGTTATCAGGAGGGCAGTCTGGAAGTCAGCCTGAATCCGGTGAGTGAGGGATTGCACAGTTTCAGGTTCAGAGCGGCGGACAATGCGCTGAATGCGAGCCGGACAGAAATAATGCTGTATGTCAGCCAGTCCGGAACCTCGCTGAGTCTGGCCAACGTTTTGAACTATCCCAATCCGTTCCGCGATGAGACAGATATATGTTTCGACCTCGGTTCCCCGGCGGATGTGCTGATCCGGATATTCAGCGTGGCCGGACGTCCGGTGCGCGAGCTTCGAATGTTTGGAGCATCCGCGGGTTTCAACCGGGTCCGCTGGGACGGGCGGGATGAATATCAGGAAAAGGTTGCAAACGGAGTATATTTATATAAGATTATCTGCAGGCCTGTTAATGAGGCATTCGATAACACCGAGGAGGTGGAGGCCACAGGCAAAGCCTTACTTAGTCGCTGAAAATTATTGATTCTCTTTTTCTTTTATATTCATCAAGGAGATTACCAGGATGCTGAGGAAGCTTCTATTTTTTGCGATGGTCGCTTGTCTGGCCTTCTCTTTTGTCGTCCGTCTGCATGCCGCGGAAAGCAAGGGGATCAAAGCCGAGTTTACTGAAAGAAACGGCGCCCGCGCGATCGGTATGGGGCATGCTTACACCGGTGTGGCTGAGGGAATGCCCACTGTCCTCTGGAACCCGGCCGGGTTGGCCTCGCTTAGCCGCACCGAGGTTTATTTCTCCCGCTACAACGGTTTCAGCTTCACTGTCAGCGACAACATGGGACAGGAGACCGAGGACCAGATCAGTTTCAACCTGTTCAATGTCGGCGTGCCGATCAAGGACATTGGAGTGATTGCGGTTTCGGCCAATCTCTGGGACCTGGGAAGCAACGAGCTTGTTGGCACCGGTCAGAGCTCTCAGGGACTGGACAGCCAGAGCGTGCTTATGATGTACGGCTCGTTCGCCACCCGCCTGAGCAAGAAAATAGATGTCGGCGTCTCTATGAAGTACATCCGGGAAAAGCTGTCGAGCGCGGACGGCGGAGTGGGTACGAGCGTGGCGGTTGACATGGGGGTTCTGTACCGCCCGTTGACCGATGTTCCGCTGCAGCTTGGAATGTCGATACTGGATGTTGGAACCGACATGCAGCACAAAAACGAATACCAGTCCGACCGTCTGCCGCGCCGCGTGCGCGTAGGTTTTGGCTACAACGTGCTGAAGCACCTTTTGGACCAGGATAAGTTCAACCTTCTGCTGGCCGCTGACTATGAGCGTTTCCTGGTCGGCAGCCCGGCCAATGACGGGGCTTTCGTGGGCGCCGAGTTCTCTGTGGAGCCGAAGGAAGACCTGATTCTGGCCATGCGCAGCGGTTATCTGAGCGAAGAGGGCGACCTGAGCGGAGCGCTGATAGGTTTCGGCGTCAACTGGCGCGGCTATGCTTTCGACCTGGCGCGGGAACTGGGGGTCAATCCGTTGAGCGACCGTACGTTTTTCGCCCTGACCGCCCATTTTTAATCTTTGAGCGTTACTGAAAAGCAGGACTGTCCAATCTGAAACAGCCCCTGGGATCTCTTCCGGACCGGAGGGGACTCCAGGGGCTTCTTATGACAGGGGAGATAATGAGGCCGACTTTTCTGCTGGCCGTGTTCCTTTGCTCTTCGTCTCTGGTTGCCCAGGTTAATCCGGTTACAGGGCAACAGTCACCGATTGCAGCAGGCCGGTCTGTTGAGGGAGAATTCAAAAAAAGCGGGTCTGAATTTGTTCGCGACCTGCATCCCGGGATACGTATCGCTCTTGGCGCGCTCGTTCCAGGGCTGCCTCAGTATCTGGAAGGGCAGTGGCGAGGCTGGGCTTATTTCGCGGCCGAGGGCGCCGCGATAACCGGTATGGTTTTCTTCAACGCTCAGGCCCACGATCGCGTGGACCGGTATCATGAAATCTCGCGGCAGGCGAGGCGCAATTTCGTGCTTGGCGGGCTGCGCAACAACCCGGAAGAAGTCCCGGAAGAGATGTCCGGAGGTTTCGGTGAATACTACGAGGACCTGACCAAGTGGACCTCCAGCGGCGATTACGACAATGACCCGTCGCGTGAGGGCATTCAACCCGAAACCGACACCCGCACTTATAACGGCCATCAGTGGCAGATTGCCAGGATCAATAATTATTCCGGCACCAATGGCGGCATCCCGGTGGCTCAAAGCGCCGAGGAGGAGGCCCGCGCCCTCGCGGCCTATAGCGAGGCGGTTTACCCTCTCCAGTACAACTGGGACTGGACCGGACTGGAAAGCAGCGAGACTCTGTATCACAAAGTGTTTAACAGCGCCGAGGATTCTTACCGCAGACGGAACAAGTTCACGGCGGTGCTGCTTGCCAATCATATTATCAGCGCCATCGACATGCTGGTCATGGAGAAGATCAACCAGACCCGCGGCATGCGGAACAACAGCCTGAGCCTGGTGCTATTGCCGCGCGCGGTTGATCCGAAAGATGGTCCTGGAATGGCGCTAAGTGTTTCGAAAAGCTTCTGATAAGACTTTAGTTATAGCTCCGTACCGGGCTGTTAAGTCAGGAATAGCTTGACAGCGCCGGGACGGAGCTTTATTTTTGTACTCCATCCCTCAAGCCCTGTCGAGTAAATCATGTTTCAGGCATGGCCGTTGGCAGCATTCTGACGCGTTTTTTTACTGACCTTTACAGGGCCGTATTTCGATAGTTGGATAATACTGAACTGTCGAGTGCGCAGTCGCCGATTTTACCATCGCTCGGGTTCCAATTCTGTTTTCATCCATTCAATTGCCAGGCTTTGAACATCGTTACTTGTTTAAAATGAACCAATTGTGGCGTTGTTTTAAAGTTATAATTTAGAATGGCGGTTGCAATTTGGAATCTGAACACATTCGGCTCTCTGGTGTAAAATTTAAGAGTTGTTTCAAGACAACTGCTGCTTGAGCGTGGGGCTTTGATGTCAAGATATAATACTGGCTCGGCTATCACGGCTTTATTAATCATCTGCCTCCTTTCTCCGTCCGGTATGCTCCTGGCGCAGAGCGCTCCGGTGGACACCTTGAGCGGGCAGGCGCTGCTGGAGTATGCCCGCATGGCGGTGCAGAACAGCGGCTGGGAGGAAGCGGGAGACGCCATATCCAAATATCTTAAAGACAACAAGCCGACCCCCGAGATACTTGTCGATCTGGGTCGATCACAGTTGTACCGGAAGGACGATAAGGATGCGGAAAAGACCTTCCGCAAAGCACTCGAAATGAACAAGCATCTTCCGGATGCATGGGAGGGGCTGGTTGAGGTAAGCTTGATCCGCAACAAGGAGAAAGAAGCGCAGGAATGTCTTAAAAACCTTGGTGCGATTGATGGAGAGAGCCGCAGAGTAAGATACTGGCGCGCCATGGTGAGCGACAGGTTCAAGAAAAAAGGCGGTGATGACGCCTTGTTCTGGGATTCGCTCGAGCAGCTTGTGCGCGAAGACATCAATGATATTAAAACATTGAACACTCTGTGTGACGCTTATATCGATGATAAGTTCCACGAACGCGGGATACTGTTCCTGAACGAAATGTCCGAATTACACAACGACAAGCCGGAATTCCTGTTCCAGCTTGCCCGTATTTATACCAACTCCGGCGATAAAGACCTGGCCAAAGATATTTTTTACCGCATCGAAAAAGCCGGATTGGACAGCCTTACTGCCCGTCAGCGTTTTCTGATGTCGAAGGAACTGTTGCATCTTGAAGAAAATGAGCTGGCCTGCGAGGCCTATTTCAGCGCCGCGCGAGAAATGGATGATCAACTGGCCGAGGAAGCTCTGGAGGATATCCGAGACATCACCACCAGTGACGAGAGACGGGAGTTCAAGCTGACTCCTTCCGGGCATAAAGGGCTGTTTCTTATCTCATTCTGGAACCGCAAGGACCCAACTGTAACTACCATGACAAATGAGCGGCTGGTGGAACATTACCGCCGGATTGAGGAAGTGAAGAAGAAGTTTTACAGCCCCCTTAAACCAGGGTATGACGAGCGCGGCCGAGTGTATATCAAACACGGCGAGCCGGACCAGAAAATAAGCCTTAACGGCAACTGGGCTATCCGTGACAACGAGACCTGGCTTTACAGTAAGAACCGCTCCCAGCCGCTTCTTTACAATTTTGTTGCTCGGAACAACGTCTACCGTATGGTCTACCGCCTGGAGGAGGCGCTCGTACCAGACATTCAGACAGAAATCAACATGGGCGGAAGCAATATAGTGGCCCTGTTCCGCTCACGTGGAGAGATACATCCCAAATATGACCAGTTGGCCAACGAGCTCAGCAATTTTCAGGGCAACATCGAACAGGCCCGTCACGGCAGCCTGATGGACCTTTTCGCGGAAGAGGAGATGCTTACAGAGCGGGGGTTCACCGAGGGAGAAGTTACTGAGACATTCGAGTACAAGCCCGAGGAAGATCCCATGAATTTTTACTACTACCCGGTTTCGCTCAAAGGTCAGGACACCCTTAGCGCCATGGGAGTGTTCTTTGCCCTCCCGACGGACCAGATCAAGGTGCCGGATCCGTTCGGGGCAGTAGATATTCCAGTCGATCTGGAGATAGTGGTATATGACAGCTGGTGGAATGAGGTGACCAGGGCGAAACAGTCTAAAACATACCGTCTCAACAACTTCGTGTCTTCAAAAGACCAGATGATCCCGGACCTGATCGGGATGCAGCTTAAACCCGGGAATTATCACCTGGTTGTCAGGATGAAGCAGGTCAAGAGCAATCTGATGCAGATATATAAAAGCAATTATTCGGTCCCTTCGTTCCGCTCTCCGGACAGCCTGTACGTTAGCGATCTGCTTCTTGCGGCGGATGTGGTCGAAGACAAGACTCCAGGGAAATTCAATATACGAGGGCATCGGATAATGCCGATGCCGTCCTCGTCGTTCAAGAAAGATCAGCCTGTTTTCATCTACTATGAGTTGTATAATGTCAAACCCGATTCTGCGGGCGGCAAGCATATCCGTGTTGAATATACGGTAAGCTCTACGGCGGGGGAGTTGAGTGCTGCACAGAAGATCATCCGCACTCTGGGTCGACTGATCGGCGTCAAAGATGAGACGGGCAAGGTGGTTTCAACGTTTGAACGTGACTGGGAACGCCCCGGCAATATCGATCCAATCTATTTGTCGATAGATGCTGCGAGCTATCCTCCTGGAAGGTACAATGTAATGGTGACAGTGTCGGACACTGTGGCCGGCAGGCAGGTGGCAAAAGACGCGACATTCCTAATTACGAAGTAAAAAAGTCAGACAGGCTCAGAGCGAAATCAGGTTAAGAAGCGAGGAAATGTTTATTAGCACTTTTGAGGCGATAAGATAGAGCAGCGCGAAAATGGCTGCGTTAAGAAACCAGTTGAAAGCCTCACCGGCATAGAAGGAAAAATCGTCAAGTCTTTCGTTGCGCATTAATCGCTCATCCAGTCAAGGTTTAAAGTGGCATGGAATCTGCGTGATAATAACTCCGGATTGAGCAATTGTCCAATACAAAAGGTTAAACCAAACAAAAATCTTGACAAAATCCATTTACCGCCCCATATTTAGTGGGCCTTAAAAGGGTTTGGTCTATATATGGTGTATCTGTTTTTGGGGTCCGTAAAAACAGTATTTTAAACTTTTATCGTCAAGGGCAGAGATATTGCTTTATTTAAGGAGAAGTCATCCTTTTAATAATAGATCGTATTAAGCTGCTCCGGGGAGAGGGAATCGGGAATGTGAGCGGATTGGCGGCTGAAAAAGGCCGCCGGAACTTGGTAACAGGCATCATATGCCTAAGTCCAAAAGGGGTTGTTAAAGATGCAGAAAGCTGGAATATGGAGTGAGATAGACCGTAAGACAAAGGTTCGATTAAGGGGGGCGCGTTTCCGAAGCAACGGATTTACGCGGCTGCTCAAACGTTCATCCAACATTCTGTTCGGTATTGTCGCTGTCACTCTTTCGGCATCAGTGGTACACTGGTTGTATCAGTCGCCGGTTTCAACATCGACCGAGATAAAAATACATCTTGGCGGGACAATCCCGGATAATGAGGTTCCATTGATAGCCGAGGCCCGCGCCATGCGGCGTGTTGCGCTTGCCCGTTCCGTGCAGGTAGAATCGAACAGGAACGCGAGTCATTTTGCCGAAAGGTTTAACATAGACTGGGATCTCGCGCGGTTGATCTGCTCAATCAGTGAGAATGAAAACATGGACCCCGGTCTCATATTCAACGTCATCAACGTGGAAAGCCAGTTCAACACCAAGGCCGTTGGCAAGGTGGGTGAGATCGGTTTGATGCAGGTGCGTCCTGAGACGGCTCTGACAATCGATCCGGGGGCCACGGTTGAAAAGCTTTTCGATCCTGCCTATAACATCCGGATAGGTATCAAGCATCTAAAGGATCAACTGCATTTTTTCCGCGGAGATCTTCGGCTGGCGCTGCTTGCATATAATCGCGGGCGCGGAACGATTAATTCGCTTCTCTCCGTGGGCCTTGATCCGTCCAATGGCTACGCTTCCAGAATCATGGGCGGCAGCATGTAACGGAGATCAGGTTGATGGAAAGAAATCGCGCCTGCCATCAGTAAAAAGGGCAGGCGTTCTTGTTTACAAGCGGATTGAAGCGAATGAACGGGCGGGCTCCATATGAATACTGACACACTCGGGCGGCGCTTATACAACAGATTATGACTTTCTGAACAATTGCGGAGGCATGAACGGCGCATGTTCCAGGCAGAAATGGGCGCTGCGCAGAAGATAAGGAGTGAGATAGTTGGGGCCGGTGATTTTATTATGCGGGAAACTAATCTCGGCATACATGAAAACGAGTGAAGCTAAGATTGCACCGCGTATCAGGCCCAGCGCGACTCCGCCAAGGCGGCCGGCTGAGGAGGGTTTCTTCTCTTTTTCGCCATGGCTGAATGACCAGCCCGCGAGCTTCACCGCCAGCCAGACCAGCAGATAGACCGCAACAAATCCGACAGTTTCGGCGGGCAGAGGAATATGCGCCATTGAGGTCAGTTTTTCTCCGGCCAGGCCGTAAAAATTGAATGCTGTAATCAGTCCAAGACAGACAGCCAGCAGGGAAATCGATTCCCGGACCGCGCCTTTCCAGAAACCCTGCAAAAGGCAGAACCCGAGAAACAGGACAACGATGAAGTCGATCACGGTCACGGAGACACTCCTTATCGAACAGTACTCAGGGTTTGAAACGCAGGAATAAATTACTCACCGGACTTGACATTGTCAATGCGCGGGGATATGTTCAAAATAACCGTAAGAGACTAACGGGGGCGACATGGTTTCGACGGGGACAAGGGAGGTTATGACAGCATGCCGGGGCCCCGTGCCCCGTTAAAAAACGGGAAAAAACACAACTGCCAACGACAACTTGGCCCTGGCTGCCTGATAAAGGCATCCACGTCCGTCACAGGATCCCCGCCCGTGGAGCGGTGACGGACGTCGCAAAAACGGGCTGGCCTGGCTGTATGCCGGTGACTTCCGGGCGAGACCTTAACCGGATGGTCCGAGATAGACTTGCCGACGTAGTCTTTTGAGGACGACAACCTGAACGGCGGCTAAGCATGTAGTGGTCATATCCGGCCTGTCTTCGGACGTGGGTTCGATGCCCACCGCCTCCACCATTTGCGGCATTGCCGCCCCTTTCAAAAGGGATGCAATGCCGTATTTTTTTTGCGGACAGGGCTTTGTCCGGCTTGACAAGAGACGCTGGATATTATATTGAATACACAAAAGTGCAGATTACAGGATGGGTGATCGGTTCGACGGATTGACGAGGTAGTCATTGAGGACGGTTTGAGTGTATCAGTCGAAATACTTCTGGGCCGAGACCTCACGCGATCTGCGCGAGGAACTGAAGCGGACTATCGATCATGATGAAACAGCCCGGCTGCAGCGCAAGCAGCCATTGCGGCACTTCATGGTAACTGTCCGTCAGTTTCTATTTCTGGGACTTTCCACCTGGGCGCTCATACGATATGAAAACTGCTGGATAGTAGTTTTCGCGGCCTTCCTGTCAGGAGTCACAGTCTTCAATTTCACGGTTCTTCTTCATGAACAGCTTCACAACCTGATTTTCAGCAGACCCCATCCGCTGTTCAACCGGCTGCTTGGTCATCTTTACGCATTCTGGAGTGGCATTTCAAGCTCTCAATTCACCCGCTGGCATCTGGATCATCATCTTCAGCTCGGTTCTCCGGTCCTCGATCCTAAACGGCATCATCTTTCACCCCGGAAGAACTCCCGGCTGATTAAACTGCTTTATTTCAGCCCGGCCCTCTTTATTATCTATTTCAGGGCAGCGGCAAAGGAGACGGCGAGCTATCCATTGGAACTGCGAAAGAAGATTAGGCGGGAGCGTCTGGTTTCGATATCCGGTCATCTCGCTTTCCAGGTTGCGCTTATCGTATGGGGCTCGCTCGGAATCTGGTTCAGGGCATATGCACTGCCGGTCTATTTTGTGTTCCCGCTGGTATTTGCCCTCAACCGGGTCGGGCAGCATTATAACATAACTCCCGATGATCCGGCGGGCTGGACTACCTGGATGGCAGGGCACTGGTTCTGGGACTTTTTATACCTGAATTCAAATTATCACCTCGAACATCATTATTTCCCCGGTGTTCCGTTTTACAATCTCCCGCGCTTGCAGGCTCTACTGACGCCTCTGTACCTTCGGCACGGTCTGAAGCCGTTTAACTACCTTCGCCTGCTGTACGGATATCTTGTTCTTAATCGCCAGCCGCATACTCACTGGGATTTTGCCTGAAAGCGGGCTCCTTGAACAATAAAAGCGGGACAGCTATTTTAAACAGAAATCAAAATGTGGTGTATCATCAGGGCAGGGGAGATCAGCGGGAAAAGAAATTTTTAATAGAACGCCCGAGCACATTCCGGTTTTTCAGGAAGCGGGTAGTGCTGTCAGACAGTTCGGAAACCAGGCTATCCGGCAACTCGCTCCCGGTTGAAAAGTTTTCGAAACCACGGATCAGGCCGAAAATCCTGGGACTGAAATCCAGACTGGTGCGGAACAGAAGTATATTGACCGGAGCTTTCCAGCTTAATTCGATATAGATTATTTCCCCGTTGATAGTCTGTACCTTTATATCCTCGGGCCGTACATCCAGCTCGAGTTCAGCCGCTTTGCCGCTCAAGTATTTGTGAACCTGTTCGACTGACTGGGTGGCAAAAAACATACGGGATTGAGTCTGCATCAGGTCTTTCATCACCCAGAGCTTGCTGTAAGGAACCCAGAAGCAGACTGCCGTATAGACGGCAAACAGAAAAAGGACCAGATAGATTTTCCGGCGCACCTCGGCATCCATGACCATAAACCCCGGTTGATTACTGCACTTTTCAGAACAATGATGAAAAAGACGAAGATAAAAAACACTGTCGCCGCATTGATCGTTTCCGCCGGACTGCTGCTTTATCTGCCGGCTGAGGGACAGTCTCCTGGCCGTTCATCCTCCAGCCCGGCGGTGATGACGATCGCGAGAGTGATGTACGAGGGCGGTGGAGACTGGTACTCAAACCCTTCTTCACTGATCAACCTGCTCGACGCGATCAGAAAGTATACCGGATTGGAGGTCGACAAGCAAGAGGCTCAAGTGCGTTTAAAAAGCCCGGAGCTTTTCCGTCACCCTTATCTGTACCTGAACGGCCACGGGAATATAATATTCGATGAAGAAGAAGCCATCCGGTTGAGGAAATATCTCAGCGAAGGCGGTTTCCTGCATGCAGATGACAATTACGGGATGGATGCCGGTTTCCGCCGTGAGATGAAAAAGGTGTTTCCGGATAAAGAGTTTGTGGAAATTCCATTTGATTTTCCAATTTATCATTCTGTCTTTGATTTCCCGGATGGATTGCCCAAAGTTCACGAACATGACGGCGGACCGCCAAAAGGTCTCGGAATATTCGTCGATGGCCGTCTGGTTGTGTTTTACAGCCTGAATACTGACCTGGGTGACGGTTGGGAAGATCCACAAGTGCACAAGGATCCGGAACCGATTCGCGAAAGCGCTCTCAGGATGGGAGTGAATATTTTTTTCTATGCCCTGACCCGTGAGTGAGAGATTGTGGCTCAATCCGACAAAACATATTCCGCGCAGATCATCAACCAAGCTTTGAAAGAAATCCGCTCAGGCCTCGTTCGCGCTGAGATGATCGCCATTCTGCTGCGCCTGGCAGGTGTTTCGGGGGCGGCATTGCTTCTGTTTGGAATGCTGGAGAGCCTGTTTTGGCTCCCCGGACTCTGGCGGCTTGCACTGATCGTATCCCTTATTGCTGTTTTCGTTGCCATTGCCGGGCGCGGCATCTGGAACGCCTGGAAGAAATACGGCAGACTTTCCTCTGTCGCCAGGCGTTGCGATCTGGTTGCCCCCGGCCTGAGAAACGGACTTGAATCCGCTCTTGAATTCCTGCAATGCACATTCCAATCCGGAACGCTTTATTCAAATGAACTTGTCTCGGCGGCTCTTGAAAGCACAGCCTCGGCTGTAAAAGAGCCGACCTCTCGACGGATGATTCTCGAGGGACTCAAGGCATTACAGGCAGACCGCACCCGCCGCCGTCGCCTGACAGTGATCGTGATTGGCACACTCTGTCTGGCGTTTGGTCTTTATGATCCCATGATGATGCGGCAGGTGTTGCAGAACTGGAGCGATCCAATGGGACTCATCCAGAAGGAAAGGGATTTCAGGCTTTTTGTCCGTCCCGGCAACGTAACGCTCATGCGGGGAGATTCACTCTGTGTGCGGGTAGCCGGTTCGATGCGCCGCCCCGAGCCTGTGCGTTTTGAGTCCTGGCAGACCGGGCAGGTCAGCCGAAGCCTGACAATGCAATATTGGCGTGACCAGTATGAATACCGTCTCGATCTGGGAACAGTAGAGAATGACCTCAGTTATGTTGTATCACAATGGAATGCGGTCAGCGATACGTTCAAAGTGAAAGTAATCAGCAATCCTTTCGTCACTGACCTGAGGTTGCGCTATGAATACCCGCAATATTCAGCTCTATCGCCTTGGGAAACAACGCGTGACCGGTCGATAAGTGCGTTGCGAGGCACACGGGTGATCCTGTATGGAAAAGCAAGCAATCCTCTGAACCATGCAAAACTGCGGTTTGAAAGCGGTGAAATGCGTAATCTGGCTCTAAGCGGAGAACGAGAATTTGTCGACACGTTGAATCTGGTTGCCGATACGCGCTACAGTTTTCGGCTTGACGATCGCTGGGGTTTGATCAACAGGGACACACTTTCTTATCCGATTATCGTTGTCCCGGACGAACTTCCACGCGTTATGCTGATCTATCCAGAATCTGATTATACTTTGGGAGAGGAAATGATACAGCCGCTGATGTACGAGGCGGCGGATGATTTCGGAGTAAGCCGGGTGATCTTGAGTTTCAGAAAAGAAAAAGCGGGCGGAAGGCTGGAGAGTGAGCAAAGTCTGCTGTTGCCGTCCGGTTCGTTAGGCGATGATCATATTCTGGAGCAATATAACTGGGATTTGAGCGCACTGCGGCTTCTTCCGGGAGAATCAATCATTTACCGTCTTACGGTCCTTGACAACGACCGTGTCAGCGGTCCCAAAGCCGCATCGACAGCGGAAAACCGTCTGCGTTTCCCCTCAATGCAGGAAATTTTCAAACAGAGTGAAAAGCAGCAGGAACAGATAGCCTCGCGGTTGCAGAACCTGGGGCAGGAAGGGCAGAAAACGCTTGAACAGGTCAAGAAGATGCAGGAGGCGCTGGAACGTGGAAAAGAAATGGACTGGCAGGAAAAACAGCGTCTGGGCCAGGCCCTGGAACGTCAGAAACAGATTACCGAACAGGTTGGGAAGCTGGCCGGTCAGATGAAGGAGAGCATCGAACGGCTGCAGCGCGCTGAATCGAGTTCGCCTGAACTTCTCGAAAAGCTTTCGCGTGTGCAGAAACTGATGGAAGAAATATCCACGGATGAGATAAAAGAACTGCTCTCCAAAATCAACAGTTCACTCGAACAGATTGACCGCAAGAGCCTGAATGAGCAGATGAACAAGCTGGAATACTCTCAGGAAAAGCTCCTTGATAAACTCGACAAGACAATCAGCGTCCTTGAAAAAGTCAAGCTCGAGCAACAGATGGATTTCCTGGTCAACCGGACCCGTGAGTTGGCCGAGGCGGCGCGGATGCTGGCTGACAGCGCTGATGAAAATTCTTCCGCTAAGCAAGCTCAAATAGAGCAGGCAGATTCAGCAAAAGCTGATTCGCGTCCAGGGGACTCTCGGCAGGAAAGCCCGGTGGACAGTATATCTCCCTCCGGGGAAGGGGAGAGTATGACGGGGGAGCGACAGCCGTCTGAAAATGGAGAGCGGGGAGAATCTTTACTGGAAATGGAACTCGCCGGAAAAGAACCCGGCGAGGCCAATGAACAGATGAGAGAGATGACGGCGGAGGTCTTCGAGCGGATGGAGTCCGCGGCGAACAATTTAGACAAAGCCGGAGAAAAAGAACTCGCCGACAGTCTGAAGAAAGAGTCGAACTCCCCGGACCGCGATTTCTTCAAAAACGCTTTTTCCGAGATTGGCAGGGACATGTCCGGATCCCGTCCCGATAAAGCCGTCGGCAGACAGCGCGAAGTGGGCGACAGAATGGAGAATGTCCACAGGAAAATGAAAAGTTACAGCCTGGAGCTGAAAAAAAAGTGGCGGGAACAGGTCTCCGAGGCGATGCTCAGGGCCTTCGATAATCTGGATTTCCTGTCCCGCCGTCAGGAAGAGCTGTCAGAAGCGGTGCGAGTTGAAACAGATATCAACCATCCGGACGTTCTCAAGCTGGCTGCCCTTCAGCAGGAAATCTCGGAGGGCTTGAATAAAGTAATGTCCGGCATCGTCGCCGCGGCAAGAGACAATTTCTTTATCAGCATAAGGTTGCTGGATATACTGGATGCGGCGGTTGCAAGAAGCGAGGGAACAGTAGACAAGCTTTCGGCTGACCAGCGTAACCAGGAGGAGGTGTTTCTTTCATCGTCCGGCGCTCTTGCCGCAATCAACGCCGGCATGCTCAGCCTGATTGAAGACCGTGACAACATGATGCAATCCGGCAGCGGCGTGGGAATGGATCAGATGCTGAAGAAACTTGAGCAACTCTCACGCCATCAGGAAGATCTTAACAGGAAAGCGCGTCAGCAGAGCTCGAACGGTCAAGGCGAAGGTCCCGGACTTCCATCTCCAAGGGCGGCGGCTGGGGGGATCCAGGAGATGTTGCGTCAGATGGCTGCCGAACAGAAAGCAATCCAGGAACAGCTTGCCCGTATGGCCGAACAGGCCGGACAATCGAGTGAAACCGGCCGTCTTAAAGATGCGCTTGAGGGAATGAACAAAGAGGCTCACGATCTTGTTCAGGAAATGCTGCAAAAAGGAGTGCGCCCCGAAACCCTTGAACGGCAGCAGCGTCTTCTTGATCGGATGCTCAGCGCGCAGCGTGCGATGAAGAAAAACGAAAGCGGTGATAACGAGAGAAAAAGCGAAACTGCGCGCTCATACAACGCAGTCACTCCGGCAGCGTTGCCAAAGGATATTCTGGACCCGGCCCTGAAAAAAGGCGAGATCGAATCTCTCTTCGAAAAATGGAGTGGAACTTACCCGGAAAGCTATAACATCCTTATTCGCAAATATTTCGAGCGTCTGAACGTTGAGAAGGACAAAGAGCAGAAGCAATAATCTCGTGCAGCAGATAGTTCAAAAATAAAAGAAAGGGCGGGCTGACCGGCTAAGGTCTGCCCGCCCTTGACTGTTATATCATATCTCAGTTGATTGATCCGCCGAACAACCTGACATTGACTTCTTTCTGCGGGCCGGAGATATGAATCGTCAGGTTGCCCGTAAGCCTGGTGTCACGGGTCACCTTGTCCACTATCAGAGACAATTCAGTTCTTTCGCCCGGTTTGAGCTTAAGCTTGGGTAGTTCGAACCGCAGATCGGGAACAGTCGAGGATATTTCGTGGATTGAAATAGTATTCTCCGAAGTATTTATCAGAGCGAGCTTGCGAGTAACCTGCGCGCCCTCTTTCAATCCGGAAAAGTAAATTGTACCGGGCGAAATGCTGAGATCGACCTTTACTTCCCCCGTAAGAGATAGCTTTGTCACCGGCTGTGCAGGGTCATTTGACTGCACGTAAATGTCCTTGCTGACATGCCCTGCAAAACGATCCGAATTGAAACTGGCCTCGACGAGAGTGCTTTCTCCAGGTGCAACGTTTTTCTTATCGACCATGGCAACTGTGCAACCACAACTGGAGCGCACATTTTCTATTTGGAGCGTGTCCTTGCCTGCGTTTCGCAGAGTGAAGACATGCTTTACAACAGTTCCCTGATATACGGAACCGAAACTGTATTGACTCTCTGATGCTTCGATTTTCGGACCGGCCTGAGCCAATAACGCTCCGCACGAAAAAAGGGCTGCAGAAAGAACCACCACTGTCTTAAAACAGGAAATAGTTTCCTTATTTGTATTCATCCATTTATCCTTTCCCGGCCCAACCTGAACTTATTAAATGCATTTTGAAGCATTCAGCTTAAAAATTCCTGGCGGTTTCTATTATCAGCATTGCGCGTGTTGTTTTTTTTATCCATTTCCCACGATTTCTTGTAGGCGTTCATGGCCTCGTAATATTGACCGTTACAGCGCAATGATTCTCCAAGATAATAAAATATACCCGGGTACTCCGGCTTGGAGTCAACAATTTTTTTGAACTGACTCTGAGCCTTATCATACTGCGCGAAACGCATGTAAGCTATGCCGAGAGTGAATTCCGGTTCTATATCGAATGGATTGAGATTTTTTGCGGAGAGATATTCTGAATAGATTGTCTGCAAGTCTTTGCCTTCGATATTTACGTGGTGGCCGGTCAGTTCATAATTCCGGAAAGCTATGTCGTCCGGAGACTCGGCAACTGAAGCGCCGGGGAATGTATTCTCCGTCAGCGGTTCAACTTCCTGATTGCCGCCTGCCATTACGATCTCGCGGAATCTTTCAGTCTCAAGGGGAGCCATGCCGCTTTCACGCAATTTATCACTCAGCGTCTTGGGCTTGCGGCTGAGGTTCATTTTTTCGACGTTGCTTAATTGCTGGCCAATAAACACCGCGATAATGAAAATTAGCACGATGAATATGCCTGAAATTATAAGAATGTTCGGCATGAGCCCTTCCATTCCAGTTTTGTCTTTCAATATAGAATCAGGAAGATAAATTGGCAAGCGCCATGCCACGGTTTATTGACAAACGGGACTGGTACTGATAAAGTATAAATAAGTTACAGAGTGACGAGGCGACTGACGATATTAGTTCAGATCATCAAACCAGGGGAAGAATACGATTTTCTCCCCATACGGTTGAAAAAAGCTGGAGAGTAGCACACTTTTTGCTAAAAATGATAACTATCCTTTTCAGAATCTTTTTTTATTAGATCATAATTAAACCGGACAACGGCCATGGCCAAGGATGAATGCAACTGTCCTGAAGGGGCGCCGCCCTGGCTCTGTACTTACAGTGACCTGATGTCGCTCCTTTTGTGTTTCTTCGTCCTGATTGTATCGATGTCCTCCACGGACCCCAACGAATTCAACAAAGCCACCGGTTCGTTAAAGGGTTCTCTTGGCGTTCTGACCGAAAATGCTGTGACGCTCGGGATGAAAGAAGCTATCGTATGGAAAGTTAGTGACGTCAATATCGGCGAACTTTCCATGGCTGTCACTGCATTGCAGGATTTCGCCGAGACTCAGGGGCAGCAGAACGGTCTGAATGTAGTTATTACAAGCCAGGGCATTGCAGTCCGTATTCTGACTCCCATTCTTTTCGAGCCGGGCAGCGCCGAGATTCGTCCGCAGGGGATGCCATACCTGGCCAAAATATTCGAACTGGCAAAGGACTGGGAAAACACTATCCGGGTATGCGGCCACACCGATGATACGGTGATCAGCAACAGCGTGTACAGTTCCAACTGGGAGCTCGCTTATGCCCGTGCCCGCAACGTAGCCAGGTTCGGCATGAACTATGCGAAACTTGACCCGAAGAGATTCTCAATCGTATCCTATGGTGAGTACCGTCCTGCTTACCCGAACGACTCCGAGGCAAACCGCCAGAAAAACAGAAGAATAGAAATTTTTATAGAATATGCGATTACACAGGATCCTCTGATGTAGTTTTTAAGCCATGCACCATCCACTGCCATCTGCGGAGCGAATATGAAAGAATGTCCTGTTTGTTATTCGCAGATCAACGATCACGCGATCAAATGTCCCCGGTGCATGTCTTATATCCGGCCCAAAATCAACGAGGGACAGTTCTGGGGGACAGGCATGATGCTTTGCGGGATAATGGTTGGGGCTGCAAGCTATATCTGGTATCTGTCCAATTTCAACCAGACAACTATTACCCTGATGCGCAGTGGTATCATTCTGGCATATTTAGGCTTCATGGTCTATGGTATCGGGACCTTTTTATCCTGGTTCAATAAGCGTGGCGAACAAACAGAGATTGAGAAGGTCCCGGTGTCGGAGGGGATGAAAAGGTGCTGCTTCTGCGGCGAGGAAATAGATGCCCGCGCGGTTAGATGCAATTTCTGCCTGAGTTATCAACGTCAGGAAAAAGGCAAAATCCTGGCAACCTTTATCGTGGTGAGCGGGATACTCATTTTGACCACGGCTTACATAATGTTTCTCGCCAAAAACATATCTTCAGAGTTCTATATGCAGGCCGGCCTGATAATAATAACTCTGGGAATTGCTGCCTTTTTGCTCGTCGTGGTCAGAAACCGGTATTCGAGCAACAGATATTGAAAAGAAATTTGAACGTATTCATTGCAGCCCTGCCGGGGAGGATTGATTCTCCGGTAGGGCTTTTTAATCGCCGGGGCCGGGAGAGAGAGCATTTGAAAGCCGAGACAGAAAACAAAGAGACAAGTTTACATAATATATCTTATGTGACATGTAATTATTTTGCGGTCTTCCTTTTATATCGCTAACACGCTTCTGCTCCATGAGATAAAAGAAACCGGCGAGAACTGAACAGTCTCGCCGGTTTTGTCTCTGTTAATGTCTGCCGGGATTCAGCTTGCGACAAAATTGATCAGCTTGTCCTGCACATAGATTATTTTTCTGATAGTGACATTCTCCATATAACGAGCCACTTTTTCGTCCTTCAGCGCAATCTCCCTGACTTTATCTTCCGGCAGACCTCGCGGAGCTTCTAAATGCGATCTCAGCTTGCCGTTAACCTGCACCACCACCGTAACGACATCTTCTTTAAGGATATCTTTGTCCCAGCCAGGCCAGGAACTCTGGAAAACACTTCCCTGACGGCCGAGAGCAGATTGCCAGAGTTCCTCGCAGATGTGCGGAGCGAACGGTGCAAGAAGCTTAACCAGCACATCCAGGGACTCTGCAAGCAAACCCGGATTGAACTGATTGTTGCCGGCATCTTCTCCGGCATAAGGCACCAGAACGTTGACAAGTTCCATGATGCGGCTGAGAGCGGTGTTGAAATGCATCCGCTCGAGGTCCTCACTCGCGCCACGGATAGAATTATGCATCACGCGCAGTATTTCATGCTCGACGCTGTTAAGGCTGGCCATATCCTGGATGGTTGTCCTCGACGGGGCCACGCCGGTCAGCCGGCTTGAATTGAACTGGACAAGACGCCAGACGCGGTTGATGAACCGTGACATGCCCTGTATGCCTGTATCGTCCCAGTCTCCGCCCAGGGAATAATCTCCCATGAACATCAGATAGCAGCGGAATGTGTCCGCCCCATAACGATCGAGGAAAACCTCGGGATTAATCACGTTGCCGCGGCTCTTGCTCATCTTGGCGCCCTGGTTGGTGATCGTTCCCTGATGGCTGAGACGCGTAAAAGGCTCCTCGAATGTGATATGGCCGAGATCGTGCAACACCTTGGTCACGAACCGCGCATAAAGAAGATGCATGACCGCGTGTTCGGCGCCACCCACATAATGGTCCACGGGCAGCCACCTGGAGACCAGTTCCTTATTGAACGGTTGGCTGCTGTCCGACGGGTCCGGGTAACGAAGGAAATACCAGGAGGAGTCCACGAACGTATCCATCGTATCGATCTCGCGGCGCGCCGGTTTGCCGCATATCGGACAGACAGCGTTGACAAATCCGTCATTCGTGGCCAGCGGGCTGACACCTTTGACCGCCTTCTTGAAATCGACCTCGTAAGGCAAAAGCACCGGGAGCTGGTCCTCGGGAATCGGGACCTCGCCATGCTCCTCGCAGTAGACTATCGGGATGGGCACGCCCCAGTAGCGCTGACGGCTGATCAGCCAGTCTCGCAGCTTATAATTGATCCTGAAATCGGCCTGCCCGGCGGACTTAAGTTTTTCAACCAGCGCCCGTCCCCCCGCTCGCGATTCACGCCCGTTGAACTCAGCGGAGTTGATCATAGTTCCCGGCTCGACATACGCGCTCTCAAGCGGCCGGATGGACGGTCCGGATAGAGGAGCGATAACCTCGCGCACCGGCAGATTCATCCTCGATGCGAATTCAAAGTCCCTTTCGTCGTGCGCCGGCACAGCCATAACGATTCCCGTGCCATATGAGGCCAGGACATAATCCGCTATCCATACCGGCACTTTCTCCCCGTTGGCCGGATTGACCGCGTAAGCTCCGGTGAATACTCCAGTTTTTTCCTTAACCGTGCTCGTGCGCTGAATTTCGTTCTGGCTGCGCGCCAGTTCGATATAGCGCGCAACCTCTTCACGGCGCTCAGGAGTAGTTATCCTCTCAACCAGAGGATGCTCAGGTGCCATTACCACATATGTCACACCGAACAGTGTATCCGGCCTTGTGGTAAACACCTTGAAGCGCAGTTCGTTTTCGGTCAGGCTGTCTGCCCCTGGTGTGCCGGGTGCAAAACTGAAAGTGATCTCGGCGCCTTCGCTGCGGCCAATCCAGTTACGCTGCATGGTCTTCGTTTTTTCCGGCCAGTCGATACCATCCAGACCGGCCAGAAGGCGATCGGCATAGCGGGTTATCCCGAAAAACCATTGGACCAGGTCCTTGCGTGTAACCGGAGTTTCGCAACGCTCGCAGGCGCCATCGGGCAGCACCTGTTCGTTGGCCAGCACGGTCTGGCAGCTCGGACACCAGTTTACCGGCGCCTTGGACCGGTAGGCCAGTCCAGCTTTGTAAAGCTGCAAGAATATCCACTGGGTCCACTTGTAGTATTCCGGCGCGCTCGTGTTCACCTCGCGCGTCCAGTCATACATCGCTCCTATTGCTTTGAGCTGGCTGCGGATAAAGCTGATGTTATCGTTTGTGGAATTCCAGGGATGGACGCCATGTTTGATGGCGTAGTTTTCAGCCGGCATTCCGAACGCATCGTAGCCTATCGGCTCGAATATATTCCAGCCCTGCATGCGGCGGAATCTGGCCCATGTGTCGGTAGGCCCGTAATTGTACCAGTGGCCGATATGTAGCTTGTCACCTGATGGATAGATAAACATCACCAGAGTGTAGCATTTGCGCGAATTGTTGGACAGATCGGTGCGATGCAGGCTATTATCTTCCCACCAGGCCTGCCACTTGGCTTCTAATGCTTTGTGATCCAGTTTTTCCATTCAGACACCTTCCATCTGGTCATTATTTAACCACCCGGCCTTGCCGGATTTATATAAAGCGATTTAATAAGAGATTATAGAAGAATCTATTCTAATACACTGCATGTCATGTGTCAAAACAAAACCCGAACAGGCTTACAGCCGGATTGCCCACGAAAACTTAAAGTTATATATTACCGGGAACAAATAAAAAGAAAACGCATGCGCCCTATATAACGCTTTAAATAAATAGCACAATATCTTGAAAATCAAACCAATGCGCGATTGAAAACTCTCATCGAAATACTGAGACTCTCGCAATCTTATCTGGCGGAGCGTGGAGTCTCCGGCGCGCGACGGAATGCAGAACTGCTTCTCTGTCACGTACTCGGTCTCGACCGCCTGGGGCTGTATCTCAACCACGAGCGGCCGCTGACAGAACCGGAACTCGATCGCTGCCGTGCTCTCCTGAAACGCCGGGGTGCGCACGAACCATTGCAGTATATAACCGGGCGCACCCAGTTCCGGCATCTGGAACTGTATACCGGACCCGGTGTGCTGATACCCAGGCCTGAAACAGAGATGCTTGCGGACCTGGCGCTGGAATGGCTGCAAAAAAAAGCGGGGGGGAACGCAGCCTCTCCCCTGCCCCGCGTTCTGGACCTCTGCTGCGGCAGCGGGGCAGTTGGTCTGTCCCTCGCGCTGGAACATCCTGAAGCTGAATATACACTGAGCGACATATCTCAGGTTGCGCTGGGCTGGGCCGTGAAAAACAGCCGGATGCTTCTATCGGGAAACGTCAAAGTCACGTTCTGCCTTTGTGATCTGTTGAGCGCATTCAGAGAAATGCCGCTTTTTGATCTTGTTGTGGCCAATCCTCCATATGTCAGTCCGGACGAAATGCTTTCCCTGCCGGATGAGATTCGGCTTTTCGAACCAGTTTCAGCCCTGGACGGTGGCGGAGAGGACGGGACCGGGCTGATAAATATGCTTGTGGCCCAGGCTGTGCCTCGTCTTAAAAATGGCGGATTGCTGGCCCTGGAAACCGGCGAAAACCAGCACTCCGCGCTGGCGCAAATCTTTTCCGGCTATGCCGGCAAACTGTCAGCAGTCACGTTTCATCGGGACCTTTCGGGACGGGAACGCTTTGTGACAGCCTGCAGACTGAACGACTGAAGACTGTGAAAGGTGAATTGAATGGACAAATTCGTAATTGAGAAGTCAGGACCGCTCAAAGGACAAGTACGCACAGGTGGCGCTAAAAATTCATGCCTGCCGCTGATGGCCGCTTCTCTGCTTACAGACAGCCCTGTCGAGCTTTCAAACGTCCCGGATCTGATGGATGTCCGGACAATGGCCCTGGTTCTACAGAATCTTGGAGTGACTGTCGAGCGCGGCCCCGGCTGGATGAAGCTGGACGCCTCCGATGCCAATGGCGTCACCGCCCCATATGAGCTGGTTCGCCGGATGCGCGCCTCATACTATGTACTCGGGCCTCTCGTGGCGCGCAAAGGTCAGGCAGAGGTCAGCTTGCCGGGAGGATGCGCTATCGGGCAACGCGCCATGGACCTTCACCTCAAAGGCCTTGCCGCTCTCGGTGCCGGAATCGACACCTCGCGCGGTTACATTCACGCGCGCGCCAGCGGCTTGAATGGGGCGAGGATCGATCTGAGCGGTCCTCGCGGTTCAAGCGTAGGCGCTACAATCAATGTCATGTTAGCCGCGAGCCTGGCCCGGGGAGTCACAGTAATCGAAAACGCGGCCCGCGAGCCGGAAATAGAAGATATGGCGGGATTGCTCAACAAGATGGGAGCCCGGATCAGCGGTGCGGGAGAACGCGAAATAATAATTGACGGCGTCAGCGAGCTTGGAGGCGCCTTGCACCGCGTGATTCCGGACAGAATAGAGGCCGGCACTTTTGCAGTGGCGGCGGCGATAACGGGCGGCAACGTACTGATAGAGGAATGTTCTCCTGAACATATGGAGGCTGTGATTCAGGAGCTTGAAAAAACGGGAGTCACTGTCTCGCGCACAGGGGACAGTCTTAGTGTCGCAAGAACCGGCAGCCTGAAACCATTTGATATCCGTACAGCCCCCTACCCTGGTTTCCCTACAGACATGCAGGCGCAGTTCTGCGCTCTGGCGACACGCGCAGAGGGAAAAAGCACTCTCACTGAAACGATATTTGAAAACCGTTTTCTTCACGTTCCCGAGCTTGTCCGCCTGGGCGCGCGGATGGAGGTAAACGGACAGCAGGTTTGCATTCAGGGGCCATCGGATCTGAGCCACGCACCGGTCATGGCCTCGGACCTGCGGGCCAGCGCAGCCCTGGTTCTGGCCGCACTGGTAGCCGAGGGCGGCGGTGAGATAAGCCGTATCTATCACCTGGATCGAGGATATGAAAACCTTGAATCCAAACTGACCCGGCTTGGCGCGCATATCCTGAGAATATCCGAATAAAAAAAGGGCTTCCTTCGGGAAGCCCCCTTATCAACATAAATGCTTCTTTCTTTATCAGTTCCCGCCGCGCTGCAACCTGGCGATCGAGGAATCCGCCATTTCAGTCACAAACATCCCCTCCCGCGTTTGTGGCTGACTCTTTTTTATTACTTCCAGCACAGGTATTCCCCGCGGATCGCCAAGCATGCCGAGAGCTTGGGCTACTTTACTCTGCGTATCCTGATTCTGGCTGGAAGCCAGCTTGGCAATGCCGTCAAAGGCTGCGGTGTACTTGCGGGCGCCTAACACCATAGCCGCTTCGGTCTGCATGAATTCGAGAGTTATGTCGCTGGGTTTGGCTCCCAGGGCGTAGGACGGGTCCAGGACCTGAGCCACGCATTTCACGGCAGTTGTATCCTCGAATTCCGAAAGCGCATAAAGGCAGAACAGCCGGACCGAGTTATACGGGTCCTCGGACAGACCGCGGCAAAGGAAAGGGACCAGGGATGGTCCGAATTCCTTGACTCTCGCCTGAGCTTCGTTATACAGGGCCTGTACGTATTCGACACTCTGCGTCCCCTGCAACACCTGCACTTTCCAGACCACGACTATTGCGGCAGCCTCGTTCTCGTGGTTGTTCAGGTTATAGCGGGCCACACTCATCGCATTCTGATACTGCCCCTGTTGATAAAGGTCCTCAACCTCGGACAGTTTTTCTTTATGCGGTGCAACCCCGCAACCTGCAACTATGGCGATCAGGACAGCGAGAAAAAGCGCAGGAACCAGATTAATTCTGCTCATTTGAACTCCTTGCTTGACAGCCGGATGGCGCACGTAATGCCGCTGAGTGTCCGGGCTGCCGGGGTGAATTTTAATCAATGACGCACCATATTACAGCGTCCGTTGAACAGAACTCCATCCTCAACAGTGATCTCAGCTGTTTCGACATCGCCGATAAGAAGTCCTGGATCATGGATCGCCACACGATGAGTAGCGGTGACATTACCATATATTTTCCCGCTGTTGATTACCGTGTCTACCCGGATATCTCCGTTTATCCTGGCTTTTTCTCCGATAATCAAAGTACTGTGGACTCCTTTCTGCTGGTCGGAGACTATCTCTCCCTGGACCGAACCGTCTATCCGCATCGTGCCGGAAAAGACCAGTTTCCCATCCAGCCGGGTGGATTCTCCCAGTACGCTACTGATGCTGTCGATGATTATCTTGTCCTTTTTGCTGAACATTGATCCTCGCCATCATTTCTCATCTTGATTTTATCTCTGAATCTTTCTTCTGAAATTAAGCAGCAGTTCTCCCATTTCCGAATAGACCAGCACTTCCAGAATATCAGGACGGCTGGAGTATTTCAAAACCCCCTTATACTCTTTGAATCTACGGATCGCAAAACGGTCTCCCCGGTGAAAATCGACCGGTTTTCCGCCCCGATAATCTGTCGGAGGGAATGAACCTTTCATTTCGCCTGTTTTTGAATCCTTCAGCACAAGGAACAGATACCCGCGGGCAACATCCTCATTTTCCGAAATTTTATGAAGGATAAAATAATAATCTGCCTGCCCGCTCAGTGTATCATTATTGAGGTTAAGATTCTCAACAGCAATAGACTCCTGAGCAACCGCAACGTTTTCGTCCTGTTGATTCTCCTCCAAATCTGCAACAGGGCCGTTTGTTACGCCGGGCTGCTCCTCGGATTTAAGACGGTTTATAGTGTTCTGGAGTCTTCCTATATCAGTTTTAAGAGAGCGTATGATCAGTTCGAGTTTCTGGTTGTCATTATTGAGACTAAGATAACCGCGGATAAAAAAGGCATACGTAGAGGCGCTTACAAGAATAAACGCCACTACCGTTATAAGAAGTTTGATCGATACCTCAACTGTAACCGGCTTGCGGGTATCTTTCATGAAAATGATGGTCAGATGGTTCTTTTTCACTTGGCGAGTATATTCTCCCCTTGAGAAAAGGGATTAAGCGCCCTGACCTTAAAGTTTCATGCTCTAAAGATTATCAAAACCATCAGAGATAAGCCCGCAGGCACTTGTTTAAGACGTTCGATCCAGTGTAATGTACGTTCCTGCCGGGATTAAGTCAATTCAAAACAGGGCCTGGCCTGTCATTTTCACCTTCTCCCGCATTCTGACAGTCCGCGGTTAAATACTCGAACAAACCATCCACCGCCCGGCTGATTTCATCGAAACAGCTTTCGTATGTCTGGCGGTCTCCGCCGAACGGGTCGTGGATATCGGCATTATCTCCGCCTGACTTCAGGAATTCTCCGAGCAGCCTTATTTCCTTGCCCTGCGATGATATTTCTTTCTGCAGCATAACCTTATGAAGTTTTTGCATCACTATTATCAGTCCGGCGGACGTGATAAGCTCGCAAGTCAGCGCGCGGCTCCGGTGCTCATCCAGATACAAACCGTGCGCATGCGCCACTTCACGCGACAATAAAGTGGCGGGTTGTCCATCCGGGGCATGGAGACCGGCAGAGAACACCTCCAATCTGTTCTCCATATCCGTCCCGGCGATTCTTTTTTTCAGTATGGCCTCAGCAAGAGGGCTGCGGCAGGTGTTGCCGGTGCATACAAACAAAACTTTTTTCCGGGAATCGCTTCTCTCAATTCCCGGGTGATTTTCGCACATTAATCAATCTCCATGCGTTCAAGCCCGGTAAGCCGTCCGATTTCCTCCGCCTTGACAGCTCCCTCCCGCAGCATAACATAGCCATTTTTTACAGGCCGCACTACGCTGGATGGCAAAAGATGTTTCTGACCGGCACGTTCCGAACGGTCGATAACCGCAAGCTCCAGAGAGAGTGAATCCCGCCCGATTGACGATAACGGAAGGACCTCACTCAGAAAATGGACAGGATTCTCCGGAACAGGCTGCCCTGTCAGGTTCAGACTGGTTGAGATCATCGGGCGGTTCAGGCGTTCGACGAGCCGGGAGGTGAATGCATGAGGGCTGCGCCGTAGAGCCACTGTCTCGCCCAGCCAGGAGCATGCTTTTCTGGCGGCTGCCGAGGCCTTAAACACCAGGGTCAACGGTCCGGGCCAGAAAATTTCAATAAGTCGAATGGATTCAGGTGATAACCCGGTGGTCAGGCGTTCAACCCAATCCAGGTCCGGGACAAGGAATAGCATTGATTTCCCCGGGCCTCTTCCTTTAATCCGCACTATTCGCTCTGTGGCTTCCCGGCAGTCCCAACGGCAACCGAATCCATGGACCGTCTCGGTCGGATGCACGACAACAGCCCCTTGTTCAAGTTCTTCGGCAGCCAGGCTTATCCATTCCTCCGGGTACTGGCCGCCGTCAATGAACAGGAAACGCTTAACCACGCGCCAGCTCCAGAATTCTCAGCGCCAGGTAAGCGGCGTTCTTTGCATTATTGATCCCAACCGTGGCGACAGGCACTCCCGGAGGCATCTGAGAAATCGACAGAAGAGCGTCTATACCGGCGAGCGGGCCGGAAGAAAGAGGCACTCCGATCACCGGCAGCCTGGTGAATGAGGCACAGAAACCCGGAAGCGCCGCGGCCAGTCCCGCTCCGGCGATAATCACGCTGAAACCGTTGCCCGCGGCGCCCTGTACCAGTTCGCGGGTCGCATCTGGAGCACGGTGCGCGCTCGAAACATGAGTTTCTGACTGCACTCCCGCCTCGCTCAATACAGATTCGGCCTTGGACATGACCTCACGGTCAGATTCACTTCCCATCAGAATAAGAACTTTGCCCGGCATGCGAATCCCTTTCCAGTTTCAGAGATTTCCGGATAATGTTGCCATATAACATTTTCTCTCATTTTTCTTCGGCTGTCAACTTATTCCGGTCGAATCCATTCCTCCCAGGAGCCAGATATGCGTCCTGAGTTCCGATAACGCAACATCGAACGGGAACAAGGGCAATTTCTGTTCACACTCGCCAGTGTTGAAAACGAAATTGCGGCGTGGCGGGCCACGCTTGCCAGCCCGTTCACCGCTGCCTCCACGCTGGATTTCAATTCCGGCTCCAGCATACCCTCGAACAATTCTCCCTCGCGGTAAGGCAGTTCCCGCACCCCCTCGGCCCAATTGGTCACGTAGCAAAGCGGATGGTAACACATCTCCAGCTCGCGGGCCAGGAAACACTCCGGCGCGAGAGTCATACCCACCAGATCGCCGCCCAGGCGGGATATCATGCGCACCTCCGCGGCGGTTTCAAGACGCGGTCCCTCGGTGACGGCATACACTCCATTGTCATGCGCGACAAATCCGGCCGAAGTCACGGCAGAGGCAAGCACCGGACGCATCCGCGGACAGAAAACTGGGTTCTGGCGGATAAACCCGAGACCCGTGCCTTTGAAAAATGTGCTTTCCCGGTTTCGAGTCAGATCGATCAGATCATCCGGCAAAACATATTCTCCCGGCATAAAGCGCGTGTTTATTGCACCGGGCCCGCTCCAGGCGAAAATGCGTGTCGTGCCTGCTTTTCTGAGCGCCCAGAGATTGGCCCGGTAATTCACCTCGGATGCCGTTATCCGGTAACCCTGACGCCCGTGCCGGGAGATGAAGGCGAAGCAGCCTGCTCCCTCCGCCGGACTGATAAAATCAATTGCGGCCGCCTCTCCGAAAGGGGTCTCGATGCAAATCCCGCTGAATGCTTCAAGCCTTTTCCCCAGTTGTCCCGGAGAGAAGCTCCATGCTCCGCTGCCGCCGATCACGGCGAACCCGGTGTAGTCTTCCGGTATATTCAGTTTGTTTATTTGAGAAGGCATGCCGCACTCCCTGTCATAACTGCCTGACGCGGCTGTAATCCTGACGCCGCAGCACCGGGATAAAACCCGCACCTCGCACCAGGCTGGAGATCGCGCTCTCATCCATCATTCTGAAACTGCAACCGGCGGCCCGCACGACATTCTCTTCCATCATCGTGCTCCCGAAGTCGTTTGCTCCGTAATACAGCGCCAGTTGAGCTATATCCGGCCCCTGGGTCACCCAGGATACCTGAAAGTTGGGGATGTTGTCCAACAGGATACGGCTGACTGCCATAACGCGAAGATACAACGCCGGTCCGCTTTTAGCCGCTTTCAGACCGGTGTTTCCAGACTGGAAGCTCCAGGGGATGAATGCCGTGAATCCGCCGGTCCTGGCTTGAAGGTTACGGATGTTGTTCAAGTGGACCAGAATGTCCCTGAAAGACTCACCCAGCCCGTAAACCAGCGTGGCAGTGGTTTTAAGGCCCATCCGGTGCGCGGTCTCATGAACTTCGATCCAGCGGCGGACGCCAACCTTGTGCGGACTGACCCGCCTGCGCACCCGTGAGCAAAGCACCTCCGCCCCGCCTCCGGGAATGGAGTCCAGCCCGGCCAGGACGAGTTTCTCCAGGACTGATTTGATACTCAGGCCTGAAAGCCCGCAGAGAAAATCGATCTCAGGCGCGGAAAAACCGTGAACGTGTATCGGATGCTCGCGCTTGATATAGCGCAGGAGGTCCAGAAACCAGTCCAGGCCAAGGGATGGATTCAGTCCGCCCTGAAGGAGAATCTGAATTGCACCTGCGGAACGCGCCTGTTCGATCTTTTCTCCAATCTCCTCGAAACTCAACACATAGGCGTCCGGAGCTTTCTCCGTCCGGCAGAAAGCGCAAAACCGGCAACGGCTGACACAGACATTCGTGTAGTTGATGTTGCGGTCCGAGGTGAATGTCACAACCCGGTCAGGATGAATCCTCCGGCGCACGTTGTCCGCCATCGCTCCGAGTTCGTTCAGACCGGTCCGTTCGAACAGCTCCATTCCTTTTTCAATAAATGCTCGCGCCATCCGGCCTCTCCGCGGGGCTATCAACTTACTTAAAAAACGTGGAGCCGGCAATCCCTTGAGGCTTCCCGGCTCCACGCCAATTTCAGTTTAAAATATCTCTGTACATAAAGACATCTGGTCGCATGTCAGCGAGCTTGTCTTTATCACTGAGCGCCAATCGAAGCCAGTCCGGTCATGGTGAACACCATGACAAACAGGGCGACTGTTTCCGTGATGCCCAGGACCATGATGTAATTACCGAAACCTTTCCCGCTTTCCACCAGCGCATCGCAGGCCTTGGCTCCGCAGAGACCCTGGAACAGAGCGGACAAACCGATTGCCAGGCCAGCCGCGGCGCCCAGGATTATCTGATAAACGTACATTTCCGGCGGAAGGTTGGCAGCCTGTATTGTGTTACGCAGAATCATGCCATAGATTGTCTGCGAGAGCGGTGCGCCCACGAACGCAATAATGATGAAAGGAGCAGCCTTGCTCTGCAGATAGGCTTTCTTCCAGGCGCCTATCGCCGACATGCCGGCATAGCCTGCACCCATCGCCGAACCGGCGGCGGACAGCCCGAGCACCAGACCCAGATCTCCCAATCCTGCAACCATCTTTTCCTCCTGTCGCTTGATAAGATTAGTTCAAACCCGGATTATGCACCATTCAATATTTTTCAACGGAAAGGATCGTATTCACGGCCGGACCACTCCATGCCAAGGTGTCCGGAAAATTCAAGCATGTTCAGCCGAAGGCCATGCACGACCACGGCCATAACCCCCAAAGCGAGGTTGAGAGAATGCCCAAACAACAATACCACTCCGGCAGCAACCATGCCGATAATTGACCCCGATGCCATGTCGGCCACCATTGCGTTAAAACTGACAGCTACAACCACCGTGGCTACTCCCACCGCAAAAAGACGGAGGTAGGAGACGACATCTGAAAAAGCGCTTACCACACTCAGGGGTAAATTGATCAGGGTTGCAAGAGCTCCTTTGATTATGTTCTTCTGAAAGTTGGCAAAGAAGAGAACCATGCAGAAACCCAGGGCGAACACCCAGGTCATAACCTGCGGGAACGGCCGCCCGAGCACGAGCTTGCCCGCCATGAAGAACATGGTCCAGATGATCATTATCCAGCCCATCTCGGCCACAGCGCGGGATGAGCGAAGGTATTTCACCACCACCATCATGCGCGCCACAGTCAGATGCGCCACGGCGATGATGAAGGTCAGCAGCATTATAAAGCTGGAGTTCGCGTCCACGAACCCATTCAACCGCGGTACGACCAGCGACCGGAGAACCGGAAGCTGACCGATCGATTCACAGCCGAAATACACTCCGCTCGAAACACCCCAAACGACTGTAGCCGCGCTCAGGACATAGAACAGGATAAAAGGCTCCCGCGGGGCATCTTTGAACTTACGGGACAGCAGCCATGTCATTCCGGCGTAGACCAGTCCATACCCCGCATCGCCTATCAGCATGGCGAAAAAGATCGTGAAGAAAATCAGGAACGGCAGGCTGATATCATACTCATAATAGCCCGGTATCGTCCCCATGAACCGGAATATCGGATGGACAATGCTCATCCAGCGCGGACTGCGGAGCAATGTCGGGACTTCACTCAAATCCTCGGGGTCCTCCACGAGATAGCCCCAGCCAGACTGCTCGGCCTCCTTGCGGATCGCATCCACAGAATTCAGCGGGCAGAATCCCTGAACGAAAGATATCTGCTGCGCATCTCCCATGCCATCGAGCACCCGCCGCAACTGGAGTTTTCTTTCAAGCTCCGAAATATGGGGATTCAATACTTCCCGGCCTCCAGCCAGTTCCTGAAGCTCTTTCTCGACTTCAAGAATCCGCTTTTCGGCAGACTCGATTTTCCTTTTCAACTCAGAGTATTCGACCTGCGGAATCGGGTCTTCCTGAAAATCGAGTTTGTCCTCAGCCGAAGCTCCGAACAGGACTACATAAACGAAATTCTTATCCTCGCCAGCCTTGAATACAAGTTGCTCCCCGGAAAATGCGCGGAAACGGGACTTATCAGCCCGATAGAAGCGCAGATGGATACCTGCTGATTCCAGACTCTCCAGCGAACTCAGGGATACGGCGCCCCATGTTTCAAACCAGCGGGTTTTGCTCAGGCATTCTTCCAGTTCCTGCTTATGGCTCCCTCTGGCCTGGTCAAGCGCAAGCGTACGATCAACGAGTTCCTGAGCCAGCATAGTCGCGCCTGTCTGTCCGTCCGACATCGATTCGAGCAACTGAAACGCCTTTGAGGCGTTATCGAGGATCGATTCCAGCGCGTTGATCTCGCCCGAAATCGGCGGGCGGACATGGCGAACATGCAGCACGCCGAGGCTGCGGAGCTTCTCGATAGCGCTTTCCCGGTGACCTGCTCCGGCAAGAATGGTGACCAGTTTCATCTGGGCAATCATGCGGCCACCCCCTCTTGCTTTTTCTTCTCGATTTTTGACTTGGCGATCTTACCGCGCACCACCGCGGCGGTCTGCTGATCTCCGAGGAAAATCTGGATAACCCGGATGTTTTCCTTGGATTCCGGGATCTTGACTTCCTCGAACAGCTTGATTCGCTGAGTGGTGATGCGCAACTCATCCCGAAGGATATTCTGCTGCTTTTCCGCGATGTCGAGTTCGGCCAGCAGACGAATCCTGTCCTTGCAGACCTCTATGCCGCGGTCGATCCAGAGTGGCGTGAGGAAGTAATCCACCGCTTCATCTGTGAAATCCACTCCACGGAACACAGGGATGTCTATTCCGGCTATGTTGCCGACATCAGTCTGCACATCCGCCACCCGGAAGAGCTTTTCGATCTCTATCTTCTCTCCAAACACGTCCACCCAGCGGGAGACCTCCTCCTCCAGCCGTTCCATATCCGCGTGACAGCGGTCTATCACGGCCTGGACTTTCTGAATCTCCTGAAGGAGCTGTTTCTTTTTCAGCTCGAGGGTGGGCAGATAACGGACGAACCTTTTTAGGTTGTCTTTCTGCTTTTTCAATTCATTCTTGGTCAGCTTGATCTTGGCCATTGTCGGACCCTATCATTCGGAAACAGTTTGCGGCCAGAATTCCTTGATCAGCTCCGAGCGAAGGCCGGTTTCTTCCGGTTTGAAACACTTGGCCAGGATTTCCCACCCGCGGTTGAGCGCATCTTCCAGAGAAATGTTGACCGACAGGTCCATCATCTGGGAGACAAACATTTCACCGTAACGCAGCAGCTTTTCATCCCAGGGACTCATGCGGAAACCCATGGACTTCTTTTCCTCCGTCTCCCGGAACTGGGAGTACAGACGGATCATACCGTCCATGATCGCGCGATGGTCCTTGCGGGACTTGCTGTTGACAAGCTGCTTGAGACGGCTCAGCGAACCGAACGGATCGATATACCCGTTGTGCAAATAGAACTGCCCCTCGGTGATATATCCGGTGTTGTCCGGCACCGGGTGGGTGACGTCATCGCCGGGCATGGTGGTAACGGCCAGGATCGTAATGGAGCCGCTGCCCTCGAAATCCACGGCTTTCTCGTACCGGGCGGCAAGCTGGCTGTAAAGATCACCGGGGTAACCACGGTTGGACGGCACCTGTTCCATGGTGATGGCGATTTCCTTCATCGCATCGGCGAAGTTGGTCATGTCGGTAAGCAGGACCAGCACGTTCTTGCCCTTGAGAGCGAAACGCTCGGCCACGGCCAGGCAGAGATCGGGGACCATCAGGCTTTCCACTATCGGGTCGGAGGCCGTATGGATGAAGAAAATCGAGCGGTAAAGCGCGCCGCCCTCTTCGATGCAGTCCCGGAAATACATGTACTGGTCGTAACGCAGCCCGATGCCGCCGAGAATGATCAGGTCAACCTCGGCCTGAAGGGCGATACGGGCCAGCAGTTCGTTGTAAGGTTCGCCGGAGACCGAGAATATGGGCAGTTTCTGCGAGACCACCAGCGAATTGAAAACATCGATCATCGGGATGTTCGTTCTGATCATCCGTCGCGGGATAATACGCTTGACCGGATTGACGCTCGGCCCGGCGATCTCGATCAGTTCGTCGCTGAGCTGCGGGCCCCCGTCACGCGGTACGCCCGAACCGGTGAATATACGGCCCATGAGGTTATCGGAAAACGACACCTGCATGGGATGACCGAGAAAACGGATCTCATCCTGGACAGAGATGCCCCGGCTGCCCGCGAACACCTGGAGCGTCACCAGATCATTGTCCAGCTTGATCACCTGGGCGAGCGATTTCCCGCGCCGGGTGGATATCTCTGCCAGTTCCTCGTAAGTGACGCCGGAGGCCCGGACTGTGATCACGTTTCCCGCAACCTGAAGGATTCTGTTATAAACTTTTTTCATGGTGCGGTTACTCCTTGCTCAGTTCAACCAGCGATTTCTCCGGCTGTTCCGCAACCATAAGGCGGGAACGCTCCTCAATAAGCCCGTCGATCAACAGTTCCTGTTTCTTGAAAGCCGGGTTATCCATGGCAATATAGTTCCAGTCGATGAAAGCCTGCCTCAGAGTGTTGAAAAACGCGCGCGCATCTTCCTTGTCCTTGTACTTGAACTCTCGGGAAAGAACAGCGTGCACTTTTTCGAAAACGTAGGCCTGACGGTCCGGCGAGCTGGCGGCATCCACCTTGTCGAAAGCGTTCTGCTGAAGGTAGACTGCATCCAGGAACTCGGCTTTCAGATAGACCTCGAAATCCTCAATCGAGGTGCCTTCCTCGCCCACCACCATCATCATCTGATGCACTTCACTGAACTTGAAGAGAATGTCACGCGCCTTGTTCACCTTTTCAACCGGGATAAAGCTGCGATACTTTGACCAGCTTTCCAGCGGATGAATGGACGGGAAACGGCGGGCATTGGCGCGGTCTCTGGACAGTCCGAGGAAAGCGCCCACCACTTTGAGCGTGGCCTGGGTCACCGGCTCCTCAAAGTTTCCGCCGGCGGGACTGACCGTGCCGCTGAGCGTCAAGCTTCCCTTGTCTCCGGTGTTAAGCTCCACCAGTCCGGCGCGTTCGTAAAACTCGGCGATACGGGATTCCAGATAGGCCGGGAAGGCCTCTTCACCCGGGATTTCCTCGAGACGTCCGGACATTTCGCGCATGGCCTGCGCCCAGCGCGAGGTCGAATCGGCCAGGATCAGAACGTTCAGTCCCATCTGACGGTAGTACTCGCCGAGCGTCGCGGCGGTATAAACCGAGGCCTCGCGGGCCGCCACCGGCATCGAGCTGGTGTTGCATATGATAATCGTCCGCTCCATCAGCGAACGACCGGTGCGCGGATCGGACAGCTCCGGGAATTCGCGCAGAGTCTCCACCACCTCGCCGGCGCGTTCTCCGCAGGCGGCGATGATGACAATATCGGACTCGGCGTGACGGCTGATGATCTGCTGGAGAACTGTCTTACCGGCGCCGAAAGGACCTGGGATGCAGAACGTCCCCCCCCTGGCCACGGGATAAAAAGTATCGATGATACGCACTCCGCTGATCAGCGGAGCGCGCGGCACCAGTTTCTGACGGTAAGCGGCGATAGGAATCTTGACCGGCCAGCGGAAAGACATTCCGACCTCACGCACCGTTCCCCGCTCATCGCGCAGCCTGGCGATGACCTCATCGATCCCGTAGTCTCCGGCCGGAGCGACATATTCCACCGTGTACTCACCCTCGAAATCGAACGGCACCATGATCCAGTGCTTGAAAATGCCCTCCGGAACATTACCCAGAGGAATGCCTTTGACCACCGTGTCACCCGGTTTGGCCTGCGGGGTGAAGGACCACTTCTTGTCCCCGGTCAGGGCATCGCGCATCTTCCCGCGGGCGAGGAAGAAACCGAATTCCTCCGCAATCTTGGGCAGAGGGTTCTGCAGACCGTCGAAAATCTGACCCAGCAGACCCGGACCAAGCTGCACGGCAAGCATGTGGTTGGAAAAATCAACCTGGTCTCCGACCTTCAATCCCTTAGTGCTTTCGAACACCTGGAGGTTGGCTACATTGTTGCGTATACGCACGACCTCCGCCATCAACTGCTCATCACCGTGCAGAATGAAAGCCACTTCGTTCTGCATGACGTTAACGCTTTCGTCAACGATAACGGACACCATGTTTCCGTTGACCCCGACTATACTGCCGATTTTTTGACTCATACCTGCACTCCGCAGAGCCTATGATAGGTTTGTTTTCCTTTTTCCTTGTCGAAAGAGTCGAGCCGCTCCAGAATCTGCATCTTGAGATAATAGGCGATTATCTCCTGAAGGTCGAAGTTATGACCGACTGTCTTGTCCTCCAGAAAATCCCACCGCAGATGGAGCAGTTTTTTTTCCACATCGAGAGGCGTGCCTTCCTTGACTGTCTGAAGAGGGAAATACACCGGCTTATAGTCGACGCCGGCAGCCCTGGCCCTTCTGAGAAGGGCCACATCGGTGCGCAGGTCGAACTCGAACTCGCGGTACGCCCTCAGAAGCTCCGGTTCAGTCTCGGAAACAACAGGATCATCAAACCGGATACCGGAGAAAACCTCAAACTCGCTCTCGCTCATCCATTTTTCGGCTTCCCGGAGGAAATCAGCCACGCTGATTCCAGGATCGCGGTCGAAAAACAGCGTGGGCAACTGAGCAACCAGATAATGGAACTTAGCCATTTTTTCCGTCCAGGATATCTTTCAAGGCCGGGTTAAGGAATGAACGCAAAGTTTCTGCTATGCTTTCTGCGGTAAAATCGTAGTAGACATCCTCTCCCTCTACTCCGATGCGGAAACCGCCGGCTGTCATGCTGCCGGCTTTGAGAACCACCGGCTGGCGGAGCTGTTCTCTGGTCGCGGCCTGGAGCAGCTTTTTAAGCCCGTCGATCTCCTCGGCTTTCAGGACCACTGTCACGCCCTTCTCCGCGGACAGACCCGAGGCGACTTTAAGGATGACATCCTTCAGGAATTCAGGCTTCATCGCCTCGCTTACCTTCACTTTCAACGCGCGGTCGAACAGGGCGATGATCCTTTCCCTGAGCTGAAGCTCGACATCCCGGGCAGCCTGCTGCACCGCCGATTCCGAGTTTCTGCGAAAATCGGTAGCGCGACGCTCCGCTTCGACAATCAGCCTTTCGGCCTCCCGCTTGGCTTCCTCGATCAGCGAGCTGGCTTCGCGCTTGCCGGAGGCGATTATTTCCTCCGCTTTTTTCTTGCCCTCCTCCACCGCCTCCGTTCTGATTTTCTCGATCAGACTGTCCAGCTTAACGTCCATCGCGACCACCCTCGTTAACTGTTGACAAACTCGCCGGATTTTTCATTTCTGCATATGACTCATTCTATCCGGAGTATCTATTCTGAAAACAAACGGTACATTCAAAAAAACTGATCTGAAATTGCGGATAGCCCTTATATCCAGCCCAGCAAACAGGATTGGAACACTTGTGAGTTCTTCCTAAATCACCACACGCAGCAGGCTTTTTTTTCAGACATTGGTCGAGCGTTTAAGGCAGAGAGACGGCCCCGTTTTTCTCTCAAATAAATCACTTCCCCTTATCTCATTTTTTCCCTGTCATGTCAAGTAAAATCGAGGCGGAGAAGCCAGCCTAACCATCTTGTCTCCGTTCCACATGGCGGTATAAAGTATCACGCTCCAACGGTCTGCGCCCGGCTTCTGTGATTATCCGGATCAACTCGCGTTCATTAAGGTGCTGCGGGGTTTCAGCCCCGGCATCGTGAGTTATCCGTTCCTCGATCACGGTCCCGTTGACGTCGTCCGCCCCGAAAAAGAGGGCCACCTGAGTCAGGGGCAGCCCCAGCATGATCCAGAACGCTTTGATATGGCGGATGTTATCCAGAATGAGACGCGAGATTGCAATAGTACGCAGTATGTCCACTCCGCTTGTCTTACGCAAATCAGAGTAGCCGGTGTTGACAGGATGAAACACGAGAGGAATGAAAGAATTGAAACCGCCTGTTTCATCCTGAAGAGCGCGGATCGCAAGAAGATGGTCCACCCGGTCGGCCGTGCTTTCGATATGGCCGAAAAGCATGGTCACATTAGTCGGAATGCCCATAAGATGCGCCTGGCGCATAACCTCCAGATATTGTTCCCCGCTGATTTTTTCCGGGCATATCCGCTGGCGCACTGCCGGAGAAAAAATTTCACCTCCGCCGCCGGGCAGTGAACCAAGCCCGGCCCCACGCAGCTCGGCAAGCACCTGAGCCACGTGGAGACCGGACTTACGAGCTATATGCTCTATTTCCACCGCGGTGAACGACTGAATAAAAACATCCGGAAACTCCTGCCTGAGCAGGCTGAGCATCTGGATGTAATAATCAAGCGGCGCATCGGGATGGCAGCCGCCCACGATATGCAACTCCCTCACCCGCGGGTTCCAGATTTCACGCGCCTTGTCCAGCACTTCTTCCGGGCTCAGAAAAAAAGCCCCTGGCGCTTCGGGTCGGGGTTTGCGATAGGCGCAGAACCGGCAACGGTTGACGCATATATTCGTGTAGTTGATATGCGCGTTGTTTATGTAGCAGACCCGGTCGCCGTTGAACGCCAGGTTTTCCCGGTCAGCTAACATTCCAAGCCCGGCTAAATCCTCAGTTTCAAACATCGCCAGGGCTTCATCGCGGCCCGGACGCTGCCCGAGTTGAAGGCCACGATCTATTTCCCTTAGCCGCGGATCGCTCAACAACTTGGTATCATCCGAAAAGCCCATTCATCCCCTTCGGCTTGCCAGTTCACGAACCAGATGAGATACTATGATCGCCCGCTGTATCTGGTTTGTGCCCTCGTAGATCTGTGTTATCTTGGCGTCACGGAAGTATTTCTCCACCGGATAATCCTTCATGTAACCATATCCGCCTAACACCTGTATTGCATCGGTGGCGACCTTCATCGCCACATCCGAGGGGAACACTTTGGACATCGCCGAGGCCATGCCGTATTCCTTTACGCCTTTATCCACCATCCTGGCAACCTGATAGACCAGAGCGCGGGCCGCCTCGACCTGAATCGCCATGTCGGCGATCATGAATGAAACTCCCTGAAAATTCATGATCGACTGACCGAACTGCTCGCGCTTGTAAGCATAATCGAGAGCAGTGTCAAGCGCTCCCTGAGCTATGCCGATGGCCTGTGCGCCGATGCCCGGACGGCTCTTGTCGAATGTTTTCATGGCAATGCCGAAACCGGCTCCCTCCCGGCCCATAAGATCTTCTTTCTTTACTACGCAATCTTCGAAAATCACCTCATAAGTGGCCGAGGCGCGGATACCCAGCTTGTCCTCTTTTTTACCGAACTTCAGTCCCGGCTGTCCTTTGCGAACTATAAAAGCGCTGATTCCACGAGCGCCGCGGGTCTTGTCGGTCTTGGCGAACACAGTGTAGGTATGCGCCTCGCAACCGTTGGTGATCCACTGCTTTGTCCCGTTGAGCACATAATCGTCACCGACTTTACGAGCGGTGGTCTGCATCGATGCGACATCGGAACCGGCCCCGGCTTCCGTGAGGCAGAAGGCGGCGTACTCCTCGCCAGCGGCGATGGCGGGCAGATACTTTTTCTTCTGCTCCTCGCTGCCGCCGATGATTATAGGGAAACTGCCCAGCGAACTGGCGGCATAAGTCACCCCCACACCTCCGCAGGCGCGGCTTATTTCCTCGGTGGCGATAACCAGCTCCATCAGTCCGCCGCCGATACCGCCATAAGCCTCGGGGATATATATTGCGGGGAGGCCGGCTTTGGCTATCTCTGCCATTATCTGATGCGGGAACTCGCTTTTGCGGTCAAGCTCCTCGCGTTGCGGGATGATGAAATTTTCGGCTATACGCCTCGCAAGACGTTTGATTTCAAGCTGTTCTTCCGTTAGAAAGTATTCCATGATGTCTCCAGAAAAGAGGATGAAATGATTTGAAGAGCAAGTTTGATTTCTCAGGTATGGTCTTCGCCGTGGCGCGTAAGCAGCAGGCCCAGAGCCTGCTGCGCCGCCTGCTTTTCAGCTTCCTTTTTATTCGCTCCCGCGCCGCGGCCCAGAATGTCCCCTCCCACGCTCACTTCGCAGACAAAGCTTTTCTCGTGCTCAGGTCCGCTTACATCCACAATGCGATATACAGGCTGAGCGTCATAATGCACCTGTGACAAGTGCAGGAGACGGTTTTTGGCTTCCTGCATGTCATCTATACTCAGGTTGGCCTGACCACCGGCAAGCATGATATTCAGTATCACCCGCCGTGCTGAATCGAAGCCGCCATCCAGATAGATGGCTCCTATGACCGCTTCGAAACTGTTGGAAATAATCGTGTTCAGACCACGCTGGCGGCCGCGGATACTATCGCGTGAATAAAGTATGTATTCATCCAGCGCCAGCCGCGCACCCTGAACCGCCAAGGCTTCCCGCGAGACAAGTGAGGACTTGATCCTTGTGAGCTCACCCTCGCGGGCTTTAGAAAACACTTGAAAAAGGTGCTCGGCCACTACCAGGTCGAGCACCGAGTCACCAAGGAATTCAAGGCGTTCATTACTGTCAAGATACGGCCGCCCGCTGCCGTTGATAAAAGACAGATGCGAAAGAGCCGTTTCAAGAAGACTTTTATCCCTGAATGAATAACCAAGACTCTTCTCAAGACGGCCCAGTTTTTTCCTTCTGCCACGTCCTGGCGTTTTCCCTCTGATCAAATACAGCAGGTATTTCAGAGGGTTGCCCAGCATAGTGACCGCCGCTGTAACTCAAACTTTTCTGAAGGCCAGCGAAACGTTATGACCGCCGAAGCCGAACGAGTTGCTCAAAGCCGCGCGGATTTCCTTGCGGCGAGCTTTGTTCGGGCAGTAATCCAGATTGCATTTCGGATCGGGATTCTGATAATTAATGGTCGGAGGTATTATCCCGTGATAAATGGACAGCGAGGTGAAAATCGCCTCCACGCCGCCTGCCGCGCCAAGAAGGTGCCCGGTCATCGACTTGGTGGAACTGACCACCAGTCCGTTATCCGCTCGTTCGCCGAACAGGGTGCGGATTGCAAGGCTCTCGATCTGGTCGTTATGCTCGGTGGAAGTGCCATGGGCATTGATGTAGTCAACATCTTCCACCTTTAAGCCACCCTCGCGCATGGCAAACTGCATCGCACGACGCGCACCGTTCCCATCCTCGGCCGGGGCGGTGATATGGTAGGCATCCGCAGTGTTGCCTACACCGGCTATTTCAGCATATATTCTCGCGCCGCGCTTGACTGCATGTTCATATTCTTCAAGGAATAAAACTCCAGAGCCATCTCCAAGAACAAATCCATCACGCGTGGCATCGAAAGGCCGCGATGCCCCCTGCGGATCATCATTGCGGGTGGAAAGCGCCTTGCAGGCGTTGAAACCGCCCAGACCCATGGGTGTGATTGAGCATTCCGTTCCGCCAGCTAACATCATGTCCGACTCGCCGTAACGGATGGAGCGGAAAGCAGAACCGATAGCATGGCCGCCGGACGCGCAGGCCGATACAGTGCAATAGTTGGGTCCCTTGGCCTTCACGTGTATCGAGACATATCCCGCGGCCATGTCTGAAATCATCATTGGAACATAGAACGGGCTGATACGGCCTGGACCGCCTGCCAGATATCGGTTATGCTGGGCTTCATGGGTTTCGAGGCCGCCGATTCCCGAGCCGATGATCACTCCGAAGCGTTCCTGCTCGGAGGGATCATCAATTTCCTGAAAACCGGCATCCCTGAGCGCCATTTCACTGGCGGCCACGGCATATTGCACAAACCGGTCGGTGCGCTTGGTCTCCTTGCGGTCCATGAACAATTCTGCATTGAAGTTCTTCACTTCCCCAGCGAACCGGGTGTCGAAAGCGCTGGCGTCAAACGCCGTAATCGGCCCGATGCCACTGCGGCCTTCAAGAAGTCCCTGCCAGGTTGTTACCACATCGTTGCCGAGCGGGGTTACCGCACCCACTCCGGTGACTACCACTCTTCTTGTCATCATCGGTTCTCGGTTGTTCAATTTCAAAGCATGCAACATCCCGTTCCGGTTGCGGGAGTTGAAAACATCCACGGGTCACTCCGAAGGGCGGCCACGAGACTGTATCAGCGCGCAAAAGACGCGCATATCTCCCGGAGCCGGGCAGACAGACTAAAGGCCGGCCGTATATGCATCGAGCCGGCCTTCGGTTTATGTCTTCATCCCTGGACCAGTCAGTTTTACTTAGAGGCGAGTTTCTCTTCCAGGTACTTTATCGCGGAACCGACTGTGGTAAGCTTTTCAGCTTCCTCATCCGGTATCTCAAGATCGAATTCTTCTTCAAAATCCATCACCAGTTCGACTGTGTCAAGGCTGTCCGCCCCGAGGTCCTCGACAAAAGAAGCTTCATCGGTCACTTTTTCCGCATCCACGCCCAGCTTCTCGACGATGATTTCTTTCACTTTCTGCGCCAGGTCCGCCATAGATAAACCTCCAGTTCCAGTTTAAGGGGTATGAGCAATAACCATTGTATTCAAGCTGCTGAACAAAAGCAATTCTTCTCTACATCACCATTCCCCCGTCGACCTGAATCACCTGCCCCGTAAGATAGGATGAATCCGGTCCGGCCAGGAAAAAGATCGCAGCGGCGACATCCGCTATCTGTCCGCAACGGCCAAGCGGAATATTCTTGTTCCAGCCGGCCTTGACTTCTTCCGGAAGATTGGCGGTCATCTCGGTCTCGATGAAACCGGGAGCCACTGCATTGACACATATGCCGCGCGAAGCAAATTCCTTGGCCGCGCTCTTGGTCAATCCTATAAGACCGGCCTTGGAAGCGGAATAATTAGCCTGCCCGGCATTACCCATCAGACCAACAACTGATGAGACATTTACTATCCTGCCCGAGCGCTGCTTCATCATCTGACGGCTGACCGCACGGATAAAATTGAAGCTGCCGGTCAGATTAACGCGCAGAACGAGATCCCAGTCCTCGGGTTTCATCCGCATGATCAGGTTGTCGCGCGTTATACCGGCGTTGTTGATCAGGATATCGAGACGTCCATACTTATCGATCACCTGATCCACAACCGATGAGACCTGTTCAGCGTTCGAAACATCACACGCAAGGCCGATGTGTCTTCCCGGCCCGCCAAGGGCCGCAGCAGTCTGGCCTGCCGTCGCCGCATCGATATCAACCAGAACCAAATCCGCGCCTTCGGCCGCAAGGCGAGAAGCCACGCCCTTGCCTATGCCGCGTGCGCCGCCTGTGACAAGAGCGACCTGATTTTGTAAAACCATTTTAATATTACCCGTAAAAAAAGTAAAGGTTAAACAGCCTTCAACAATAAGAATCAAGCTGTTCCAGTGTTCCGACACTTGTGATCTCAAGCTCCCGGTCAATTCTTTTACAGAGACCAGCCAACACCGAACCGGGACCCGCTTCGATTATTTTACAAACTCCAAACGCGGAAATCGTTTTGACAGACCCGGTCCAAAGCACAGGACTGACAATCTGTCTGACCAATAGTTCCCGCAGTGTTTCCGGATTCTTCTCCAATTCGGCCGTGACATTGGGCACCAGAGGCATACGTCCGCCGTGAATGTCAGCCGAGGCAAGACGCTCACGCATTGGGGCGCAGGCATATTCCATCAGGGGAGAATGGAACGCGCCGCTTACTTTCAGCTTTTTCGCCATCCTTGCGCCAGCTTTCTGCGCGGCTTCGAGCACCATGTCCACGCCTTTGACGCTTCCGCTGATCACGACCTGTCCCGGAGCGTTGATGTTGGCCGGAACAACGGTTTCGCCGCTTTCACGGCACAGACCGGCCAGGATGTCCGCTTCCAGGCCTATCACCGCAGCCATCGCTCCAGGAGCTTTCCGGCCGGCTTCCTGCATCAGGCGGCCGCGCAGACCCACCAGTTCTATCGCCTCGTTGAAATCCACGAAACCGGCAGCGACCAGAGCGCTGTATTCACCCAGACTATGACCGGCTGCCAGGCAGGGACGGAATCCACGCTCGGCCAGAAGGTTATAGACGGCCACGGAATGGACGAATATCGCCGGCTGAGTCACCCTTGTCTGGGCCAGTTCCTCCTCGGGACCATCGAAACAGATCCGGGCCAGATCAAATCCAAGTTTATCGGAGGCCAGGCCGAATAATTCTCGCACGCTGGCGTGAACATCGAAAAGATCGCGTCCCATCCCGACAAACTGAGAACCCTGTCCGGGGAATACAACCGCAGTTTTAACGGCTTCCGGCATCCTTCATTCTCCAGATAGATAATTGACCGGCGAACATCAGCCCCGCAGTAGCACTCCACCCCAGGTAATGCCGCCGCCGAACGCCAGCATAAGCAGCAGCGTGTCACTGTCGATCAACCCGCGGCTGCGCGCCTCGTGATAAGCGATAGGTATAGAGGCGGCGGATGTGTTCCCGAAGCGTTCGATGTTCACGTAGACCTTGCTTTCGTCTATATCCAGACGCTTGACCAGGGACTGGATGATCCGGATATTGGCCTGATGTGGAATGAGAATATCCACGTCCGCCGAGGATACGCCGGCTTTCTGCATGATAGTTTCGGCTGTCTCGACCATCGAGCGCACGGCGACTTTGAACAGCTCGTTGCCATTCATCTTGATAAAATGCATATGTTCGTTGACAGTCTCGGGCGAAGCCGGAAGTCTCGTTCCGCCAGCGGGCAGGTTAAGAAGTCCGGCAAAAGAACCATCGCTTCCGAGATGGCTCTCGAACAGTCCACTGCCGTCATCGCTCAACGTCACCAGCATGGCTCCCGCCCCATCGCCAAAAATCACACAGGTCGAACGGTCTGTATAATCGGTTATTTTTGTCAGCGTTTCAGCGCCCACTATCAGAGCGTTACGGAAAAATCCCGAATTGAGCATCGAGAAAGCGACCGTAAGGCCATACAGGAAACCACTGCATGCGGCGGAAATGTCAAAGGCGGTCGCGTTTGTCGCCCCGAGCTTGCTTTGAATCACACATGCCGTAGACGGGAACAGGTAGTCGCCGGAAGCCGTGGCGACAAGCAACAGATCCAGTTCATCCGCTTTCAGGCCGGCCTCTTTCAGGGCCATGGACGCAGCCTGCGCTCCAAGGTCGCTGGTGGCGATTCCGGGGCCGCTTATTCTTCTCTCTTTTATTCCTGTGCGCGTGACAATCCACTCGTCCGATGTATCGACCATTCTTTCGAGATCGGAATTGGTCAATATTCTGTCCGGCAGACATATACCGGTGGACAAGACTTTAAGATGCTTTCCCATTCGAACCGCTTTCCATCTGGTAGTTAACCGCCGATTCCCGGATAAGCTCGTTGACATTCTTGATCACAGCCAGGCGGGCGGAACGTATCGCGTTGCGGATTGCGCGCGGACTGCTGCCTCCATGGCAGATTATTGTCGTGCCGTCGATTCCAAGAAGCGGAGCGCCGCCGTATTCCGCGTAGTCAAAAGTTTTTTTCATATTCTCGAAAACCTGCTTCATGAGCAGAAAACCAAGCGCCGACATTGGATTGGCTTTAATCTGAGTGCGGAGCTGGTTCACGATCAGACTGAGCACTTTTTCACTGAGCTTCAGCACGACATTGCCCACAAAACCGTCGCATACAACCACATCCGCCAAGCCCTCGAAGATTCCGCCACCCTCGACATTGCCGATAAAGTTAAGCGGGCTTTGGGACAGCAGCTTATGTGTCTCAATAGAAAGCTCATCACCCTTGGAGGATTCCTCGCCGATATTGAGCAGACCGACTCGAGGATTGGTCACGCCCAGCACTTTCTGGGAGTACACCGCACCCATCAGGGCAAAATGCAGAAGATGTATCGGTTTTGAATCGACATTCGCCCCTACATCCAGAACCACGCAGGGTTTGCCGACAGTTGGGAATACGCTGCAGATACCCGGCCGGCTTATGCCGCCAATCCGCCCCAGCCCCCGGAATGAGGCGGCCATGACAGCGCCGGTGTTGCCTGCGCTGACGAATGCCTGAGCTTCTCTGCGGGCAACCAGTTCAACACCCACGGAGATAGAGGAATTCTTTTTTTTCCGCAGGGCGACAGTCGGGCTTTCTCCCATCTCGACCACTTCAGGAGCGTGCAAGATTTGAATCCGGCTTTGATCCACAGAAGCGGCCTTCTGAAGGTGCTCCCGGATCAGCCTTTCATCTCCTACAAGAACCAGCTCGAAATCCTTGTCGAGCTGCTCTATCGCGTCCAGTGCACCCTTCATCGGTACGGACGGATAATGGTCCCCACCCATGATATCCAGAACAATTTTCATTTGCGCTGTCCCAGATGTTAAGCCCCCGCAGTCCGTCACCCTCAACCCGGAGAGACGGATAAACATGAACGCCCGGCGCAGGCGGAGTTAACACCGGCGCCGGGGTCCAGAGTGATTTGAACTTTTTTACTCGGACTTCTGTACAACTTCGCGGCCATTATAATAACCGCAATGCGGACAGACATGATGCTGAGGCTTGCTCTGGCCGCAATGCGAACATGTGCTCGCGCCAATTGCTTCCAGCTTGAAATGTGTCCGTCTTTTCCTCTTCGCTGTCTTCGAGGTTCTTCTCCGTGGTACGGCCATTCTTCTCTCCCCCCTAAAGCTAACCAGGCACAGAGAAATGATGCTGGTTATAGTTAACGTTCAGATGATTCCAAACCTCAATTATTGTTTTCTTTTTTCAGGTCTATCAACTTGGACCAGCGCGGATCCACAGCCTGTGAACTACAACGGCAGGTTTCCTCGTTCAGGTCCGCTCCGCAGCCGGGACAAAGCCCACGGCAATCCTCGGAGCATAAAAGAAACCTTGGATAATCCAGAACAACAGATTCGCGCACCAGATCAGTCAGATCGATACAGTCGCTGTCAGCGGCCAGCGGGAGAATTCCCTGCAGCTCCCGTTCTTCCTCACTCAATTCCAACCGCTCCAGGCCTTCGGCGAAAGAGTACATTCCCCGGACTTCCACGTTCCGGTTCGCCGAAACCGGCCTCAGACAGCGGCGGCATTCAGTCTTGACACGATAGGAAATATCGCCATGAACGTGATAACTCAAACTGTCGGTCGTGCTGATCCGGATATCGAGTTCAAGTTTCCCGTCAAAACCAAGCGCGGACGGATCAGCAAGCCGAAGCTCGGACGGATCGATTTCCCCGCTGCAGCGGTGCGATCCCGAACGAAGTTTTTCCAGATCGATAACAAGCACAGACATTTAAAATATCCCTGATTTTATGATTAGTCAAGTTAAAACAGTGCTGGCAAGGCTTTGGGCGTTTCAATCCTCGCCGGAGCACTCGGCTTTCACTTTTATTATTGCATCCGGGATCGTTCTGATAAGCTCCAACGCGGTGACACAGTATTCCCCGAGGCGTTCAGCGGCAAGATCAGCGCAAAGCCCGTGAAGATATACACCACAGACTGCGGCATCGAAAGGCTCAAGCCCCTGGGCTATCATTCCGGCTATGACGCCGGTCAGAACATCGCCGCTGCCGGCCTTGGCCAGAGAAGGCCCTCCGGTGGGATTTATAACCACCCGCCCGCCGCTTTCCGCAATCAGGCTTGGATTGCCCTTGAGAACGAGCACCAGATTTTGTTTCACCGCAAATTCCCGCGCAATGCGGACAGGATCGGCTTTGATCTGTCTTACGGACAGACCGCACAGACGGCTCATCTCACCCGGATGTGGAGTTATCACCAGAGGCGCGCGGCAGCCGGCAAGTTTTTCAGCGCACCCCTCAAAGGCGTTGAGACCATCCGCATCCAGCACCGCCGGGCATTCGAGACGCTCGATCAAGGCGCGGACCAGACGCTGCGTCGCACTATCCCTGCCGAGTCCCGGCCCGAGAGCCAGAACATCCATGCTTTTCAGAAGGGTTTCAAGAGCCTCAAGCGCTTCCGCTGCCAAAGCTCCCCGTCCGTTGTCAGGCAAGGGAGCGCTCATCACTTCGGTCAGCTTGGCCTCGAAAATTGGATTGAGCGAAGACGGCACGGCCACGGTGACCATGCCGGCTCCCACGGTCAGGGCGCTTTCGGCGGTCATCACCGGCGCTCCGGTCAGCCCGGTCGATCCACCAGCAACCAGCACTCGGCCATAATCACCCTTGTGCGTATCGAGCTTGCGCGGCGGAAAATGGATCCCGGCATCAAGAGCCTCGCTGACATAAGTGTTGAATTCGAGACCAGCCTCGGCCGCTTCGGGAAAACCGATGTCCTCCACCAGTATTTCGCCGCAGAGAGACCGTCCGGGCTGTATCAGATGTCCGATTTTCGGATAACCGAAAGTCACTGTCAGATCAGCCTCGAGATAATCTCCCGGCGTCTGCCCGTCATCCATCTGCACCCCGCTTGGACAGTCCACCGCCACAAGCGGCAGGGTCGAACCACGCACCAGGGAGATTATCTTCCCGGCCAGGCCGTGCGGAGCACCCGATGATCCGGTCCCGAGCAGGGCGTCCACCAGCAGGTCCGCTTTGTTGAGCGCATCCGCAAGGGGAATAAGATCATTCTCCTCAAGTTCCACCACCTGAATGCCGCAGCCCGCGGCAACCCGGGCCATGATTGCGGCATCACCGGCAAGAGCTTCCATTTTCCCGGCCAGAAAGACAACAGGCCAGCTCGGTTCGCAACTGTCGAGCAGGCATCTTGCGACAACGAATCCATCGCCCCCGTTGTTGCCTCTGCCGCAGAGCACTACCGGTCTGGAACAGTTTTCAGTCATGCCGAATTCAGCAACAGCAGAGGCTACGGCCCGTCCGGCCGTCTCCATCAACGCCGCGCCGGGCAGTCCAAGGCCTTGTATCGCGGCCTGGTCGATCCGCCGCATCAGCTCGGATGTAACCACTGGTTGCATGATCAGTAATCACCGTATTGAAATCGTTTTTGCGTGAAATGGAAAACACGCAAAGAGTTCACGCAGCGTACCATGAAACGGTACACAGCCGCCGATCCGTTTTATGTCTGAGCTTCATCCTATTTGAAAGACTGTCCGATATCTTTGCCGATGCTGACTTCGCCATTATCTATACGCAAATGGAAGCCGCATTCCGGATTCGTGCACACCCAGGCCTTGTACATTATTGAAGCCCCGTCACGCCCATAATCACTCAACGGGATCAGCACACCCTGGTTGCACTTGAGGCAGTTCGGAAAACTCTGGTCGCTCATCTTTTCTCCCATCCCGTGGTTATATAAAATTTAAAATTATCAGGGATTAGCCGGCTCCTGAAGATAGTACCTTCTCGAATCGTAGTCCGCCCCCGCCTGCGCCAGTTCAAGCACCTTGCCCATATCCACTATCGTCCAGCGGCTGGCGGCTGGTTCGTAAACCAATTTAATCGAACACTTGTTTATACGCGCAGTTTGTCCCGGACCGGACGGAAAAGACATTTCCAGCCAGCCCTCAGCCTGTTTTCGCATTACGGACACCTGGTCGATTTTGAAGGATGCCTTTGAAAGCGCAGGCAGATGAATGATCCTGAAATATTCCCGGTAAGAGGACGCGACACTGTCTTTGGCTGCCTGGTTGAGGGATTTAAAGTAGCTGTCCGGGACGTAGCTTTCCTTGAGCGCCACTCCAGGCCAGTCGACCAGCGTATCCAGCGAGGTCAATGAACCGGATCGTATGTCCGAAAGAAACGCATCAACCACCTGCTGCGGGCTGTTGACCGCCTTGGAACAGGAGAAAAGCAGCGACGCCGGAACAGCAATCCAGCACAGGACTGCTTTCTTCGTCTGGATGCTCAATAGATCCATTTTTCGAGCATATCCTTTATCTTGTGAGGCGTCAGCGGTTTGAGAAGAAAGTCATTGCACCCGCGATCCATCATTTTGCGCGCGCTGAACAGCGAATGGGCTGTAATTGCTATGACCGGCGCCGCATACAATGTCGGATGTTTCCTGAATTCACTTATCAAATCCAGTCCGCCTATCTCCGGCATTGACACATCCATGAAAATCAGGTCCGGGTTCTCTCTCTCCGCTATCTCCAGTCCCTTCCTGCCGTCTTCCGCCTGCAAAACCTGGTATTCTCCCTCCAGCAGGCTGGCAAAAATATCCCGGTTGCCCGCGACGTCATCTATTACCAGAATTTTCTTCATTTGGCGTAATATTCCTGTAACGATGTAACAGTGATCTCTTCCTTTTTAAGCGCTAAGATTCCCTCAACCGCAGCGATAGCCGCGCTGGTGGTCGTTACGTAAGGCACTCCGTGCTGAAGCGCCGCCCGGCGCATCGCAGCAGCATCAAACTGGCTCTTTTTACCCGCCGGGGTGTTGATCAACAGGTTGATTTTATTGGAGTTGATCAGGTCCACGATATCAGGCGAGCCCTCTCCGGACTTGAAAACCCGCTCTGCATGAATGCCGTTTTCCTTCAAAAGTGCAAAGGTGCCCGAGGTGGCGTAAATGTTAAAACCGAGCTCATCCAGTTTCCGGACCGTGGGCAGAAGGTGTTTCTTGTCCTTGTCCGCCAGACTTATCGCCACTCCACCCTCCACGGGCAAGCTGTTCCCTGCGCTGATCTGGGCTTTGGCATAGCTGATGCCAAGGCTTCGATCCAGGCCGATGACCTCTCCCGTGGATTTCATTTCCGGGCCCAGAATGGTGTCGACTCCCGGGAATTTGATAAATGGAAGGACACTTTCCTTGATCGAGACATGCCTGATCTTGCGTTCCTCTGTGAAACCAAGCTCCTGCAACGTCTTGCCGACCATTATTTTCGCCGCGAGCTTGGCCAGCGACACCCCGATAGTCTTGCTCACGTAAGGGATAGTACGGCTGGCGCGGGGATTGACCTCAAGGACATAGACCTTGTTTTTCTGAATCGCATACTGGATGTTGATCAATCCCTTGACCTGAAGAGCGAGGGCGAGCTTGCGGGTGGCCTCACGCATCTGGTCCATATTTTCCGGAGAAAGGCTGTAGGGCGGCATCACGCAGGCCGAATCTCCGGAATGGATGCCGGCCTCTTCGATATGCTGCATGATCCCGCCGATCACCACCGTGGTCCCGTCGCAGATCGCATCGACATCCACCTCGATTGCATCTTCCAGATAGTCATCGATCAGGATCGACTTGCCCAGTGAAGCATCCACCGCATTTTTCATATATCCGGTCAGCGAGTCCTCATCGTACACTATTTTCATCGCCTGACCGCCAAGAACGTAGCTCGGTCGTACAAGCACCGGATAACCGATGCGCGCGGCTATCTTGCGCGCCTGCTCAAGATTGTAGGCTATTCCGCTCTCCGGCTGGTTCAATCCGAGCTTGACAATCAGATCACCGAAACGCTCACGGTCCTCCGCCAGGTCGATACTCTCGGGCGAGGTGCCGACAATCGGCACGCCCTGCTCGAACAAAGGAATAGCCAGCTTGAGCGGGGTCTGACCGCCGAACTGGACGATCACGCCATCCGGCTTCTCTATATCTACAATGTTGAGCACATCCTCAAGGGTCAGCGGTTCAAAATACAGGCGGTCGGAAATATCGTAATCCGTACTCACGGTTTCCGGGTTGGAGTTGACCATGATCGACTCATAGCCCTCCTCCCTCAGAGCAAACGCCGCCTGCACGCAGCAGTAATCGAACTCAATGCCCTGGCCGATCCGGTTTGGCCCGCCCCCCAGGATAATTATTTTCTTCCGGCGCGTCGGCCCGGACTCATCCTCGCTCTCATAGGTGCTGTAAAGATAAGGAGTATGGGCCTCGAATTCTCCGGCGCAGGTGTCGACACGCTTGAACACGGCCTGAATGCCCTTGTTCTTGCGAAGTTTGCGGATTGCAATTTCATCCGAGCCGCAGAGCGAGGCGAGCTGACGGTCGGAGAACCCGGCCTGCTTGGCCTGACGCAGAATGTCCTGGTTCAGGCCGGCCGGATTCTTCACCTTGCGCAGGCGTTCCTCGAGATCCACTATTTCTCGCATCTGGCTGAGGAACCAGGGATCGATTTTCGTCAGCTCGTGGAGACGTTCGTTTTCCATTCCGTTCAGCATGGCATAGCGCACGTAAAAAAGACGGTTGGCGTTCGGCCGGATGAGCTTGGCTTCGAGGTTTTCTGGATCGCCAATCTCACGGCCATCCGCGCCCAGCCCGTAACGGTTGGTCTCCAGACCGCGCAGCGCTTTCTGCAGAGACTCCTTGAACGTCCGGCCGATAGCCATCACCTCGCCGACGCTTTTCATCTGCACGGTCAGGGTATCATCGGCGCCGGGGAACTTGTCAAAAGTAAAACGCGGAATCTTGGTCACAACGTAGTCGATGGTCGGCTCAAACGAGGCCGGGGTCTTTTTCGTGATATCGTTGGGTATTTCATCCAGGGTCAACCCCACGCTCAATTTGGCCGCGATCCTGGCTATGGGGAACCCGGTGGCCTTGCTGGCCAGGGCCGAGGAGCGGGAAACACGCGGGTTCATCTCGATTATCACCATGCGCCCGGTCTGCGGGTGCACGGCAAACTGGATGTTCGATCCACCCGTTTCCACGCCGATTTCTCGTATCACCGCCAGCGAGGCATCCCGCATCCGCTGGTATTCCTTGTCGGTAAGAGTCTGGGCCGGCGCTACGGTGATCGAATCACCCGTATGCACTCCCATCGGATCGAGGTTCTCAATGGAGCAGATGATGACCACGTTGTCCTTCAGGTCACGCATTACCTCCAGCTCGTATTCTTTCCAGCCGACAACGCTCTCCTCGACCAGCACCTCATGCACGGGAGAATGATGGAATCCCCTGGCCGCCGCCTCCTCGAATTCCTTCATGTCGTAGGCCATTCCGCCGCCTGTACCGCCCAGAGTAAATGACGGGCGGATTATAACCGGCAGACCGATCTCCTTAACTATCCTGCGAGCCTCGTCCATCGAGCGTGCATAGCCGCCGCGGGCTACCTCCAGACCTATTCTGTTCATGGCCTGGTTGAACAGTTCACGGTTTTCAGCCTTGCGGATGGATTCAATATTCGCCCCGATAAGCTCCACACCCAGGCGCTCAAGGACTCCCATCTCATGCAACCCGACTGATACATTAAGTCCGGTCTGTCCGCCCATAGTGGAAAGGATAGCATCCGGACGTTCTTTTTCAAGTATCCGGGCTACGATTTCGGGCGCCAGCGGTTCGAGATAAATCCGGTCGGCCATTTCAGGATCAGTCATGATTGTCGCAGGATTGCTGTTCACCAGCACGACCTCATAACCCTCCTCACGCAACGCCTTGCAGGCCTGTGTGCCGGAATAGTCAAACTCGCAGGCCTGGCCAATCACTATCGGTCCGGACCCTATGATCATGATCTTCTTAATGTCTGTGCGCTTGGGCATTTCCGCTTTTTATCCCGCTTTAGGTTATTCTTCTATCGCATTGATTATCAACATGCAAGCGCCAAGGTGTTTCTTCATGCATCATTTGATACGGCCCAGTTCGACTATCCTGACTTCACGCGACGCCGTATCGAGAATGGCGACAGAAGATATCCCCGAAAGCCATCCACCCGTCTCCCCCGGATTGATCCCAAGTATTTTATTGTCCTTTCCATCATGTTCCACAACGATCTGGTGCGTATGGCCGAAAACGACCACATCCGCACCGCTGGAGCGCGCCTCAGCCCGCCAGTCGCCGCAGTCATGCAGCACTCGGATCGTAATCCCGTCCGCCTCGACCATTATCGGCGGGTTTTCAATCGAGCCGCCCAGCGCCGCCGCCTTGAGCTTGAGACCCACCTTTTCGCCGTCATTGTTGCCGTAAACCGCGCGGAATGGACATTCAAGTTTATTCAAGACAGCAATGGAAAAGGGAGAGATAATGTCGCCGGCATGTATGACAAGCCCGCAGCCCTCAGCGTTGAAAAGCTCCACCGCGCGCTCGACCAGCGGCAGATTGTCATGGCTGTCCGACATGATACCGACAAGCATCTTCCCCTCCAGTATATGGAAAGCAGCCGCTTGTTAGAATTCAGTAAGCCCTGGCCGCCACCACTCTGCGCGTTGATTTTTTCCCGGTAAGGATACAGACTCCTTCCTCCGGCTCTGAATCGAACGGAATACAACGGATAGTGGCCTTGGTCTCTTCCTGCATGCGAGCCTCTTCCGCCGAATCTCCGGCCCAGTGGATAAGCGCAAATCCGCCATCCGACTCCACGAACTGCCTGAACTCATCCCAGGTATCGATCTTCCTGGTGTTGCTTTTCCGGAACTCGAGCGCTTTCTGATACAGGCCGGACTGGACCTCATCCAGGGCACGCTCCACCGCTTCAGCGATTCCTTCCAGCGGTGCAGATTTTTTTGCGCCGTTGTCACGGCGAACGATAACTGCCTGTCCGGCTGCCACGTCGCGCGGCCCCAGTTCAAGTCGCAGCGGCACGCCTTTCATTTCCCATTCGGCGAATTTGAATCCGGGTTTGAACTGCTCACGGTCATCCAGGTTCACGGTAAAAGACTGGGACAGCTCGCGCTTGACCCGGTGAGCGGTCTCCAGCACCGCCGTCCTTTCCTCTTCCGAACGGTAGATCGGCACTATCACGACTTTGAGCGGAGCGAGCTTCGGCGGCAGGACCAGACCGTTGTCATCGCTATGGGCCATGATCAGCGCGCCGATCAGCCTTGTGCTGACCCCCCAGCTCGTGGCCCAGACCAGCTTACGCTCCCCATCGGCATCCAGAAACGTAACATCGAACGCCCGGGCGAAATTCTGTCCCAGATTATGGCTCGTGCCGGCCTGGAGCGCCTTACGATCCTGCATCATTGCTTCTATCGTATACGTGCGCAGCGCCCCGGCGAATTTCTCACGCTCGGTCTTGACGCCCGGAATCACGGGCAGGGCCATGGTTTCCTCGGCAAACCGCCGATATATTTCGAGCATGCGCCGGGTTTCTTCCTCCGCCTCGGTTTCGCTGGCATGGGCGGTGTGGCCCTCCTGCCAGAGGAATTCCGTAGTGCGGAGAAACAGTCGCGTGCGCAGCTCCCACCGCATCACGTTGCACCATTGATTGATTAAAAGAGGCAGGTCCCGATAGCTCTGAATCCACTTGCGGTACATGCTCCAGATAATGGTCTCGCTTGTCGGACGGATAACATAAGGCTCTTCGAGTTTCTGTCCGCCCGCGTGCGTGACCACGGCGCATTCGGGCGAAAAGCCCTCGACATGTTCGGCTTCCTTCTTAAGAAAACTCTCCGGTATAAGCAATGGGAAATAAGCATTTACATGCCCTGTTTCACGGAACATGTCATCGAGGGCTTTCTGCATCTTTTCCCAAATCGAGTACCCGTAGGGGCGTATGACCATACAGCCCTTGACCGGGGCGTAATCCGCCAGTTCGGCCTTGAGCACTATATCCTGGTACCAGCGCGAATAATCTTCACCGCGCGAAACGATGTCCTTGGCCATTGAAACTCCGTTAAATGGAAATCAGGCTAAATGTCTGTCGCATGGAATGATATAAATTGATATAATTTAAACTTCAAACAATGGAGTGTCAATGTTAGAAACCGGCGCGCCGAATGAAGGGCGGCATCTCCTCAGCCGCTTAAAACTACGCCAACAAAAAGGGCCGCCCGGTTTGGGCCGGCCCCTCTCATTTATCGTAAACTTCCCGCATTGCGCGGCTCAAGAGCGACGCCCTTTGCGCCGTTCATGCGCCTTTGGAGTTTCCCATTGCACGAGCCTTTCGCGCTGCTTTTCATTAAGCAGGCTTTCGAACCGTTCGCGATGTTTCTTGAAGCTTTCGGCCATCCTTGCCCGGACCTCGTCCTGACTCAGGACGCCATCTCTCGCGGATCTCAGAATCTCTCCCATCTCTTTCATCCTTGAATCGAAAACCTGGCGAGCCTGCTCGACCTGCGTTTCATCCAACTCGATAAATTCGCACATCTGCCTGAAACTCGTCTCGGCCTCTTCCTGACGTCTGCTTTCCTTCGCGGCCTGATCTTCCTGTTTCACATTCACGCTGTTTTTGTCCAAGTCCGCCCTCGCCGGCGTTTTCGCCGTGGCCGCACCATAATGAAACAGCATCAGAGCCACGCTTATAATGATCATTCCAGCTTTCATCTTAATGCCCTTCCCTCTTATTAAGGAATTCTTTACATGGCGGCGTCCCTAAACCGCGGAACGTTGCAGTGCTTTTGTTAAAAGCCGCATCCCGTTAAAGAATAACAGGCATGGCAGCCACGAACGCGAAATACGCCATCATGCCGACAGCCAGCTAGCCCAGAATTTTGATATATTCACCCAACAGCATTTTCTCCTCCGGTATGACGGCTGCTCTAAGCGACCTCGTTGTCTCATCATTCGCCGTTATGAATCGCTCCCTGCCTCAGACTTTCCAGGCAGGCAATCGGGACATGATCTCACGGGCCATCTGTTCCGCGGCGCTCCGGTCGATGCCCTGTGATTTAATGAGGTCCCCGGCAATAAGCGCATGCACCTCCACGTAAGATTTGGGATGGCCATCCGGATGGACGCAATCATTACAATACGGATTATCGACATCCCCGAAAGCGTGATCCGCGGGTTTCAGGAAATCCATCCCGCAGGCACAACAGCTTTTGTACGTTCCTTCCATTTACGACTCCTTTCCTTTAAGCTCGAGACCTTGCATGAAGAACTCGAGAAGTTCCCCGCCGTGCTCGGCGATTACCGATCTGCCGGGAGCGAATTTGTCCCGGTTGGCCAGATAGTAGTTGATTGTTCCGATCCAACTGTTGACCAGCAGATGAATGGGCGCTGGACGCACCTTGCCGCCTTCGATCTCCCGCTGCAAAGCTTCGTTCAAATGCCACGACACTCCAGACTGGATGAGGAAAATCGTGTTGCGCGCATCCCGAGGCAGAAGCGGGCCCTCCACAACCAGGCGTGCGTAGAAATCCTCGTAACGCTGGATGATACTCAGATGCGAGGCCAGGATATCGCGCACCCCGCCGCCCCTATTGGTGAGCAGTTTGAATTCACGTCCGATCAACAGCCCGTATTCGGTGATCACCTCAACAAGAAGGTCATCCCGGGTCGGGAAATGCAAGAAAACTGTGCCATGCGCCACCCCGGCCCGCTTCGCAACGTCTACCGTAGTGGTCGCGGCAATGCCGTTCAATGAAAACTCTTCCAATGCACTGCGCAGCAGCAGTTCGCGCGTTTTTTCCTTCTGCTCTTTCCGCTTCACTCCGCCTGTCCTTTTTTAATGAGTTTTTACTCACTGAGTCTTTACTCATTATAAAACAGCCAGAAGATATTGTCAAGATTTTTTTGCATTTTTTTCATATTTACTGCAAAGGATAGCGGAGGTTTATTGCCGGAATAAAAAAACCCGGCATGAAGCCGGGTTTTTTTATTCCATTAAGCGGATCGCCTACAAAGTTTTTCCTTCGGCATTCAGTATCGGCTTGAGCGCCTTGACCAGTTCATCGAACTGGTCCGGAGTAAGGGCCTGTTCCCCATCCGAAAGCGCCTGCTCCGGAGCGGCGTGGACCTCGATAATCGCTCCATCCGCTCCGCAGGCCGCGGCAGCCTTGGTCATGGGCGTGACCAGACCCGGAATGCCCGTGCCGTGCGAGGGATCGACAATCACCGGAAGGTGGCTCACGCTGCGGATAAGAGGCACCGCGGCCATGTCCAGGGTGTTGCGCGTGGCGGTCTCGAAAGTGCGTATTCCACGCTCGCACAGGATCACGTTCTGGTTTCCCTGGCTCAGGATATACTCGGCGCTCATCAGAAACTCGTTTACTGTCGCGGCTATTCCGCGTTTCAGCAGCACGGGCTTATCCATCAATCCCACCTGCTTGAGCAGCGAGAAATTCTGCATATTGCGCGCGCCGATCTGAAGGACATCGGTGTAACGCGCCACCAGAGGAAGGTCCTGCGCCGAAAGCACCTCGGTCACAATCGGCAGACCGGTTTTTTCGCGGGCCTCGGCCAGAAGCTCAAGCCCTTCCTCCTCCAGACCCTGGAAGGCATACGGCGAGGTGCGCGGCTTAAACGCCCCGCCGCGGAGCATGTGCGCCCCTGCGGCCTTCACCCTCCTGGCGGTCTGGATGATCTGTTCCCGGCTTTCCACGGAGCATGGCCCGGCGATCAGCACGAACTGCTTTCCGCCGAACTCAACATCCTTACCCACCTTCACCAGGCTTCTCTCGCTTTTCAGCTCAATGCTGACAAGCTTGTAGGGCTTCAGGATCGGAATAACCGATTCCACGCCCGGAAGGGATTCGAGAGACTTAAGCCTGAACTTGCCCCGCTCGTCGCCGATCGCGCCGATCACTGTTCTTTCGGTTCCGTATATCGGATGGACCTTGTAGCCCAGTTCCCGGATACGGTCGAAAACATGATCGGTCTGCTTCTGGGTGGCGTCTTTTTTCATTACGACAATCATCGTCACACCTGTCCTGAAAGGCCCGGCCCGCGGGCCGGTTTTATGAAACTGTCACTGCGCGAGAACGCGTTCGGCGATCAGATCCCCGACTTCCGACGTAGAATAGCCCATCTTACCTGCGGCCATGCTTTTCATTTTGTTGGCGCAGGCCCACATCACGGCGCTTTCGATGTCCTGGGCTATTTTCGCCTCTCCCAAATGCTCCATCATCATTGCGCCTGAGCAGATCGAGGCCAGTGGATTGATGACTCCCTTGCCCGTGTATTTCGGGGCGCTTCCGCCGATAGGCTCGAACATCGAAACCCCACCGGGATTGATGTTGCCGCCCGCGGCGATGCCCATGCCGCCCTGAACCATCGCGCCCAGGTCGGTTATTATATCGCCGAACAGGTTATCGACCACGATTACGTCGAACCATTCCGGATTCTTGACCATCCACATGGTAGTGGCATCCACATGCGCGTACTCGCGTTTGATGTCCGGATAGTCCTTGGCGCCGACTTCGTGGAAAGTGCGCTCCCACAGATCGGAGGCGTAGGTGAGGACATTGGTTTTGGCGCAGAGAGTCAGAGTTTTTCTCTTGTTGCGTTTGCGGCACAGGTCGAAAGCGAAGCGGACACAGCGCTCCACGCCCTTACGTGTGTTGATCGAGGTCTGGATGGCGACCTCGTCAGGCGTGCCTTTTTTAAGATTACCGCCCGCTCCGACATAGAGACCCTCCGTGTTCTCGCGCACGACCACGAAATCGATGTCCTCGGGGCCTTTACCCTTGATCGGCGTCTCGACTCCAGGATACAGCTTGACCGGCCGCAGGTTGATATAATGGTCGAGGCCGAAACGCATGGCCAGCAAAAGGCCCTTCTCCAGGATGCCGGGCTTGACATCCGGGTGTCCGATAGCGCCCAGAAGGATGGAATCGAACTGGCGCAGACGGTCGCAACCGTCCTCGGGAAGCACGACGCCGGTGCGCTTGTAGTATTCACCACCCCACTCTATTTCCGTGTAATCCAGGCTCAGGCCATGTTTTCCAGTCGCCGCGTTCAATACTTTGCGCGCCTCGGCGACTACTTCCGGGCCGGTGCCGTCGCCGCCTATCACCGCTATCTTGTACTTTTTCGCCATCCGGAACTCCTGTTGTCGGAAATGTTGAATGATTGAATTTATCAACTGCAAGAGAACCGCTGTTTTGCTGAGACTGGCTCAAGTCTCAGCATAACAGCCGGAGTGATGCTCCATCCGTAGTAATCAAGCCTGGCCAATAAACATCCAGGGCCGTGTGCTGCGATAACTGCTTTCGAACGAGGCGATCCTTTCCGTAAACTGGAGCGTCCAACCAATATCGTCCAGGCCCTTGAGAAGGCGCTCGCGGTAGAACGGCGAAACCTCGAAACTGAAAACCTTCTCCTCTGGAGAGGTAACAGTCTGGCTTTTCAGGTCCACGGTCAGTATTGCGCCTTCTTTAGCGCCGACCTCCCGGAAAAGAATGTCCACTTCGTTTTTTTTCAGCACTACCGGCAGAATGCCGTTCTGAAAGCAGTTGTTGAAAAAAATATCGGCGAAACTGGGAGCGATGATGGAACGGAAACCGTATTCCTTGAGCGCCCAGGGCGCGTGCTCGCGGCTGGAGCCACAGCCGAAATTGTCCAGGGCCACCAGTATCTGCGCCCCGCGGTAGCGCGGGTAATTCAACGGGAATTCAGGGTTTGGCTGCGTGCCTGCATCGTCCAGATAACGCCATTCGTGAAACAGGTGCCTGCCGAAACCGGTCCGTTCGATCTTTTTCAGAAACTGTTTCGGGACAATCGCATCCGTGTCCACGTTCATCCGGTCCAGCAGGGCGGCGACAGCCGTAAGCTTTTTAAAAGGTTCCATGTTGCATCTCTTCTTTAAAGTTATGCCGCAAGGGCGTCAGTTCATCTTTCGCGGGTCGACGAAATGTCCGGCCACAGCCGCTGCCGCCGCCATCAGGGGACTCACCAGGTGCGTTCTTCCGCCGCGTCCCTGGCGGCCCTCGAAATTACGGTTGCTGGTGGAGGCGCATCTTTCGCCCGGCTGGAGCATGTCGCCGTTCATCGCCAGGCACATCGAGCAGCCTGCCTCGCGCCATTCAAAACCCGCGGCGGTGAAAATGCGGTCCAGGCCTTCGTCCTCGGCCTGTTTCTTGACCAGACCGCTTCCCGGCACGACTATGGCCTGCACTCCAGAGGCGACCCGGCGGCCTTTGACGAAACCAGCGGCCTCGCGCAGATCCTCTATCCGCCCGTTCGTGCATGAGCCGATGAAGGCTTTGTCGATACGGATATCCTTTATCGGAGTATTAGCCGCCAGGCCCATGTATTCAAGGGCGCGCTCGACGGCTTTGCGGGCCGCCGGATCGTCCATCGCGGACGGGTCCGGCACCGCGCCGTCGATATCCGCCACCTGCCCTGGGCTGGTGCCCCAGGTCACCTGTGGTTTCACATAAGCTGCGCTCAGTTCAACCACCTTGTCAAAGCGGGCGTCCGGGTCGGATGGGAGCTTGCGCCATTCGGCCACGGCTTTTTCGAACAGCTCGCCTTTCGGCGCGTACGGACGGCCGCGCAGGTACTCGAAAGTCGTGTCATCGGGCGCCACCAGACCAGCCTTGGCCCCGGCCTCGATAGACATATTGCAGAGGGTCATACGGCCCTCCATGCTCATCGAACGGATAGCCTCGCCGGCGTACTCGATGATATAACCAGTTCCTCCCGCAGTGCCGATCTTGCCGATAATGGCCAGGATGATGTCCTTGGGGGTGACGTTCACCCCGGCTTTTCCCTCGACCTTGACCAGCATGAATTTTGGTTTTTTCTGCTGAAGGGTCTGGGTGGCCATGACATGCTCCACCTCAGAGGTGCCGATGCCGAAAGCCAGCGCCCCAAACGCGCCGTGCGTCGCCGTGTGGCTGTCTCCGCAGACTATTATGGCGCCCGGCAGGGTCAGTCCCTGCTCCGGGGCCATCACGTGGATTATCCCCTGCCGCGGATCGTGGATGTCGAACAGGGTGACGCCGAACTCGCGGCAGTTCCTGCGCAGAGCCTCGACCTGCTTCGCTGAGAGTTCATCCGCGATAGGCTTGTCGCGGTCCACCGTGGGGACGTTGTGGTCCGGCACCGCATACGTAGATTGCGGCGAGCGCAGTTTCCGTCCGGCCAGCCGAAGCCCCTCGAAAGCCTGGGGCGAGGTGACCTCATGCACCAGGTGACGGTCGATATAGAGGATATTGATCCCGTTCTCATCGTGCACCACGTGAGAATCCCAGATCTTCTCCGCCATTGTTTTACCCATGAATCAACTCCCGTGTCATTTTGTCCATGTCCCTGTTTCGTCCGGTCAGACCGCAGCCTGACGGGAAGGTTTTGCAGCGGCGACTGCCTTGCCTTGCGAACGGGCATAGATCGCCCGGTTGGCGGCATTGAGATAAGCCCTGGCCGTCGCATCCATCACATCCGTGCTGGCGGCCTTGCCCATGTATTCAACCTCATCGAAAAGGACCCGCAAAAACACCTCGCCCACCGCCTCGCGGCCCTCTCCCACTGAACGGAGCTGATAATCGAGCAGTGAGCCTTTCAAGCCCACGATCCGGTCGATTGCGTTGCAGAGAGCGCTTACCGGTCCTTCACCCGTGGCCGCATCCTTGAGCTTCTCGCCGCTTCCTTTCCTCGACAGAACGACCGTGGCTGTGCTGATCGCTGGCTGTCCGCCCACGGTCTGGAGGTATTCCAGCTTCCAGGTCTCGGGTATATGCTGCACCCCGTCCTGGGCAATCGCGATAAGGTCCTCATCGGTAATGCTCTTTTTCTGGTCCGCGAGAGCGCAGAACAGCTTGTAGGCCTTTTCGATATCGTCCTTTGTCAGGTCAAAACCCAGTTCCTTGAGACGGTGTTCCAAGGCATGACGGCCTGAGTGCTTGCCCATCACTATATTGCCCTTCTGGATGCCGACCGACTGCGGGGTCATGATCTCGTAGGTCAGGGCCGCCTTGAGCACTCCATCCTGATGAATCCCGGCCTCGTGCGCGAAAGCGTTCTTGCCGACAATAGCCTTGTTCGGCTGCACGAATACGCCGGTGATGTTCGAAAGCATCCGGCTGGTGGGGAACAGTTCGGCGGTCACGATATCCGTATGGAAATCGAGGATATCGTGACGGGTGCGGGCGATCATCACGAACTCTTCCAGCGAGGCGTTCCCAGCCCGCTCGCCGATGCCGTTGATCGTGCATTCCACCTGACCGGCCCCGTTCTGGCAGGCGGCGATCGAATTGGCCACGGACAGGCCGAGATCGTTGTGGCAGTGCACGCTCAGAATGACTTTGCCCTGGCTGAACTCAGGGACATTCTTTACCAGCAGGCCGATTTTCCGGCCGAATTCGCTGGGCACCTGATATCCCACCGTATCCGGAATGTTGATAGTAGTCGCTCCGGCGGCGATGACGGCCTTGACCACCTGGGCCAGGTAGTCATCATCCGTGCGACCTGCATCCTCGCACGAGAATTCAACGTCATCGCAATAACTCTTCGCCAGCTCTACGGCCTTAACCGACATTTCTATAACTTCTTCCCGCGTTTTCTTGAGCTTGTACTGAAGGTGAATGTCGCTCGTGGCGAGAAAAGTGTGAATACGCGGATGCGCCGCGTGCTGAAGAGCTTCCCAGGCGCGGTCGATATCCAACTTCACCGCGCGGGCGAGTCCTGCTATTATCGGTTTGCGCACCTCTTTCGCCACCCGCAGCACGGACTCAAAATCACCCTCGCTGGCTATCGGGAACCCGGCCTCGATCACGTCCACGTTCAGCCTTTCGAGCTGACGGGCCAGGGCGAGCTTTTCATCGAGATTCATGCTGCAACCGGGAGACTGTTCACCGTCACGCAGAGTAGTATCGAAAATCAGCACCTTCCTGCTTTCCTTACCAGTCATGGTCCACCTCTGATCTGCACCGGCGGATCTATTATCGCCCACCGGCTGGTTGTGCCTCAGTCGAATCGCGGATTTGTATGGATGCGCCACGCTTTGCGCGGCGCCTGCCGGGATTGGAACCGGGGCGTCACAAGCTCATTGTCGAATACCATTTGATAAGGATCGCCAGCTCAAACATGACGTCGCGTTCCTGGTTGGGGTTGAATGACCGCCTCAGGCGACGGAAATAGACCGCCCGATGGCCCGTGCGATTATCTCCAGCTCGCGCATCAAAGTGTCGAACTGTTCCGGATACAAGCTCTGGGCGCCGTCCGAAAGCGCCTTGTTCGGATCGGGATGCACCTCCACGATCAATCCATCCGCCCCGGCGGCAATGGCCGCCCGTCCCATGGGCAGCACCTTGTCGCGTATGCCGGTGCCGTGGCTCGGGTCGGCGACAATGGGCAGATGGCTCAACTTGTGCACCACCGGGATCGCCGCTATATCCATCGTGTTCCGGGTGTAGGTTTCGAACGTGCGTATGCCGCGCTCGCAGAGAATGACTTCCTTGTTGCCTCCGGAGATCACATATTCCGCGCTCATCAAAAGGTCCTCCACGGTAGCCGCAAGCCCGCGTTTCAGCAGCACAGGCCTGTTTATACGGCTCAGTTCGCGCAGCAGCGTGAAGTTCTGCATGTTTCGCGCACCGACCTGAAGGATATCCACGTACTGAAGCATAATCTCCACCTGACTGCGGTCCATGATCTCGCTGACCACCGCCAGCTTATACTTGTCTCCGACCTGCCGCAGTATCTTCAAGCCTTCCTCGCCCATGCCCTGGAAGCTGTAAGGTGAAGTTCTGGGCTTAAAAGCGCCGCCTCTCAACACACGCGCGCCGCTTTCCGCCACTCTGGCCGCCACCTCGTCCATCTGGGCCAGGCTTTCCACGGAACATGGACCGGCCATCACCAGGACTTCCCTTCCACCGATAGTGGCGCCGCCGGGAAGAGTGATAACCGTGTTGTCGGGCTTGAATTGACGGCTGGCGAATTTGTAGGGCGCCGAGATGCGGATGACCTCGGCCACGCCCTCCAGGATTTCGAAATCCCTGGGATCGAGCAGGCTGGTCTCGCCGATAACGCCTATTATCGTGCGGTTGGAGCCGGTCGAGCGATGCGTGTCGAATTTAAGATCGTGGAGTCTTTCGATGATTGCCTGGATCTGCTGTTCCGAGGCATCATTTCTCATGCTGATGACCATCGCCAGCTCCCTTGCTGCAGACCTCGTGCTCCAGTCTGCGGGTTTCCTCGATTATTTTTGTAAAAAGCCGCATAATCGCTTCATCACTGAGCGGACCTTTGTTGTTCCGGCTGACATTCCGGTGAATCTGCTCCTCGCGCTCACGGTTGTACACCGGCAGACCAACCTGTCTTTTGAGCCTTCCGATCTCAAGTGCAAACCCCACCCGGCGGTTAACGAGTTCAAGCAATTGTGCATCAACCGCATCGATTTTCTTCCGCCAATCCTCGATCTCGGCTGCATTATCCATCTACCGCATCCTCCGAAGTCATTCCAAGCGATTTTACGGCCCATATAGCAAAAAGCCACTATCTCGTTAGATAGTGGGCTTTTCCTTCCGATCTTGCCTGACTCTCGATTCCGCCTACGGCCCCACTACCTGACATCCTCTGATGTCACTAAACAAGAAGTAATAAATATACAACTCGTTGCGAATCATGTCCGGGCCGTTTTTGACTGTTTGAGCTAACCATGCTGAATCGAGTACAAAGGCATATTAATCAATCAGAGCTTCTCAGTCAAGCTATTTTAAAATCATTTAATGTTTCATGCCCAGATTGGACCTTTCCGGGTCGATAAAAACGCGGGAAGGCGTCCGTGAGGTCAGAAAGTGAACTTGCCGAAATCCTCGGGATTCATCTTGCGCAGGGTTTCACGAAGGGCTTCCGGGTCGTATTCTTCTGTCTGGGTGACTGTTTTAGGGATAATCTTACTGGCATTGTCCAGCAGTTCCTCGGTGGTGTGGATCGAGGCTTTCATGCGTATCGCGAGCGCGATAGAATCGGATGGACGGGCATCCAGCTCGAACCGCTCACCGTCCCGGTTCAACAGAATCCTTGCGTAATACGTGTTTTCTTTAAGCTCGTGAATGAAAACATACTCCATGCTCACTCCCAGATCGAGCAGGCACTGCTTGAACAGGTCATGAGTCAGCGGCCGCTTGAACTTCACTCCCGAGATTTCCATGGCGATAGCGCTGGCCTCGCTCGGACCGATCCAGATCGGAAGCACCCTTTCGCCGTCTTTCTCCTTGAGCAGCACCACGGGCGAATTGTTGGAGCTGTCTATCCCAAGGCCGGAAATTGTGAGTTCAATCATACGAGCCTCTTTCGAATTCAGCCGCGGTCCGGGACAGGACGTTCCGGACCGCGGCATGTTTCTTCAAATCAGGTGCCCATGTTCCAGGATTTAAGATATTTTTCCTGCTCAGCGGTCAGCTTGTCGACAGTGACTCCCATCGACTTGAGTTTCAGCGTGGCGACCCATTGATCTATATTCGCCGGGACATCGTAAACGCGGGCCTGGAATGTCCCGCGATTCTTTGCCACGTGCTCGGTGGTCAGCGCCTGCACGGCGAAACTCATGTCCATGACCGAGGCCGGATGCCCCTCGGCGGCGGCCAGGTTGATAAGCCGTCCCTCTCCCAGGACAAACACGGTGCGTCCGCTATTGAGATGGTAGGCGTCCACATTGGCGCGGACTTCCTTGACCAGCTTCTTCGAAATGGCTTCCAGCCCTTTCAGGTCAAGCTCCACATTGAAATGTCCGCTGTTACAGACAATCGCGCCGTCTTTCATCCTCGAGAAATGCTCCGGCCGGATGACATTGATGTTGCCGGTCAGCGTGCAGAAAAGGTCGCCTATCGGGGCCGCCTCTTCCATGGTCATCACCCTGAATCCGTCCATCACCGCCTCAATGGCCTTGATGGCATCCACCTCGGTGACGATCACATTGGCTCCCATGCCACGCGCCCGGTTGGCGAAACCCCGTCCGCACCAGCCATAGCCGGCGGTCACGACGTTTTTACCCGCCAGAAGGATGTCGGTCGCCCGTATGATCCCGTCCACCGTGGACTGCCCCGTGCCGTAACGGTTGTCGAACAGGTGCTTGGTCATGGCGTCATTGACCGCGAACACCGGAATCTTGAGCGCGCCATCGGCGGCCATAGCCCGAAGACGGATCACACCGGTGGTCGTCTCCTCCATGCTGCCGATTATGTCGCCAAGTTGTCCGGGGTACTCAGAATGCACTGTGCTCACCAGGTCCGCGCCGTCATCCATCGTGATCGAGGGCTTGAATTCTAGAGCGGCCTTGATGTGCTCGTAATAAGTCTTGTTGTCCTCTCCTCGTATCGCATAGACTTTAAGACCGTCATGCTCGACCAGGGAAGCCGCCACATCGTCCTGGGTGCTCAACGGATTTGAAGCGCAAAGCAGAAGGTCGGCTCCTCCAGCCTTAAGCGTGCGGCAGAGGTTGGCTGTTTCCGCAGTCACATGAAGGCAGGCGCTCATCCGCAGTCCGGCCAGAGGTTTTTCCTTCTCGAACCTTTCACGAACAAGCCGCAGGACCGGCATATCGTTCCCGGCCCAGTCGATCCTTTTTTTACCCTTGTCCGCCAGCTTGATATCTGAAACCTGATAATTCATTCGAACTCCAGGAAAAAGGTGTTTAAAGCCTGCGTTGTTTTCAAATCCAGCGCAAGAGCAACAACGAGAAAGTCTACTGTTCAGGAAACCACTCACTCAGGGTGCGAATGATCTGCTGCGCCTGTTTCTCGCTGGAAATGTTGAATTTACTCTGAACAATATATTTGTCGCCGCGTTTCTGGTAACGCTGCACGCGCACTTTGCTGGGGCCGTATTCGCCACTGGCCGCTTCAAGATCCTGGTACAGGAACATTATAGTCACCCAGCCGCCGCCCTTGGAAATCACTTCCTTCGCCAGCTCTTTTGTCGTGAGTTTACCCTGCTCGTCTTCCCAGTTGATCGTCAAATCTTCAATACCGGATGTCACTTTCAGCTCCGTCGCTAAATATAACAGTGTTCAGAACCATATATTTATGAAAACGCCAAAGCATAAACAAACCGGCAGTATCACGGATGAAAGCTGACGGGATACTGCCGGAAAGGAGAATGTAATTTCGTTGTAGCAGGCCGCCCGACTCAGAGCAGTTCCCGGATTATATCCGCGTTGCTCTCGTCAAGGAGGATCATCACCGAATCGCCCTCGGTCGGGAGCTGAATATTCCAGACCAGTTTTTCATTGATCGTCCCCGGACGACGCAACTCGGCATTCAGCCACCACTGCCCGTAAGGCAGATCGAGCTTGTTGATCGCGCAGTTCTGATCAGTGACCTCGGTCTTGGTCTGCTGCTCGGGCGGAATGGCAGCCTTAAATTCTGAAAATCCGGTGAACGCTTTTTCGCGCCACGCGTTCAGCTTTTCCTGATACGCACCCTTGACCTCGAGGTATTTATTATGGACCGCATGGACCTCATCGGACGAAGACTGCTCTCTTTTCTGCAGGTCCTGGAAAATCGGGAAAAGCTTGCGGTATTCGATCGATGTGTTCTGCAGCTTTTCGAGGTCATCCCGGATGAAGTTGACCGAATCGGACATGGCAGTCTTGGTAATAAGCATTTTCTGATACTGATCGAGGAGAACGAGAAGATCGGATGAATCAGGACGCGGGCCCGGGTTGTTAACCTGAGTCAGGCTGTCAAGAACGCCCTGATAATCGTACGCCGTGAAATCAATTTCCATGTTCTGGCAGGAGGTTTCCGCACCGAGGACCTGGATCTGAATATAAAACTTCGGTTTGGTGGAACAGGCGCTTAAAGCCGCCACGGCCAGAGCCGCAATAAACAATAGCTTGAAGCGAGCCAGAGACATCGGTAACCCTCCTGCTTTTTAACAAGGTAAGAAATTAATCAGCACACGACTTTGGATTGCCTTTTAAATTAACATAAGACCATGTTACAGATAGATTAATAATGTCACGCACAGACTCTGTCAAGCATAAATATCCACACTCCGGCCTGAGGATGCCGCCCTGTTCTGCAGGTCGAGAAACGAGGCGACAGCCGAGCGAAGCCGCATTGCACCGGCCGCGGCCTGGCGTTCAAGCGAGTTAAGCTCATCGTGCAGACGGCGCACCTGCCAGGACTGAACTTCCCACTGACCTTCAATCCGCGCCATCCGGCTGCGGCCGGATTCACTCACGTGCACCCTGTTCAGAAACGAACTTTCGCGGCATTGCTCCAGCCAGACAACTCCCTCATCCGGACGGTTTGAACCCGGCAACGGCCCGGTCGACGGAACATCACCCAATACCTGCGGTCCGGCAGCCCCCCCCTGATAGCCAACCGGCTGTGGCTGCTCATAAGCTGTTGTCTGAAATGAGCGTGAAAGATAGCGCGAGTCAGAAATCCCGGTGATATCCATTTTCCGCCCCCCTTGAACGGTTTCTCCAGCCGAGCCTATAAAGGCCGGCCAGGCTGCGGATTGCCCGGAGTTTACCAGGGAGGGCATTTTCGGCTAAAAAGGCGGGGGCGGGAATAAAGCCACGGGACAAGCATGCATTTTGCATAATCCAGTGGAGAAATGACATCTAACACACAGCGAATTAAAGTCTTTCATGTATTCTGCCGATAGCAAGAATGCGCATTATGAACAGAACCGCATGAAAAGCCGTATAGGAGACATCAGGCGTATAATTGCGCAACTGTTTGTGTCCGAGTCAGATGCGTGCTTTTTGTGCGCCCGGGCTCAGGGGGTGGCAGCCTCCTGAGCCCATCTTTTGCCTGAAACTCAAACCGGCAATTTGTTCTCGCTGTCCGGGATGTCTGTCCCATGCCCTCGCAGTTTTTGCCGCCTCCCTGCCTTTTTACCGGCTCCGGAGTAAAGTTCTTTACTTGAAACTATAAACATCCGATATCTGGTATGGAGGTACTGTCCGAGATGCGATGTCGTGGGAGAGGTTTTGCGGCATCCGCTCTGCAGCTCTTCCTGACGGGAGAACGCTGGTCAGGCGCCCGTGGGGAAGAGCTGTTTTATTATATGCAAATCCCAAATAAATGTAAACATTTTTCTGAATTATTTTTGATTATCCGGTAGAAAAGGAATGCTATCTTTCTATCAGACAAGCATATTGATTTTCTGTCCTTTGAACCCTTCGGGCAATCCGATTGAAGGTGACAATATCGATTGACTCACGCTGGAAGTGTTACGTCTGACAGATTCGAGTTTGATTTGAGAGAGAATAATATAATGTGCGGATAATTTTTTGAAATGGCTGAAATTCTGGTATATTTCAAGTTGTTTAGCATGCAGCGACTGAAAATCAAGCACTGTCCCTCCGGCTTTGATTCAGATATTTCATTTCCCTCCCCTATTAATCGACCTTAAATGCACCGTCTTTGGACATGGGTTTCCGATTGCACTTGAGGGCATAAAATTGCCATGTTATAATAAGATTGCTTTCGAGCCGGGGGATAAAAATGCCTAATGTGGAATTTATCAATCCGAAATGGGAATGCAGCCAGTGCCATGCCAAGGTGGAGCAATCTTTGCGCCTGGTGGACGGCAAATTGAGCCCGCCTTTTTTCTACCTTCCGCAGAAATGCAAAAACTGCGGGAAGCTTCTGCATTTCTATCAAGTGCTCGAAGGCTATTCCGTGGAGATAATCCGCAAGGCCGACCGCATTCTGGTTTGATCCGCAAAAAAAAGGAGCGGCCGGAACCAATAATCCGGTTTGCCGCTCCCCTCAATCAACCGATTTTTTGTCTTCCCCTAAAGCTCACGCACCCAGATATTCCTGAATTTCACCGGATGGTTGTGGTCCTGCAGCAAGATCGGGCCGGTTTTCTGTTCCGCCGCTTTTTCCCGTCCTCCGGTGGGAGCCGGAATCTCGAGATGATCCTGCACCAGTATGCCGTTCAAAAGAACGGTCACCGTGGCATTTTTTACTTTTTTCCCGTTCGCATCAAATTTCGGAGCGCGAACGATTATATCATAGGTCTGCCATTCGCCGGGCTTGCGGCAGGCGTTTACCAGCGGAGGGGCGACCTTATAGACAGAGCCTAACATGCCATCCGTGTAAGTCTCGTTCTCATAGGAATCGAGCACCTGCACCTCGTAACGGTCCATCAGATATACCCCGCTGTTACCGCGATCCTGGCCCTCGCCCTTCGCAGGCGACGGGGAGGCGAATTCGAGATGCAGTTGCATGTCGCCGAAAGCTTTCTTAGTGATCACGTTTCCCTCTGTCACCACCATGGCTCCATTCTCGATCTTCCATTTCGCCGGTTGGCCGTCCTCGGTCTGCCACTGGTCCAGACCAGAACCGTCAAAAAGTACAATTGCATCCGAAGGCGCCGCTCCGGCCGGAGCGGCGACCAGACGAGGCTGGGCCTGCTGGGCTGCCGCCATTGCGACTGAAAAAACCAGGAGAAGAAGACAGGATGACAGGCCTGAAACGGTTGCGTGGCGCATAATCACTCCTTGGAAAAGTTGATTGACAAGACACCTGGTTAAAACTCTGTTTGAACTACAATATATCCTGATAATTCAGCGATTCAATACCGCAATATCCGCCAGGGCGCCATCTATGCATTGCAGGGTTTCACGCAGACGGTCCGCACGCGCGGGGTTAAGGCGGCTGAATTCATTGCGGATCCGCCGCAGATCGGATGCATAATCCGCCCGCGCAGCCTTGTCCATTCGCTCGAGATAAACCGGCGGGCCCGGCGCGGCCGGATTCTCTTTCCAGATAAGCGGCTCGAGCGATATGCTTCCGTCCCCCGGCTTGAAATCAACCGGCGAGAAATAGGCCCTCTCTCCCCTGGCATAAAGTTCACAAATCTTTTCAAGACATGCCCCTGAGGCCTGATATACCGATTCAATGGCGCGGGCAAGGGCTTTTTCCGGGTCAGGTTCCACGGAGCATAACACCAGAGCGCCGGTTCTCCAGGAGACTTCCTCGGCCGGGTTGGCGAAAGGACGGTAAAAATACTCGCAGGCCGTGCCGCCGTCATTTTGAAGTCTGAGCAGAGCGCCAGCCGAACCGAGACCGCAGGGCAGGAACCAGCGCAGACGGTCCCAGTGCTGCGGCGGCTCCACCAGCACTCCGCCCAGGGAACCGAAAGCGCAGCCAAGCTCTTGCACTATCTCACGCCTGCGTCCCGAACGGGACGACAGTTCCTGGACCTCCACCATATAGTCAACCGCCGCGGCAATCCTTTTCAGGTGCTCGAACTCCGATGGGTCATCCACACGCAACCCCCAGGAGGCCTGGCCGATCGTCCATTCCGGGCGCGAGGCGCGAATGTATTCAGCGGTCCGGATCAGAATGTTCGCGTGGTACTCCGCCGGGGAGAGACGGCTGCATTTTTCACATTCGCATCGTCCCTGGTCCGCGGATTGCATGCTAACCCCGTCCAGCCCCCAGGCCGGGTCGAAATGGAAATCCAGGACGCGGCGCATCCAATCCCAGGCCTCGGCGCTATAAAGGCACATGGCCTGGGAGTTCCCGGCGGACACGCCGGGAGCTTTACGGATTATTTCCTCGAATCCCCAACTATACACTCCAAGACCCGCAAGGACTTTCACACCTCTTTCATGGGCCGCACCCACAAAAGCCTTTAGTTTCGCGGCACGCTCCGGGCTGATAACATTCTCGAACAGCATGGGCCAGTCGCGCGAGCGGAAAAAGCCCCAGGCGCAGTCATAGTTCATCCCGAGCTTCGACTCGGCATCCAGGAATGATATCTGATCGGCAAGAAGACGTTCATCCCAGCGTATGCATGGCCAGGCTTCGTCTGGAACCGGCTCGGAGGCCAGATCGCGCAGCCAGCCCACTGACACGCGGTACTTGAACCCAGCCTCCTTTTCACCACCAGCCGGAGCGGCCAGACCAGCGGCCGAGGGCAGAACGCTCAGGCCCGCTACGGTCCGGACGAGCATTTCTCTTCGTCTGATATCGCCTCCACGGACAGCGTTGCAAGACATTATCAAGAATGGTCCGGATAAATATTAAAGCCGGGCGCTGTCTTTGCCAGTTTAATTTAACTTCCTCAGCCGCATGACTTGAAATGCAAAAAAATAGAGATATATTCCAGGCAGCCGTCAATTATTCGATTCAATCTTCTCTGACGCCTCGAAACAACCTGTCATGAAAGGATAGTGTCATGGACAAACACCTTATACTCTGCGTACATATAACCAACAGGGTGACAAAGGCCCCCGAGGTCCAGCAGATTTTCACCCGCTTCGGCAATTACATCAAAACCCGCCTCGGACTGCATGAGGTCACCGAGACCATGAATTCCAAGGCCGGAGTGATAATCCTCGAAATGGTCGGCGATGAATCGCACTTCGATGAACTGGCCCGGGAACTCGACGCAATCGAGGGCGTGGAATGCCGGAAAGTGTTGTTCACGCATAAGCCATAAGCTTTTAAGCATGTACAAAAAAGGCCCCTAAGCGGGCCTTTTTTTGTACGCGGATAATTCTCGATGAAATCAGCCTATCTTCTTCCAGACTTTTATCTCCGGAGGGACGGAAAGCAGCGGCTCGATCTTTTTGAGGAAGCCGGTCAGGTGAGGCGTTGCCAGATGCTGGTCCAGAGCGGCCCGGCTGGCCCAGGTCTCATGGAACAGGAACAGGCTTCGGTCATCGCCCAGGCAGTGCAGGTTGTAGTTCAGGCATCCGGATTCAGCGCGCGTCGGAGGAATAAGAGCGCGCATCAGGCTTTCGGCTTCCATCTCGCTCCCCTTTTTCACTCCGATCACGGCAGTTACGACAACCGGTTCGTTCTGCATTCTGAATCTCCTCTATCGGCATTGCATCCATTGCGGCTTTACCGCTGACGGAATAAGAAAGTTTAAACCTTCCGGATAGATAACATATGGCATTCGAGATGACAACCATATTGAGTGCAAAAAGCACAGGGTCCCGGAGGCTGATGCCAGCGGAACCCTGTACTTTCAGGTCCGGCGACCGCAGAAGCATACGCTCCCTCGACCGCCGGAATATATGGGGTGAGCGATGGGACTTGAACCCACGGCCACATGGGCCACAACCATGTGCTCTACCTGCTGAGCTACGCCCACCATTGAAATCAAAGCCCTAAAAATATAACCGTCACAACCGGGGCTGTCAAGTACAGACCGTTATCAACACCGCTCGTTCAGCAGCTCGATCTTGTCACCCGGAGCCACCCTCCCGCTCCGGATCACCTGAGCGAAAAGCCCCTCCCGCGGCATGATACAGTCACCGGCGCTGTAGTAAATCGCGCAGCGGCTGTGGCATTCCTTGCCGATCCTGGTAATACACAGGCGCGCCCCGCCCGCTATCAGGCAGTCCCCCGGCTCGAGCGATGACAGATCGATCCCGCGGGTGACAAGGTTCTCCCCGAAAGCGCCCGGCTCCAGCGCCAAACCCCGGCTGCGCATCCTGTCGATGCTCTCTCCGGCCAGAAGGCTGACCTGACGGTCGCCGGGACCGGCGTGCGCATCGCCCAGGATGCCGCTCCCCTCGACAAAATCGGCCCCCGGGACGGCGGTTTTGGCTTCGCCCCTTCGCTGGCTGATACAGACTGCATCTATATGGCCCTGGCAACCGCCGTTCTTTTCCGGCATCTTCCCATCTCGCATCTTCAGTTGTTTTCCGTTTCAGCCGCCGACCTGGGTCATCACCCGGTCTTTCATCTCCGCAAGCGCCTCCGCCGAGGGGTGCGCGGAGGGTTTCAGGCGCATCGCTCCGAGAATGATCCCCCGGATGTCATCATCCGTCGCACTCTCGCGCAGCGGACTGCGCAGATCGGCCACCGCGGGGCTGAAAAGGCACAGCTTGAGCATGCCATCCGCGGTGAGGCGCAGACGGGAACAATGGCCGCAGAAATGACCGGACAGGGCGGAAATGAACCCGATACGCCCCACTCCTCCGCCTATCGACCAGTCCCGGCTGACTGAGCCGGATTCGTTCCCGGGCTCAATGGGCTGGATATCAAAATGTCTTTCAATGCGTTCCCGTGTTTCCCGGCTGGAAATGAAACCGTCCCGCTTCCAAGGGTTGTCCGTGAAAGGCATGTATTCTATGAAACGCACGGTGATAGGCAGACGGCAGGCCAGGGCGGCAAAATCGAGCGCCTCATCGTCATTGACTCCCCTGACAACGACCATGTTGAGCTTCACGGCCTTGAAACCGGCCTCCACCGCGGCCCGCACTCCCTCCAGGACCCGTCCATGAACCGTTCCGCCGTTGATCCGGCGGAAGCGCTCCGGTCTCAGGGTGTCCAGGCTGATATTGACCAGGTCCAACCCGGAGCCGCGCAGTTCCCCGGCGTTCTCAGCCAGATGCGTGCCGTTGGTGGTCAGGCCCAGCGTTTCGATACCGTCCACTTCGCGCAGGGTCTTGATTAGCCTGGACAGATTCGGACGCAACAGCGGTTCGCCGCCGGTCAGCCTGATTTTCCGGACGCCGAGGCGGCTGAAAATCCCGGCCAGACGCAATATTTCACAATCATTCAGAATCTCGGAGGCGCCTTTTGGCCTGAAACCGCCCGCCGGACGGCAATAGAAACATCCCAGGTCGCAGCGGTCAGTGACCGAAAGGCGCAGGTAATCGTGCACCCGCCCGTATGAATCGGTGAGGATTTCTCTCCCTGCCAATCAACCGCCCCGGAAAACGTTTATTAAAGTGCATGCATCCGCAATCAAAAAAACGATTAACTCAATTTAGGTCCGGATTCCATCTGAGACAAGAGCCGCCTCTGTTTACATGAACGGCTGAAAACAACAGTTGTATCAGGGAATATCAAATTAGAAAAAGGGCGGTAAGTGGTGACGGACTCGACAGCGGCTTTCAGTTCAGGGGCTTTTCCGCCGTGATTATAAACCAGGGCGAACCGGCGCGGAAAGGCTCGCGGGCCAACGAGCCATAAGCCTGAAGCAACTTCAGCCCGGCGCTATCTAACATGGACCTGATTTCCCCGAGAGTATAAACCCACTGGCATAAAGTGCTGGTTTCAGGCTCGGCCGAGCCGCGCCTGTAGATGCGGTGCTCCATCTCCAGGAGGTTTTCCTCGGGATGGTAGGTGTTGTCGATAAGGACAGTGAACTCCCCGGCCTCGTACCATTCGTGATCTTTAAGTCCGGGCAGCACCGATTCGGCGGCCAGGGCGGTATCGGCCACGAACCGCGCTCCGGGTTTCAGGGCCCGGGCGAGCGCGCCGAGATATGTGGCCATCCCCGGACGGTCGAAATAGCCGAAACTGTTGCCGAACGCGAAGGCCCCATCAAAAACAGCCTCGCCCGTTATCTCACGCAGGTCGGCCTGGAGCAGCTCGAACCGGCCGGGATACGGGGCCAGGGCCTGGCGCGCCAGGGCGATCATTTCCGGGGAATGGTCCAGTCCCAGGCCGATGTAGCCGCGCTTCGCCAGCGCCGCCAGATGACGGCCGCTGCCGCAGGGGGCATCCAGAATACATGCGCCGGGTGGAGCCTGAAGCTCCTCGAGAATGAAATCAACCTCTGCCGCGCTCTGCTCCGGTGTGATCCCGTACAGCCAGAGTTCGAGGGCGCGGTTTTGGAAGAAATTTGAAGACTCGTAAACCATAATAACCTATTTGCATAGCATTAATTGATCAAGTATTGATATTCTTTATATTGATCTGGGCTAACCTTTAAAAACAAGGAATCTAAAATCTTCTTTCGCCATTGTTGTTTGTGAAAAGCCAGCGTCTTTTCGCATTTCCAAAATACACTTGGAAAAGGCTTCCTTCATTTGTGCCTGATTGACACTCCCCGGAGTCTCAACGTGTTTAATTTGTATATCAGAAAAATCTCTTAGAGCAGCCACTACTGGATCTGAGGCCCATAACCAAGATTCTGAAAATGATTTTAAGAAAGCGTCTTTTTCATCTTTTCCAGAATCAGCACCAATTAAAAAAACTCTTAAGTTTGTGCATATTTCTTTATATAACCTTCTCCTTAAAAGTAACAATGTCTTTTCAGCTTCTAAAGACGCTTTGAGTTGTTCTATTTCACTTTGATAATGCATCCTTATTTTTTCTATCTGTCCTACCAAACTTTCTATATCCTCTTTTGCAGCAAGGTGTTTACCTTTTTCCTTGAAATATGCCACTAAGAATATCATAAATAAAAGTAAAGCCACGTTTAAAACAATAATTATTATATACATGTAAATTTGCTCCTGAAGTTAGAATAACGCAGGATTAAATGGCCTTAAAGCTAATATATTGTTTTAAAATATTTAAGGCCAGGTTTTCAAACCTGGCCCCACATAAAATATGGCGCCCTCTGCGCGGCTCGAACGCGCGACCTACTGCTTAGAAGGCAGTTGCTCTATCCGGCTGAGCTAAGAGGGCGCTGGCTGTTCTGCTTTTCGTTCCCCCGTTTCTTAAAAACAGCCGGAGGAATATGTAAAACGATTGCTTATAAGCGTGTTGAAAAATTCTTATAAGCCCCCCCTGTTTTCCACTTTGTTACGGGGGACTTAACTTCTCCGCCGCCAACCGTTTGTAAATAGCCGGCAGAGGCGGCCGTTCCTCCCCCTTTGGAAAAGGGGGACCGAGGGGGATTTAATCCGATCAATCAACACGCTTTGAAACCGACGACAAAATAACGCAGAAACGCTTTCCGTTCAAGCGTTTCGTGGCCGGGCCGATTTCACTGCCAGCGCGAGAACCCGGTGATGTCGGTGATGTCCAGGTAGTCGATGATCTTGACCAGTATCTCGCGGATGTCATCCACGCCCAGTTCTGTCTGCGGGTGCTCCTCGGCGTACTGGCGCACGGCCTGCGAGATAGATTCGCAGATACGTTGCGTGATCTCGGCTTTTTCCCGCGATACCGCGCTCATGTCCCGCTCCCCAGCCGGTTGTGCTCTATCAGCTCATCCACAGATCTGCCGGATGGGCCTCTGTCTGTAAGTAGACTCAGCCCGAAAAGGCACAGCAGAGACGCCCCCAGGGCCGGATACACCGTGGGTACACCCCAGGGATGCCCGGCAATCTCCCATGCCGCTGTCACGCCCATGCCCGCGATTATCGAACCCACTCCGCCCGCGGCGTTGGCGCGCTTCCAGAGAAAAGCCGCCAGCAGCGCCGGAGTGATACCTGCTCCGTACATGGTGTAGGCGTAGATCGCCATCTCCAGCACACGCTCAAAATAGCGCACCTGCACCCAGGCGGCAAGTCCCAGCAGGACCACGGCCAGACGGGAATACAGCAGGAACCTTTTTTTGTCCACCTGCGGATCGATAAAGCGCTGGTACACATCCCGCATCAGGCTGGTGGCCGGGACCAGAAGGAAAGAGTCGGCGGTGGAGACAATCACCGCCACCACCGCGGCCAGACAGATACACCCGGCCCACACCGGGAGACCGTCGCGCACGATGTACAGCACCGCCTGCTCAGGCTCGATACCCTTGAACAGGGCGCTGGCCAGGACCGCCAGCACCACGATCAGGCTCTCGATGAATATTGTCCCGCCAACCCAGCCCAGCACTGAAATTCGCGCCGTGCGCTCATCCCTGGCCGAAAAGAACCGCTGGTACATCCCGGCCTCGCCCAGAAGGAGCAGAAGAGTGGAAAACGAATAGCCCAGGGCCTGAACCGGGTGCAGTTCGCCGAACACCTGGAACCTTTCGGCTGGAAGTGCGGCTGTCAGCCCTTCCCAGCCCCCGGCGCTGTTCCAGAGCAGGGGCAGCGCGAGTGTGAACCCGGCCAGCATCACGATTCCGTTCACCACGTCCGTGTACGCCACCGAAAGCATCCCGGCCAGCACGGTGTAGGCGATCACGAAAACAGCGGTCAGCATTATTCCGCGCTCCAGGGGAACTCCGGCCACGAACTGAAGGACCATCCCGCCGGCGCGGAACTGGTAGCTGACAATGGCCGTGTACGCCACCACCGTGACCAGTGAACCCAGAAGGCGCGCCCAGCGGTTGTAGCGCAGTTCCAGGATGTCGGGTACCGTGTACAGGGCCAGCGCGCGCGCCCGGCCGGCCAGAAAGAACAGCACCACTATCGCTATCCACACTCCGGCATCGAACCAGAGCGCCGGGAAGCCTTTCTCGTAGGCCAGCCCCGCGCCTCCGAAAAGCGAGCCGGAGCCGATCCAGGTGGCGAGCAGAGTGCCCACCAGCACCGGAGCGCTCAGGCTGCGCCCGGCGACGATAAAATCCTCGCCGCTTTTCACCTGTCCGCTGCGGAACAGGCCGGCCAGGATAAGCAGAAAAAGATATGCGAGGATAGACCAGAAAAAGACCACCGGATAGTCTCCCTTTGCAGACAAAAAAATATTTGAATTTAAAGATTGGAATAACCGGGTGGGAGAACAAGGTTTTCGAGAAGGATTGGCATTGATTTAAAAAAAGGGCACGTCATTCCGTGTCCTTACGTAATTCGCTGTTATTCATAATATTATAAAGATGTATTGATTTGTTTGATTAAATCCCCCTCGGTCCCCTCTTGTAAAGGGGGGATAAAAAGCCCGCCATTGCCGCTCATCTGCAATCGCTTGGCAGTAGAGAAGTTAGCCCCCATGAGAAGGGGGGGGGAACAGAGGGTTGTGTTCTTTGAATTAATTTTCAACACGCTTATAAAACATCGTAAAATTTCGGCGACATCACGGAAGTCTTTTCCCCGGCAGGTCAATAGCCCAGGGATTCCAGAATTTCCTTGCCCTCATCGCTGATCATGTCCGGGCTCCAGGGCGGATCGAAAGTCCACTCGACAACCACTTTCTCCACTCCGCTGACCAGCCTGGCCGCGGCAACCGCGGCTTCCTCGATCAGCGGCGCGGTCGGGCATCCCAGCGAGGTGAGGGTCATGAGCAAGGTCACCTGAGAACCATCGACCCGCACATCGTACACCAATCCCAGGTTGTAGATGTCGATCGCGAATTCCGGGTCCTCGACCGTTTTCAGGAACTCGATCACTTTCTGACGGTCAATTGTGCTCATGCGCGGCCCCGGCGGCGAGGTGGACGCTGTTCAGCGCGTCTTTGAGGGCCATCCAGGCAAGAAGGGCGCACTTGATCCGCACCGGGAAACGGGACACGCCCTCGAGTGCCTGTATGTCCCCCAGAGCGGAGCCGTCTTTCTCCCCACGCAGCATCAGCCGCACCTTTTCAACCAGTTCCTCCGCCTCTGCGCGTGTCAGGCCCCGCACAGCCTCGGTCATCAGGGAGGCCGAGGCCTGGGAGATCGAGCAGCCGTGACCCTGAAAACATACGTTCACAATCCTGTCCTGCTCATCGACCTCCAGGGCCAGCGAAAGCTCATCGCCGCAGAGCGGGTTCTCGTGCTTCACGCAAAAGCCCGTCATTTCTCCGTTGCAGCGGTTGCGTGGATTGCGGTAATGGTCGAGAAGTATTTCCTGGTACAGATCCTCGTAACTCACTTTTCAGACTCCTGAAAAGAACTGGCGTGTTTTGCGCAACGCCTCGACAAGGATATCGACTTCCTTTTCCGTGTTGTAAAGATAGAACGAGGCCCGGCAGAGCGCTGTCGCACCGAAACGCCGCACCAGCGGCCTGGCGCAGTGGTGACCGGCCCGGATCGCCACTCCAAGGCTGTCCAGATACCCGGCCACATCGTGAGGATGAATCACTCCTCCGGACTTGTCCAGCAGTTCGAACGAAAAAACCGCCCCACGCCGCTCCGGATTGCGGGGACCGATCAGGCGGAATCCGTCGAGATTGTCAAAAGCCTCAAGGGCATACCGGACAAGGGACTGTTCACGCGCTTGCAGATTACCCATTCCCAGCGTTTCAAGATACTCTGTCGCCTCGCCCAGGGCCACCGCCTCGGCCACGGCCTGTGTCCCCGCCTCGAAGCGCCAGGGTGGCTCGATCCACGTTGCTTCCTCCTGAGAGACATCCAGCACCATGCCTCCGCCCACATAGAGCGGCTCCATGCTTTCGAGAAGCTCCTGGCGGGCCGCCAGCACCCCGATCCCGGTGGGGCCGAGCATCTTATGCCCGGAAAACGCCAGGAAATCCAGCCCCAGCGCCCGAAAGCCGGTTTTAAGGTGCGGAACCGACTGCGCCCCATCCATTACGGTCACCGCCCCGGCGCGTTTCGCAATGGCCACCAGCGGAACAGGATCGATTATTGTCCCAAGGACGTTGCTCATGCCGCTGAAAGCGATCAGGCGGGTGCGACCGCTGACCAGGCTGTCCAGTTCCTCCAGCGCCAGTCCGCCGTCATCCCTGACCGGAAGAATCCTGAGCGCTGCGCCTTTAAGAGCGGCCACCCGCTGCCAGGGCAGGAAGTTCGAGTGGTGCTCCAGGCCGGTGCAGACAATCTCATCCCCCGGTTTCAGGTTTGCCGAGGCCCAGGACCAGGCCACCAGGTTCAGCGCCTCGGTGGCGTTGCGGGTGAACACGACAGACTCCGGACCGGAGGCGCTGATAAAAGCCGCCACACGCGCGCGGGCGTTCTCATAGGCCTCGGTGGCCTCCCCCGCCAGAGTGTGCACGCCGCGGTGCGGATTGGCATTATGCCTCTCGTAGAAATCCCGCAGGATATCGAGCACCTGTCGCGGTTTCTGCGAGGTGGCTGCGGAATCCAGGTACACGAGGGGATGGCCGTTCACCTGGCGTTCCAGGAGCGGAAAATCCCTCCGGACCGCGGTCACATCCAGCGCTTTTTCAGGCGAAGGCTCAACTGTCATCATTTCGCTCATCAAACTGCCACTTTCTCCGGCTCGGCCTCGGACTCAGCCTCCAGCCCGAACTCCCGGCGGATTGAATTGTAGCCTTTCTCCTCGAGTTCGTGGGCCAGTTCCGGGCCTCCGGACTTTACGATACGCCCGTTCAGCATGATATGCACAACATCCGGATCGAGATAGTTGAGTATGCGCATGTAGTGCGTGATCACCAGAAAACTCACTTCCGGCCCGCGCATCGCGTTAACCGCCCCGGAGACCACCCTCACGGCATCGATATCCAGCCCGGAATCGGTCTCGTCCAGTATCGCCAGCTCTGGCTGCAACAGGGCCATCTGGAGCACCTCGTTGCGCTTTTTCTCCCCTCCGCTGAAACCCTCGTTCAGGTTGCGGCGGGTGAAAGCCGGATCCATCCCCAGCATCTTGAGCTTCTCATCCACCAGCGTCCTGAACTCGCGGATCGGAATGTCCTTCTCCCGGTGCGCGTTAAGCGAGGTGCGCAGGAAATTGAGCAGCGAGACCCCCGGCACCTCGACCGGATACTGAAAAGCCAGGAACATCCCCAGACGCGAGCGCTCATCGGCGCTCATCCCGGTGACATCCACGCCCTTGAAAATTATTTTCCCGCCAGTGACCTCGTACGCCGGATGTCCCAGCAGAACATTGGCCAGGGTGGACTTGCCGCTGCCGTTCGGCCCCATAAGGGCATGCACCTGACCGCGCGGGACATCCAGATTGAAACCTTTCAGTATCTCCTTGCCTTCCACTCTGGCGTGGAGGTCCTGGATTGTAAGGATTGACTCGTTCATTGTCTGCTCCTCAAATATATTTTCATTCATCCGGTATACCAACCATAATATCGTCACCCTCCAGCCTGACAGCCCATGTCTTCAGGGGGCGCGTGGCCGGAAGGCTCTGCGGTTCACCGCTGGCCAGGCCGAAAATCGCGCCGTGACGGGGGCACTCGATCCGCCCGTCTTCCACAAACCCCTCGGACAGGCGGGCCTCCTCGTGCGTGCAGCAGTCATCCACCGCATAGTACTCGCCGCCGCTGAGCACCAGGGCCACCGCCGACTTTCCCACGAGCACACGCTTCGCCGATTCCCCGGCCAGCTCATCCCGGCCTGCCGCACGAACCCAGTTCATTTGCGTTCCTCCAGCTTGGACAGAATTTTTTCGGCCAGAAGTTCGTGCATGCCGGACCAGCGCACCCGTTCAAGCACCTCGTTGAAAAAACCGAAAACAAGAAGGCGCTCGGCCTCTGGAGCGGGTATGCCCCGCGAGGTCAAATAGAACACCTGCTCCGGGTCTACCTTGCCCACGGTGGCCCCATGGGTGCAGCGCACGTCATTGGTCTCTATCTCAAGCTGCGGATTCGTATCGGCCCGGGCCTGCGGGCTGAGAGTCAGGTTACGGTTCGCCTGGTAGGCATCCGTGCCGCGGGCCTGTTCACGCACGCGGATCGTGCCGTAATACACCGATCTGCCGCTGTCATCCAGCGCACCCTTGTACAGAAGGTCGCTTTTCGTATGCGGAGCGGCATGGTCCTGCACGGTCCAGTGCTCGAACTGCTGGCTGCGGTGCGGGAAATAAAGTCCGAGCATGATACTTTCCGCGCCCTCTCCGGCAAGAAGGCATTCTTTCCAGGTGCGCGAGAAATCCGCTCCCAGCGTGACCAGCAGGGTGTTGAGCGAGGCCCGCTCGGCCAGACGCGCCTTTATCCGCGAGACCTGACGGACTCCGGCGCCCCAGTCCTGCCAGGTGACCCAGCCCACCCTGGAACCTGTGGCCGCGAACAGCTCTGTAACCGGGTTCACGAGGGTGGGAGTCTCCAGCGGACCCGAGGCGTAAATATCGTTGAACACCACGCTCGCTCCGCGGTCCACTATTATAACAGTGCGCGGCTGAACCGCAGCCCCGGCGGAATTAAGCCAGTGCAGGGACTGGAGCGGCATGTTCAGCTCAACCTCAGGCGGGACGTAAAGAAAAGCGCCGCCGCGGTGAAGGGCCAGGTTCCAGCTTGTGTAAAGGTCGCTCGCTCCAATAAGGCTGGCCAGACGAGGCTTCAGCAGAGTCCCGTACTCTCTGGCCGCACTATCCATATCTGTCAGGATGACCCCGGCATTCCGGGCCTCATCCGACAGGTTTAGCGAAAACCTTCGCCCATCCACATGCACAAGTTCTCCGGCCGAACCGGTCCCGGTCAGCGACAGCGCAGCGCGGGCCTTGTCAGGAATTCTGTCCGGCATACAGGTGTCATCCTCACCGGCGTTCGGATAATCTTCCGGTGAAATCAGCTTAAGATCCGTGTAGCGCCAGCGTTCTTCCCTGCCACTCGGCGGGTCTATATTCCTGAAGCGTTCCCAGGCCTCGCGGCGAATATCGGCGAGCCAGCCCGGCCCTCTTTCGGCAAGCTGCTCAAGCGTATTATCCATCAGACTGGTCGTTGTCATAATAATCACACCCATCTAATCCACAGGTTTAAGTACGACACATAACTCATCACCCCACAGAACCTTCCATCTGCAACTCAATCAGGCGATTCAGCTCGACCGCGTACTCCATAGGCAACTGTTTGACAATCGGCTCGATAAATCCGCGAACGATCATGGCCCCGGATTCCTCCTCGGTCAGGCCGCGGCTCATCAGGTAGAAAAGCTGCTCATCGCCGATCCGGGCCACGGTCGCCTCGTGACCGATCTCCACCTCTTCCTCGTTGATATTCATGTAGGGATAGGTGTCCGAGCGCGAATGATCGTCTATCAGAAGGGCATCGCACCTTACATTGCTTTTAACTTTACGCGCGCCCTTCTCCACCTTGACCAGCCCGCGGTAGCTTGTCCTGCCTCCGTCCTTTGAGATAGACTTGGAAACTATAATCGAGCTTGTCTCCGGAGCCAGGTGAATCATTTTCGCCCCGGTGTCCTGCTGCTGTCCCTTCCCGGCGAAAGCCAGCGAGAGAACTTCGCCGTGAGCCTTGCGGCCCTTCAAGATCACCGAGGGGTATTTCATGGTCACGCGCGACCCCAGGTTGCCGTCCACCCACTCCACCACCGCCCCTTCCCCGGCCACGGCGCGCTTGGTCACCAGGTTGTAGACGTTGTTCGACCAGTTCTGAATGGTCGTATAACGGATACGCGAGTGCGGCAGGGCGATCAGCTCGACCACGGCCGAGTGCAGCGACTCGCTGCTGTAGACCGGCGCTGTGCAACCCTCGACATAGTGGACATACGAGCCTTCATCCGCGATTATCAATGTGCGCTCAAACTGGCCCGCGTTCTCGGCATTGATCCTGAAATAGGCCTGCAACGGCACATCCACCCGCACGCCCTTGGGGACATAGATGAACGATCCGCCGGACCAGACCGCGCTGTTCAGCGCGGCCAGCTTGTTGTCTCCGGCCGGAATCACGGTGGCGAAATACTTCTTCACGATATCAGGATACTTCTTAACCGCGGTGTCCATGTCGGTGAAAAGGACGCCCTTTTTCTCCAGGTCTTCCTGCATCCTGTGATAGACCACCTCGGATTCGTACTGAGCGCTGACCCCGGCCAGGTGCTTGCGTTCAGCCTCCGGGATTCCAAGACGGTCGAACGTGCGCTTGATAGCCTCCGGCACCTCGTCCCAGGAACGGCCTTGCTTTTCTGTGGCACGGAGGAAATAGAATATGTTCTGGAAATCTATCCCGCTCAGGTCCGCGCCCCAGAGAGGCATGGGCCTGGTAATAAAACGCTCGTACGCCTTGAGCCGGAAAGAACGCATCCACTCGGGCTCGGATTTCATGAAAGTGATCTCCTCAACCACTTCCCGGCTCAATCCGCGTTTCGGCTTGAAAACATACTGTTCCGGGTCCTTCCAGCCCCATTTTTCCTCGTAGCTGCCGCGGGGGTCGAGGACTATTGTCTGCGTAGTCATAAACTCATCTCCTTTAACCTGAAGCTTTACCGGCGCTCAACCGCCGGGCCAGCTTTCATTTGCCATATCAGTTACAGAGACTCAATCTCAAACTAACGAGTCATTAATACCCTTTCCGCTCTTCCAATCAACTCATGAAATATTTCACCAGCCAGTCGACCCTGCCCCGCTTCACGAAATACATCCCGCTGAACTTCATCACCTCGCGCACCTGCTGCCTGTAGCGCGGACGGTAACAGTGCGTGGGGCAATCCTTGCACTTGGGCTTCGGATCATATGGACACTTGTCCAGCCGTCCGTGCGCATATTCGAGAAGCTCGGTGCACTCCGGGCATACTCCCCCACTCTCCGGCCGCTCGTGATGGTTTTCGCAGTAGACCTCGACAAACCTTTTCAGGGTTGCGAACTCGCGCTCTTTATTCCCCGGCATCTTTAACCCGCTTTCCGGAATCGATCAAACCGCCACCCTGGGCTGGTCGACAGTTTCGAGTATCTCGCCTTTTATCCCTATGCGGATCAGACGTAAGGGTATGTCCCGTCCGGAGGCCTGAATGGCGCGCCGGGCCATGAAAGCCAGTCCCGTGCAGCACGGCACCTCCATATAGACCACATCCACCGAGCGGATATCGTTTCCCGAAAGGATGTTCGTGAGCTTGTTCTCGTAGAGCTCGAGATCATCCAGTTTCGGGCAGCCCACCAGCGCCAACCTGCCTTCCAGGAACGTGCGATGAAAATCGGCGTATGAGAACGGGGCGCAGTCGGCGCTGAGTAAAATTTTCGCTCCCTGATAATAGGGCGCGCTGAGCGGGGCCAGCTTGAGCTGCACCGGCCAGTTCCTGAGACGGGACTGCAGAGGCGCGCCTGCCTCGGAATCCACCGGTTTATCAGGACGGGGGCTTTCCTGCTGAAGCATCCGGGCCAGCGAGCCGGGGCAACCCTGGAATTGTTTTTCTCCTGGTGCACCCATCCCATGCGCGGTTTTGATTTGTCCCTGCACAAGAGACGCAAGGTGCGCCTTGACCGCCTGTTCATCGAACACATCCGCCTCGCGCTCCTCCATGCTGATCGCACCCTGCGGGCAATCGCCCAGACAGGCCCCCAGCCCGTCGCAATAGGTTTCGCTCACCAGCCTGGCCTTGCCGTCGATGACCTTTATCGCGCCCTCGGCGCAGGCCGTCACGCACTGCCCGCAACCATCGCACAGGTCCTCGTTTATCCGGATCACCTTACGATACTGTTTCAACTTTACCTCCGAATGTAGCCGCCAGATCGGGCAGGCTTGTTTCAGCCATATAGTCTTTAACCTGTTTGTTCACATCTTCCAGCAGATTACCGAAAATGCAATGCCTTCCACTGCATATACTTGTGCTGCGAAAACACTTGCGGTCCGGGATCGGCCCCTCGATGGCCTCGTAGATGTCGAGCAGCGTGGCGTTGTCCCGTCCCGGAGCGATACTGAAGCCGCCTTTCGGCCCGCGCGCCGAGACCACCAGTCCGAAACGCGCCAGGCGCTGCAGCACCTTTGACAGGTGTGCTTCGGAAACATTCAGGTCACCGGCGATCTCCCGCGCCGAGGCCTGCCCCTCCGGATGCGACGAAAGATAAACCATCGTGTGCAGGGCAAGCGAAGCGGCTTCCGAAAGCCTGAGCATATCCATAAGCAGGAACTTTCTCTAAAAAGTTACAATCAGGTATTCAAGTACCTGATTATTATATAAAGGATCCGGATGCCTGTCAAGTCTTGTTGACTTAATTGTGCAGTTTAATGGGAAAATATATTCAAATGTCGCCGTTTAAAGCTCAAGGCGCGTGATACGCAGAGAATTCAAAACAACAGTGAGGCTGGAAGCGGCCATGGCGGCAGCGGCTAACATGGGGTGAAGGTCACGCAGGAAAGCGGGCAGCCACATGACATGGTGAAACGCTCCCGCCGCCGCCGGAATCAAAGCCAGGTTGTAGAAAAAAGCCCAGAAAAGGTTCTGGCGGATAACGCTCATAGTGGCCCGTGCAAGAGCAACGGCACGCCAGACGCCTTTCAGCTCACCTCCCGCCAGAGTTATATCCGACGCCTCCAGAGCAACATCCGCCCCCGAACTCATGGCTATTCCGGCATCCGCGCAGGCCAGGGCCGGAGCGTCGTTGATCCCGTCGCCCACAAACCCGGTCACCCTTCCGCGCGCCTGGAAGGATTTCACGACCTCGGCCTTGCCGCCAGGCGGAACGTTCGCCTCGACAATCGCTATCCCGGTCGCGGAGGCCACCGCGCGCGCCGCCGGTTCAGAATCTCCGGTCACCAGCACGGTTTCGATCCCATGTCTGCGCAGTGTTTCCAGGGTTGCCACCGCGGTTTCCCGGATCCGGTCCGACAGTTCGAAAAGTCCGGCCGGAGAGCCATCCAGGCTCAGCCAGACCGCTGTCCCGCCGCGTGAATGTATTTCCGCTTCAAAGGCAGCGGTCTGCTCATCTATCCGCGAATCGCCCAACGCCCACTCGCGTTTCCCGGCCCTCGCGCGATATCCCTCGCACAAGGCCTCCACCCCAAATCCTCCCGTCGAAATGAACTCCTGCGGCAGCGAAAGCTGGATATCTCTCTCCCGGGCGCCGCGCACGATCGCCCGCCCCAGCGGGTGCTCAGATCCGCTTTCGGCAGAGGCGGCCAGACGGAGTACATCCTGTGGCGCAATATTTCCCAGCGCCTTCCAGCGGATCAGCTCCGGTTCTCCGCGGGTCAGCGTGCCGGTTTTGTCGAAAAGGACGGTATTCAGGCGGGCTGTTTTTTCGATGGCCGCCGGGTCCTTGAACAGCACTCCCGCCTGCGCTCCCCGTCCGCCGGCCGCCATCACGGCCACCGGCGTAGCCAGCCCCAGAGCGCAAGGGCATGCGATAACAAGCACGGCGGTCATACGCACCATGGCGTTTATCAGATCGCCGCCCAGTATCCACCATAGACAGAACGTCAACAGCGAGATAACGATTATCGACGGGACAAACACCGCAGCCACGCGGTCGGCAAGCCTCTGGATCGGAGCTTTCCCGGCCTGAGCCTGCCGCACGAGGCGGATGATCTGGGCCAGCGCGGTATGTTCCCCCACTCCAGTGGCCCGCACGGTCAACAAGCCCTGCCCGTTGATCGCACCGCCGAACACTTTTCCGCCGACAGCTTTTTCCACCGGCATCGACTCGCCGGTCAGCAGGCTTTCATTGACCGCGCTTTCGCCGCTTTCCACAGTCCCATCCACCGGAAAACGCTCTCCCGGCCTCACAAGCACAAGCATTCCCGGTACGAGCCTTTCCACCGGCACGCTGCGCTCAGTGCCGTCCGGCTCAAGCACTGCGGCCTGTCGCGGCGCCAGGTCCATCAGGGCGCGGATTGCCCGCGAGGCTTTTCCGCGCGCCCCGGCCTCCAGGTATTTGCCCAGGCTGATCAGGGTGATTATCATGGCCGAGGTTTCAAAATACACATGCCGCATCCCATGATCCGGCGGCATTACCAGTACCGCGAGCGAATAAAAATAGGCCGCCGAGGAACCCAGGGCCACCAGCACGTCCATGTTCGAGGTCCGTCCGGCCAGCGCATGCCAGGCCCCACGGTAAAACAGCCTGCCGGTATAGAACTGCACCGGCGAGGCCAGGACGAGCAAAAGCCAGTCGTACCATGAGGAACCGGCCCAGACAGCCAGGGGCGGGAGTTCGCGGGACATGCTGAGGATAAACAGCGGCAGGGTGAAAGCTATCCCGGCCGCGAGTTCACTCCACCGTTCTTTCTTTTCCGCATCACGGGCTGCCTGCTCGCCGTCCTCGCCACTATCAGATGTTTCATCCGGCACAACCGTTTTATAGCCTGCATCCTCGACAACTGCGGCTATGGCTTTAAGTCCGGTAAGATCGCTGTCGTATCTTACCCTGGCGTTTTCCCCCGCCAGATTGACAGTCACCGAAACCACCCCAGGCAGTCCGTTCGAGATGGCTTTTTCCACATGAGTGGCGCAGTTGGCGCAATGCATCCCGATGACCGGTATTTCAGCTTCCCTGATCGGCATCCTTTCTCCCCGGTTTACACAGCCGGTTTCACCGGTTCAAATCCCGCCGCTTCCACTGCGGCGGTAATTTTAGCGATGCCGGTTTTCGAAGTATCACAACGGACCAGGACTTTTTTCCCTTCCAGGTCCACCTTGGCGGATTCAACACCGGGTCCTGAAGCAAGAACAGCTTTTTCCACTCTCGCGGCGCAATGTCCGCAACTCATACCGAGCACTCCGATTTCAAGTTCCTCTATCGGCATTTCTGTCTCCTGTGTCATTGTGAAGTTATCATATTTCGCTTATTAAGAATATATGCATGGGCAATGCAAATTTCATCTTCTAAAACAACGGGGCCTCCGCATTCGATGCGGACGGCCCCATCGGAGAACCTTTCTTCCTCCCCTGGCCCTTCGCTTTACGCCTTCTTCAGGTTCTCGTTAACCGCGTCCCAGTTGATCACGTTGAAAAACCCCGCTATGTATTCCGGCCGGCGGTTCTGGTATTTCAGATAATAAGCGTGTTCCCAGACATCCAGGCCCAGAATCGGTGTTTTTCCCTGGCTGAGCGGGCTGTCCTGATTGGGCGTGGCGACAATCTCCAGCTTGCCGCCCGAGGCCACAAGCCAGGCCCAGCCGCTGCCGAAAACTCCTGCCGCCGCGGCCGAGAATTTTTCCTTGAAATTGTCAAATCCGCCGAACGTTGAATCAATCGCCGAGGCCACCGCTCCGCCAGGCTTCACGTCCTTTTTCAGCAGGGTCCAGAACAGCGAGTGGTTGACGTGCCCCCCGCCGTGATTACGCACCGCTGTACGGATATCCTCCGGCACGGACTGAAGGTCCCGGAGCAACTGTTCCACGCTTTTCCCCTGCAGTTCAGGATGGCCCTGGAGAGCAGCGTTGAGCTTGTCCACATAAGCCTGGTGATGCTTGTCGTGATGAATCCGCATAGTCTGTTCATCGATGTACGGTTCGAGCGAATTCGCGGCATACGGAAGATCGGGCACCTGGAATACCGGCATTTTATTACCCCCTGTCTGTGATTCGGATGATTGAGCCGCCCGGAGCGGACGGGAATACGGCACTGATGACACCGCCAGAGCGGCTGCGCTGATTTTCAGAAATGAACGGCGGCCGATAGTTGTTTGCATTGTCTTATCTCCGTTATATTAAGCCTTTATCGATCCATGAACGAAACGGATATTTATTCATCTCACTTTGAGAATGAATCACAATATCTATATAGGCATTTGATTCTGATTTGTCAAGAGCACATTGAAATATTTTTTAGACGCTGAATATGAGAGACTGTCCCGAGATATTGAGAATCTATTGCAGTGGGATTATGAGAATTCCGGTTTAGGCAGAAAAAAGCCCGGCGCTCAAATATCGAACGCCGGGCTTTATCACAGTTGAATTTCCGGTCAGCGGGGGACTCTGGCAAATTTGATATTCTGCAGGGTCCAGCGTTTCTCCATGTCGTCCATTCTACGGTAGAAACCAGCATAATCCTTCCGCGCCGGTTCTGTCCAGCCCACCTCGGCGTAGGCCGCAATACGTGGAAAAGTCTGGTGCTCTATATTTTCAACGGCCGGGGTCCATTCGCTCCACATCTGGCAACCAAGGCCAAGAACTTTCGGCTGAAGCTGTTTCTCCAGGCCCTGAGGTACAGGTTCGAACTCGTAGGCCAGTTTCAGCGGGATTGTCTTATAGTCGTAATCCAGGTAGGTGCTGGAGTGAAGGGAATTTACTATGTCATGTCCCTCGCGGATTGCGCGAGAAGCCAGAGACAGGTCGCCTTTCCAGAAATGCACTATCGTTCCTGTAGCCAGACCGCGTCCCTCTGGTCTGTTCTTGATCTTTTTCGCTCCCACTGCTTTCAGCAGGCCGTGAAGGTCATCCCCCATTATCTCGTTCCAGCCCATCATGCGGCGTCCCCGGCTCTCCAGGAAACGGCTCATCCTGTTGGTGAAATACAGCTGCACCTGCGCCGGGCCATCCAGATGCTCCCGCTCCATCAACACCTTCACCTGCAGAGATTCCATCCACTGTTTGAACACCACCTCATCGCCCCCCAGATGGATCACCTTCCCCGGAAACACCTCCATCACCTCATCCAGAATGTCCTGGAGAAAAGAATACACCTTATCATCCGCCACGTTGAATGCGCTGGGGAGCTTGCCGAACTCCACCGACACCTCCACCGGTTTGCCGCTGGTCCCCATCTCCGGATAGCTGGCGATAGCCGCCGTGGCATGTCCGGGCATGCTTATCCCCGGAACTATCGTTATATGGCGCTCCGCCGCATATTTGACAATCTCCTTTATCTGCTCCTGCGTGTAAAACCCGCCGTGCGGTTTTCCATCCCTTTTCGGGCTGTTCCATCCCCCTACCTGTGTATCCTTGCGCCAGGCCCCGACCTCGGTCAGCTTCGGATATTTCTTTATCTCCACCCGCCAGCCCTGATCATCGGTCAGGTACCAGTGAAATACGTTCATCTTCAACGCCGCCATCTGGTCCAGCATCTTTTTCACTTCATCCGCCCCATGGAACCAGCGTGCATCATCCAGATGGTACGCACGCCAGCCGAAACGCGGCAAGTCCCGCACCAGCACGCAGGGAGCGGACCACCTGACTCCCTCGACTTTTGCCGGGCTGAAAACCTCCGCAGGCAGCAACTGAAGGAAAGTCTGTATTCCATAAAACGCCCCCGCCGACTCAAAAGCCGAGATTTTCACACCCGACGGCTTAACCTCAAGCTCATACCCCTCCGGCCCCAGGGTGCTGTCCGCAGACCAGGCCAGCACTATCGCCCCATCCGGGACAGAACCTCCGGCCAGCGGATTTACCTCCAAAGCCAGACCTGTGGGTGTGGCAAGACGGCCGCTCAGATAACGCGCCTCCGCCTCGAAACGGCTGTCAGCAACAATCAGGCTGCCCGGTTCGAGAACGAATTCCCCCCCGTTTACACTCATCTCCTGTGGACAGGGAATGATCGAAATGGACGAATTAGTTTTCCCGGCGGCAGCCAGAGCTGAAACAGAAACGACCAGACTTAAAACAGCTAATGTCATAAACAACATACATCTCACCATTTCCACCTCGCCTGTGCGGGTTAGAAAGTCTTGAACCGTCACAAAAAAAGCCACGAGCCTTTGCCCGTGGCTTTACAAAATGGTGGAGCAGATCGGAGTCGAACCGACGGCCTCATCCGTGCGAGGGATGCGCTCTCCCATCTGAGCTACTGCCCCAATCAAAATCACTTCAACACCTTCCGTGTACGATAAGTTATACTCATCCGGCCTGATTGTAAAGGGAAAACTGACCTGTCCGGCTTGCAGTGTGCAGGGTTCTGCTGTTTTCCTTGCTCGTTATGTCAGCGGGATTATTTTATATTTTCGTCCCGGATGAACCTTTTCGATGGAGCAACATTGATTTCTGAAAGCAGTGACGAAAGCTTCATGCGCCTGGCCCTGGAGCAGGCCTGTTGCGCGGCGTCTCATGATGAAGTTCCAATAGGCGCGGTGATTGTATACGATAACCGGGTCATAGGCTGGGGATACAACCTGACACGCCGTCTTCAGGATGCCACCGCTCATGCCGAAACCGTGGCCCTCCGCCAGGCCGCTCAACGCCTCGGCCACTGGTATTTCAACGAGTGCACGCTCTATGTTACAGTCGAACCCTGTGTGATGTGCGCCGGCATGTTGATTCTCGGGCATCTGGCGCGACTCGTTTACGGAGCGCGCGAACCCAAGTTCGGCTGCTGCGGCAGCCTGTACGATCTTGTCCGTGACCCGCGTTTCAACCACCGGGTCGAGGTCACCTCCGGCGTGCTGGCCGTCGAGTCGGAACAACTGCTCAAGGCTTTCTTCCGCAAGCTGCGGGCGGTAAACAATCATTCAGAATGTTGAAGTATCAGGCCGCTGGCCCTCCTGCACGAGACGCCCGGATGCGCCTGGCGATCCAGCTCCCGCCGAGCATGCCTGCCCCGATCAGGAAAATCAGTCCCCCCACTCCCAGGTTGACCAGGCTGTCCCGCGCACTCTGACCTGTCAGCGCCAGCGCCATGCCCATCACCCCCATGGCCAGGGTGATCCAGCCGGTGATCCGGAAACTCCCCAGGTCGGTCCTGCTTGAATCACCCACCTCATCCGGTGACACCGGAGTGGCGAGCTTGGTAAAAAGGCGATCGAGCTGCTCGCGGTAAGCGCCTTTGGGTTTCAGAAAAAATCCAGGCAGGAAATAGATAAGTGTGCTGATCCCGCCGATCACGAACACCTGCTGGGTGAAAGTCGGCTCGGTCCCAAACCGAAGGTACAGCAGCCCCAGAGCCAGACCGGTGCTGTATGAGGCGATTGCCGCCCAGCTCGGAGTGCGGCGGTAGAAGAGTCCGATAACAACCGGCACGCCGGCAGGCACCAGGACAACCCCGGAAAAAGCCATCATCAGCTCGAACACCCCATGGTTCGAGCGCGACTGCACCACGGCCGAAGCGATTATTAGCAGGCCGAACACCGCGGTCATGGCGCGGCCCAAAAGGAGCAGCTTTCGGCCGGAGGCTTTTTTCCAGAACACCTGGCGGATCAGGTCCTCGGTGATCACTCCGGCATAGGCGTTGAAAGTCGAACTGAGCGAACTCATCGTGGCTGCGAGCATGGCCGAGAGCATAACTCCCAGCGCTCCATGGGGCAGGTATTTCAGGCAGAACCCGATATAGGCGGCTTCCTCTGGCGTATTCAGTCCGATGGAAACCTGAGACAGATCGAGGCCGGTCAACCTCGCGGCGATTGGCGGAATGAAAAACAGCGCCGGGGAGAAGCCGAACAGCACCATGGTCACCAGGGCTGTTTTGCGCGCCTCGCGTTCATCACGCACGGAAAAGTAACGCTGGGCCGGAGCGCCGCTGCCGAATGCGAAAAACATTATCACCGAGTAGGCCAGGATATAAGCCCAACTGTAATCCCCGGCGTTTATCCGCCACCAGCCCTCCGGAGCGCGCGAGACAAAGCCCTCCAGACCGCCGATCTCGTTTATCCCGATCACCATCACGACCATCGCGCAGGCGAACAGGACAATAAACTGGAGCGTGTCGGTCACTACCACGGCCCACAGGCCGCCGATGAAACAGTAAACGGTAATGACCAGGCCGCTGATCACAATCGTTGCGGTCAGGTCGGCCCCGATTGCCACCGAAATGAAAGTTCCCAGGGCCAGGAGCTGCACTCCGGACTGTACAACACTGGCCGCCAGGTGTGACCATGAGTAAAGCTGGTTGGTCGAGACACCATAGCGCTCCGAAAGGTAGGACATGATCGTAACCGAGCGCGTGCGCCGCCAGCGTCCCGCCAGGAACCACGCGAATGCCGCCACGACCAGCGAGTTGGTCAGATACATGACCACGGCCACGCCCGGAGCGCGCCAGGCCAGGCCAGCCGCGCCGGTGAAAGTCCAGACGCTGAACATGCTCATGAACAGGGAGATTCCGGATAGCCACCAGGGAAGCTTGTTGCCGCTCTTGAAAAAATCGCTGTCGGTTTTGTTGTAATAGGATAGCAGCACCCCCACCAGCAGCATAAGAGCCATGTAGACGCCTATGACGACGAAATCCAGACGTGACGCAAGGGCCATGCTCCCTCCGGTGTTTATTGAAAAATTCTGATTAACCTCCGCTCAATCCTGTTTCCATTCCAGAAGCATTTCCGCCGGCTCACCCAAATTTTCACTTCCGCTGATCACGCTCGCGGTTATGACCGCACGGCGCCGTCCAGCCGGACGGTCTCCCGGACGGACCTTGAAAAGCGCTCCAGATTCGGCTTTTGCGGCGACATTAAGACGGATTGCGGGCGGCTCGACATGCCAGCTCTCCGGGACCGACAGGGATATTTCTGTCTCCACCGCCTCAGGAAGGTGATTGCGGAACATGACCTCTGTTTCGAATACCTTCCCCTCGGATATTTCAAGGCTGTAGGGATAGAAACTCACCCGGTTCGGATCGAAACCGATATTCGGGTCGGCCTGAGGTAGGACCGCCGCTGCCAGTTCCCGGCGCTTGCTCATCGCTTCCAGGTTGGCCCGGTAGATTTCCATATTTCCGGGCTTGGCCCCGGAATGCGCGTAAAGAAGCAGTTCCGGGTTGTAATCGATCAGACGCTGGATGGCCTTGAGATAACCCTGGCCGGGTTCCAGGAGGTAATAGTTGAGGAACGTGCTGATGCCGTGAAGTTTCTGGTTTCTGCGGAAAAGGTTGGGATCGTTCAGGTCATATACATCCGAGTCGCCCATGAACATGACCTTTTTACCGTCCACCATGCCGAACATCGCCTGATGGTACATGGTCTGTCCGGGAAAATGCAGCACAGTGAATTCGTATTCCTTCCAGCGGATTTTCTCGCCATCGTGCAGGACCCGGTCTGCTTTTATCCGCTCAGGGGCCAGACAGGGCAGGTTGTAGCGCGACGGGTTCTCAAGGATGTCCGCCATGTTCTCGAAGACCCAGACTTTCGCCCCGGACCGCTGAACCAGGTCCGGGATGCCGCGAAGATGGTCCTCGTGAAAATGGCTCGGGATTATCAGTTCCACGCGCTTGACTCCCAGATCGCGACAGAGCGGAATGATCGAATCGAAATGCTCGTAGCTGCGGCTGCCGGCCAAGGCGTAGTAATCGTAAAACAGGGCGCTGCTGTCGGCGGAAAGAAGCACGAAAGAGGTGTATTTCACATGGTAGAGGTGTTCGCTCACCCGGTTCCAGCGTTTCCGCGGAACATTTTGCGTCTGCGGCCTTTCAGACGGTTCCGGCTGCGGTTCCAGGTCGTAAAGGCGGGACAGGTTTTCCCGCAGGGCCGCGACCGCCGAGGCCGGATCATCCATTTTCTCGCCGTGCGAGGGCAGGAATGTCCGCGCCCCGGCAGCCAGCACCTTGTCCAGCCCGGCCAGATCAAGCGTGATCCCTTTATACCCGCCGTCCCAGTAACGGTAATCGAAGCTGTAAAGGTTCCAGAGCTTGCCCGGCGAGTGGATCATGTCCCCGGTGAACGCGACCTTGCGCCCGTCGATCTCGGCCAGATAAGAAGCCGAACCCTCGGTGTGTCCCGGAGTGGCCAGGCAGCGGAACGTGATTCCCTGCCAGGTGAGACTGTCGTTGTCTGCCAGGGCCAGGTCGAGAGGTATGTTCTCCCTGGGCTGGTACGTGTCCGGCTTGAATGCGTAGCGGATGAAAAGGTCGAAACTGTCCCAGAAAGAGGAAACGTCCCTGAAAAACCTGGCCTCAGCTCCGGACGCGGCCACTTTCGCCCCGCGACGGGCCAACTCGGCGGTTGCGCCGCATTGGTCCCGGTGCGAGTGTGTCTGAAGCACCCAGTCCACCTGCCCTACTCCCAGCTCTTCGAGGCAGCCTGACACCGCGCCCTCGCCGCTGTCTATCAGCAGCGCCCTTCCGTTGCGTTTCACCACATAGACATTGCAGGCGTCTTTCACCACGTACAGCGACTCGGACAAACGCTGCAACCGTCCTCCCGGATCCACTCCCGCCGCAGCTACCGGAGAAGGAGAAAAAACGAGAGAGAAAGCACCAATACAGAAGAGCGCAAAACCCCTTATACCTTTCATATTCACCTCGCGCACAACATGATATGTCATGTGTTACTCTATTTTTTAGAAGTCTTTCCCTTCTTTAAAGCATTTTCTATCAACCGCGCAGCCTCGGCCTTGACCTGCTCGAAACGCTCCGGCTCACGGGAGAAAACATCCGCAGAAATGACCATTTCCATGCACAACCGGCCGGCATCCTGCTTGAGGCCCAGGGATTCCAGAAGGTAGAGGTATTCAACGTCCTGCATCCCCTTGTGCAGCATCTCGAAACGCACCGAACTGACCGGGCCTTTTACGTTTTGCTGGCCGCAGTAGGCCTTGATCTCCTCACCCGGATAGAGCAGCGAACCCTCGCCTGCCAGGGGCGCGTTACACTCAGAGCGTTTCCAGGTGACCGGGTCGCGCCAGGGACTGACCACCTCGGGCCAGAAATTGACCGCCCAGTAAAGGATACCCTGCATTCCGTAGCGCCTTGTGATCCAGGCCACGATCCGTGAGTCGGCGGCGGTCATGTCGATGAAATAGTTGGCCATCGGATAAACCTGGTCGCAGGAGATATACCAGCAGGCATACTGACCTTGTGCAATCAGACGTTCGATCTCGGCCCGGTTGCGCTCCAGGGCCGTGCCGTGCACCACCCAGTCGGAGGCGACCGAGGCAAGGCTCGGCCAGTCCGGCTCCTGGGGAATGGGCTGTTCCGTGACCTGGTAGCCCGCACCCGGCGCGGCCTCGCGGACAATTTTCCCCCAGCGGATCAGCTCCTCGTAAGCCTCGCGGGTATTCGGCTCATCCACCGGCCCGAAAAAGGTGAGCTTGTCCAGCCAGCCATTGGCCTTGTAATGACTGTATATGCCACTCACCCAGTCTCGCACCTTGCGCTCCGCCGCCGGGTCGAGCCTCTCATCCACATGCTCGTCGTCCAGGCCGCGCGGAGCGGCGGGGAAAGTGACGCGGCGGTAGGCCGGGTGGCTCAGAAAATGTTTCTCCCATTCAGCGTTCGGCCATTCGAGAGTCAGACCGTTTTCTGTTTCTTTCACTTCCGGCTGAAGGAGCGGATTGAACCAGGGTTGAATCCCGCGCTCCAACATGAAATCGAAATACTGAACTAACACCTGGTCCAGGGTGCGGCCCTGAAGGTTGCGCTCGTTGTAGTAGCGCGCCATCCAGCCCTTGCTGCAGTTGAACAGGCCGAACAGGTGTCCGGCCTCGGGAAGATCGAACGGATAGACTGTCAGGCGCAGCGGCAGGGCGGCCAATTCGCCGGTCGAGCAGATAAGGCTCAGCTTACCGCTGTACTGCCCGGCTTTCTGCCCGCGCGGTATATCCAGCTCGATCCAGAATGTCTGGTTCTTGCGGGTCTGCCAGCGGTCGGGGAAAATATCGAGCGGATCGGTGAGCGGGGCCAGCGGGTCCTGGTACCAGCCCGCCTCGCCGCTCTTGCCGCTGGCCGCGTAGACTTTCACCAGGGCTGCCAGATAAGCCTTGATGGATGTGGAGGGGATTGAACCCGCGCCCGAACCGAGAGCGGTCCACTCCAGACGCACCTGGCGCAGAGTGTCCTGCTCCACCGCCACGGACACCTGGAAACGCAGGCGCTCCCCGCCCGCCCCGGCTAACTTGACTACGTTCTCTTTTGGCGACCAGAGGAAATCGCTGGTGGGGATTTTCTCATCCAACATGCGCACTTTCTGCTCCGCCGGGATGACATACACGGCACGCGAGGCGGACAGAGAAGATGATATAATAAGTGAAAAGAGCAGGACAGCCGGAATGGTCGATCTCATCAGGGCACCTCCGGGAGAGCGCGATAAGGGCAGGGCCGCGATATGCAGGCGGCGGTAAGACACAGGCGGTCAGTGGCGCTCAATATCGTGCGGCAAGGGAGCAAAGGCAAGAATTTCGTTCGGGAGAAAAACAAAAACAGCAACCCAAGGCGGCAGCATGATAAAAAGAGACTCAGCGTTTCGCTTGTTACGCGGCGTTATCTTGTGTTATTATTAGCTGTCAAGGAACAAGGCCATTGGAAGACGCGATACGATGGTATGGCATATGGACTGAAAACCCAATATCTAAATTTTCAGCTAACAACCTTCTTACCAAGAATAAAGGTTATGCGCTCATAAGCCGAGGGGTATTCAATGCACGGAACTGACCGATGGTCGCGCATTCTCGCTATTGTCGGATTCGTTGCCCTGCTGCTCGGAGCGGTTGATCCGCTTGAGGGATCGATAGTCATCCTCGCGGGAAGCGTTTTGCTTGCCCTTGGAGCACAGCTCGGCAAGAGCCGTCACCGCATATTCCTCTTCTGGTCTCTTATCCTGGTGACTCTCGGTGTCGGTGCAATGTTCGGGCTAAGCGCTTTTGGCGGCATCGGGGGAAGCAGCGGGCGTTCATACTGGTGGGGGTTAGTCATTCTCCCCTACCCGGCCGGCTGGATCATGGGCCTGGTTGGCGCAATCCGAAGATTACGCGAAACCTTCAGAACTACTTCACAATACTAAGAATATCCGACACCGTTCATAGTATCTACACCAAAAACAACCTTTCGCGTCCGACTTCACAAACAAATAAAAGAGGCCGCATATACTGCGGCCTCTTGAATGGTGCCCCCGGGCAGAATCGAACTGCCGCACTCGGTTCCGGAGACCGACGCTCTATCCACTGAGCTACGGGGGCAATAGTCTTCTTATCTTTCAGGCCACGAATTTAGCAATCCGGACCGGTCCGCGCAAGGTTCATGCGGCATGACCCTGTCAGGCCTGCGAATCCTCCTCGATCAGCCGCACGAGAGTATCCACCAGCTCGCTCTCTTTCACCTTGGCCACGATCTCGCCCCGGCGGAACACCAG
>CAYYNT010000002.1:173578-177866 GCA_964473155.1 uncultured Gemmatimonadales bacterium | reverse complement strand
ATCTCTCCCAGATTGACCATCGCCGCGGATGAAAACGCTTCGATAAATCTGCGTGATTTCTATACCGGTGAGGATAAAATCCCGACGCAGCTCAAGGACCTTTCGATAGTGTTCAGGAGCGCTTATCTTAAGATCGACGATGAGGTCTGCCGCCAGCACATCGACCGCAATCTGGACGAGGCTATCCCCTTTGTTAAAAACATCTTCGACCGGATCGCCAGCCACCGCTCGAAAGAGCTCTCCCACACGAATAATGCCCTTATTATCGCCCCGAGCGAGTTCGTCTGGCCTGTCTCGGTGATCAAGTACGTTTCAGAAGTAGTGGGCGACGACTTCCGGAGTTTCCGCCGTTTCAGCCCGTTCTGACCGGTCCGCTCCGGCTGGGAGAGATCATGTCCGGCGAGAAGAACCTGACCGGCTGGCCGCTGTTTCACCATGATCATTCGCGCAGCGGATTTACGCCCGAAGATGCGCCCGGACAGCCGGAACTGCTCTGGATGCTCCAGACCGAGGGGCGGATTTTTTTCGCCAGCCCGACAGTCGTGGATGGCCGCTGCTACTGCGGATCGAGGGACGGGTTCCTGTATGCCGTGGACAGCCTCTGTGGCGCGCTCCACTGGCGCGCCAGGACAGGCGATGAGGGCAATCTGTCAAACGCGGTGAGCGAGGGACGTCTTTTCGCCGGCTCCAGCCGCGATGGCAGCCTGCGGGCGTTCGACGCCAAAACCGGATCCTCTCTCTGGCAGTTTCAGACGCTTGGCCCCGTGTTTGCAACCCCGCTGGCAATGGACGGGTGGGTGCTGATCGGTTCCTCGGATTGCAGGCTTTACGCCCTGAATGCGCAAAACGGAGCGCTGATCTGGAAGAACCGGACCGGCGGTGAGTTACGCTATACGAGTTGCCTTAGCGGAAAAACAGTCTGTTCGGGATGCTCGGATGGCAGCCTGGTCGCTCATGGCATTGAGAATGGTGATCCGCTCTGGAAATATCAGACCGGCGCCGCAATCAACTGTTCGCCATCCGCGGACAGCGATAAAGTGTATCTCGGCTCGGATGACCGTCACCTCCATGCAGTGAGCCTGGAGGACGGAGAGCAGCTCTGGACTTTCCGGACCGAGAACGCGGTGCGCTCGACCGCGGCGCTGACGCAGAACCGCATTATCTTGACAAGCCTTGACGGACGCTGTTACTGTCTCGAAAAATACACCGGGATGCTGGTCTGGTCATACCGCACCAATGATTCGATCCACAGCTCGCCCGCGGTGGCTGGAGAAACCGTGGTGTTCGGGTCCGGTGACGGTTATCTTTATGGTCTGACCCTTGATGCGGGAAGACTCCGCTGGCGCTGCCGGATCGGCAGCCCGGTCATTTCAAGCCCCGCTGTTGCAGGTGGAATCATATATGTGGGCGCCGAGGACGGCTGTATTTACGCTTTCGGAGAGCGTAACCAACTATCAGCGAAAAAGAGAAAAAAACGGACCAGGGAAAATGAATAATCATGCCAATGCCGGATCTTTATCCGGATCGGAATCTGTTGCCAGAGACCTGAGCCATGTCCGCCGCGTGGTCGTAAAAATCGGTACGCGCGTGCTGACCGGAGCGGACAACAACATAGCTGTCGAGCGCATAGACCGCCTGGCCTCGAGAGTCAACGCCCTTCAGGAACGCGGCCTGACTGTCGTGCTGGTCTCCAGCGGGGCGGTGGGCGCGGGGATGGGCCGTCTGAACTTGAAAAGCTACCCGCGGCTGATCCCGGACCGCCAGGCCGTGGCCGCTGTGGGCCAGGTGCGCCTGATGAAGATGTGGGAACATGCGTTCGAGGCTTTCGGCAGACGGGTAGGGCAGGTGCTGGTGACAGCCGAGGATTTCCAGAACCGCAGAAAGTATGTCAACCTTCAGAACACGTTTGAAAGCCTGCTGCGCCTGGGAGTGGTCCCGGTGGTCAACGAGAACGACAGCGTGGCGGTGCGCGAACTTAAATACGGCGACAACGACAGCCTGAGCGCGCATGTTTCAGCCCTGGTGGGGGCTGAACTGCTGGTGATACTCACCGACATAGACGGGCTGTACACGGCTAATCCCAAGTTCGACCCCGCGGCCACGCGAATTCCGGTGGTGACCGAGATTACGGCCCAGATGCAGCGCTCGACGCGCGGCAAGGGCAGCGAGGTTTCTATCGGAGGGATGAAAACCAAGCTGGCTGCGGCCGAACTGGTGACAGGCTCCGGGCGAAACATGGTTATCGCCTCGGGACGGGATTGCGATCTGGAGGGCATCCTGGATGGGCGGGATGTGGGCACGCTATTCCTCCCGCGCTCCGGGGGCATGCGCAGCCGCAAGCAGTGGATAGCGTTCTCCAGCCGCTCCCGCGGCCGTCTGATGGTGGATGAGGGAGCGCGCCGCGCGCTGACCTTGCGCGCAGGGAGCCTTCTTTCCAGCGGTATAAAGGAGATCAGGGGCGCTTTCGAATCGGGGGACGTGGTGGAGATAGCCTGCACTGTTGACGATACGGTGTTCGCCAAGGGCGTGACAAGCTACAACTCCGAGGACCTGGAAAGGATCAAGGGCCTGCATTCTTCCCGGATCAACGAGGTGCTGGGCCATGCCGCCCCGGAAGAGGTTGTGCACAAAGACAATCTTGTATTGCTGGGAGGACAGTGAGTACAAAGCCGTTCTACTGTATCAGACACCGGACGGTTATCTGAAAGCGGAGTAAAGCCTGTTGACTGATCACGTAACAGTTCTGTCTGACAGATATTTGAATTAATCAACCCGGAACCGGAGGCGCCTGCATGAACCGTCATACCAGTGCCCGAACGGGAATGCTTCTGACTCTGCTGACGATGTTCGCCGTAATCCTGTCCTGCGGGCGCAATACCGGAGAAACATCCGGCGACTGGCTTGCCAGTGTCCGCCCGGATCATCCGCGTCTTTTCCTCAACCAGAATATTCTGCCGGAAATCAAAGCTCTGACACAGAACGAAGAACGCGAGTTTTACGAGAAATTCAAGTTCCGTGTCGATGAGTGGGCGCTGGCGGATTCGGCGGATGGAGATTTTGGCTCGCAGGCCGCATCGGCGGCTTTTATTTACCTGATGACCGGCGAGAGACGTTATTTCGAGCTGAGCCGGGTCATGCTGCACCGGAGCCTGAGCTATTATCACCGCTGCTTCGCCGAAAAACGCAGCGTGGACTGGTATAATTTCTCGCGGATCGATGCCTGGGCCGCCCTGGATTGGATCTGGAACGATCTGCCAAAGCAGGAGCGCCGGGAACTGACTGCCTCGTACCTGCGCGCTGTCCTGGATGTCCTCCCCACCGGCGACTGGACCGGCAGCCGAGAGCCGTTCGAGCGTGAGAACTGGGGCGGGCCATCTTCCGGTTTCTACGGGACCGGAGCGCTGGCCTGGTACGCGGGGCTTTGCGCCCTTGGCGAGGGGGTGGATGACACCCTGGCGAAGAAGCTTGCCCTACGTGGATACAAAGAGTACAACGAACTCCTGGCCTACCGCAGCCGGATGTCGGGGGATGACGGCGGATCGGCGACAGCGGCGCTCAATTACGCCCTGGCCGCTTACCCTTGGGCCGAGTTCAATTTCTTCCACACCTTCGAGTCCGTCACCGGTGAGAACCTCGCTCCGAAATGGCCTTATGCCGGTTTTCTACCCGGCTACATGATGTGGAACATGCTGCCCGGCCAGCGCACGTTCGGTTGGGGCGACAGCTATCACGAGACCAATCAGCTCCGCTTGAACCAGATGAACATGCACCTTTGGCAGATCGTACATTTCTACGGCGACGGGATGCCGCGTGAGATGGCTTTCACGCGCTGGCTGCTGGATAACGGCATGAAACGTGATGACCGGATATCGTTCCCCTGGGCGCGTTTCCTGATACGGCGCCGTCACACCGAGCTGACCCCGGCCGGCCCGGACCAGGTGCTGCCTGCGGCCCGTCATTTCGAGCACATGGGCCAGGTGTTTTTCCGCAGCGGATCGGGCGACAGCGACACCTACGCCTCTTTCACCGCCGGTGGCAGCCTGGAGCAGCACAAGCATTTCGACCATAACAATTTCACAATCTATCACAAGGGCTTTCTGGCCCTGGACAGCGGGACCCGGCCGGAGCCGGGCCAGCACCTTTCGCATTATTACAGCCGCACCGTGGCGCACAACTGTATCCTGATCCGTATGCCGGATGAGAAGATGCCCCGCTACTGGGGGTTCCTGGCCCCGGATGAGGAAGCCCTGCCGTATCCCAACGACGGCGGCCAGTGCAAGGCCGAGAC
>CAYYNT010000002.1:166119-173478 GCA_964473155.1 uncultured Gemmatimonadales bacterium | reverse complement strand
TGGAGGTCATCCCCGGAGCGCCGCGCACTCAGGACAATTTTCTGCACCTGATCCAGGTGGGTGACCGCGATTCGCTCCAGACTATGGCTGCTTCCGAGCTGGTGCGCGAGCCGGGATACGCGGGAGTGAAGTTCAAAGACGGAGAACGCGCCTGGCAGGTGCTGTTCGCCGAAGCGGGAGAGGCGGCGGGCAGGATCAGGCTGGAGGAGAAGGGCAAAGTAATTCTGGAACGTGAACTCACCCGTGCGGTCCAGCCGCAGAGCGGGTTGTTCGGGAACTGAGCGCGGTATCTTGCGCTGGCAGTTATGGAGAATTAAGTTGTGTTTTGTTTTGCTGTCATTTGATAGATTTGCCATAAGTGATTTCGATATATGGAAACGGAGAACGATAGATGGATGTCAGCCGTCTGGTAAGAGATATCTGTGTCAGCGCGCGGGATGCCTCGTTGAGCCTGGCCCGAGCCTCGACCGCGGACAAGGACCGCGCCCTGGAGGCTATCGCCGCCGGGCTGGAAAATGACAGGGCGGTCATCCAGGCGGAGAACGAGAAAGACCTGGACCACGGCCGTCAGGCCGGCCTTTCCGCCGCCATGCTCGACCGTCTGCGCCTGGATGACAGGCGCATGAAAGCCATGATCCAGGGCGTGCGCGAGGTTATCGCCCTCAAAGACCCGGTCGGGCGGGTTTACGATACCCGGGTCCGTCCCAACGGCCTGAAAATTTACAAGCTGACTGTTCCAATCGGCGTGATCGGGATCATCTACGAGTCGCGTCCGAATGTCACGGTGGATGCCAGCATCCTGACCCTCAAGACCAGCAACGCCGTGATCCTGCGCGGCGGCAGCGAATCGATCAACTCCAACCTTGCTCTGGCCGCCACGATGGGCGTGGCGCTCGAGAGCGCGGGCCTGCCCCGCAGCTCGATCCAGGTGCTGCCCACCACCGACCGCGCCGCGGTGGGGGCGCTGCTCAAGATGGATGAACTGGTGGACCTGATCATCCCGCGCGGCGGCGAGGAGCTTATCCGCCGGGTGGTGGCCGAGAGCACGATACCGGTGATCAAGCATTACAACGGTATCTGCCACGTGTACGTGGACCGGGCGGCAAACCTGGAAATGGCCTCGGACATAGTGATGAACGCCAAGGTGCAGCGTCCTGGCGTATGCAACGCCATGGAAACCCTTCTGGTGGACAGCAGAGTGGCGGAGAGGTTCCTGCCTCTGGTCCTGCCGCGCCTGCGCCAGGCGGGAGTGAAGCTTGCTGGCTGCGAAAGGAGCCGGGTGATCGACCCGCAGATGGAGGCGGCCACTGAGCAGGACTGGAAAACCGAATATTTGGACCTGGTCCTTTCTGTGCGGGTGGTAGACGGCCTGGAGGGCGCGGTCGGGCATATCAACCGCTACGGCTCGCGCCACACCGACGCCATAGTGACTCAGAACGCCAGGACCGCCCGTGAGTTTGTCAAAAGAGTGGATTCCTCATCCGTGATGGTCAACGCTTCGACCAGGTTTTCCGATGGAGGCCAGTACGGGCTGGGGGCCGAGATCGGTATCAGCACCGACAAGCTGCACGCCCGCGGCCCGATGGGCCTGGCCGAGCTGACTACCTACAAATGGGTGGTGATGGGTAAGGGACAGCTCAGGGAGTAGTGAGGCGCCTGCTTTAAATCCGCAGTAATCCGCCGGTGTGGAACACTGTTCCGCACCGGCTTTCTCCAGACAGTCCAACCTTACCCGCCGGGGACTCCCATGTCCGCATCCAGAGCTATTGCCTGTATTGCAGTGTTCTTTTTCTGTTTTATTGCCTGTGGCAAACCCGCACCCACCGTATCAAAAGTTCCACCGGCTTTTCCCGGGGCCGAGGGTTTCGGCGCGGACACCCACGGCGGACGGGGCGGCCGGGTGATCAAGGTGACCAACCTGAACACCTCCGGTCCGGGCAGCTTTCAGGAGGCTTGCAGCGCCGAGGGGCCGCGGATAATTGTGTTCGGCGTAAGCGGAGTGATACCCGGAGATGTGATGATCGAACACGGCCAGATCAGCATTTTCGGCCAGACCGCGCCTGGGGCCGGGATTACTGTCAGGGGTATGCTGAAGACTCCCAACGACACGACAATCGGAAATCTTGAAGATATAGTGGTGCGCTTTGTCCGGGTCCGACCGCCATCCATGACCGGCGACCAGGCGGATGCGCTCCAGTTCAACCGCGTGCGGCGCGCGGTGATAGACCATTGTTCCGTTTCCTGGTCCACGGATGAATGCCTGGGCCTGTTCTGCGCCCGCGACCTGACTGTCCAGTGGTGCGACATCGAGGAGTCGGACGTTGTCGGCCACTGGAAGGGCGTTCATAACTACGGTCTGCTCAGCGGCCCGGAGGGGGCGCACCTGACAGTGCACCACAATCTTTTCGCCCACCACGGCCGCCGCTGTCCGGCGATAGCCAACGCTCCGGCGGATGTGGTCAACAACGTGGTCTACAATTTCCGCGATGGTTTCCTGCACGACAACCCGACCAATGACAGCACGTTCAATATCGTGGGCAACTACTACAAGGCCGGGCCCTCCAGCCGTTCGATATACCCGTTCTGTTTCGATGACAGCGCCAGCTACTATCTGCGGGACAACTATATTCACACTGTCGGTCTGGTGCAGGACCCCTGGGCCGAAAAGGACCGTCATCCCGGCCTGGCGGCTTATGCCGATAAAGGACGTAAAGCCGGTCAGCCCTCTGCCTGTCCTCCGGTGACCACCCAGATGCCGGAGGAGGCTTATCGCCTGGTGCTGGCCAGCGCGGGTTGCCTCCCGCGAGATGCTGTGAGCCTGAGGACAGTGGCTGATGTGCGCGACAGCACCGGCTCCTGGGGCCGTCACGAACCGGCCGATCTGCTGGAAGGGCTTGTTCCGTCCGAGCCGCCGGTGGATACGGACAATGACGGCATGCCGGATGATTGGGAGGAGGCGAAAGGCCTGGACCCGAAGGATGGCTCGGACTGCTCGAAAGTGATGGAGCATGGATATACCGCAATAGAAGTTTACGCCGATGAACTGGCGCGGAAACTGATCGCAGGCAGCCAGACAGTCCAATGATCCGGAATGGAAAAACTTCCCTGAATCGGTGACACGCTGAATCCGGAGGAAAGATGCGCATATCGGAGAGGGCTTATTCGCTGCTGGCTGTTTTGTTCTTCACCGCGTCGGTTGAACTTGCCGCAACGGGCCTTCCGGCTTTCCCGGGCGCCGAGGGATTCGGGGCCATTACTCCGGGCGGGCGGGGCGGACGGGTGATCAAGGTGACCAACCTGAACGCGGACGGGCCGGGCAGCTTCAGGGCCGCGTGCGGCGCCGAGGGGCCGCGGATAGTGGTGTTCGATGTGAGCGGCGTGATAACCGGCGATGTTACTATCGCGCACGGAAAGATCAGCGTCCTGGGCCAGACCGCGCCGGGGGCCGGGATCACGCTGCGCGGCATGCTCGTGACCCCTTACGGGCGAAAGCTGCCCAAGGTCGAGGATATCGTGGTCCGTTTCATGCGTTTCCGCCCGGATTCCAACCTGACCCTGAACCAGAGCGGGGACGCGCTTCAGCTTTCCAACGCGCGCCGGGTGATCCTGGACCATTGCTCGTTCGCCTGGGCCAGCGATGAGACTATCGACGTGTTCCAGGCGGATGACGTCACCGTGCAATGGTGCACGGTGGAGGACGGCGACACGCTGGGCCACGAGGAGGGCGTGCATAACTACGGCCTGATACAGGGGCCGGACGGCAAGCGGATTACCGTCCACCACAACCTGTTCGCGCACATGAAACGCCGCTGCCCGGCCGTGGCCAATGGACCGGCGGATATAGTCAACAACGTGGTGTACAATTTCCGCGACGGTTTCCTGCACGATAATCCAACCAATGGCGGGATTTTCAACATTGTTGGCAACTATTACAAACGTGGCCCCAATGATCCGCAGATTTTCCCGTTCTGCTTTGCGAAGAAAACTGAATACTATCTGCGTGACAATTTTATTTATGGACTGGGACTGGTGCAGGATCCCTGGGCCGAGAAGGACCGTCACCCCGGACTGAGCTACTACGCCCGTTACGGCAGCCGGGCGGATAAACCGGCGGTCTGTCCCCCTGTGACCACGCAAATGCCGGAGGAAGCTTATAATCTGGTGCTGGCGAAGGCGGGTTGTTTCCCCAGGGATTTTGTCACCCGCCGGGTGGTGCGCGAGGTGGCCGAGGGAAGCGGCTCCTGGGGACGGCGCAGCCAGCCGGACCTTCTGGAGGGCCTCACGCCGGGAACGGCCCCAATGGATACGGATTCCGACGGCATCCCGGACGAGTGGGAGAAGGCCAGAGGTTTGAATCCCCAGGACGGCTCGGACTGCGCTAAAGTGATGACCGGCGGCTACACGGCCATAGAGGAATATGCGAACGAGAGGGCGGTGGAACTGCTGGCAGAGGAATGAACTGTAGCAAAAATCGCACGTGATGCTTGAGATATCAATAAACTGCATGTGCGGCGAAGCAGGTTTGAATCATCAAGAGCATCACGGTCATTGGGCTATTAAAGATTCATGGGAGCAAACCCCGATTATGGGGCGGTGGACTGTGGGAGCGAGGCTGTTTTTAGTGATTTCGGGCGCTGGCCCCACGGACGAAATGATACAGTAATATATCGAAGAGCAGAGGCCGGGGACGGCCGCAAACGATCAGCCGGACTTTTAGGCTTACAAAAGCCACCGAGCAGGCTCGCCGGTGGTTTACTTGACCGAGCAGGGGAACCCATGCCCAGATTAGAGGATATCAGAAAAGCGGCTTCCCGCCTGGCTGGTGCCGCCAACCGAACGCCCGTGCTGACTTCCAGGACCCTGGATGAAATCTGCGGTTGCTGTGTTTTCCTCAAGTGCGAGAATTTTCAGCGTGTCGGGGCGTTCAAGTTCCGGGGCGCATTCAACGCCGTGGCGCTGCTCGGCCAGGCCGAAAGACAGGCCGGAGTGGTGACGCACTCCAGCGGCAACCACGCCCAGGCGCTGGCTCTCGCCGCGAAAATCGCCGGGGTGCGGGCCGTAATCGTGATGCCCAAGGGCAGTCCGGCGGTCAAGCAGGAGGCGGTGCGCGGCTATGGCGCTGAAATCGTGATCTGCGAGAACAGCCTTGCCGCGCGTGAGAGCGCCGCGGAGGAACTTATCCGTGACAAGGGATTGACCCTGGTGCATCCTTACAACGATGAGCGGGTGATCGCCGGGGCCGGGACCGCCGCGCTCGAACTGATCGAGGAGGCCGGGCCGCTGGATATCGTGCTCGCGCCTGTCGGCGGCGGGGGACTGTTGAGCGGAACGGCGATAGCCGCCCGGAGTTTGAACAGTGCAACCAGGGTGATCGGCGTGGAGCCGCTGGGCGCGGATGACGCGTACCAGTCGTTCGAGGCGGGGCGGATTATCCCGCAGGAGGACCCGCATACGATTGCCGACGGGCTGAGGACCTCGCTGGGAAGCCTGACCTTTCCGCTGATTCGCGAGCTGGTCGAACGCATCGAGCGGGTGAGCGAATGGGAAATACTGGATGCGCTGCGGTTCCTCTGGGAGAGAATGAAGCTGGTGGTGGAACCCTCGGGCGCCGTGGCCCTGGCCCCGGTGCTGGCCGGGCGGACGGGGAAGGGTGAGAGGCTGCGTATCGGGGTTATAATCAGCGGCGGGAATATCGATCTGGCGGATTTTTTCAAGTCGATTGAAGCTAAAATCTGAACCTTCCATAAACCATACAGGCGCGCGACATGAAATTACCACGAATCAAAAGGATTGCGGATTTCGTTCTGCACATGGTCTGGGATGAGCGCGCCCAGATTGCCGAGACGGTCAATCTGTTCGCGATCCTGCTGGTGAGCATCTCTGTCATCGTCACTTCTTTCGGCGTGCTGTATTACCTGATTCAGCACCTTCTGGGAACGCACGTGTCACTGGTGGAATGTGTTTATTTCGTCTGGATCACGTTCGCCACGATCGGCTATTCGGATGAGGGATTCACCGGCACGACCATTATCCGCATATTCACCATCCTGGTCGGAGCGTTCCTCCTCACCCGCTATATCGTCCTGAGCGCACACATCTACGCCCGGTTCGTGGTGGATGAGGTGTTCAACCGCAAGCAGATCGAACGCATGAAAAGGCGGCTCAGCCGCTCCAGGGGACATCTGCTGATCTTTGGCGACGACCAGGAACTGATAAACAAAATCATCCAGGGCTTGGGCAACCAGCATGATTTCTTCCTGGTGAGCGATGACCGCAAGCTGGTTACCTCTTTCCGCGAACGTAACCATGACCTGAAATTCATCCCCGAGAAGCCTTTCAGCACCGGCACGGTGGACCTCCTGCGTCCCGAGGCCTCGGCCGGGGCGTACACTCTGTTCCGGGACGATGAGAAGAACATTCTCCTGGGCGCGATGCTGGAAAAAAGGACGCGGGTTATCAGCTCATTCTCCGGAAATCCTTCTGTACTGCCGCGTTTCCACCGCATCGGAGTGGAGCCGATAGCTCCGCATTTCATGAGCGGGCTGAAAATTGTCTCCACCCTGATCCGCCCCAGGGTGACCGAGTTCCTGGACCGCTTTGTCTTCCCGGATGACAGCGTCCTCGAATTCAGGCGGCTGGGGAGCGATGAGCGAACGGAAGGGATCATCCTGGCCGTAATCGAGAACGGTAAAATGGATTTTTCCGCCCGGGAATACGGCGGCCGCACCTGCCTTGCGCTTGACTGTCGCAACGGAGCAAGCCGCGGAGGCCCGCTGGGACGGATAGAAACCCCGGCGCTTCCCTGCCGCACCGACCGTTTCCTGGTCCTTGGCGGCGGGACCATAGGGCGGGCGGTGATCGGCGAGATACTGGCCACGCGCCGTGAGTTGACAGTTGTCGAGCCGGATGCCTCCAAGATCGAGCAGTTGCGGAAACATTACGGTGAGGACGGCGTGCGCTGGATCGTGGGCAGCGGCGGACTGATAGATTATAAAGTCGAGGACTACGACGGGGTGGCGATTGTCACGCCGGTGGATGAGACCAATTTCGCTATCGGCCTGGATTTTGCCGGTACGACGCTGCACCGGGTCGTGCGGGCGGTGGATGACGACATGGAGCAGCACTACCGCCGGATCGGGGCGATTCCCGTGTTTGTCGGACGGGTGGGGGCGGCGCGGATGCTGCGCGAGGTGACCAACCGCATGTCAAACGAGGTCCTGAGCGCCATGCTGCATCAGCATTACCGTCTGGATGAAACCACCCTGGCCCGTGACGGGAACTCGAAGGATATCGAGGCGGAGTTCAAGGTCAGAATCCTGGCGCTGTGCCGGGATGGCGTATGCAGTCTGGCCGGGAACG
>CAYYNT010000002.1:0-166019 GCA_964473155.1 uncultured Gemmatimonadales bacterium | reverse complement strand
GAGCCAAAAGATATGGATATCGAGGTCTATGGCCTGGAACCGGACGCCCTGATCGAGATATTGTCCGCCGAGGGGCGGGTGGACCTGGTGGGCCGCCAGTTTGGCGTCCTGCGCGCCGCCGGGCTGGATGTGGACTGGACCCTGCCGCGGCGCGACAGCGCGGGCCGTCACCCCCGCGTGGCGATAAACCCGCGTCTGAGTGTGCGCGAGGCCTCGCGGCGGCGCGACCTGACAGTCAACGCCATGCTGAAAGACGTCCTGACCGGCGAGGTGATAGACCCCTGGGGCGGGCGGAAGGATTTGGAGCGTAAGGTCCTGCGCGCCCCGGACCCGGACCTTTTCGTGGAGGACCCGCTGAGGTTCTACCGCGTGATGCAGCTTTGCGCCCGTCTGGAGATGCGGCCGGATGAGGAGCTTGACCGTATCTGCGCCGGGATGGAGATATGCACCGTGGCCCGCGAGCGGGTGGAGGATGAGTTCGCGCGCCTCTTGCTGGAGGCCGCGCGCCCCAGTCTGGGGCTGGCCTGGGTGCGCCGGGTGGGCCGTCTGGATGAGGTCCTTCCCCCGGCCGCGCGGCTGGCCGATACGCCCCAGGACCCGGACTGGCACCCGGAGGGGGATGTCTGGACCCACACCCTGCAGGTGACGGACGCCGCCGCGGCGCTGCGCGAGGGTGAGCGCGGGCGCGACCTGATGCTGATGTGGGCCGCGCTCCTGCACGACACGGGCAAGGCCGTGACCACGCGCGAGGAGGACGGCCACCTGCGCAGCCCGGAGCATGACCGCGAGAGTGCGCGCCTGGCAGAGCCTTTCCTGCGCGGACTGTTGCGCTCGCAGAGGGTGGCGGACGGCGCGCTGAAGTTGATAGAGCAGCACATGAAGCCGCTCCAGTTCCGGCAGAACAATTCATCCGGGAAGGCATTCAAGCGCCTGGCGCTGAAACTGGCCCCTGAGGCCGACCTGGAGCTTCTGGCGCGCCTGGCCCTGGCGGATGGCCGCGGGACCAGCCCGGCGGGTGGCACGCCACTGACCCGTGATTTCGAGATGGTGGACTGGTTCCGCGAGATGAGTGAGCGGGCTAAAGTGAGCCGCGAGCCGGAGAAACCGGTGCTGAAAGGACGGCACCTGCTGGGGATAATAGAACCCGGACCGCGACTTGGGCAGGTGCTGGAGCAGGCCTACCGGATACAGATCGAGGAGGGGATAAGGGAGGTGGAGGAGTTGAAAAGGAGGGTGATATTAAAAAACAAATTGACAACATAGTGTTTATTGGATAATGTAAATACGTTGAGAATGTTATTGAGCTCTATAATATTTGTTGTGTTTAAATTTAATTTGGAATTGTCGCTTTTGTGCCTTTCAAAGGGTTATAACATAGAAAAATGGCATCTAATATTATCAAAGAATTTATCATAGCTCTTGACCAAGAAATTGTCGCTATTAAAAAAGGCAAGGGAGGCAGTATCGTCAAAGTATTTAACGGCCGCTTCCTCCGGGAAATGTCTGGCTTTTTTGTATATCTATTTAATCTTGAAAACTTTCTATCTGTCCTCGATGACTCCCCCGCTGACATAGAAATTCGAGGTAATAGATATCCGGCACAGGTTCTCCTGACGCAGGGTTTGGAAGTTGAAATCGGCATTGAAAAATTCTGTGGTAACTATATAGCGGATGCCAAATTACAGACTAATTTGTGGTACTTACTTGAACTGCTCAAAAAAAAGTTTGCCGAATTGGAGAACAGAACCAACGACGGACTTAACCTTAGTGAAGCTTTTTTTAATAGTCAATTGGGTAAAGGAACTGGCTTTGAAAATATTGTGACATGCAGAACTTGTGGAATAAAAAACAGGATAGGTAATCATGCCCCAAACCAAATTCCAATATGTGGCAAATGTAAAAAACCAATACAGCCATATTATTCATCTTCCGCAAAACCTCCTAATGAACCTCAAAAACGAGCAATCGAGGCTTCTTTTTTCTCTCAGTTAGCGGTCATTTGGGGACCCCCTGGAACCGGAAAAACGAAAACTATAGCCCAAGCCATTGAAGCCCATCTTAATGCTGGACGGCGTGTTCTTCTTGTTTCTCATGCCAATGCTGCTGTAGATGAAGCTTTGATAGATGTTGCCGAGCAGTTAAAAATCACACCCTTTTATAATGAGGGAAAGATAGTAAGGCTTGGTATACCAAATCCTGGCCATCTGGAGAAATTGACTGAGAGGTGTCCATTGGTGCTGCTTGATAATATAGCAGCTAAATTAGGGGTAACATTATCTGTAGAAAAGAATAATTTGGAAGTAGAGAAAAGTCATATTGATAGCATTTTAGTTAAATATGAAACCGCAATTCACGCGATTCAGACTGTAAAAACATTATCTTCTGAGTTGAATGCTTTTAGATTAGAGCTTTCTGATCTAAACAGTAAACTCTTTGTCTATAAAAATGAACTTAAGCTATTAGCAGAAGAACAAATAAATAATAGAATAAAATTGACAAAAGCTCAGTCGTCGGGCACGCTAAAGAGATTATTTAGTGGCCTTGATCCAAATACAATACAGAGGGAGATTGATAAATCAAGCATATTGATCGATTCAAAGAAGCGAATTGCGAAAGAATTAACCGACCGTATTTGCTTGTGTAATAATTTGCTCTCTACAAAAGAGGAAGAAACTGATAGAGCTAAGATTGAAGCCGACAAGCTTCTGAACGGCTTAAGGATATCTATAGCGGAAATAGAGAATAAAATGAAAGAATTTTCATCAAGAAAGGATGTGATATTTGCGAGGCTTGCAGGAATAAATCAAAAGTTGGATGAAATCTCTAAAGGGATTCTTTTAGAAGCACGCCTTATTGCTACTACTCTGACAAAAACATTTGTAGCTAAACAATTTCCAGATACACCTTTTGATGTGCTTATTCTTGATGAGGCCAGTATGGCACCATTACCACAGCTTTACTGGGCAATCAGTCGATGCCGTGGACAGATCACCATTGTGGGAGATTTTCTCCAGCTTCCACCTATCTGCATTTCAGAAGAAGGAATGGCCAGAAAGTGGTTAGGTAACAGCATTTATTCTGTTTTGAGTATTAATGGGGTAACAGAAGCTGACAGAGATCAACGGATTACACTTCTTGACACACAATACAGGATGGCTCCAGAGATTTCTATAATATCAAATCGATTTTTTTATCAAAACAAGCTCAAAGATCATCCTAGTACCAGCAATCGAAGATGGGATGATGGAATCTCACAATCACCACTTGTATTGATTGATACTGAGTCAATAAATCCATGGTGCAGTAAGCTTGCTACAGGAGGACGTTTCAATTTGTATAATGCTTTAGTATGCTGTACTCTTGCAAAAAAAATCATCCCCAAAATTAGTGAGGGTAGAATTGGAATAATAACACCATATAAGGTTCAGGCGCGGTTAATAAGCAAGATCGCAAAGGATTGGGATATATTGGATCATATACATACAAATACTGTTCATAGCTTTCAAGGCGGAGAAGAATCAATAATTATTTTTGATACTGTTGAGGGATCAGGAACCAAAGTCGCACCGATGCTTGACGATAAATATCCCGATTCTGATGCAAAATTATTATTAAATGTTGCAATAACGCGTGCCAAAAACCGACTTTACTTGGTTGGCCACACAAAGCGCCTTCTTTCGGACTTACATGCTGATTCCGTACTATCCAGAATAATTCAACATTTTTATGAAAATGCAGAAATGATTACACCCGATCTCCTTGTGGACAATTACTTTGCAAATGATTTTGAAAGATGGTCAAATGTGCTTATGTCATCGATGACAAACAACGCTCCTGTTTATGGTGATCTTTATACAGAAAGAAATTTTTGGGCTAAATTTGCAAAAGACCTGATAGAGAGTAAGACACGTCTTATTATTCTCAGTCCTTTTCTTTCGGTGAGGCGCAGTGATTTTTTTATGAATTATTTCAGAGCCATGAAAGGGCGAGGCATAGATATTCGGATTTATACTCGACCGAAAAATCAGCAAACGGGTGAGATGGTAAACCAGGCAGATATTGTAATCAACCAACTTCGTAGTATCGGTGTAAATGTTATTGAACGGCGAAGCATGCACCAAAAAGTAGCCATTGTTGATGATTCCATCGCTTGGGAAGGAAGTCTTAATATACTCAGTCATAAAGATACAGAAGAACAAATGAGAAGATTTGAAGGTCTTTCTACAGTTGAAGAAATAATCAGAAACTTAGAGTTAGATGAAGATATGCCCAGTGGGAATCAAACGAGAGAAAAATGCCCGAAACCGGGTTGTGACGGTTATCTTGTAGTTCGAAGTAAATTTGGAAAAAAATTTCTCGGATGCTCCAATTATGCCAAAAATAAATGTACTTATACTAAGCAAATCTAAATTAAGTCTGCACAATTTATCTGTCCTGTAGGTATACAATATCGTTTTGGTGGCGTTTTTATCATGTGCTATTGGTCTCACAACTTAAATAATACTAAGCGAATCATAAACATTTAAAGATGTAATATCTATCTATAGGAAATCCACACATGAAGAATACTGATACACATTACGACAACCTCAAAGTCGCACGTAATGCTCCACCCGAAGTAATACGCGCAGCGTATAGAGCGTTATCTCAAAAGTTCCATCCAGATATAAATCATAGTAATCCTGATGCGGCTCAAATTATGGTGATTATCAACGCTTCATATGAAGTATTGTCAAACCCAGAAAGGCGTCGAGAATATGATTTAATGCTTGAGAGGCAGGAAGTAGAGAACGCGCACTCAGAAACAAAATTGAATGACGAAAAGTCTGGGTCAAAAAAACAAAATATTAAAGTTGATTTGAATGGTATAAAAAAATATTGCTTCGAGCAGCGTTTAAAAATAGAGGATAACATGCAAAAGGGAGGATGTCTCTGGGTAGTATACAAGAATAATACCGGGCCAATTGCATCAAAATTGCTTGAGATGGGGTTAGCGTACTCCAAGAAGCGACAATCATGGTATGTAAAGTGATGGTACGGTATGTACAGTGTACAGTGATGGTATTCACCTGAACCATTCCGCCGGGTCGCCGCTTTTGGGGTAGCCCTGGTTCTCCCAGTAGCCGCGCGCGCAGGAGGAATCGGTCAGCTCGATACGGGTGAGCCAGCGGCACCACTTGTAGCCCAGGCGGTCCTCGGCCACTAACATCAGAGGATAACCGCGCTCGGGCAGCAGCGGCGCGCCGTTCATGTTCCAGGCCACCAGAAGGTCGTGCACGGTCACGTAATTCCAGGTCAGGTAGGTGTAGTAGCCGTCCGCCGCGTGGAACACCACGTGCGTGGCCTGGATTTTTGTCCCGGCCTCGGTCAGAAGGTCGCGCAGCTTGAATCCCTCCCAGAGTATCTTTACGCTCCAGCCCTCAACACAGTGAAGGTCCGTGACCTTGCGGAACGCCGGGCGGGCTTTCACCTGGTCGTAAGTCAGGCTTAACGGATGCTCCACCAGGCCGTCCACGGTGAGCCGCCAGGACCCGATATCGACATTCTGCGGCCCGCGGATCGAGTTTTCGCGGAACTCGTTCCGGGAGGAGAGTTTCGTGCCCTCGTATTCCCTGATCTCCACCGGGTCCATGTCCCGCGGCCCGGTGGACTGGCTTGCGCCGCTCCCGCCGCCGCAGGCGGACAGGGCGCTCAGGGAGAGGATACAGAAAAAGGTGTTCAGCGCGGTTCGCATGGTCAGACTCCCTAATCCGGGTGAATCCCGGCGTGTAAAGAGTCTAACTCGCGGCAATATGGTTCTGTTACAACAGATAATCGCATTTCGAATCCAGCGCTCCGTTGCGCGGACGTTACACACCCCGTCGGCTTGTCCCGATGAAATCGGGCCTGCGCCGCCATAAGACGGGCGAGACAGGTCTCGCCCCTACGAAAAATACACGCGTACTCTAAACGCATTTTCCACTGACTTTTGATCCCCTCTCTCGGGGTGTCTCCCGATTTGTCGGGAGATAGAATGTGCGAAAAAACGGGCACGGTATGCCGTGCCCCTGCGTAACCAATTGAAATACAATGCATAACACGTAGGGGCGACCGGCCGGTCGCCCCAGAATATCTGTCACTTTGCGTTATTACAAGCGTGTTGAAAAATGATTAAAAAACACAACTCCCTTTTTCACTTTTTTAAGGGGACTTAAAAACCTCCACTGTCAAGCGTTTGCAGATAGTCGGCAGTGGTGGCTGTTCCTCCCCCCTTGAAAAGGGGGGACCGAGGGGGATTTAATCCAATAAATCAACACACCTATTACGCCTCCACGCCGAACGAGGGCTTTTTTGTCTGCCATTGTCCGCCGGTGAAATCCGGGACCTCCACCGGCGCGCCCCCGGACAGGATCGACTGCTCGCTCAGTCCCACCACGCAGCTCATCAGCACGGAGTCATAGACATCTATCGGGGTCTGTTTTTTCCCGCGCACCGCCTCCACGAACTTGGACAGCTCCAGCCAGTCCGTGCCGCCGTGGCCGGCCGCGCCCTCATCCGCGCTCATCGCGCGCCACCAGGCGTGGTCGAACTGCTGCTGGTACGGGTCGAAAGACTCCCACTCATGGTAGGACGGGCTGCGTCCAGTCAGGTAGACCGAGTTGCGCTGCTCGTTGTAGATTCCGAGCGTCCCCTGCAACTGCCAGCGGTTGTCATAGGGACGGGGGAGCTGCATGTCGTAGTTTATCACTATCGTGTTGCCCTTGACTGTTTTAACCACAGAGGTGACGATGTCGCCCTGCTTGTATTCCCGTTTCGCGTTCGGGTGGTCCGGGCCGAACTTTCGTGCGAAATAGGCGTTGATCCCCGAGGAGCGCGTGGCGGTTGAGGCGAGCGTCGCGAAATAGTCGCCGCAGCCCAGGTCCAGCCAGCTTATGACCGGCCCCAGGCTGTGGGTGGGGTATTGGTCGCAGTTGCGCTTGATCAGGTAATCGGCGCCCCAGCGCATCTCGCCCTCGGGCGTGAAAAACCAGTGGTCGATACAATCGTGCGAGTGGGCGCAGTGGCAGTGGACTATCTCGCCGAACAGGCCCTGACGGCGCATGTTGAGCACTGCCAGGTTGTCGCGCCGGAAACTCCAGTTCTCCAGCATCATGCAGGGCACGCCGGTCGATTCGTGGGTTTTCACCAGGTCCCAGCATTCCTGGACAGTCAGGGCGGCCGGGACTTCAACCCCCGCATACTTTCCGGCTTTCATCGCCGCCACGGCCATCGGGGCGTGCCAGCGCCAGGGTGTGGCGATTATAACGGCCTGGAGGTCATCGCGGGCCAGAAGGCGGACATAGTCCTCATCGCCGCCGGAGTATTCCTCCGCCGCCGGGCGGCCCGCATCGGCCAGGATTTTCTGCGCCGCGGCGAGGCCGGTTTTGTCTATATCGCAGAGCGCCGGGACCTCCACGCCTTTCACGGCCAGCAGGGTGGCCAGAAGGCTCCGTCCCCGTCCTCCCGTGCCGATAAACCCTATGCGGACAGTTTTTCCAGCGGCGGACCCGCAGTTGGCGGTAAGGACAGCCGGGGCCAGACCGAGCGCGGCGCTGCCAGCCAGCGCCCGTTTCACGAATTCCTTGCGGTTGATTCTGTCTGTCATGGCGCACCTCTTCAGGCGGGAGAATTGGTTGAGTGGAGACAGAAAGATTCTGTATGATTGAGGATGTCCAGAAAGTTTTTATTCCGGATGGGGCGACTCCTGGTAGCGGCTATAGAGCCGTTTTAAAAGTCTCTGATGTAGGGGTGACCGGCCGGTTGCCCTTACGGAACTGCGTTTAGCGCATAGGATTAGCACGAATTATTCATAAGTTATCGCAAGTTCTTGTAGGGGAGGGTTTAAAACCTTCCCCGTTATCCATCGGCATGCAAGGGCGGCCCCATGGGGCCGCCCGGGCGCACACGTGGGTGAACTCGCTAAATTTTAGTGAATAATCCAGGTCAGAGGTGTATTGATTTATTGGATCAAATCCCCCTCGGTCCCCCCTTGAGAAGGGGGGAGGAACGTCCGCCCCTTCAGGCTATCTGCAAATGCCTGTCAGTAAAGGTTTTGCAGTCCTCTTTTAAAAAAGGGGAAACATGGTGTTGTGCTTTTAAGCCTTTTATCTACACGCTTTTTGACGCCCAGATCAAACCAGAATACGGTCGATACACAGGCCGCCGTTTTCCTCGCGGAACAGCACGAACGGAGCCGAGGCTCCGGGTACGGCCTCCAGGCTGTCTTTCATCCCGAGCAGGCGCGCCGGATTAGTGCTCGCCAGGCGAAGGGCGTCGCCGGGATCGAGCACCCCGGCCGCCACAGCCCGTCCCACGCACTGCGCCAGGCTGGACCAGGCCCCGTACAGGTATGGCGTCCCCTTGAGGAACACTGAGCCATCGCGCACCTCCACCTCCTGCTCCGGGAAGCTGTACACTCCCTCCGGCATCCCGCCCAGACTGACCAGGTCACTGGTGAATACGGAGCGCTCCAGGCCCTTGGCCCGCAGTCCTACGCGCAGGACATGATAGGGGATATGGTTCCCGTCCGGGATGAAACTGGCCCAGAGGCGGTCCTCGGAAAGCTGATGATAAATGACGTTGTTATGGCGCGGCATCACCCCGGCGCTGCCGTTGAACAGGTGCGTGCACAACCGCGCTCCGGCGTCCGCCGCGGCCTGCACCGTGTCGTAACCGGCGTTATGGTGCGCCAGTGCCGGCAGCACTCCCTTGCCGCTGAGGTAGCGGACGAAATCGAGCGCCCCCTTGCGTTCCGGGGCGAGAGACACATAGCCGATATGCCCCCTGGCCGCGGCCTGCCATGTGTCGAACTCCGCCGGGCTGGGATCGTTCATGAACTGGGGCAGGTGCGCGCCGCGGTAGCCTTCCTCGGCCGAGAGCCAGTTGGCCTCGGTGTGGATACAATGGACCCGGCGCAGCGCTCCCTTTTCTATTCCCAGGGCGATCTTGCCCAGCACTTCCAGGATCAGTTTCGGCTCCTGGCTGGTGACAGTAGGGCACCAGCGCGCCAGGCCCTGTGCGGCCAGGGCTTTTTCGCAGGCCTCCAGGCCCTCCAGGGTCAGGTCCGGAGCGGTCAGCTCCACCCCCTGGTAACCGTTGACCTGGATATCCACCAGGCCGCGGGAGAGCCACAGACCGGTTGTTCCCGAGGCAGCCCGTTTCAGGCTGTGAATGCGGCCTTTGCGTATCTCGATATCCCAGGCGTAAGGCCGTCCTGGTATTTTAACTGTCAGGCTGATCCCGTCCGCCTTTTCAACCGCTGCCGCAGCCTGTGCGGCCTGCGCGGCTCCCAGTGCGGCCATCGCGGCCGTGCCGGTCTTGATAAACCCCCGCCGGTCCATTTTCGCGTTCATCCTTCCTCCTGTCCTGAATTTCTAATATCAACGTCCGCGCGTTATTGATCTTTCCGAATCAGTCTATTATGCGTTCCAGTTTCAGCCCGCCCCCGGATTCCCGGAAAAGGACAAACGGTCCTCCAGTTCCGGGAACTGTATTCATCATGTCCGGTTCTCCGAACAGGATGGCCGGATTGAGCGAGGCCAGGGTCAGGGCCTCATCCGCGCAGACCACGCCGCAGGCCACCGCCCGGTCGATCCCCTGGGCCAGGCTGCGCCAGGCGCCGCTCAACAGGCTCGATCCCTTGATGAACACACCGCCGTCCCGCACCACCACGGTCCGCTCGGCCTTGGTGTATTCGCCCTCGGGCTTGCCGCCCAGATAGACCAGGTCGCTGGTGAACAGGCTGCGTGCGATTCCCTTGGCCCGGAGGCCGGTTTTGAGCACGTGGTAGGGGATATGGTGACCGTCCGGGATGAAGCTGGCCCAGAGACGGTCCTCAGAGAGCTGAGCCAGCACCGGGTTGTTGTGACGGGGAACCTCGGCGGCGCAGCCGTTGAACAGGTGCGTGGAAAGGCGCGCTCCGGCGTCCGCCGCGGCTAAAATGGTCTCGTAGGGCGCGTTGTGATGGGCCAGGGCCACGAGAACGCCCCTGCCCCTCAGATAACGGATGAAATCGAGCGCCCCGTCACGCTCCGGGGCCAGGGAGACGTAGCCGATAAGCCCCTGGGCCGCGCTCTGCCAGGCCTCGAACTCCTCCAGCGTGGGATCGCACATGTAACGCGCCACATGCGCCCCGCGGAAGCCCTCCTCGGCCGAGAGCCAGTTGGCCTCGGTGTGAATGCATTGCACCCGCCGCAGCGCTTTCTTGCGGACAGCCAGCGCTATCTTGCCCAGCACCTCGCGGATCAGCGCCGGTTCGTTGGTGGTGACAGTCGGGCACCAGCGGGTCACGCCCTGTCTGTACAGCTCGTTCTCCAGGAATTCAAGGCTTTCCAGGCTCAGTTCCGGGCTGGTGATCAGCACCCCCTGGTATCCGTTCACCTGGATGTCCATCAGGCCGCGGGTGAACCAGAGGCCCCCAGATGGTGTGTCAGTGCGCTCGATACGGGTGACCCGGCCCGCGTCCAGGGTGATCTGTCTGGCATAAACCCGGCCGGGCAGCCGGACAATTATTTCTTCCATTCAATCCGCCTTTCACGCAGGTTTTCCATTACGGCGGCTGAATATTATCCGGTCAGCCGCATGCTGAAAAACTAAGCCTCTCACACAAAGCCTGCCAGAAAAAACTAAAAGAGCGGGCCTGAGCGTTGATTTATCCCTGGATGTCATTTATCTTGCGCCAGTCGTCCAGCGACGGACAACCATGCCTCCAGCCAATAATTCCGGGTTCCCCCAGCGCCGCCGAAAGGAGCGAGGATGCACGAGTTCGAGCAACTGTCCGCAATCGATTACTGGGTGATCGGTGTCTACATGGTTATCATGCTGACAGTCGGGGCGCTGATGGCCCGGTTCAACAAGAACGCCGACGACTATTTCAAGGGCGGAAACAAGCTCCCCTCCTGGCTGGCCACGTTGAGCCTGTTCATGACCTCGTTCAGCAGCTGGACATTCACCGGCGGGGCGGGCAAGACCTACGAGAGCGGCATCTCGATCTTCTCGATGTACTGGGGGGCGGTGCTCGGCCTGGGGTTCGGCTGGCTCGTTTTCGCCAAGCGCTGGCGGCGCACCCGCTCGCTGACTATCCTGGAATACCTCTCCGAGCGTTACGACAGCCGGGTGCACCAGTTCATAAGCTGGGCCAACACGCCTGTCACGATCTTCCAGTGCGCGATCTGGCTCTACGCCCTGAGCATTTTCCTGAGCGCGGCCACGCACATACCGGTCACGCACGTGATTGTCGGAAGCGGCCTGGTTATCCTTGTCTACACTATGTTGGGAGGGCTTTGGGGCGTCTGCATCACCGACTCGCTCCAGTTTTTCATCCTTTTCCCCATAGCCCTGCTGGTGACAATCCTGAGCCTTTCCGCGGTGGGCGGCCTGGACGGGCTTATCAGCCAGGCCCCGCCGTACTACTGGATGCCGTTCAACGAGACAGCCGATATCACCAAGCTGTTTGTCGTTTTCCAGTTCATCAACGGCTTTTTCATGTTCAATTCCGGGGGCGGTGCGCAAAGATATTTCTCGGCACCCACGGAAAAAGAAGCCTCGAAAATCGCGGCCTGGTCCGCGGTGCTCTGTTTTATCAGCCCGTTTATATGGCTCACCCCGGCAATGTGCTGCCGGGTTCTGTATCCGAATATCGGGCAGGATGCGGCCAGCGCTTTCGGTCTGGCCAAGCCCAGCGAGGCCTCTTACGTGTTCATCAGCCTCAGCCTTCTGCCTCACGGCATGCAGGGCGTGCTGATCTCCGGCATCCTGGCGGCTACGATGAGTTCGATCTCCGGGTTTTTCAACATGTACAGCGCGGTGATCACCAAGGACATAATCGGGACGGTGTTCCTGAAGAACGCGAGCAGCAAACTGCTGCACCGTATCGGGATCTGGGTCACGCTGGTGATGGGTCTGGCGGTGATAGTGATCGCCTATTTCTACAACACCATTCCTGGCCTGGGGGTGTTCGACCTGCTGATCAAGGTCGCCTCGGTGCTGGGGATCCCGGTGGCCATCCCGATTATCCTCGGCCTGGTCTACCGGCGCACCCCGAGCTGGGTCCCTTATGCAGTGATACTGTTTGGGATGGCTGTAGGAGGGGTGTTCGCGATCTGGAACTGGGAGCATTACCTGGGTTACGAGCTGTTCTACGCGGTGCTGTACCCGCTTCTCTGCTTCCTGTTCATAGCGCCGGGGATGTACTACCCGGATGAGCATGGCGGCAGCGCCCGTCTCCGCAGCTGGGCAAGGATCCTGTTCTATGCTCTCGGCGTCTATTTCCTGTTCTACGGGATGTTCCTCTACCATAACCTTCCGCGCACAGCCGGGCCGGAGGGCAGGATGATTATCGATCCGGCGGGCCTGGTCTGGATCCAGCGCGTGATCAAGGCCTTTTTCGAGAACCGGGTCTGGCTCGCCGCGTATGCCGTGGGCTGGGTGCTGCTGGTGGAGCTTACCGGCCGATTGAGGATAACGCCGGATTCTCGCACGCGCGAGGGGGTGGATGCGTTCTTCGCCAAACTGGACCGTCCGGTGGATTTGAAAAAAGAGCTGGGGGCTGATTTCAACGAGCAGGAGGCGGACCTGTCCTCGTTCAGGATAGTCGGCCTGACCATGCTTCTGATCGCGGTCCTGATGGGACTGTTTTTCCTGAGCAGTATGAACACGCATGAACAGCTTGTCACCGCGGCGGGAATAGGAGGCAATCTGGTTATCGGCGTCTGGCTCACCTGGCTCGGCAGGAGCGGGAAAAACGGCAAAACCCCGGCTTGACAGCCGGCAGGCAGTTGGGTATCGTACGGGCCGGGATTATTCCTCGTGGAGTATAGCGGCCCCTTTAATTCTAATTCCTGGAGGTTCAGCATGCGGTCACTGAAATGGACTCTGGCGGCTCTGGTTTTAATCTGCGCCGACCTGGTTGCCGCCGAGCTGCCGGTGGCCCCGGCAGTGGACAATGTGGAACGGGAAAAGGGCGATGGCGGTTTCTCGCGCGGATTCGGCGACACCAACCACGCCTGGAGCTTCGACTGGTTCGACAGCCACCTGCACCTGGCGTACAGCCATTTCCCGAACCTGCTGGAGGGACAACAGATTCAGACATTCATGGATAACTGGTTCTACCGTCTGAGCGCGTATCACTCCGGACGGGCGATTCTGATGGATCCTTACCTTGAAACCATGAAATGGGCGAAAGACGATCCCCGTGTGTATGTGTTCTGGTGGCTGACCTGGGACCAGGCCGACAGTCTGACGGAGATAAAGCGGCGCGCGGAAGCGGGTCTCATTCAGGGCCTCAAGCTCCATACAGGCGATTTCAGACGCACGGCCGATCCTGATTACCATGTGATGGGCAGCGCCAAATGGCACGAAGTATATGATTACTGTGAGAAAGCGGATCTGCCGATAGTGATCCATGTGAACGAACACTGGGGGGATCAGGTCTATACTTATGGCGCCGGAGCCAAGAAGTTCTGGGCGCGGGCGAACTACACCAACCGCGAGCTGCTGGATTATTTCCTGACCGAACTGGTGGCGAAACACCCGCGGGCCAAATGGGTGCTGTCGCACATGAACTTTCAGGGAATAGAATCCCTCTCCGCCATGTTCGAGAAATATCCCAACCTGTACGTGGACACGTCGATCGGAATGTTCCTGCGCGAGTATGACCGTCTTACAGAGAAAGAAATAATTCCGTACCGTGAGTTCTGCATCCGCTGGGCCGACCGTCTGATGTTCGGCACGGACGCTTTCGCCTACCAGCCGGTGGAGAGTGAGTACACCGGTTACATAAGCAACTGGTGGCTGCCGCACTATATCTTCCTGGTGCAGCTCGGTCTGCCGCAGGAAACCCTGGATAAGATCACTCACGGAACCTGCGAGGCCGTTCTCGGCAAATACCTGAAAAAGACGCCCGGTAATTGAGACAGTATATTCATAACAGGCGGGCGAGATTGACTGTCAGCCACCAGAGGCACCAGGCGGCGGCGAGAAATATCGCTGCGAGGCGGACGCGCTTGTAATAAGAGGTCATTGGTTCGCGGCCCGTGATCCAGATATAGGCGGACAGCGGCAGAAGAGCCAGGCCGGCGGCGTACAGCACCGGACCGAAAGGGTTGAGCCTGAACGCCAGTCCGGGCGCGCCGTGCGAGAGCGCGGCCACGGAATGGGAAAGGCCGCAGAACGGGCAGGGGATTCCGGTCAGCAGTTTCCAGGCGCAGGTGGCGGGGAGGTTGTCCAGACTGGAAGGGGAGAGAAGGAAACTCATCGTGTAGAGCACGGCGAGGCCAAGAACGGTCCTTCTGGCCGCGGCGCGCCGCATGGAGGCGTTTTCAACCGGCAGATCGGCTTTCAGGAACGGTTTCAAGCGGCCTCCACGACCGGAGCGATTGCATTCATCCTCTCCCCTGGCCTTGCGGGATTGACCGGCGCTTTATATCAGGGAAACATAATCCTGACCAGGATGTAAAAATAACAGGCGGCGGCAAGCGTCCCAAGACAAATTCTTCCATGCGGCGCTGGTTCAGGTCGCTTATTTCGTCAACAGGCGGTGTAATGACTGAAAAAGATTGGTCCGGCAAAGATACAAGCCACCTTACCCTGGCCGTGGCGCAGATACCCCTTTCCGCCGACATCCGGCGCAACTGCGACCTGATGCTGCGCTGGACAGCCCGCGCCGCGGAAAGCGGAGCGCAGCTCGTGCAGTTCCCGGAGACAGCGCTCAGCGGATATTACGGCGTACACCTGAAAAGCACGGATGAGATCGACCGCGGATGCCTGGAACGCTGCAACGAACGGCTCCGCCGCGCCGCGGCCGGTCTTGGAGTCTGGCTGGCCTACGGCAGCACGCATTTCGAGCCGGGGCTGGAAAAGCCATACAACTGCCTGTATCTGGTGGACCCGCTTGGTGTAGTTAAAGCGCGCTACGACAAGGTGTTCCTCACCGACACCGACCGTCTGGCATACGCTCCTGGACGCCGTCTGGTCCTGGCGAATATCGGAGAATTCCGGGTCGGGCTTTCAATCTGTTTCGACATGCGTTTCCCCGAGATTTTCAGGCGTTATCTGCGGGCCGGGGCAAACCTGGTGTTGATCTCCAGCTTTCAGAGCGGCGGGGAGCGGGCCGCGCACATGCGCACTGTCGCCCCCTCCACGTTGATCACACGCGCCTCGGAGAACGGTTTCAACCTTTCCTGTTCCAACACCAGCGAGCGCCCGAGCTGGCACGAGGCGATGATTGTCTCGTTCAACGGGGTGGTGAAAGCCCGCGCGCGCCGTCACCGCTCCTCTCTGGCGATAGCCACCTTGGACAGCCGCGAGCGCGAGCCGTTCACCGATTTCATCCGCGGCTGTGCGCTTGACCTGCCGCAGGAAAGGGCGGGCGCTTCCCTCATGCTGGTGGAAGTGGATTGAAAGCTCCGCGAGAATAAATTGTCGCTTGATAAATAGTGATAATCCTGTTAGCCTTGATTCTCGGAATACCTCTTAAATGTTTTGATTTATTGGATTAAATCCCCCTCGGTCCCCCCTTTCCAAGGGGGGAGGAACAGCCGCTGCTTCCGGCATTCTGCAAACGCTTGATAGTGGCGGTGTTAGTCCCCCTTAACAAAGAGGGAAACAGGGGGGTGTGTTTTTAAGCATTTTTCGACATGGTTTTTGTCTGGTTTTATATCCCGAGCGAAGACAACTCCTATGCCGCCAAAAAAATACTTCAAAGAATATTTTCAGACGCTTTCCGATATTTCCCAAACCGGCGATGCAAGGGAAGAAAGTTATTATCCCGCTTTATCCTCGATGTTTGAGGCGATGGTTGCCGCCGAACAGAAGGGAAATATTAAAGTCCGGACGCTACCCAAGAAAACGGATGCCGGGAACCCTGATTTCAGGCTTTGGAACGGTAATGACCGAATAATAGGTTATATCGAGGCGAAGCATCCTTCAGAGGAAATGCTTGACCTGATTGAAGACTCCGAGCAGCTACGGCGCTACAGGGCCACTTTTCCAAATCTGATTCTTACTAATTTTCTTGAATTCAGGCTGTATCGGGATGGGCAACTCGTGGACTCGGTCCTGGCTGCCCGTCCTGTTGTGCTCAACCAGTTGAGAATGTCCCCTCCAGTTGAAAAGCCGGATGAATTGCACGCATTGCTCAACCGCTTTCTCGATTTCTCCCTACCCCGCGTATTTTCCGCTGAATCCCTGGCTGTCGAGTTGGCCAAGCGCACCCGTTTCATGCGGGATGTTGTCGCCAGGCTGCTTGACGAGGAAAGCGCGGCTCCGGGCGTTCTTACCGGTTTCTATGAGGCTTTCAAGAAGTTTCTGATAGGGGCGCTAACCGCCGGGGATTTTGCCGATCTTTACTCCCAGACAATCACTTACGGCCTTTTCACCGCCAGAATCCGGGCCGGTGAAGCTTTCAACCGCCGCGCCGCCTTTGACAACATACCGCACACTATCGGCGTGCTGCGCGACCTGTTCCGCTTTATCTCTTTAGGAGATTTGCCCGACCAGTTGGCCTGGTGCGTTGACGATATTTCCGAAGTGCTGGCCGTGGCCGATGCCTCGGGAATCCTCAACCGTTATTACCGCGAGGGCAAGGGCGGCGACCCGATTGTACATTTCTACGAGACATTCCTGGCGCAGTACGACCCGGCGGAACGCGAAAGACGCGGAGTGTATTACACTCCCGAACCCGTGGTCTCGTACATAGTGCGCTCGCTGCACCAACTGCTCAAGACGGAGTTCGGCAAGCCTGACGGCCTGGCCTCGGACGGCGTGACGCTGCTGGATCCGGCGGCCGGTACCATGACTTTCGTGGCCCGCGCCGCCAGGGAGGCTGTGCATGAGTTTGAAAGCAAGTACGGCTCCGGGGCGCGCGATGACTTTATCCGGCAGCACATACTCAAGAATTTCTACGCCTTCGAGCTGATGATGGCTCCCTATGCCGTGGGCCACCTCAAGATGTCCTTTTTCCTCGAGGAACTGGGCCACCGGCTGGCGGATAACGAGCGCATGCGTTTCTACCTGACCAATACGCTGGATATTGAGGAACTGGAACAAAGCCACATGCCGTTCTATTCCGCCCTGGCCGAGGAATCCCGTCTCGCTGGAGAAGTTAAGAAACAGACTCCTGTTCTTGTCATTCTCGGTAATCCGCCGTACTCAGGACATTCGAGCAATAAAAGTGATTGGATTTCCGGGTTGATTGGTTCTTATAAACAGGTTGATGGAAAACCGTTGGGTGAGAAAAATTCTAAATGGATTCAAAACGATTACGTAAAATTTCTTCGATTTGCGCAATGGAAAATAGAACGGGCTGGACAGGGAATAGTCGGTATGATTACAGACCACGGCTATCTTAAAAATCCAACCTTCCGTGGTATGCGCCAGAGTCTTATGCAAACCTTTGATGAAATCTATGTGCTTGATCTGCACGGCGGCTCCAAGGAGAAAGAGCGCTGCCCTGACGGCAGCAAGGATGAGAACGTTTTTGACATCCAGCAGGGTGTGAGTATTGCCTTTTTTATTAAGCACGCTGGAAAAAGGCAAGCAACCGTTACGGTGTATCATTCGGCTCTTTGGGGTGATCGGCAGAATAAATATAATGAACTATCCACCCAAAACATTGGAAGTACAGTATGGGATAAACTAAATCCAATATCAGCACTATACCTATTTGTACCTCAAGATACGAGTTTTATGGAACGTTTTATTTGTTTTAGTAGCATTAAAGACATATTTGAGATAGAGGGAAGTGGGATTATTACAAAGCGAGATGGTCTGACGATTGGTTATACGGAATCTGAAATATGGAAAAAGGTAAAACTTTTTGTTTCATTACAACCTGAATTAGCTCGAAGCACATTCGAATTGCCTGCGGATGTACGTGATTGGAGTGTTCAGAAAGCAAAAGAAGATATAAATTTAACCGGACTGAACATAGATTTTGTTAAGCCTATATTATATAGGCCCTTTGATATAAGGTTTACTTATTATACTGGTAATACAAGAGGTTTTTTAGGATGGCCTGTTAAGACAGTTATGAGACATATGTTGGAAGGTGATAATTTTGCTCTTATCATACCTAAAAGGGTTGAACACAGCGGTTCTTGGCAGCATGCTTTTGCCTGCAACTTGATTTCAGATCATGTATCTGTTTCTTTAAAGACAGTTGATTATCATTTCCCACTCTATCTTTACCCGGACAGTTCCAAAGTCGATCTTTTCACCGCCCATTCTCCGGCTGAACGCAGGCCTAACCTGAACCCGAAACTGTTTGCGGCATTGTCTCAGGCCTATGGCCGCGAGCCTGCGCCGGAAGAAATATTTTATTATGTCTATGCCGTGCTTTATGCGCCTTCCTACCGCGAGAAATATGCGGAATTCCTGCGCATGGATTTCCCGCGCATTCCTTTCACTTCCGATGCAGAGCTTTTAACCGGGCTTGCCGGGTTGGGCAAACGCCTGGTGGAATTGCACCTGCTCCGCTCCACGGAGCTTGAATCTTCAGTCTGCCGTTTCCCGGTAGAGGGAGACTGCCATGTCGCAAGGGGCCGCAAAGACGGCCTCCGGTATGTCCCGGATGAACAGCGTGTTTATATAAACAAATCTCAATATTTCGCACCAGTGCCGCGGGAAGTTTGGGATTACAGGGTGGGCGGTTACCAGGTATGCGATAAATGGCTTAAGGACCGCGTGGAGCGCCGCCTGGAAGTGAGTGACATCCGCACATATTGCCGCATTGTCACTTCACTTGCCTTGACTCTTGACATTCAGGATGAAATAGACGAATTGTACGAGCGGGCGGAGAGCGCGATAATACCGCTTTCTGGCCTGTTATAAGTGAAATAATCGGATTGGAAATGTGTTGATTTATTGGATTAAATCCCCCTCGGTCCCCCCTTTCCAAGGGGGGAGGAACAGCCGCTGCTTCCGACAGTCTGCAAACGCTTGACAGTGGCGGTGTTAGTCCCCATTAACAAAGTGGGAAACAGGGGATTGTGTTTTTAAGCATTTTTCAACTCGCCTTCAGACCTGGAGAACCCATGGCTCACATACATACTCAGGCGGCCGAGGAACTGTTAGACAAGCCCATACCCGTGCTGGACAAGGGATTCGTCCGTCTGGTGGACTACATGGGCTCGGACAGCCGGATCGTACAGTCGGCGCGGGTCTCCTACGGGGCGGGCACGCGCACGGTGCGGGAGGACAAAGGCCTGATAGATTACCTTCTGCGCCACCGTCACACCTCGCCGTTCGAGCAGGTGATAATCACCGTGCACGCTAAGATGCCGGTCTTCGTGGCCCGCCAGTGGGTCCGTCACCGCACCGCCCGGCTGAACGAAATCTCCGGGCGTTACAGCGAGATGAAAGACGAGTTCTATGTGCCGGACCCGGAGCGCGTACTGCCACAGGACACGGCGAACAAGCAGGGCAGTCAGGAGGGGGGCGAGCTTCCGCCCGAGGTGCGCCGCGCCGCGGTGGAATCGATACTGCGGGAGCAGGAGGAAGTGTACGCCGGGTACAGGCGGATGTTGGACGATGGGGTCAGCCGGGAACTGGCCCGGATCAACCTGCCGCTCTCGCTTTACACGGAATGGTACTGGCAGATCGACCTGAACAACCTGTTCCATTTCCTGGAACTGCGCCTGGAAAGCCACGCCCAGTGGGAGATTCGCCAGTACGCCGAGGCCCTGGCGGCCATAACCAGGGCCGTGGTCCCGCTGGCCTGGGAATCGTTCGAGGAGCACGTGCTGCACGGAGCGCACCTGTCACGAAGCGAGGTGAATGCCGTGCGCGAGATGCTGAGCGGACGGGAGTGCCCGCTCAGCGGACGGCGGCTGGATGAGTTCAACGCGAAAATGGGGCTGGGGAAGGAGTGAACGGGCTTTGTGTTCCGGCGTATGGTATGTAAAATGAAGCAGGAGCGACCGGCCGGTCGCCCCTGCATTTTTTGTCCTCGATTATATCTCTCACCATTGCTTGTATATTCTAACTACTCAAGCCTTGTGCCCGCTGGCGAGCTGCGAGGCCTTCCACGTGCCGCGCGCCACGGCCGGGACGAAATCGGCCAGGCCCTCCGGGGCGAACGCCAGTTTTTTGCCCTGCTCGGCGGACATGTAGGCGGTCATCAGCAGCTTTGTCACCAGCAGCCCGTCATCCAGGTCCTCATCCGGCAGACGGCCATCCAGGAAGGCCTGGACCATGTGACGGTTCTGGTCGGTGTAACCGTAGATCACTTCCTCGGCCGCGACCACCGGCATCAGGCCCTGCTCCGCGTTCTGTTTCTCCACCAGGTCCTCGCCCGCCTCGCCTTTCACGTTGCGGCTGAAAAACACTGATAGCTCGGTGTTGAGGCTGGATGCGTTGAGCGAGTACTCCGGCCCCATCAACTCATAAGTCAGCCGGAGGCCCGCCCCCACGAAGCTCCAGCTCGTGGTGACCTCGCCCGCGGCGATCCGCCCGTTTTCATCTTGGAACGTGATCGTGGCGCGGGCGTAGTCCTCGGCTGGATGGTTGAGATAATCCACCTGGCCCTTGCTGCGCTGCTTGAGTATCTCGGCGTACTCCGGGCGGCTCCATTTGAGGCAGCCGATCTCGGCGCTCACCGCCACCGGCTTGAGTGAATCCTTGGCTTTGGCCGGGTCGCGCAGAAGAAGGCGCGCCACTTCAACCGAATGGCAGAGCATGTCGTTCAGTACGCCGCCGCCGCCGGTCTCTCCCATCCAGAACCAGGGTTCGTGCGGCCCGGAATGCTCCTCGGCGCAGCGGGCCAGATAGGGCGGTCCGGCCAGGGCCGCGCCGCGCCGCCAGATTATGTCCCGCCCGCGCACCACCGCCGGGCTGAAACACTGGTCCTCCAGGTAGCCGTGAAGAAGGCCCACCTCCTTGATCAGTTGCACCACACGCTCGGCCTCGCGCACGTTTCGGGCAAGGGGCTTTTCAATGGCTATCCCGCGCAGCTTGCCCTTGCCGCTTTTTATCGTATCGACTATCTCCTCGATCATCGGGACGCGCAGGTAATTCGGCCCGCAGACCCAGATTACATCCACCCGCGGGTCGGCCACCATCTCGCTGATCGTGCGGTGCACAGTGGGGTCGCCCACACGGCAGCGGCGGCAGTTTTCGGCAGTGGCCTGCGCCCGCTCCGGCGTGCGCCCGACAAGGCCCACGATATCAGCATCCCGCACGCCCTGCCAGGAACGGATATGGAAGTTGGTGATGAATCCCGTGCCGATGAATCCCACTCCGAGTTTGCTTCCCATGAGGCCTCCCGCTGAAAGGCTGAACTTTTATGGACAGAAAACGAATCGATGCCGAAGGGATGACGGCTGATAAGGTAGGGCGGGCAGGCCGGGCTGTCAACCGTAATCGGAGAGGGCGATTAATCGCTCAGGTGAAAGAGGATACGGACAGTCAGATTAAGGCGCTCCTGGAGCACATACTGCGGCAGGGGAGGGAACGGTGAACATCGCCGCAGGCTTTCCACAGCCGAGCGGTTGAGCGTGGAGAAACGGCAGGGCGAGATCAGAGTTATTTCCTCCGCCAGGCTGCCGTCCCGCGCGATGGCGAAGCTCAGGCCCACCTCGCCCTGCTGGCCCATGCGGCGGCTGGTTTCAGGGTAACGGCGCTCACTTTCGATCCGGGCGAACACCGCGGCCAGGTAGGCATCCAGGGCCAGGGTCGAGTCCTGACCCGGCGGATCCGTTCCTTCATCCGGCACGGCGGGAGCCAGCGGCAGATCATCCAAAGAAGGAAGTCCCGGTTCGCTTGGCAGGGCTATGGGGAACTTCGGATTACTGTCACCGCTCGATTCGGATAAACGGAGCGCTGGAGGAGGCGGGGCGATAAAGTTGCTTTCTCCGCCGCCGGGATTGACAGAACGCTGCTCAACGTACTCCGGCGCAGGCTCCGGGGCAAGCTCGATCACCTCGAGGCGCGGAAGGGGCCGCCTGGTCCGGCTGTCAAGCCCGAATATTCGCGCCCCGAAGGATTCCGGGGTGAAAGCCAGCAAAAGGTGGACGCCGCAGGACAACAGCACTGCGAAAAGGACATAGCGCTCATATTTGCGGCGCAGCGGGTTCATGGCCAGTCCAGTGGGCGCTCCGCATCGGACGGAGCGCCCGGTTGCGGAAGATCAGTATCTATATTCCAGCCCGGCGAAAGCCTGGAACCCGGCCTCGCGGTAGCCCAGGCTTTCGAAATAGTCCTCGTCCAGTACGTTGCGCAGGGCCAGCACACCGGTGAATCCGCGTCCCAACGGACAACGTCCGGTCAGGTCCAGCTTGAAATAACCGTCCGTTTTCTCGATCCCGTTCCAGCGCAGCCGCGAACCGTCCACCCAGTAACCGTCCAGCGCTATTGAGCCGCCTTTGGGGTGCAGCCAGGCGAGGTTCAGGTTGAACTTGTTGCGGGGCAACTGCACGTTACGGCTCCAGACTCCGGCGCTATAGTTCAGTTTCCAGCTTTCGGTGTAGGTGTAGTTGAACCCGGCCTGCCAGTGTGGCAGCGGGTGAGCCTTGATCTCCAGCTCCACGCCGCGGCTGTTCAGCTTGTCTACATTCATGTACTGGCCGGAGTAGGTGGCCGGATTCTGCAGGACCCAGATGATGGCGTCTTTCACCTCGGAATGCCACCAACTCAGGCCGATCCGGTAGCGTCCCCGCGAGTCGTACTTTTCCACTCCCAGTTCGCCGGTGGTGCTGGTTTCCGGATCGAGCGCCGGGTTGCCGGAGGCGCTGAAAACCTCGTAGATAGATGGTGCGCGGAACGCCGAACCGTAGTTTCCGCGCAGGATAAGTCCATGCCGGCGTATGTCCCAGGCCGCGCCTATCATACCGGTGGTGTTGCCGCCAGCTTTTTCGTGATTGTCGTAGCGCAGGCCGCTGTTAATGCTCAGAGCATCGCCCGCCAGCAGAGTCTGGTTGTTCAGATACAGGCTTGTCAGGCTCAGGTTATCGGACAGGTAACCGTAGTTTCCACCCTGACGGTAGGTCTGCAGAAGGTGTTCCACGCCAGCGGTAAGGATACCGGAGGCTTTCGCTCCGCTGAAAGTGACGGTATGACGGTAGTCAAGGCCGTAGTTTGCGCCGCGGTAACGGTAATCATCCGGGCCGTAGGGAGCATCGTAAACCGGGACGCTGGAGCCTTTATCGAAGTAATCGACCCAGTTCAGCGTGAACCCGTCATACGGGGCGCGCATGTAACCCAGAAGGCCGTCATCGGGGTCCTGAGTGCGGCGGTCCCGGCGGGAAAGGCCAAAATTGAATTCATGCTTCCAGTTCTCGCGCAGGGCGTGGGTCACTTTCTCGCCCAGGTTGAGATAATCGATGCGGTTTTCCTGGTTCGGATCCGGGGTCTGGGAAGCCCAGAAAGCGCCGCCGTACTCGCTGTCGTAATTCTCGTTGAAATCGGCGAAGTTCTGCCGCGCTCGGGTGAAACCGGCCGTGCTTTCCCAGCGCAACGCCGCGGCGTCGCCATAGCCGAGTTTGACCGCGGTGGAGTAATTCCGGTATTGCTCTTTGTCGATCACTCCATCCGTGGCGTTCACTCCCTGGCTGAGCCGCCAGTCGAAAGCGCCGCGCGCGCCCGAAAAAGCGGTCTCGATCCGGTGGCTGTTAAGCGAACCTCCCTGATACGACAGATCGAGCGCGGGTTTGTCCACGCCTTTGCGGGTTATGATATTGATCACTCCGCTGGCGGCGTTGGAACCGTAGAGCGGGCTTTGCGGTCCGCGCACGACCTCGATGCGCTCGACGGAGGCGGTGTTAAGATGACTGAAAACAGTGCCCGCGCCGCCATTGGCATCCGCGGGATCGTTGACCCTCACCCCGTCGACCATCACCACCATGAACCGTCCAGGCAGACCGCGCAACTGCGGAGCTGATATGCCGCCGGGACCGCCGGTCTGAGCGATATCGAAGCTGAGGATCGAGCGCAGGGCCTCATCCAGGCTCTGCCAGCCGCGGCTCTGAATCTCCTCACGCGTAATGACTGTGGCGGTAGTGCTGGCCTGGCGCAATTCGGTCTGATGCTTGGCCGCGGTGACAAGAACCTCGCCGAGGTCGGTCTTGTCCTGGGCATAGGAGTTGTATGCAACGCAAAGAGATAATGATAGAATGGAAATTGCGGAACGATTCCGGAAACACATGCTCATCGCCTTTTAGTCGTGAAAAGGTTGAGAATTGAGCTTGCGCCCAAGGTTTTCCGGCTGCGGGAGCGGCGTATTCGGAGGGCCTTCCCGTCCTTTCCGGACAGTGGCCTCCCGGCCTTCTGTTCTGCTCCCCACGGCTGCACGTCAGCGCGGGCCTGGTTACCCGACTTCCCTTGAAAGCTCAAGCCGATGGCTGGCTTAAAACGGACCTGTGTGTTCGGCGGCGCCCTCCCCGGTTAAGTTTCAATAAGTTATTGACACGTGAAAAGTAACCTTTGTCAGGGTTTTTGTCAACGCAATGAGTCCCGGTTTGTGTGCCGGGTCCTTAAAAGTCTGAAACATAATAAACGGCGGTTAATTGACAGCAAAGCCCATGCGGCGGGCCATGCCGCTGACAAAAGATGCCGCGCGGGCAAACTCGGCGGGTGTTTTGAGATGCTCGAGCATGAGCGGGACATCGGGCAGTTTTTTAAGCTCTGTCAGGTAGGTCGCATAATCCAGTCCGCCATCACCCGGAATGGCCTCATCGAGATGAGTGGTGAGACTGTTCTGGAGCTTGATATCCTTGGCATGGCAGCTTTTGATCCAGGGACCGAGCTTTTCGAAACAATCCCGGATCAGTCCGGCGTTGGCGAAATACCTCTGCGGGCTGCAAATCAGGTTGACTGGGTCGAGATGTGCGGCAAAAGCCTTGCGGTCAACTGCCCGGATAAGATCGAGATAGGAATCGGCGGAATCGGGGTACATCCAGGGCATGGTCTCGAGGGCGAAAAACGTGCGTGAGGGGCGCACCGCGTCTATGATCGAGCGCGTGGTTTCGACTATCATGTCAAAGGTTGTGCGGGTCAGATTGGCCGGATCGGGTCCGTCCCATACCGTTCCACGCGAACCGCTTATATTTACGCAGCAGCGGGCGCCGATACGGTCGGCCAGGTCAAGGCCCAGACGGCAGGTCTCGAGCGCCTTGGCCCGTTCATTGTCATCCGGGCTGAGGGGGTTGCTCCAGGCTCCTGTCTCGGCTATCACAATACCGGCTTTATTCGCCGCCTGTTCGTATGCCCTGACCGTGGAATCATCGGATGGAGGGTCGAGCGGGCAGAATGCAGCCCGGTAGCCCAGCTCTTTCACGGCAAGAACCCAGTTCTCCGGGCTGTCCGTATTCTGCGGAACAGGCCCGCCGAGGAGCAGCACCGGTTTGCTGTTTGCAGCGTAAAGCTCGTCCTGCCATAAAACCGGAACAGCCGCTCCGGTGACAGCGGCCTGGATGAATCCGCGCCGTGAAATTGATCCTGTCAGCATGACGGATCTTATTCCTCGATGATGAAATTAAAACCGTAATCCAGGCCATCCTCAGGGTTGCGTCCGCACCAGATAAGCTGGGCGTTTTTACAAATACGCTTTTCCCCGATTTTGAACCGGACGTGAACGTTCAGAGGCTTGGGCATGGCAAAACGCACGCCGCCGTCCGACAAATCCACCAGACGGGCCCTGAAAACACTGGATTCAAGGTATATCTCGGCCTCCGTGGTGAACGGCTCACGGTCCTCCTGGCGGCGGTTGGTCAAGGTGGTTGTACGAATCATTTCTGTCCTCCAGATTGCTTTGAGCGGCTCTCTCTGCGTATTCCGGACTGCCGCGGACCGGAATACGCAATGTGCTGAAAAGTGGAAATCGCTGTAAAACTCAGGTTCGATAAAATATTAGACCATATAAACAGAAAATAATCAAGAGTTTGTTACATTTTTTTACAATGAGCTTGAAAGGAGGGGGGCTAACTGCAATAATCCGGTCAATAACGTTGAGACTTCAATAGAAAGACAAAGCAGTAACAAAAAAAGACCGGAAAACATCTCCGGTCTTCTGCTGAATTGATATTGAAGGGACGGATCAGTCGAGATAATAGATTCTTTCCCGCTCCGTTTCCCATTTTCCACGGCTGAAATCCGGGAAGGCGACTGGCTGGCTGCCTTTGGCCACCGATTCGCGAGAAAGTTCAAGGATCGAGCTCCAGGCCGCGGCATCGTAGACGTTCAGCGGGGTTTCCGCCTTGCGCCGCACGGCCTGGACAAACTGGTGGACCACCAGGTATTCACAGACTCCCCGTCCGAGCTGGATGTCCTGGCCACCGTATTTTTTCCACAGCGGATGGGCGTATTTCTCGTAATACGGGGCGGCATCCTCCCATATCCGGTCGTCCGGACTGAGTCCCTCGGCATAGAATTTGTCCATGCTGCCCATGAATACGCCCTTTGTGCTCTCGAAACGCAGGATTGGGTCCCAGGGCCGGGGCGACTGGGCATCGTAATAGACCGTGATCGTGCGTCCCTTGACTGTCCTGATTATCGAGGTGTTGACATCGCCGTTCCTGAATTCGATTTTTGCCGCCGGGTGTTCCGCGCCAAACTGCCTTACCGCATACTCATGAAGGTTGGCGGCGCGGGTGCTGACAGAAACGATGAAATCGAAACGGTCGCCGCGGTGCACTTTCATCGACCAGGAGGCCGGTCCGACAGCATGGGTGGGGTAGAGGTTGCCATTGGTGTCGCGACGAAGCTTGCCGTAGGAGTCATCGATCTCACCGTTCGGCCCGATCTGAAGGAACCGCTCATCCTTCTGATATCCCACCTCGCTGTGGACCATGTCGCCGAAAAGGCCCTGGTCCAGAAGGTTGAGGATCATCATGACGTTCTGGAAGTAACAGTAGTTTTCAAGCATCATGCATGGCACTCCGGTTTTTTCGCTGGTTTCGACCAGTTGCCAGCATTCATCGACAGAGGTCGCGGCCGGGACCTCTGTCCCGGCGTAAATCCCGGCTTTCATCGTCTCGACCATCATCGGAGTGTGCCACTCGCGCGGGGTGGCGCAGATAACCGCATCCAAGCCGCCTTTTTCGATCATCCGCTTAAAGTCCTCCGGCCCGCGCGTGTAAAGCTCCGGTGACCTGTAACCGCGGCGTTCCACCAGACGGGCGGCCCGTCCGGCCGCGCCTTCCTTGATATCGCAGATCGCCGGGATTTCCACTCCATCAAGCATAAGGGCCAGCCGCAGAAGGACAGTGCCGCGGCTTCCTACTCCGATAAAGCCTATCTTTATCGGCCGTGCGGCATCCTGCGCTGAAAGCGGCGCGAACGCTCCTCCCAGGGCCAGCCCTATCGCGGCTGTTCCGGCCTGCCCGATAAACTCCCGTCGGTTAAAACGTGTATCGCTCATGTTCACTCCTCTGTCAGTCATTCGGTGGTGCAGGTCACCGTAATATTACCAAGGCACTTCAGGGCGCTGTCCATACCCTGGAAATCGCGGATTATTTCACCGGTGAACCGGTGCTGCTCGGTACGGCCGAACGGTTCGAGAATCGCTTTTGCGCCCGGGACGGCGCTGATCGTGGCCCGGAAGATCAGCGAGGGCTGCCCGTTGCCGTGGTTGTCCAGAGATCCCGCCTGGCTCTCAAACGGATAGGCGCTGTTGAAATCCCCGGCCACGTTCATTTCGATATAGCAGAGCCAGTTTGTCCCGGAGGGAACTGTCACCGAGGCCCGAACTTTACCGTCCAGGCTGGTGGCTTTGGTTATCGCTTCCGCGGCAGGTTTGCGCACCACGGGGAAATCGTCCCGGCCGGTCTCCCTGCGCCAGGCTGCGATCCAGACCGGCAGGGCCACCGGACATTCCACCTTGCCGTAATAGTCTCCAGTCGCCGCGCGGTATGTTACGTATACGGTTTTAACCTGTCCGCTAAGTGAATCCTCCAGCCATATCGCCACCTGCGGGGCCTCGCCGTAGTCGCTTTCCTCATATATCGCCGGGTCCTGTTCAAAAGCGAATTCCAGCCGAAGGCTGTCCGGGGGCGCGCAAAACAAAGCCTGCGCCTGCAAGGCAAGAATAATAATAAGTCCGGGCAGTTTTTTCGACATCCGAGTCTTTCCTTTCATTATCAGGAGTACCGAGCCGTAATAAATAACCGGAGACAGGTAAAGTCTCACGTATTGAAAGGACGGCATCGAGCAGAATTAATTCACGTCAACTTTATTAAATGTCAGCCGGACCGCCAATGTTTTATGTGTGCTATCTTGTTACTGTTTAATTAGTTCTTTCAGAGTCCAAGACACTCCTTGAGACTGGAACAAACAATCTGTTTTCTTTGCGAGCCGAGTTCGAGATATGCTTTAAGTCCGAACGGGATTTCTCCATAAAGCCTGATCCGATCTTGCATCAGGCCGATTACTTCAGGAATATCAGTGTATCTGAGCACTCCAAGATAGACCGGTCCGCTGCGGTGCGATTCAGTCGGGCTCAGGAGCACTGTACGCTCGACCCGTCCGTCAAGAAGGGCGGAATAAAGTCCGTTGATTCCCAGTGCGCCTTTCCCGATAACGATGATCCTGGCCGGGTCCACTTCCGGACGGCTTCTCAGGTAATCCAGACAGCGCATGATTTCGTAAACGGCCATTGCATCTACCGTCGTTCCGCAGACCATCGCTTCGCGGCGAAGGTGGTGCGCAGGATCGTCATCCGCAAAACTGCGGCGGTTTTCATCCAGGGCGCGGCTGCCCCGGTCCAGTGTTTCGGCTACAAGAACCACTCGATTGCCCCAGTCGATTTGCTCCAGCGGCTGTTCATTGCCCCAGACTGGTATTCCCCAGCGGTGATCCAGGAGAAGCAACGCGGGCAGCTTATCTCCAGGCGCGTAATCCGGCGGCAGAGAAAGGAGTCCCTTTACCCGCAGGTCGCTGAATGAGTTGAAACTAACTTCTTTTATCTTACGCCCGGCCGTATTAACCTTTTCGTTTTCCAATGGTTCCAAAGCGGCGGACTCGGCCGGAAATCCGCAAAAAACCTCGCGGCGAAGGCTCCGGGTCAGTTGTTTCAGCCTCTCTTCCCGTTGCGCTTCGCTCAGAGACGGGGCAGACAGGGTGTGCAGCGGGATAAGCTCCTCATCAATACGTGTAAGGCGTTCATCGAGAGGCGCGCCCTCCCGCCAGCAGACAAGCTGCTCCGCTGAGGGAAGCTCCAGCGGCCCCTGCTCCGTGATCGTGGTGTCCAGATCGCGGAACTCCTTGAGAAAGAAGCTGTATACCGGCAATCTGATCACCTCGCTGTCCCCGTGACCTCCTGGCACGATGGCAGTGCGCAGGTCATGTTCAGCCTGATAAAGCCTGTACACCTCGCGCATTTTCTGCACCATCTCGTTGAACGCATCCATCGGGAAACCCTCATCGGAATCGGCGTTGCAGAGAAGCTGCGCGCGTGGTGCGGTCAGTGCGCCTGTTTCTGAATATGTCAGGCCGCGCGAGTTGACCGGATACTGACAGTCGCAATGCGCAAAACTGAGATGATTTCTCACCCAGCCGGTAGTGGACAGTGCGCCCGAAACCGGGGCCGAGGCTTTGATCCTCTCATCCAGCGCGGCCAGGAAAAACGTGGCCATCCCGCCGCCTGAGACGCCGGTAGCGCCGATCCTGGCGCTGTCGATATCCTTTCGTCTGACCAGGTAATCCACAGCCCGGATCGCATTCAGAAGCTCAACCGCCATTGGGGAAAACCCGCGGCTGTACCAGTGGAACCAGGCGCTGGAGTAAACTCCATGGTGGGTGAACTCGATCTCGCCCATTTCGATGTTGTCCAGGATCAGAACCGCAATGCCGTGGCTGGCGAACCAGGCCCCGTGGTGCTTGTAAACGTTCTTATTGGCATGGCCGCACTGATAAATGATAGCAGGGAACGGAGCGGCCCCGGATTTGGGAAGATAGAGATTACTGGTGGAAAAAACTCCAGGGGCCGATTCAAGGATCAGGCACTCGAGTGTGTAATTACGGAAATCCTCACGGGCCGTCATGCACGCTGCAGGATTGCTTGCTGGCATTCTAAAGCCGCCCCAGAGCATGTCCCTGAGACCGTCCCTTATCTCCGCTTTTCTGGTTTCCCACTTCTCAACATTATCGATTCCGAGGAACAGGTTGTCGTGCCGCTTCTGCGCGATGCGCTCGAAATGCAACTGAAGGGCTTTAAATTCAGAGGTTTGCGCAGTCAGATTGTCACTTCCGGCGTTAAGCGAAAGGCCAATAAGGATCAGCAGCAGTGATTTTTTCATCTCTCGCAACCTTTAGAAAAACCGGTTAATCCTATATCTCATACTCCAGATACTGTATTCTACGGTAGGGCTTGTGTTCATGCACACCCAGTTTGTGGAGTTCCATAGCGTGCTGAAGAAATGTGTGATGCTCAAGGCAGTCCCGCGTTCCCTGCCAGGCGTCGTCACCCTGGGCGCGAACCTCCTCGGCGATATGGTCCAGCATCACCGAGTCCAGAGCCACCGGGTCGCAGGACAGCAACAGGGAATTGGGACTTTCCTCGGGGAACGTTTTCCAGGGCCGCGGCGCCCAGACATTGTTATGCCAGTTGGCGAACAGAGCGTCCGCAATATTCAACCGGACCTTGTTTTTTATGCTCGGCGTGTTGCAGAGGTCGGCTATGTAAGTCCTGTCGCCCAGTCCGTCATGAAGGTTCTGCGGGGTGGGGATGGAGCCGAAATGGTTTTTCATCGCGCCGGTGATTCCGCAATCGTGGTTTTTCATCAGGCAGAGATTGAGGATATGGTCGGCATCGGTATACGCTTTCGGCATGCGGAAATCACCGCCGGGTTGCGGCTGGTCGCGGGTGAATTTGACTGTCTCGGCGCTGTCCCAGCGGTCCTTGACGCCGGAATCCACCCAGTTGACCTCCGAGTGGCTGCAACGCGCTTTCATTGCCTGGGGATGAAACCAGCGCGAGGCATCCAGCAGGGTGATTGTTTCGGGCCGAAGGCCGATGCCGTCCACCAGACCGGCCAGGACGGCGTTGACCAGGGGTATGGTCTGATCCATCCGGTTGGTGGTCACCGCGGGGTCGAAGGAGGCGTTGTTGAGGTTCAGCTTGAGAGTCACTTTCTGGCCGGGGCACACTCCGGGAAGAAGGCTGCGCCAGGCCTCGGCGGATGAGCCGCAGCCTGTCAGTTCGCAGAGGCCGCGCTCCAGCATCCGAAAAACCTCAGGCTCATTTATGTAATCGTAATAACGCTCCTCGATCTTGCCCTGACGGCCATCACCTGGCTCGACTGTGTGGTTCCAGGGGGCGTTGCGGCTGTAGTCCCAGGGCCGCGTGGCTTTCGATGAATGCACCCGCACCACCCGGACGCCGCTATCCGCCTGTTTCTGAGCCTGGAGCCTGCCGGTGAGCGGCAGGGTCGAGGCTACGGCCGCTGCTGTGGACAGCCGTATAAAATCCCGGCGCTTGATATTTACTGTCATGGGCGTCTCCTGTGGAAATGATGTCGAAAAGGAATATACAACTTAAATAAAAAAAAATCCCTGTAAAAGATTTATGGGTTACCAGTGGGCGGGAAAACTTACAACCTGAGATAAGAGTGCTTTGAGTAGCGGATAATAAAAAAACTGGGGCTGTCCCAAAAGTCCCCGATTTTGCTCTTTGCAAATTAGTGCAATCTCTAACCAATTGAAATAAAAGCATTTCTGTAGGGGCACGACGCGCCGTGCCCCCTAGATTTAAGACTTTTGGGACAGTCCCCTGGAGGAGTGAAGCTTATGCGTTGGCCAGAGCGGTTTCGAGAAAATCGAGATCAGCGTTCATCAGTTCCGGAGTGTAATCCTTGTAGTACTCGAGATACAGCGGGCCGGAATACCCGAGGCTCTTCAGTTTCGACAAAATGGGGTTCCACATGTGCGCGCCCCGGCTGAGAGGGAGAAGGTTCTCCTCCTCGAAATAGTGCACGTGGACATTGGCCAGCCGGGGCCAGACAGTTTCGAGGTCGGCGAGATTCTGCGCCACGCTGCGGCGTGATTCGGTAAGCATCTGAAAATAGGTGAAAACATTCGAATGGCCGGATTCGCGTATCACCCGCATCACCTCCGCCGCGCCGCAGGTGGGGTAATGAAGGTGGTACTCGAAAGCCAGCCGCACCGAGCGCCGGGAAGCCATCTCCGCCAGCTCCGCCGCGTTGGCGGCAAGATGTTTCACCTGGTCATCGTTCATTGCGCTCATCTCGCCCGGATCGTCCCAGTCCCCGGACCAGACACGCACCGTGGAAGCACCCAGGGCGCATGTGATATCCAGCACACGCTCGAAATCCACGGCCGGCTGGTGATAGACGTTGAAATACGAACCGTAGCTGGGTGTGGCCAGTCCCGCCGCCTTGCAGCGTCCGGCCAGTTCACGGACTGACTTTTCCGGCGTGGAGGGCGGAAGATGATAATCGCGGCCGGACCATTCGACCATCCTGATCCGGCTGCCTTCCATGATCCTCAGCACTTCATCCGTAGTGTTTTTCGGAAAGCTCATCGTACATAATCCGAGACTCATCATCGATGCATTCTCCATGTGTCTGGTTTATTCCGCCGCTTCGAACGCCCCGGCGGACCGTGCCTTGCCGCTTTTCCTGGGCTTGCCGTCGAAATCCTCATCCGGCATTTTGCCGAGCTGTTCCAGCGCCCAGTCAAAACCGCCCAGCCCGGCAAGCCGTTTCCTTATTTCCGCCATGCTCATTCCCGCACCGGCGGCCGGAGAACCTTTGCTCAGGTGAAGGTTCCCATAGGCGCGTGAAACAAACTGAGGGTCGAGAACTTTCGAATTCGTGTCATTGGAGGTCTGCTTGCGCCAGAAATCCAGGCTGAGACGGGCCGCGCCGTATTTCTCGGGCATCTCGTCCATGTCCAGCATCGAATCCGCCGATACCCCCCAGAGAACGTTGTTGTCGCTCAGGACCGTGGGCAGGTGTTCGGAGTAGACCTCGATACAGCCGCGCCGACCGCCTGAGACAAATATATTGTTGCAGACCAGCGCCTTCTCGCTGGTGGGCAGTATCTTGACGCAACTGCGGCCCTGTCCGGCGGGGAACACAACGGTATTGCCCGTTATCAGGGCGCGCTTGGATCCCTGCTCGAACGTGCCGGTGTCCTGATAGAAAGTGATCCCCCCGGCCAGGTTGTCAAGTAGAATGTTGTTCCGCACGATCACATCCTGCACGTGGGTCATGTTGATACCCGCTCCTCCCAGCGTGAGACCGTTGGCCTGACAGAGGTTGCGCTCGATTATCCCGCGCGATATGACCCCGTCGCCGCCGTACTCCGGGTCCCCGTTGATATGTATGCCGCAGCCGGAGTTGTGGTGCAGCCAGTTGCCGCGCATGACAAAATCATCTCCGCTGTTGGAGTGGTATATGCCATGTTCCACCTGCGACCCGAAACACTCGTTGTTTTCGAGCAGGAAATTCGAGGAATGGTCGGTGAAAATGCCCCATTTGCCGTTGTTGTAACTTACGCAGTTGCGGACAGTAACGAAGCGGCAGTGGCCGAGCAGGATTCCGGCCCGTCTGGCCCGGGTCACATTCACCCCATCGAGGATCACATTCTGGCAGTCATTCAGGCTGATTGCATCTTCCCGGCTGCCGCTGCCGGTGATTATCGCGTGGCGGCTTTCACCTTTTATCACCAGCGGGGCCTCGGGCTTGCAGCCCCGGCGGATGCTCACTCCGCCCTCGTAGAACCCGTTGCGGATAATCAGTGTGTCGCCGCCCCAGAGGTGGTTCACGGCGACAGCCAGGCTGCGGAACACGGCTCCGTGGGCAGGCTGCGCCTTGTCATCGCCGCTCGGGGAGAGGTGCATGGTCCGGGCCTGAATCACTCCGCTGGAGGAGAGAATTACAGCCAGGGCGAGGCTGAGCACGGCATAAAGATGTTTCCTTTCCGGGCAGGTCATCGGGCCTCCTGATTATTGGGAGTGGGCAGATCCTTGAAAAAAAACTTGAAAAACACACTTCAGGATATAATTTGTTTTTTATCAAAACCATTCAAGGGTATTATTAAAACCATTTAAGCCAGACCACAAGGTTTTTATCTGCCAGGGCAGCCTTTTCATGATTTCAACCTTGAACTCATCCGTGGGAATAAGAAAGGAGTTCCGCCGATGCCGCTGAAAAGAAGCCTTATTCTGACCACCCTGGTGTTGACAGTTCTTATATGCCTGCCCCTCCGGGCGAAAGAACTGCCTTACCGCTGGGTGTACGTGATGTGTGAGCAGTTTGAACCGGGCACGGTGGACAGGGTGCGTGAGATAGCCCGCACCTGTAAGGCCCACGGGATCAATGGAATGGTCCTCTCCGGGGCGATGGACCGCCTGGACCTGGATTCGCCCTACACGTACAAGGCCATCGCGGACATCCGCCAGATAGCCGCGGAGCACGGCCTGGAGATAATCCCGCAGGTGATGGGCGTGGGCTACAACGCTTTCATGCTCTGCCACGACAAGAACCTGGCCGAGGGACTGCCGGTCAGGGATGCGCTGTTCATTGCACACGGAGGTAAAGCTGTTCACACTGCCGATCCGGCGGTCTCCCTGGTAAATGGTTCGTTTGAAAGTTTCAGCGGAGCGTCGGTCGAGGGATTCAGCTTCCCTTACGAGCGGCAGGTGGCTTTTCAGGATACGAAGGAGTATGCGGAGGGCAAAGCCTCGTTGCGATTCGAGAAATTCGGGCAGCAGGAGAATGACTCCCGGATCATCCAGGAAATCGAGGTCCGGCCGAACCGGTTGTACCGGATCAGCTACATGGTCAAGACCGAGGGGCTGGACCCGAATAATCCGTTCGGCAGCGGACGGTTCCGGGTGGAGGTGACCGATGAAAACGGCCGCCGCCTGACTTTCTTCGACCCCTCGGTCCCCTCGGCCACCAGCTGGCGGCGTTTCTACGACGGGTTCAACAGCAAGGACGCGAAGAAAGTGAAAATCGCTTTCGGGGTCTGGGGCAGCAAAACCGGCCGTTTCTGGCTGGATGACCTGAAAGTGGAGGAGGCCGGCCTGGTCAACCTTCTGCGCCGCCCCGGCTGCCCGCTGACAGTGCGCGGCGAGCAGAACGGCGTGCTGTACGAGGAAGGAAGGGACTTTGCGCGGGTCGAGGAAATCCAGCTCAATTTCATGTTCGACCATGACGGCCCGGAGATAGAGCTTTCGCCCGGCAGCCGGATCAAAGAAGGCGAGCGCCTGCGGGTGAGCTATTACCACGGTTCGGCGGTCTACCAGGGCCAGACTCCGGTCTGCGTGAGCGAACCGGCTGTGCGCGAGATATGGCGCAAGCAGGCCCGCCTGTTCCAGAGCGTGTTCGGGACGGACAAGTATTTCCTGAATACGGACGAGGTCCGCGTGTTCGGATCCTGCGAGGCCTGCCGGGCCACCGGGCTCAGCCACGCCCGCCTTCTGGGAGAAACTGTCGCCTGGCAGGCGAAAACGATCCGGGAGGTGAACCCGAACGCCGAACTGTTTATCTGGTCCGACATGTTCGACCCGAACCATAACGCGGACAAGAGGGACTATTATTATCTGGTGGACGGTGATTTCTACGGAGCGTGGGAATACGTGCCGAAAGACCTGGTGATGGTCTGCTGGCATGGACGGAGGAGGAACGAAAGCCTGGAGCATTTCAGCCGTCTCGGTTTCCGCACCCTGGCCGCGGCCTATTATGACGCGGATGACCTTAAGAACGTGGAGGGCTGGCTGGAAAGCCTGGACCGCACGGAGGGCGCGGCCGGGATAATGTACACCACCTGGCTGAACAAGTATTCCCTGCTGGGGGCGTTCGGCGACCTGGTGAACAAGGCCCGCTGAGGCGGAAAAGATTTGTTTGATTCAGCGCCGCAGAGAAGTATTCTCAGCGGCGCTTTTTGTTATTCTCGTTAAATTTGAATAAAATCGTTGACAAAAATGCATAGCATAATAATCATGTTTAAAGAGCGAAAAATAAATAAAAACGTTTCGCAGTTTGGCGGAAACCAGTTTAGAATCCAAGAGGGATAATGATCGACAGGGAATACTGTGTTTTGATCGCAAGTATTATAGCGGTGGCTGCACCTGTAAGGGCGGAGCAGCTGTTTATCAATTATAGCAATGGCAACACGGTCTACTGTTTGGCGCTTCAGGATGATAACGTGCTCTGGGCCGGCACGCTCGGTGGCGGAGTGATCCGATGGGACCTGCAGAGCGGAGCGCATGTTAAATATACCGCAACGGACGGGCTGGTTTACAATACGGTTCAGTCCGTGGCCGTGGATTCTTCCGGGAATCTGTGGTGTGGGACTTTAGGTTTCGGAGTGAGCCGTTTCGACGGCAGGAACTGGACCTCGTTCAAGCAGGAGAGCGGACTGTTTGACAAGCAGGTCACCGCGATCGGACAGGATTTCAAGGGTCGCATGTGGTTCGGCACGTACAACGATTACGCAAAATGTTACGATGGATCAGACTGGAGTTCGGTGAGCAGGCAAGACGGTCTGTCGGATAACAATATCCATGATATAGAACGAGATGGAAAAGGCGGTCTCTGGTTCGCCACGTCACGCGGCGTAAGCCGTCTGGACAGCAGTGGATGGACCACGATAACCACCCGGGACGGGCTGGCTAACCGGGCAGTAGCCGAAATTTACTCGGACAGAGACGGAATCCTCTGGTTTGCCAGCATGGCCGATAATTACGGCAAAGAGGCGGTCAGCCGTTACGATGGAGTCACCTGGACCACTTTCGCCGATACTTTGCTAAATGCCAGGCACCAGCGCTCCATGCTGGTTGACTCTCGCGGAGATATTTGGCTGGGTACGGACAAAGGTCTTCTGCGCTACCATCAGGGAGCCTGGGGGATGGTCAAACCTCAGCAGTCCGGTTTTGAGGATGTGGTGTCCGACATGGTCGAGGACAGCCGGGGACGGGTATATTTCGCCACTACGGGTGCGGGTATTGCTGTATTCGATGGAGCAGTCTGGACCAGGCTGCAACTCGAAAACGAATATTCAGGACAGACAGGCGGAAAACTGACCTTGGACCATAAGGGCGACCTCTGGTGTGTAACAGCCAGCAGCCGTCCATATGCCGGGCGTATCTGCCGTTTTGACGGCAAAGAATGGCACGGTTATCCTGTCCCTCAGGAGAATGGAATCAATGACGTGGCAGGAAGCATCGCCGTGGACAGGCAAGGTATTGTCTGGCTCGGCAGCACGGGCGAGGGACTGGTAAGTTTCGATGGCTTGAAATGGACCCGCTATGACACCCTGGACGGCTTGCCGAGTAATTATATCTACGCTCTGGCTCTGAATTCCACCGGACGGCTTTGGGCCGGGACCATCAAGGGTGCGGTGCGGTTTGACGACACAAGGTGGACTACATACACAAATAAGGACAGCCTGGCGGACGACTGGGTGATCGCTTTCCATCCTGATGGCCAGGAACGTATGATCTGTGGGACACAGCGTGGAGTGAGCTTGTTTGACGGTATTAAATGGTCTACCCTTCCCGATCGTAACTTTAGTTCAACAACATATGATATAGCCGATGCCGTGATCCGCGATCGTCAGGGAAATATCTGGATGAGCCTGCGCAAGGATGGAGCAGCTCGGTGGGACGGAAACGGTTGGACTACATTCAACACCCGTAATTCCGCTATCGCTTCAGACTGGTCCACCTGCTTCACTCTCGACTCACTGGGCTTCCTCTGGTGCGGAACCATTAACGGGCTGTGCCGTTTCAATGGCCGTCAGTGGCGCTCTTTTGACATGTCGGACGGTTTGCCGGACATCTATATCACCGACCTGCTAACCGACCGTCAGGGCAATATCTGGATCATCACTTCCTACGGTGGCCTGAGTTGTCTTACCGCCGAAGCTATAGCCACATTTCAGGAACCGCCGGTTTACAATCCGGATATCGAGTTAAAATTCTACGACAAGGTCGACGGTCTTGTGAGCAACTCGGTGCTCTGCGTAGCCGTCGACAAGCAGGGCAACAAATGGTTCGGAGCGAATGACGGGATAAGTCGCTTTGACGGTTCTGTCTGGACTACGTTCCGTCCTGATTCCTCAATTCGAAAGGATAATTACTGCCGTGATATCGCGGTGGATACTGACGGATCGATCTGGTTCACCTCAATAAACAGCGGGGTGCGCCGGTACGATGGAAGCAGATGGAGCACGTTCACTACAGCGGATGGTCTGATATCGAACACTGTGAATCATATATTCATAGATGCGAAGGGCGTCAAATGGTTCGGCACATACCAGGGAGTCAGCCGTTTCGACGGGACTGAATGGAAGAGTTATACCAAGACGGACGGTCTTCTGGATAATATGGTCAATGCGCTCACTGTGGACAACTACGGGACAGCCTGGTTCGCTGTCTCGGGTGGAGTGAGCTGTTTCGATGGATCCAACTGGAAGTCTTTCGATTATACAAACAGTCCGTTGCAGAATTATGTATGGAACATCCGTTGCGATCATAGAAACAATATATGGCTTGCCACCTGGGGTAAGGGGCTATTTAAATATGACGGTCAAGACTGGACGGTAATAGACAGCATCGCCGGACTGGTCGGGAATAATGCCCGGGAAGTGTATTTCGATAACCGTGGCGATATGTGGGTTGCGGTGAACGGCAAGGGAGTGAGCCGTTTCGATGGTGTGCGCTGGACAAACTACTCAGTCAATGACGGATTGGCTTCGAATTATGTGGACGATATTGTTCAGGATTCAAACGGAGACTACTGGCTCGCCTGTGGCGGTGCTGTCAATGCTCTGAGGTTTAAAAACCAAAAGCCGCAAAATGACGTAGACGTGAACGCCGACGGACGCAAAGATGTGTTCGACCTGTTGCTCCTCCTGCGGGTATTGTCCGGTGCTGAACATGACTCCGCCATAACCGGAAAGGCGGATGTTAATTCCGATGGCCGGGTGGACGTGTTTGACCTTCTGGCACTGCTGAAAGCTCTTTCCGGCTGGTAAGCAAGCGCCGTTTTAGCATCTCCGAGCCTCTGAAAATCATTCTTTACCGCCCCAGCCCGGCCACGAAAAGCGTGGTGGCAATCACCATCCAGGCCAGCAGAAGGCTTAAGAGAAAACCAAGAAAATCCGCCCGGCTCCAGCGCGTGAACTCGAACTGCGTGCCTGGAAACAGCTTCAGATGGTCGAACCGTTCCGGCCGGGCGTACGATTTTTCCACCTCCAGACGGTCCCGCTCAGGATCAGGCTGCACTGTTGTTTTCAGGCGGACATAGAAGCGTTGAAGGACAACGCTGTCGACAGGAGCGGTGAAAAGCGAGACCACGAGCATCAGCAGCAATGGAAGCAAAATTCTCAGAGGAAGACGAAGGGTTTCTATCATCGGGCTGGGCAGCGATTCGAGGTCCAGCCCGGCGGCTCGGAAGGCAAGCATCTCCAGATTGAAAAACCCGGCGCCCTGCCGGACTCCATCCTGAAGGACAATCCCGCGGGTCCAGAAAATGGATTTGGGCTGCGGCCTGGTGTGCACCTCGACCGTATCACCCATTGACAGAGGTTTAGGACGCTCTCCTGCGGCCTGCCCAATGCTTGCCGCGGCATCCCAGCGTTCTATTTCCTTTGCCCGCCGGGCCAGATCGAACTCGTGGGCCTCGTAGCGCCGGACAGTTTCCTCCGAGCGGGTCACGGCCAGGAACCGGCTGTCGGTGCGCAGGCCGGGCCATATCTCGGGCAGCAGGGCCGGGGCCAGGAAAAAAAGCAGCGAGGTGACAATCACGCTGGTCCAGGCCGCAGCGCGGGTGGCTCGCCGCCAGTACATCGCCGCCCAGACCGTGGCCGCGAACACGATCGGCATTTCCCAGGCGAATTTGAGCTGACCGAACACGTCCTGATAGTAATTGGCGAACAGGATACTGCCGAAGATTGTCACCGCCCCGGCGATCCGCCCTGCGTTCACGTAATGGCTCTCGCTGCGGCCGGGGCGGAACAGGTTGTAGATATTCCGCACGATAAGGCTGCTGGCCGAGAGGATATAACAGCTTGCCGTGGACATCAGAGCGGCCATCAGCGCGCAGATCATCACCCCGAGAAGCCCGAAGCCCGCCGGTCCGAGAAGGTTGAGAGTCAGATGGCCCCAGACCAGGTCGGGATCATCGATCCTGTCCGCGTACAGGGTCAGGGCGATCAGGCCCGCAAGCGCCCAGAGAATGGTGAGGAAACGCTTTATATAGTGTCCCAGCACGATCCCCAGCCGGGCGGTCATCTCATCGCGCGCCGAGCCCCCGCCCACGACTATCAGGTGGGGCATGACCACGATACCGATCAGGTTGATCGCGGTGACGGCGATCAGGTAGTACCAGGTGAAATCACCGGCCAGCGGCGAACCAAGGATGTCGAACATCTCCTGGGGCAGTTGACGGTGCATGGCGCGCAGTCCCTCCAGCATTCCTCCTCCGCCGCCTATCCGCGACAGGCCGAAAGGTATCAGGATGAATGAGAGGAGGATAATGAACAATCCCTGGATGAAATCGGCAAGATAAGCGGCCTTCAGTCCTCCGGACCAACTATAGAACAGCACCAGCACACCGATGAAAAGCGTGATCCATGTCTCGCTGACATAACTGAAATGACCACGCGGAGAGGCTTCACGCAGACGGTCCAGCTCAGTTCGCTCAGCGGGACCGAGAAGAGCGTAGTCACGTTGCTCCAGTTCGCGCATGTGCCGGTAAACAGCCAGTTCCTGTTTTTCGGCCTGGGTCAGGCTGGATTCGCTGCGTGGAGTGATCGCGCTGATTGTCTTGGATGCCGCCGAGAAGCTGACCGAAAGCCAGGCGATGAAAAAAAGAAGGCTGAAAACGGCGTACACCGCGGCCAGCGGGCGGCTCTGGTAGCGTTCCTCGAAAAAATCACCCAGAGTTATATAGCGGAACCGCCGGTACCAGACGCCGATGAACCAGTAGAAGGGTGTGACGAACAGGTAGTTCAGGGCGGTCCAGATGCCGGAAAGCCCGCCGGTGAAAGAATTGCGGGCGGTGCCAACCGGCTCCTCGGTCGAGGTGCCGGAGCCGAACATCGCGAACACCTGCAGCAGCTTGCCGAACCGTCGGCCGCCAAGGAAATATTCCTCCTGGTTGCGCGCGGATTTCCTGGAACGCCAGCCGATATAGACCATGAGACCGGAATACAGGACAACCACCAGGACATCGAGGGGGGAGAGGCGCATCAGGATTCCTTCCCGGCAGAATGGCAAATTGAGGTTTTAGGAGTCTGTCAGCCGCTGGTTTTCCTGTTCAGTTCCAGCCTTCCGAGCACCTGCTCCAGGCTCCCGCCGAACGCGCCGCTGTTTTCGATACAGACAGTGGCGGCCATGGCGGCGAACTCGCCGCGCCGGACAGGGGAATCGAAAAGCCCGGCCGCCCGAAGGTAGGCCGCAAGATAGGTGTCTCCCGCGCCGGTGGGGTCTGCTGTCGATTCAGGCGGATAGGCCCTTATCCTGTACACTCCATCACGGAGCACCAGGGTCGAGCCGCCCGCGCCGCTGGTCACCAGCACTCCGCCCGCCCCGGCATCCATAAGCGCCAGTCCACCCTCAACGGGATCGCTTATTCCGGTTATGAATGCGAGTTCCGCCTCGTCCAGCGAGACATAATCGCAATAAGGCGCATGCATCAGCACGGAATGCGGATTTTCCCAGACCACGCGTCCGTGTTCAAGGTGACGGATAAGCCCCTGGGCCGCCAGCGCCAGTGGTGCCTTGTCAGCAAGCAGGGCGGTCACTTCCGGTGAAAGGTTGTCGTGAAACAGCGGACCGAGGATGATAAAATCCAACCCGCCCGGCAACCGGTCCAGGATATCTTCCGCCCGGATGCGGTTGTCCGGCGCTTTGGCGTGCTGTATCCTTGTCCCTTCACCGCCCTCCGGATACTCGTTGATAAATTCCAGTGTTCCGGCGGCGTTCAGCCGCACCAGACTCACTCCCGGTTCATCCGGCCACTGGGGATCAGGGGAAGCGAAAGAGCCGAGGACGAGTGTTTCCACCCCCAGACGGGCCAGGGTCAGCCCGGCGTAGTATGTCACGCCGCCGCAGCGGGCGGAGGCTTTGCCTGATACGATATTCGTGTCCCGGCACAGCGGGCCGATCACCGCGGCTTTCATAATCGCTTCACCGGCATATCAGAGCCTTTCAGGGATCAGCGCGGGAGTGTCCGGCCGCTGGCGCTCCACCACCGGATTGGTGGGGTTGAGGCCCTCACGGAACACTCCCGGCCCCGGTATGTAGAAGAAAAGATGCCCGCGGCGGTCGCTCTCGCCGCAGAAAACGGCGCCGTCCGGCCCGATAGCCATGGAGTCGAACTGGTAGGCGCGCCAGGAGTAATATGGGCTGCGGTCCACGGCGAACGGCCCCAGTTCCTGGAAGCCTTTCCTTCCGGTCAGGTCGTAGGTGTGCAGCTTGCACGACTGGTCAATCTCGCCGGTGATCATGTACACGGTGCGGTCCGCCCCGATCTTCATCGCCCGCATCCGCCGCATTATCCGGGGCTTTCCCAGCACGGTCACGCCATCTCTGGCCGGGTCGAGACGCAAAAGGTACCCGTCGCTGGTGGCGGCGTAGAGGTTGCTGTCCGGGTCGGTGTCGAAAGCCTCAACCACCGGGTAATCGAAGGATTTCATGCCCTCGTAGTATTCTCCGGGCAGGCGCATATATGTCAGCGTCAGCTTGTCCGCTCCCGGAGTGTAGCGCAGAATGAAGCCGTTATCGCCCGAAGTATAGACCTGCCCGGTCTCAGGGTCGCAGTGCAGGGCGCGCGGCACGCTGCGCCAGTGGCGCTCCGGCCCGCCGAACACCTTGTGTGTCATTATGTCACCCAGGTCGCGGCAGCGCCGCGTGGCCAGGTCGAAGATGAAAAAGTGCGCCTCTGGGTAAGTCAGTCCGTAGACTGTCTTTTTGTCAGGGCTGAGTGTCATGGCGTAGATCGAGTTGTGCGGGACCGGTATTCCGAGGTCCTCCAGCGGGCAGGGATCATCGTTCGTGTAGCGCTGGATGTCGCCGCTTTTCGGATCGTAGCGATAGAGATGCCCTCCCGGATAATTCAGATAGGGGGCCTGAATGTCCTTCCAGAGCTGTTTCTCGATCGCTTCCACCTGCACCGGGAAGTCCTTGGTCAGCTTTAGCGGCGCGAACATGTTGAGGCCGGAGCCGATAATGATTGCGCCATCCGCGCCCTCGGCCAGGCAATGGTAGATGCCCGTGGCATCGGCGATTTTCCCGAGTGGGCGGACTTTGTTGATGTAACGGTTGAAAAAGAACAGATAGGATTGAGTTTTTCCACTGGTGGCCCCGTATATGAAGCCGTTGGAATGCGCCAGCAGCGCCGATATCTGGGCGTTGTCCGCCGGGATCAGGTTCTGGGTTGGATAACCCAGGTCGCGGTAATCCATGCGGAAAGTGTCGAAATGCGGGTTCACCCATTGCTGAGCCTGCGCCGCGGAGGGCAGCAGGACACAAAGGGCGGGCAGAATCATTCGCCGGAAAGAAGTCATGGAAGCAACCTCCGTGATTTCATCGGAAGAGGATTCAAGTTATCTGGAGTTTTGAGCGCTGAACGGATCGTAGCAGCCCAGTCCCATGCTGTATGAAAACCTTCGGCTCATCCGCGCGACCACGTATGCGGAATCCGGCTCCTCGAACGCTCCGACAAACCAGATTTTTCCGTCCCTGTCGGCCTTGGCTCCCTCCATGCCGTAGGCGTAACGGCCGTCCTCGGCCTGCAGAAGGCCGATATCCTGACGCTGCCCTGTTTTAAGGTCATAAGAGACCATGAACGAAAGCGAGGGAAGCCTGCCCTCCGCCAGTTCCCGTCCGAATTTGGCCTTGCCTGCCACATCCAGTTCCACCGCCCCGTAGTCGAAATCGCCATCCATGACCGGTATGTAGTATATCTTGTGTTCTTTCTGCGATATGGTCATGGCCAGGGTTGCTGCGGGTATGTTGAAAGGGTCGCCGTCCCGGAACTGCGGGGCGCATATGAGAGAGAGCGGAGTGATCGTTCCCTCTGTGCCGGCGTGAACATCATAGCGGAACAGCAGGTTGCTTCCTCCGACAATTCCATAAGCCGCTTTATCCACCGGGTCCCATTCGATGATCCGCCACTGGCTGCGGCGGTCGAGCATCGGGTTGGCCATGGTCCGGGACTGGTTGATAATCGGAAGCTCCAGAAACTCCAGGTCCAGCACGCGGTCCCGGCTGACATCGTATTTCCATATTTTCCCAGGGGGATAACTGCCATAGACATTTCCCTGGTCATCGATGAAAATGGTCCGGCAGATGTCCCAGTCGTCCACCCGGCCCATGTCCTCAGTGTAATCCTGGTCTATAAAATACCGGCAGAGGTGTCCGTTCTCGGCCAGACCATATATGATCCTGCGCTGCGGGTCCATTGTCTGTCCGGTGAGTCCCCAGAAACGGCTGATTTTACTCAAAGCCTCGACTTTTCCGGTCGCCATTTCGATCCTGAACCAGCGCGGCCCCTCGTAGCTGGATGCGTCCATGGCGGGCGGGCCGTTGTCCTCGCAGAAAGAGCCGAAATAGACATAACCATCCAGTTCCTGCATCTGAACGTGTATTTTGCCGTTGGTCCAGATACCCCGTCCGCGCTCGCCCAGCAGAATCGTCAGGTTCGCGAGATGACGCATTTTCTCAGTGCCCGGATCGAACTCATAGACATTGGCCGCATCGGCGTGCGTGCACAGCCCGATATAAATCTTGCCGTTGGAGGCGATATACAGGGCGCTCCACATCTGGGCGTCCTTGTCCGTGCGGCTGAAATTGTAATGCCTGATGCGGGCTGTCCGGATATCGAGTTTCTCAGCCCCCGGCTCGATGGCGAACGCTTCATGGGCGCCGCTGGGGATTGTAAGGGGTGCGAACAGCAGAATAAAAATAAGGTTCCACATTCATGCCCCCTTGAGGATGGATGGAGTATTCCTGTCTGGTCCTCTGTTTGAAATTTCGGGCAATTGCCAAGCATGACATTATTTTAACTCCCTTTTTTGACAGGTCAAGCCTGCCCTCCGCGCTTGACCGGAAGAACCATGATCAGTCCCGGGTGATCGGAAGACCGATACAACTATTTCTCTTGAAATAAGTTTGCAGCAGTGGTAAAACTTTTCAAATGCTTGCTTTCAGAATAAAAACGGAGGTGAAACTGCAATGGACATTCTCGAACTGACTTTTGAAGTCCGTTTTTTTATCGCCCTGGGACTGGGTTTCCTTATCGGCCTCGAGCGCGAGGCATCAAGCCTTCAGTATCAGAAGCAGGCGGTGGCGGGGGTGCGTACTTATTCGCTCATAAGCCTGTACGGTTTCGGCTGCGCCTGGATGGCGCAGAATGGAGCTCCCGCGGTCCTTCCGCTGGGCCTGGGTTCGGTGGTGATACTGGCGGGTATCGAGTACGTAGGACGTATAAGAGAGGGGCATCACGGCTGGACAAGCTCGGTGGCGATCCTGCTGACCTATATTATCGGCGCGCTGACCCTCAATTCAATAATCTGGCTGCCGCTCGCTCTGGGAATAATAAGCGCAATCCTTCTCTCGGAGAAAACCCGCATAGAGAATTTTGTGGAAAACCTGAAGAAGTTCGAGTTGTTCGCGATACTCAAATTTCTGGTTGTCACGCTTCTTGTCCTGCCGATGCTGCCGAACCGGGATTTTACCCAGTTCAATCTGAATCCCGTGAACACCTGGAAGATTGTGATAATAATCTCCTCGATAGGGTTCGTGGGCTATATCCTGATGAAAAAGCTGGGCAGCCAATACGGGCTGTGGCTTTCGGGTCTTCTCGGCGGCATCGTTTCGAGCACGGCGGTGAGCGTGGCGATGGGACGGCTTTCACAGCAGTCACCGGAAATCAGCGACCGCGCCCTGCGGGGCAGCCTTCTGGCCAGCAGCGTCATGTACGTGCGTATCCTGCTCATTGTCATGATCATGGGTCCGGCATTCCTGCCCCTGATCTGGTGGAAGCTGCTGGCGCTGGCCTGCGCCGGATTTATCCTTTCGGTGACTACCGGAATAGACAAATCAAAGAGCATCAGTTCTTACACCTCGACGATCGCCAATCCTTTCGAGATAACGCCAGCCCTTGTTTTCTCCGTTCTTTTCATCACCCTGCAGGTGATGACCGGTCTGGTGAAATCGCATTTCGGGAATCAGGGGCTGATGGTGCTGTCATTCATAGTCGGGGTGACCGATATCGATCCATTCATTCTTTCGATCCTCTCCTCCCATACGATCAACAATGTGATGGTTTCGGCAATAATTGTCTCCATGCTGGGCAACACGATAATAAAGGCGGTCTATTTCGGAGGGATGGCCAGGCAGGTGCGGCGGGAGACAATCATACGTTTCGGAACTCTGGCTGTATTGCACGTTCCAATAGTATTTCTCTGATACGGTCTGACAGTCTGTAAACATTATAATTCTGAGGAGCAATATGAAAAAGGTCCATCTGGTGTTCACCGCTCTTGTCTTACTTGCCGCCTGCTCAGCGGCTGTCCCGCCCGAGGTTCCCAAGTCCGAGGGGCCGTTCGAGATGCTGAGTCTCCACACCCGCTACAAAATGAAAATCTCGAATGATTGCAGCGCCGGAGCGGCCCTTGTTCTCAAGGACGGGGCCATGATATACGAACGGTATTTCGGCGCTGTGCACCGCGGTCCGGGAGCGTCGCCGGTCGATTCGGCCTCGCGCTTCCCGTTCTACTCGATCTCAAAGGAATTCGGCGTGGCTGTGCTTTTAAGCCTGGTTTCAGACAGCCTTCTGGCTCTGGATGACCCGGTCTGCAAGTATCTGGATTATTTCACCGGAGGCAAGCCTTACCCGCGCGAGAAAGTCACGCTCCGTCAGCTTGCCAGCCATACAGCCGGAGTGACCCGGCCACGTGACGCGGCGGCCTCCGATCCTGAGTTCGCTGATGTGACTCTGGAGTTTGAGCCTGGGACAGACTTCCATTACAACGAACTGGGGATGAAAATTCTGGGCCGGGTGATGGAAAAGGCCGGCGGGAAACCCTATGAAGATTTGCTGAAAGAGCGAATCCTTCAGCCGCTGGGGCTTACGAGCGTGGGCTATCTGCGGCGGGGTGACGACACGACAGGGGTGGTGCATACCTGCGCCGGCCTGGATTCATCGTTTATCCACTATTCGCCGGAGCCTTATCCCGGATCGGGACTGTTCGGCAACATGCGTGATATCGCCAGGTTCGGGCAGCTCTGGCTGGACCGCGGCATGGCCGGGGGCAAGCCGCTGTTCCGGGCTGAACTGGTCGATGAAGCCTGGACGAACTACAACCATTTCGGTCACCCGCACTGCGATACGGAGTACGGGCTGATGACCTGGCTGTCAAGCCCGGACAGGGCAGCTTTCATGGCCGGCGCGGCTCAGACCGTGGGGGCGATACTTCCTGATCAGAAAATGATTGTTCTGATCGGTTTGAACCAGTTTGATGGTGATCCGGGCTGGGGCCGTCCGCCGGTGGAGCATTCCAACGTGGCCCGTCTCGGTCTGGCCCTTGAAAAAGCGCTCAGCCACAGCGCAAAATAACCGCAGAAGAGAAAAAGGCCGCTGCCCCACGGGGCGGCGGCCTTTTCTGATTGTTTTACCCTGCTCGCTCACACTCCGAATATCTGCACCTGCCTTTTGTCTTTCCACTTGCCGCGCGTGAAATCGGGCACATCCTGTGCCGAGCTTTTCCCGGCCACCGACATCTCTGTGAGGGGGCTGATCACGCTCCAGGTGGCGGCGTCGTACACATCGATGGGAGTCTGAAGGCCGTTGCGGACGGCGTGCAGGAACTGGTGAAACTCCAGGTAATCCGCCCCGTCGTGCCCGTATTTCATCGCCGTTTCGCCGTGAGTGCGCCACAAAGGATGATCGTATTGCTGGTAGTATTTTTCATCGTCCTCCCAAGTGTCTTCCTCCGGGCTGCGGTCCTCGAAATAGCATTTGCGCAGGGTGCGGCTGTAGATTCCGCCGGTCCCCTGGACGCGGAAGATTTCATCATAGGGCCGCGGTGACTGCGTATCGTGATACAGAGTCATGGTCAGGCCGTTCTCTGTCGCCAGCAGGGTTGTGTTTATATCCCCCAGGGCATAGCGGCGTTTGGCGTTCGGGTGTTCCGGGCCAAACATCCTGGCTATCTTGTGGTTCATTCCGCGGCTTTTGGTGCTCATGGAAACCAGATGGGTGAAACGGTCTCCGCGGTTGATTCCCAGGCACCAGGCCGCCGGGCCGACAGGGTGAGTCGGATAGAGGTTCCCGTTGCGCGTCACCGCGTGTTCTCCGCGCCAGAGCAGCTCGCCGCCCGGACCGATTTTCCCCTCGACGCCCTTGAGGTAGCGGACATCGTGCTGGTATCCGGCCTCGCAGTGCAGAAGCTCACCGAACAGGTCGGTGGTCTGGATCATATTCAGTACAAGCATGGCGTAACGGTAATAGCACTCGTTCTCAAGCATCATGCAGGGCCGTCCTGTGCGCTCGCTTGTCTCGACAAGCTGCCAGCACTCATCGACCGTGATCGCGGCAGGCACCTCCGTGGCTCCGTATTTCCCCGCCTCCATCGCCGTCAGCATCACCGGCGTATGCAACTGCCAGGGAGTGGCCGTGATAACCGCATCCAGATCTTTTCGCCCGCAGAGCCGTTTGTAGTCCTCGGGGCCTTTGCCGTAAAGCTCGGGCCGTTTTCCAAGGCCATCCTCGACTACTTTGGCGGCTTTCAGAAGGTGCTCCTGGTTGATATCGCAGAGCGCGGGTATCTCGACCCCTCCCACGGCGATTATGTGGCTCAGAAGGCCCGTGCCGCGGTTGCCGGTTCCGACAAATCCGATTCTGACCGGTTTCTGCTCAGCCGCGCCGGAAAGAGATGAGGCGCCGGCAAGGCTTAACACGAGAGAGGATGCGGCAGCCCGGCGCACAAATTCCCGGCGGTTGACTAAATGCTTTGCCATCGATCACCTCGCAAACAGGATACACTATGAATACAGGAGAATTAAAACATGCGTATTAAGCCACCGAAATATTGTAAGCAGATATCAGGCCTTAGACAAGTGAAAGGAACAGGCGAGGGGAAAATGCGCGTTTCGGAAACAATGAATTATTATGCCCGTTTTAGTCAAAGATGCGATTGTATGGTTGGATTCGTTTAAGATCGAGCAGAAAAAATCAAGATATAAGGCGAGAATTGTCAGGATGTTTTTCTTGCTCTTGCTCCTGACCCGCAGGGAACTGATTATTGCTCGAATTCCCAGCATCATAGATATTGTTGCCAGCAGGAAGTGAGTATATCTTTGTTTAATGGAAAGAGTCAGTGCTGTCCCAACGTTTTAAAATAGACTTTTTAATTTATGATAATTCAATGCGTTATAGAATAATAGCTGATAATCGATTTCAAATCGGAATTGCTTTTGGGGCTGTCCCAAAAGTCCCCGATTTTGCTCTTTGCAAATTGCTGCGTTCTCTAACCAATTGAAATAAAAGCAGTTCTGTGGGCACGGCGCGCCGTGCCCCTATATTTTAGACTTTTGGGACAGCCCCATGCATACAGGACGGATGTTTTTTTCACAGATAAATAAAGCCTGTATTGTTTTGCGGGCCTTCAAAAGACTATCAGGCATTTCATTTTGAAAGGGTGGCCATGAGAGGGATCAAAAGCAGCTTTAAAGCCGTGTCGGCGGCCGGGATTCTGGCGTTAGTGACTACCGCAGGCATTCTGATCAGCGCCGCAGATGCCAGCTCTCCTCGGGAGAACGCAGTTCCGGAATCTCCTCAGTACGGCCTTGCTGAGCGTTATCCTGGAGATGACGGGATTGAGGCTGACTCGGCGGTGGTTTTCGTCGAGAACTTTGAGAACGGTGATATATCGAGTCTGTCCGAGCGCTGGAACAGCATGATCAATCCGGATGGGCAGGTGTTGAGTTTTGCGGAGGACGCCGTTCCGGGCGGTCACGGCAGCCGCAGTATAATGTTAACGGCAACCAAAGGCCACGATACGGGCGGCGATCTGTGGAAGCTTCTGGACAGGGGATATGACCGGCTGTATGCCAGGTTCTATGTCAAATTCGCCCCGGATGCTCCGTACGTGCACCATTTTGTGAGCATGGGCGGCAAAACCGATTCACTGACTTACCCTGTGGGCCGTGCCGGTTTCCGGCCGGATGGTTACGACCGGTTCGGCTCCTCGCTCGACCTTGTTCGCGGGAATGCCGATCCGCCCGGGAAGTGGTCATTCTATACCTACTGGTGCGAAATGCGAAGCTGGCAGACGGCCGAGGGATTGAGCGATGGCCGCCCGAACGCTTTCTATGGCAACCTGTTCGGTCCCGACAAACCGGAGCAGGCAAAACGCGGTCAATGGCAGTGCGTGGAAATGATGATCAAACTTAACACGCCGCCGGATGGAAGGGATGGAGAACAGGCGTTCTGGATCGATGGACGTCCGGTTGGCCGCTGGGCGCCGGGCAGCCATATCGGGAGATGGTTCAGGGATACGTTCAGGACCGTCCCGGGGAATGACGGCGCTGATGCCGATTCCAGCCTCACGCCTTTCGAGGGATTCCTCTGGCGCAGGACTGACAGGCTGAAGATCAACGTTTTCCGCCTTCAGTACTATGTAGCGCACATATTCGAGCAGAACGTCAAGCCGGATGATCCCGCTATCCCTTACAACAGTGAAAAAGGCTGGGTGAGATTCGATAACGTGGTGCTGGCCACACGATATATAGGGCCGGTCAAAGCAAAGCAGGAAAATAGATAGCATGTCGTTTCCTGAACCTTTTCTACAGGACGGTTCAGTCTGAGATTCAGATTAAACTGAAATGCAAATAATGTCTGACCTCCTGGTATATTAATACGACAAATGGATTCGGCGAGGTTTGAATGAGCGGGATTTTTGGTATTTATTCCAGGAAAAATTGTATTAAAGACCTGCTGTGGGGGACATCATATCTGCAGCACCGTGGTCAGAAATATTGCGGCTGGGCTGTAGTGAACGGTGCAAAGATAGCCTATAATCATCACAAGGGTAAATTAAATGAGAGGATAGATATAAATGAAGTCGAAAAGGTGGATGGTAATTTTGGAATAGGTGTGGTCAGTTCCGGCGACAGGCAACCGGTGAGTGAACTTTCGAAGCATGGAGAGTTCATGCTGGCTTACGATGGGAATATCATGAGCGCCGGGGACCTGAAAGAAGAGTTGTTGAATGCGGGACATTCTTTCACCGGTCACTACGATCCAAGTTATGTTCCTGATAACGTTCTGCTTGGCAAAATCCTGGCCCTGAACGGGCCTGTCGATGGCATCGAGCAGTTGAGCAAAAGCATAAAAGGCGACTATTCTCTGCTCATGTTGACAATGGGAGGCATTTTAGCCGCTCGAGGCTGGGGGCGCAAACCGCTGATCCTGGGCAGAAATGAGGAAAGCTGGGTTGTCAGCTCGGAATCCTGCGCCTTCCCCAATCTGGGAATTGAAATAGTCAGAGATGTTAATCCCGGTGAAATAGTGATGTTGACGGCCAATGGTTTTGAAACCTTGAAGCATCTTGATCTCTCACCGGTAAAATATGGAACCTTCGAGTGGATATACACGGCCAACGCCGCCTCGATAATTGATGGAATATCCGTTGAGATGTTCCGGAATGAAATCGGAGCCAGGCTGGCGCAGCGCTTTCCGGTGGATGCCGATCTGGTTTCCGAGATACCGAATTCAGGAATTGGTTACGCAATCGGTTTCGCGAAGGCCTCCGGCATCCCGCACATGAGGATTTTCGTCAAATATGACTACGCAGACAGAAGTTTTACTCAGGGAACAAAGAAAGAACAGGAAGAGGAAGCCAGAAGGAAGCTCCTCCCTTTGACCAGCCTGATCAAGGGCAAGAGGATTGTAATAACCGACGACTCCATCGTTAGAGGAACCCAGACAAAGGAAAGCCATGTTCCCATGTTGAAAGAATCAGGAGCGCTTGAGGTGCACGCCAGGATCGGTTGTCCATTGTTGCGGGACAAGTGCGGTTACGGGAAAACAACAAAGAAAAAGGAAGAGCTTTTCTATGTTAAAATGGGCATGAGTATGGATGAAGATGTGAAAAAGTATCTGGGGCTTGACAGTGTCGGTTTTGCTACTGTCGAAGATCTGGCTGCAGCCTGCGGTAAACCTGTTGATAAACTGTGCCTCTCGTGCTGGGGAGTAGGATGACAGCATTGGAATTGTCCGGAATAAGCATTGCTCCTTTCATGTTTTCTCTAACTATAGCCGGGAGATTGACATGCGTGCTGCGAGCTGTGCTTTGAGATGTGTATTTGTGTTCACGGCAATGGCATTAATCCTTTCCTCCGGATGCCGCAGATACCAGCCGGTTGCGTCTTCGGCAGAAGAGACCTTTCAACAGCCAGCCCTGCACGGCTGGACCGTTATCGGTCCGGGTGGCGGGGGAGCCCAGTTCATTCCGACAATCAATCCTCACGATCCGGCGAATGTGTTCGTCCGTTGTGATATGACCGCCGCCTACGTCACAAACGACAGCGGAATGAACTGGCGGATGTTCAATCTTCGCACGGTGGTGCGCGATTTCGAGTTCGATCCCAACCGTCCGAACACGGTTTATGCCTGCAACTCCGGACTTTACCGCTCGAATGACCGTGGCGGGACATGGGAACTTCTTCTGCCCGACCCGGCGCATATAACGGGTGAAACCATGTCCGGCGACCATGCGGGCCAGCGTTTCGTGACCGACAACGGTGATTCAGGCGGCAGTATCGGACTTGTTCGCGTGGACCCGCAGGATTCGATGCGCATTACAATCGCCCGCGGCGGTCCCGGCTACAGATCCGGCGGCGCAAGCATCCTCACTTCCGCCGATCAGGGTAAAACCTGGCAGCAGATAGCCGAAGTCGAGGGCCGGGAAGTGCTGGGTATTTTCCCCGGCTCATGGGGCGGCGAACCGGGCAAGGCCGTTGTACTTACGAGCTCGGCCGGGTACTGGGTCAGCCTGGACGGCGGCGGAAGCGAAAAGTTCGCTTTGCCGGTGGAGGAGGCCGGGGCGGCCGAGGGAGGCATGGACTCTTCTGGCAGCCGGATTTACGTTCTTGGAGTCTCTGGCGGGATTTATCGTTCAAGTGATCTTGGCCGCAACTGGGATAAAGCGGATTCGAATCTGGCGGCGGAGGAAGCTGAACCGCAGGGCCGTTTCGGAAGCCGGTACCGCGCACTGGCGGTATGCGAAAGCAAACCGGAAGTGGTTTATCTTTCCTGCGCTGGCATGCCGGTGGAGATAAACGGCTACCAGCAGCGGGTTTCAGGGATACTAAGATCGACTGATGCCGGGGCGAGCTGGAACTGGGTGCTTCAGGTCTGCGGCGGGGACATAATGAGCCGCAACTACGAGGGCGGCTGGCTGATCCGCAATCTCGGATGGTTCGGCGCTCCATCGCACCTGGGAGTCTGTCCCACGAATCCGGATATCTGCTACTGCACCGACTCCGGCCGCACGTTCCGCACTCTCGACGGCGGCAAAAGCTGGAAGCAGGTGATCAGCAGGGATTTGCCGGACGGCTCTTTCACAACCCGCGGGCTGGATGTGACCACAACTTACGGTGTGCATTTCGATCCCTACGATCCCGAACATTATTTCATCACGTATACCGATATCGGTCTTTTCCATACTTTCAACTCCGGGAAGAGCTGGTATCAGTCGATCACCGGAATACCCCAGCAGTGGCGGAACACCTGCTACTGGCTTGAATTCGATCCGGCGGTCAAGGGCCGGGTGTATTCGGTCTGGTCTAATGTCCACGACCTGCCACGGCCCAAGATGCACCGCTCGGGGAACCTGGTCAACGGGAACCAGCAGGGCGGCGTGGCGGTTTCCGGCGATGGCGGAAGGTACTGGGGAATCCTCACCCGCGGTGAACTGGTGGATGGGGATTATGTCCGCCGTATGCGCCTGGCGGCCGTCCCAACCCACATAGTGATCGACACCGGCAGCCCGGTGCGCCAGCGGACGCTGTATGTCTGCGATTATGGCTGGGGAGTCTGGAAATCGACAGATGGAGGCGGGACCTGGGATCTCAAGCGCAAGGGGATCGATCCGAAGAACCTCAACTGCTGGCGTATCACCCGCCTGCCCTCCGGCCGGCTGATCCTTCTGGTGGTCCGGGCGGGAGTGGAAGGCGGAGAACAGACCCCCGGCGCAATGTACACCAGCGATGACGGGGCCGAAAGCTGGCAGAAGCTTGCCCTGCCCGAGGGGGCGACCATGCCGAACGATCTGGTATATGATCCCTCCGATCCTCAGAGGATGTACCTCTCCTGCTGGCCTTACAATGCAGGAACGAGAGCGCCGCGCGGGCAGACGCAGGCCGCCGGGGTGGTCGAGGGCGACCAGTTAGAAATGGACCACGGAGAGAAGGGCGGCGGCCTGTTCCGCACGGAGGATGGAGGAAAGACATGGAAACAGGTGTTTGACGAGAGGATGCACGTATACGCGGCGGCGGTTGATCCGAAGAATACGGGCGCCGTGGTGATAAACACGTTTGACAGCAGCGCGTTCCGCAGCGATGACCGGGGTGAGACCTGGCGCAGACTGGGCGGCTACAACTTCAAATGGGGGCACCGCCCCGTGTTCGATCCAGTTAACCCAGGCATGCTTTTCCTGACCAGCTTCGGCGGGAGCGTTTTCCACGGCCCGTCTCAGGGGGTGGATGGAGTGGTGGAGGACATCACAAACCTTCCCGCGCCGGACCTGAACAGGATTAAATGATATGGCTCCGCAGATTTTAATGGACTGAATAAGCATTCAGTTGCTTAGTTGCGCTCAAGATGGCAGTTTCGCCAGACTGCTCCGGGAATGTATCCCGGGGCAGTCTTTTTTATCATCTCCGGCGTTCGATACGGGGAGTCTCCATGAACAGAGGCCTGCTTAGTGTTTCATTCCGCGGGCAGGTTTTATACCATGTATGATACAGGACAGCGGCAGTTTTCAAGGCATCCTGGGTTTTCCGCTGGATTCTGGAAAGCGCTTGACAAATGAACAAAGGTTCAATAAATTAATCCTGATTCAAAAATTGAATCGAGGATCATGTGTTAATAATAGCTCATCGTGGAGGACAGGATGAGAGAACCGACAAGAAAAGAACGGGAAAAGGAACGTATCCGTCAGGAAATTCTGGAGGCGGCGGAAGAGGAATTCGCCAGATCGGGTTTCCGGGACACGAATATGAGCGCCATCGCCGCGCGGGTTGAACTGTCAGTAGGTACGCTGTATAATTTTTTTCAAAGCAAGAATGCTCTGTTCATCACCTTGATGGATGCCAAGGCGGATGAGTTTTTCCGCTGGGAGGTGGAGGCGGTTCATGGGATCAAGTGCCCCGTGGAGAAAATCAGATTTATTCTTAAAAACATGTGCAAGGCTTTGCTGGAAAACCTTAATCTGTTCCGCCTCTTCATCGGCATAAAGACAGAAAAAAATCTGCCTACGATAGAGAAAGAGCATCCCCTGATAACGGTCAGGGTGGAAAATCACTTGCGGTTCATTGCCGGACTTTTTCAAGAGGCGATCGGGGCCGGGCTGATCAGGCCCGCGCCGCCGATGCTTCTGGCGGTCTGCATGGATAACCTCATATTCGGTTTTGTCGAGCATCTGGATCGATTGAAAGGTTTGGGTCAGGCTGAAAACCTTGTAGACGAATTAGAAGAATTATTTTTAAACGGTATCCTGACCGGGGAAAGGCCTGCTGCACGCTGATTATAAGAAACGTGTTTGACGCTTATCATGGAGTGGCAGTAAACCATAACATTCAATGGAGCGATGGAAGGATAAGAAGATCAATAGCCGGGTGTGAAACTATTTTTCTCGAATTATCATTCGCAACCTTGTTTTTTGGTCCTGAGCTTCTGATCAGGGGAAAATTGTCAATTTCTGGAGGAGTCTGATGAGTTTCGATGGATCGTTTAAAAGGGTCATCAAGGACAGCGCGCTGGCGGGAGTTCTGCTGACCGGCCTGTTATTGAGCGCCTGCGGCGGGAAACAATCCCCGGCGCCATCCATGCCTGAAGTGGCGGTCATAACGGTGGATTTTCAGCCGCTTGCCCTGACCACTGAATTGCCGGGCCGGACAGCCGCTTTCCGCATTGCGGAAATCAGGCCCCAGGTCAGCGGTCTCGTACAGAAGAGGCTCTTTACGGAAGGCGCGGACGTCAAGGCCGGAGAGGTGCTCTATCAGATCGATCCCGCTCCTTTCCAGGCGGCTTACGATAACGCCAGAGCCGCCCTTGCCAGGTCACAGGCCAACCTGCCGGCCACAAAGGCCAGGGCGGAGCGCTATAAGGAACTGGTTACGGACAAGGCGGTAAGCCAGCAGAATTTTGATGATGCGGACGCGGCCCTGAGGCAGCTTGAGGCGGATATCCAGTCCTGGGAGGCGGCGGTGAAAACCGCCCGGATCAACCTGGAATACACGAGGATCACCGCCCCGATTTCCGGGCGTATCGGCAAGTCCAGCGTGACAGAGGGCGCGATCGTGACCGCCTATCAACCTTTGGCGCTGACGACAATACAGCAACTGGACCCCATATATGTGGATGTTCAGCAATCCACCTCCGAACTTCTGCGCCTGAAAAGGCGCGTTGAGCAAGGCTGGCTCGATCAGAACGGCGGCAGCCAGAAGCAGGTTAAGCTCAATATGGAAGATGGCGCTCCGTATCCTCTGGATGGTACGCTCCAGTTCCGTGACGTCAGCGTCAATCCAGGCACCGGTTCGGTTGTCCTTCGTATAGTGTTTCCCAATCCCGAGGGAGCCTTATTGCCGGGAATGTTTGTGCGGGCCAAAGTCATGGAAGGCGTAAACGGGAAGGCGATCCTGATTCCGCAGCCGGCGGTGACGAGAAATGTCAGAGGCGAACCGTACGTTTTGGTCGTAGATAACGAGAACAAGATACAGATCCGTCCGCTGACCCTTGACCGCGCCATCGATGACAAGTGGCTGGTAAGCGCCGGGCTTGAGCCGGGCGACCGGGTGGTTGTCGAGGGTTCGCAGAGAGTGCGGCCCGGTGCAACCGTAACGGTGGCGACGGCTTCGAAGGAACCTGCAACCGGCGCCCAGACTGCGCCCCAAGCGAAATGACGGAGGCGCGAGATGCTATCTAAATTTTTCCTGGACCGTCCGGTCTTTGCCTGGGTTATTGCCATTATCATGATGGTGGGAGGGGCGCTGGCCATTTATAACTTGCCCATCTCCCAGTATCCACAGGTCGCTCCGCCGTCCATCTCCATTTCCGCCGCTTATTCCGGCGCCTCGGCGGAGACCGTTGAAAACAGCGTCACGCAGATCATCGAGCAGAAGATGACCGGCTTTGACGACATGCTTTACATTTCCGGCACGAGCGACGCCTCCGGCGCTTCACGTATCGAACTGACTTTCAAGCCTGGAACCGACCCCGACCTGGCCTGGGCCAAGGTGCAGAACAAGCTGCAACTCGCCATGACCAGCCTCCCGGAAGAGGTTCAGCGCCGGGGTGTCATGGTCAACAAGTCCACGCGGAACTACCTTCTTATCGCGGGCTTGATTTCCGAAGACAGCAGCATGGTGCAGAAAGACCTGTGGGACTATGCACAGTCCAACCTTGAAAAGGTGCTGGCGCGAGTGCCCGGAGTCGGCGAGGTTGAGATTTTTGGCAGTCAGTACGCCATGCGGATCTGGCTGAATCCCGAAAAGCTCGTTGATTATCACTTGACTGTTGCGGATGTGATGACGGCGCTGAAAGTCTATAATGTGGAAGTCTCCGCCGGGCAGTTCGGCGGCATGCCGGCAGTGGAAGGGCAGCGGTTGAACGCCCCCATCGTTATCCAGAACCTCCTTCAGACCCCGGAGGAGTTCGCGGACATCCCAATTATCACCAATACGGACGGGTCGGTCGTGCGGATCAAGGATGTGGGATGGACTGAATTGGGGAGCGATATTTACGATATTCGTTCCTCATACAATGGGAAACCGGTCGCCGGTCTGGCGATCCGTCAGGCCCCCGGCGCCAACGCGCTGAACACCGCTGATGCGGTCAAGGGTAAGCTGGAGGAGATGAGCCGTTATTTCCCGCCGGGGATGAAGGTCATATATCCTTATGACACGACCCCCTTCATCCGTGTGGCTATCGGAGAAGTGGTCAAGACCCTGTTCGAAGCCATTTTCCTGGTATTCCTGGTGATGTGGCTGTTCATGGGCAACATCCGCGCAACTCTCATTCCCACTATTGCGGTGCCCGTGGTGCTGCTGGGCACTTTCGCGGTGCTGAGCTTGTTCGGTTTCTCCATCAACATGCTGACCATGTTCGCCATGGTGCTGGCTATCGGATTACTGGTTGATGACGCGATTGTGGTGGTGGAGAACGTGGAGCGGATAATGAGTGAGGAGGGGCTCTCACCACGGGAGGCCACGGCCAAGTCCATGGAACAGATCACCAGCGCCCTGATCGGCATCGGGCTGGTGCTCGCGGCGGTCTTCGGACCCATGGCTTTCTTCCCAGGCTCCACGGGCATAATCTACCGTCAGTTCTCAGTGACTATCGCGGCGGCGATGCTGCTGTCGGTGGTTGTGGCTTTGATCCTTACGCCGGTGCTGTGCGCGTCACTGCTCAAGCCTGTGCCAAAGGGGCATGAGCCGGCCGAGAGCGCCATGCCCCTGCTGCGTCCCTTTTTCCTCTGGTTCGACCGTGGCTTTTTCCGTTTCAGGGACTGGTACGTGGGATTGGTGGGCCATGCGCTTTCCAGAAAGCTGCGGTACATGGTGGTGTTTGTCCTGCTTGTGGCCGGACTGGGCTTTCTTTTCATGAGGATGCCCACGGGCTTCCTCCCCAACGAAGATCAGGGGATGCTGCTGGCCCAGATTATGCTGCCAACCGGTTCCACACTGGAACAGACCCAGGCTCAGGCGGATGAAGTCCAACGCTATTTCCTGGAGAACGAAAAAGACGCGGTGGCATCAGTCATGACAATCGCCGGCGTCGGTTTCTCCGGAAGGGCGCAGAACAACGCCATGGTGTTTGCCAAGCTGAAGGACTGGGAGCTTCGCGACCACCGGGACTTGAGGGTGGATGCAATTGCCGGAAGGGCCATGGGCGCTTTTTCCAGGATAAGGAATGCCTTGGTTTTTGCCTTCCAGCCTCCATCCATCACGGAAATGGGCAATATAGGCGGAGTCGATTTCATGCTGGTGGATCGCGGCGGTCTCGATCACAACGCCCTCATGAACGCACGCAATCAGTTCCTGGGCATGGCGATGCAGGACCCGCGGCTGACAAGTGTCCGGCCCAACGGCATGGAGGATGTGCCCGAGTTCCGGATCGATGTGGACTGGGAGAAAGCCGGAGCGCTTGGAACGCCCCTCACTTCGATCCACAACACTCTTGCCGCGTCTTTCGGCAGCGCCTATGTCAACAACTTCATGCAGGGCGGACGCGTCAAGCGCGTCTTTGTCCAGGCGGATGCGCCATACCGCAGACTGCCTTCCGACCTGGAAAAGCTTTATGTGCGGAATGCGGCGGGGGAGATGGTGCCTTTCACCTCATTCGCCTCCACGCGCTGGACAACCGGCTCGCCCCGGCTTGAGCGCTATAATGGTTTCCCTTCTTTGAACATCGTGGCCGAACCGGCTCCAGGTAAAAGCTCCGGTGAGGCGATGCAGGCCATGGAAGAGATCGTCTCAAAACTGCCGCAGGGATTCGGATATGACTGGACCGGGCTTTCCTTCCAGGAACGATTGGCCTCTTCCCAGACAGGAATGCTGTATCTTTTTTCCATCCTGGTGATTTTCCTCTGTCTGGCGGCGCTTTACGAAAGCTGGCCCATTCCGATAGCGATCCTGCTGGCGTTGCCCCTGGGAGCCCTCGGAGGTATTATTGCTTCGATGATGCGCGGATTGTCCAATGACGTTTATTTCCAGATCGGGCTGTTGACCACACTGGGCTTGACTACGAAAAACGCCATCCTCATAGTCCAGTTTGCCAAGGCCCGGACTGAGCAGGGCATGGGCCTGATCGACGCAACCTTGGAAGCCACGAAACTGAGGTTGCGGCCGATCATCATGACCTCGCTGGCTTTCGGGTTCGGAGTGCTGCCGCTGGCCCTGGCCAGCGGTGCGGGAGCCGGGGCCATGAATGCCATTGGCACCTCGGTGCTGGGCGGAATGATCACCGGCACGGTCCTGGTGATAGTATTCGCGCCATTGTTCTACGTGCTGATCCAGAAGGCTTTCGGCAGGCGCAAATCATATCCGGCGGCCTGAAAAGCCGGTTTAAACCAATCATGGAACTGAGCGATATGAAAAAGACAGCTTTAATGACGCTTTGCGTACTCGCGGCCATTGGCACAGGCTGCACGCTGGCTCCGAAATATTCGCGGCCCGCATCGCCCGCGCCCGCGGAATGGCCTGGCGGACCGGCTTATCCTGCTGGCGTATCATCGGCCCCGTCACCGCTGGAATTGAACTGGAAGGAGTTCTACGCCGATCCGAAATTGCAGCAGGTGATCGGCATGGCCCTGAGCAATAACCGCGACCTCCGTCTGGCTGCCCTGAACGTCGAACTGGCGCGCTCCCTGTACCGTATCCAGCGGAACGAGCTGCTTCCGGCGGTCAACGCCTCGGCCGGCGGCGGAGAGCAGCGTGCCTCCGCCGATCTGACGCAGGCCGGGAAGCCGCGGAACAGTGAGCAGTACAATGTCAGCCTGGGAATCACTTCTTGGGAGATCGATTTCTTCGGGCGAATCCGCAGCCTGAAAGATCGGGCATTGCAGGAATACCTGGCCACCGAGCAGGCCCGCCGCGGCGCGCAGACTCTGCTGGTGGCGTCGGTGGCCAACGCTTACCTGGGCCTGGCGGCGGACAGGGAGAACCTTGCCCTGGCTGAAAATACTCTTCAGGCGCAGACAAGGGCCTACGAGCTTGTGCAGAAGCAATACGAGGCCGGGTTAGCCAACCGGCTTACCCTGCGCCAGGCGCAGACCCCGGTGGAGTCGGCGCGAAGGGACGTGGCGCGTTACACTCAGCTTGTGGCGCAGGATATGAACGCACTGAACCTGCTGGCCGGATCTTCGGTGCCCGCCGAACTGCTGCCGGAGGACCTGAGTGGAGTCCAGCCCACGCGGGAGATTTCCGCCGGTCTGAGTTCCGAGGTGCTCTTGAGCCGGCCGGATGTTCTCCAGGCCGAGAGCATGCTCAAGGCGGCCAACGCCGACATTGGCGCGGCGCGGGCGGCGCTTTTCCCGCGAATCTCCCTGACCGGGGTGCTGGGCACGGCCAGCAACGAGCTTTCCAGGCTGTTCGACTCGGAAACCGGCACATGGAGCTACTCGGGGCAGGCGGTGATGCCCGTTTTCGATGCCCGCACCTGGTCCGCGCTCAAGGCCAGCAAGGTGCAGCGGGAGATTGTGGTCACGCAGTACGAGAAAGCCGTTCAGAGCGCGTTCCGCGACGTGGCGGATGCCCTGGCGGTCTGCGGTACGGCGGGCCGGCAGGTGGAGGCGCAGCAGGCGCTGGTCGAGGCCCTGGATGAGAGCTACCGTCTGTCCCTTGCCCGCTACGAAAAGGGAGTCGACAGCTACCTGGGAGTGCTGGACGCCCAGCGTTCGCTGTTTGCCGCGCAGCAGGGGCTGGTCTCCCTGCGGCTGGCCCGGGCCGCCGGTGATATCAACCTGTACGCTGTCCTTGGCGGCGGCGCGGACCAGACCGCTTTGTCACAGGCCAGATAGTCAGGCCGGAAAAAAGCAACTTATTGGATTCAAGAGAAAAACCCCGGCGTTTCTGCCGGGGTTTTCTTTATTCTGGAGCGGGCGATGGGACTCGATTCCGCGATGCCAGCCTGGGAATGATATTATAAAATGGCGTTCCGAGTTTTTCTGACCTGTCGCAATAGAGCAAAACTGTTGAGAAAGGCACAGGTTGAGAGCGTTATTTGAGGAAAAGTGGCTTATTAATACAGGAGTTTGTAGTAAGTCCTTTTTTTTGTTCCGGATTGCTCGTTCCCGGGACGATGCTGCTGAATGATCGGGTGCAGGTGTGTCAAAACCAGATTTGATTCCTGACCATACCAATCTCTCAATATAGTCTGCTCTGGTTTGGTTGGAAATTTCCTTTATTCAACCCTGACACTTGGAGTATTCTTGCTTTTATCTCATGCGGAGATAAAGATTACTGCATATCACGCCACTCTTAACTCAGCGAATTATTACAGATCTGCTGAGGCAGTCGTTAAACTGTTCTGAGACAAAGGCATCCTGAATTTTTCAAGCTGATGAAGCTCCCGGTTTCTCCCGGAATCAGAGGTGTTGCTTTCAGGGATAGATCATTTATGAAGTACTCTGGTCCGAAAATTGATATGGGTCTGCTTATTCTCTACTGGTTTCAGAAAATAACAATCCGGCATCCCGGTTATTAATCAAAAGGTTTATCCAGTGACTTCTTTTGCGACAGATACTCTGAAAACTCTCAACACTGCCGTGTTATCCGCGGCTATGTTGCTGTTTTTGTGCAGTGAGGACGTAAGCAGCCAGGAACAGGCAGAGTGGCGTTTTTTCGGTGTTACGGAGGGTCTGGCCGATTCCTGGACGATCAGGGTCTCGGTGGACTTGAAAGGACAGGTATGGGTCTGCCACGGTGATGTGGACCAGTTGAGCTGGATGAATGGCTGGCCCCTGCCGGATGGTAAGTTCGTCTGGAAAATCTCCGAGCCTGACGAGGAAATGGAATTACAGGAGAGAGGCTCGGGGCGGTTCTGGGCTTTCTCTCCGGCCACGGCTTATCTGTTCAGGAAAGGCAATTGGGAAAGGTGCTCCATAAATGAAATCGACAGCCTCTCTAAAACGGATGACGAAAGCATCCAGGAGGTCAACTACCGAACACTCATATTGCCGAAAGAGAAAGATCAGGTTTATTATCTGCTTCCTGAATATCTCACCCTGTTCAACACGGAGACAAGGGAAAAAGAGATTGTAATAAAAGCAACGGATACGAACCTTGGACGATTCATCGATATTAACATGAGCCGGGATGGCGATATCTGGCTTGGGGCCGAAAAAGGAATCGCAAGTCTGAAATTGCAGTCTGGATCGACGCGCTGGCAATTGCAAACGTTTCCTTTGCTGAAAGAGGGATTGAAAGATTTTCAGACCTTCAGTTTTGGCGCAAATGAAGAATTGACGGCCGTTGGTTTGGACGCTCGGAACGGCCGGAAAAAACTTATTCATTTCGATGGATCGAAATGGAAAGCGGTGCAGGGTTATCAAGGGAACGTGATCAAGGGCTGGCGGGGACTTGAAGACAGTTATTGGGCGGTCAAGGAGAGACAGACGCTGTCTCTGATCCATGACGGAAAAGAAGAGGTGCAGGAGAAAACGGGAATTCTCTCGGGAGAACTCCACGATGTCGCCATTCAGACGAATGGCGTGTTCTGGCTGGCGACCTCGCATGGCCTGGCCCGCTACGCACCGCCAATCTGGAGAACTCCATCCCAGGTAAAACATATTGACAACCGGATCCACTCAATCTGTGAAGACAGCAGGGGGAGGCTCTGGTTTGCGGCTGTCTATCATCTTATGAGCTTTCAGAACGGGCAGTGGAAGATATATCCGCTACCCCGAAACATGGAGACACCCCCGAATTTCACGCAATCCCTTTGCAATCTGCCCAACGGCTGCATCGCTATCGGGACGATTCCGTATCAGGATTCTCTTCTCACTTTTGATCCAGAAAAAGAGGAATTCATCTTAGTTTCGCATATTTCGAAAGCCGAGGCCGAAAAATCGGGCGTGCACTACATCCGGCTGATAGCGCCGCGCAAAGACGGCAGGATTTTTGTAGAGACTCATCCTGGACGGGATTCGGCCGATTTCGGTCTTGAGATTTATGACGGAGAAAGTTTCAAACCTTTCCTGGATGTACAAAAAGACTGGAATATTCAAAATTTGCGCTACCTCTGCGAGACCGAGGACGGCGACCTGTGGATCGGCGGCATACTCAGCAATACAATAAAATTGTACAGCAAAGGGAAAATCCGGTCGTTCAGCGTAGCGGACGGTTACAACGGCGGAGGGGTAGTCTGCATCTGCGAGATCGGCAAGAACAGAATCTGGGTCGGCGGGAGAGATCATATCCTTGAGTACGATGGTGAACGCTGGTCGGTTGTGCGCTCCGGCCTGGCTACTGTCCGTTCCATAGTCAAAGGCCGTGACGGTATTGTCTGGGTTGCCTCCGGAACGGGCATACACAGGTATTTCAATGGCTCATGGGTGACCAACTCAACCGAGGACGGGCTTCCGAACACCGCGGTTTTCTCTGTTTTCCAGGACAGCCGTGGACAAGTCTGGGCCGGCACGATAGGAGGCCTGAGTCTGCATCATCCTGAAGCCGACACGGACCCTCCTCTGGCTTATATCTCCGAGAAGGAAAATCTGATAGAAACACCGCCTGCCGGAGAGGTTAGACTGATCTTTTCGGGAGCGGACAGATGGATGCAGACTCGCTCGGACCGTCTGATGTACTCCTATCGCCTGGACGGGCAGGAGTGGTCCGGTTTCAGGACCGGCACTGTCGCCATGCTCAACAGACTGCCTTACGGAAGGCATCGCTTTGAAGTCAAGGCGATGGATGTCAACCTGAACATCAGCCCCCAGCCCGCAGCTTTCGAATTTACGGTGTTGGCTCCCTGGTATAAGGAGCCGGGTTTCCAGATAACAATTTCCGCAGGTGGAGTCATTATCCTGATTCTTCTGGGGTATGCGGTTCACCGTCATGTCCTGCTTGAAAAACTTGTCGTGGAACGCACCAGGGACTTGCAGCAAAAACACGCCAGCCTGGAAGTCATGCTTAAACACAAAAGCCTGCTGGCTGCGATTGCCTCGCGGCTGAGCTCGGCTGTATCGTTCGAAAAAGCTATCGAAGAAATCATGACCTCGATTTCAGAGAAAATGGGTCTGGACAAAGCCTGCCTGATCGAACCGTCTTTAAATGATCGTCTATTGGAAAAACAAGAAAATATTTTCACAGACGAAGATTCAGTTGGACAAGGAGAAAAGGCGGTCCAGTCATGCAGCGTCGATCCCTGGATTATTCAACAGATTAAAACCGATGGTTCGTTTGTCTGCTCCAGCGTTCTTGAACTTGAGCCGGAAAAACGGGAAAATTTCCTTAAGCAACGGGTTGATGCGGTTTGTATTTTACCGGTCTTAATCGAAGGGCAGGCGGTAAGGCTTGTCTGTTTCGGTAAAAAGGAAAACTATTGCTGGAAACCGGAAGAGCTTGAGTTCTTTCAGACCGCCACGGATATAATCACCAATGCCTGGGAAAGATTCTGCCATTTCCAGGCGCGAATCGAGGCTGAAAAGAAACAGAGCGAATCTATCCAGATGGCTGAAAAAGCCGCCCGACTGGCATCTATCGGCGTGATCGCGGCCGGGATAACGCACGAGATCAACCAGCCGCTGAATGATATCAAAGCCGTTTCGGATACGGTTTTTTACTGGATCAGAAAGAATGCGGGGATAATTCCCGGTCAGTATGAAAAGATGCTGCTCTCTATTTCGGGAAGCGTCGGCCGCATCTCTAAAATAATTAGCCAGATGCGTTCTTACTGGTCATCGCCGAACGGAACAAGCCGGGAAACAATCTGTCTGAACAAAGCCGCGCATAATGCTTTGTCCCTGGTGCACAGCCAGTTGGATTCACATGGCATAAATCTCGCAATTGACGAAAAGGACAAAAACATCCTGATCGAAGGCAACCGGGTCAACACCGAACAGATAGTGCTGAACCTGGTGGTGAACGCCATTCATGCCCTGGACGAGACGGGAAACCCGGAAAAAGTCATCCGGGTCGGCCTGTCACAGGACAACGGCATGGCCTGCCTGACAGTTGAGGATAACGGTCCGGGAGTCCCTGAGGACATGCGGGACAAGCTGTTCGATCCTTTTTTCACCACGAAAAAACACCGGCAGGGGATGGGTCTCGGGCTTGCGATCGTGAAACGGTTTGTGGAAGAGTTCGGTGGCCAGGTCAAGGTGCTGAGCGCCCGGTCCGGCGGCGCAGTCTTTCGGATTGAAATCCCTGTTTCCAGCATGACAAAAAACGGGCAGGAATGATGCAAATACTTTTTGTCGATGATGAGCCTCTGGGCCGTGACGCTCTGGCCCTGCACATCGAGAGCCAGCTCGGTCATCACGTGACATGCTGCGACAGCGCTGAGCAGGCCCTGGGGCTTTTCCGGAACAACACCTATCAGATGGTGCTGACCGATATAAAAATGCCTGGGATGGACGGCATCATGCTGCTGAAGAAGCTGAAAGAGACTCCGCAGGGACGGGTTGCGGATATCGTGCTGGTGACCGCGCACGGCGACATGTCAACTGCGTTGGCTGCGCTCCGCGCGGGCGCTTACGATTATCTGAACAAACCCATCGATCTGGATGAGCTTACTGCCGTCGTCGAACGCGTCACCGAACATCAGGCCCTGATCAAGGAGAATTATGAGCTGACCTATCATTTCAAGGAAATAGTCAATGAGGCGACGCGTGAAACGAGGTCCCAGCTCGAGCAGTTGCAAAGCTACTGCGCCGGAATAGTCGGTTCGGAGGGAGTGGGAATATTCTCGGATAAGATGCGGGCAATCGTGGAAACCGCGCGCAAGCTGCACCTTCAGCGCTCCATCTCCGTTCTGATCGAGGGGGAAACCGGTACGGGCAAGGAAATTATCGCGCGTATCATCCATTATGGAGACGGTGGAGTCACCGCCCCGTTCATCCCGATCAACTGTCCGGCGATCTCGCCCAGCCTGTTCGAAAGCGAGCTGTTCGGTTATGAGGGCGGTGCGTTCACCGGGGCCAGAAGAGCGGGACAGAAAGGCAAATTCGAGCTGGCCCAGGGGGGCACTCTATTTTTTGACGAGATAGGAGACATGCCGCTGGAACTGCAGCCGAAACTGCTGCGGGTCCTTCAGGAAAAGAACCTTTTCCGTGTCGGCGGACTGAAAAAGATTGACATAGATGTCCGGGTGATCTGCGCCTCCAACCGGGACCTGGATAAGCTCGTAAAGAATGGAGAGTTCCGGCAGGACCTGTTCTACCGGATGAATGTCGGAAGGATATACCTTCCGCCTCTGCGGGAGAGAAAGGAAGAAATCAAACCGCTGGCCCAGATGTATCTGGATCAGTATGCCAGGCAGAAAAAACTGCGGTTCAAATCAATAAGCAGCGAGGCGCTGTCGATTCTTGAGGGCCATTCCTGGCCCGGGAATATCCGCGAGTTGAAAAACACTATCGAGCGTGTGGTGTTGCTTCACGATGAAGACGAGATCAAGCCGGGACATCTGGATTTTCTTCTTCCGGGAAAACGGCAGTCGAGTATCGCAATCCCGGCTGTGGCTGGCCAGGCCCTTTCAATCCTGTTTCCCCCGGACGGTGTCAAGCTGGATGATGTCGAGGCTCAGGTCATTCGTAAAGTGCTGAGCCTGAAAAATGGCAACATAACCCGCACCGCCGATTACCTCGGAATAACCCGCTGCTCTCTGCGCCGCAAAATGGAAAGACTGTTTCTGAAATCATCTGAATAAAAGTTCATTCCCTCTGCATTCTTTGTCCGCCTTAATGACCTGAATGTATCCGGCTCAAAAAGATTCACTGGATCATTCCGATACACTCTGAATCCACCCGGAACATCTCTGAAATTTTCATAATATCTCCTTTAACAAGCCTTTCGAACAGATCATCCCTCCTGGCATCCTTCTTGTCTTAATGGTTCCAGTATTCATATCTCGATAAAAAACTTTTCCAATCTGATTTATTCCCTGTTCTTCCTTCTAATCCCCCGAGATGGACAGGAGACACAGGAGAGGGAAAAGCGAAAGGAAGGATACCAGACAACCGGACTCCTGACCGAGTAGCTTTTCCTCTTCCAAAACCGCGAAATGCTTTGCGTTTCCCGGAGTCGATACAGGCAGGAATCAGTGATGGACAAAATCTATCCGCAATATCCGGAGAGGCGGTGATGGGTTTCCTCCCGCTGTAAAGCGGAGCACCAAGACAATCTGAAATCCGGGGCAGTCTGTCCGGCGAAAGGAGGGTCAATCACTGAAAATATGGTGAAGACTACAGGCCTTTGGAACAATCCCATCAATTGTCAGGAGGTGCATATGGAAAGAAAGAAATGTCACCGTTCAATGATAATCGCCGCCATGGCTTTGACGATTCTGCTTTCGGCGGGCGGCGGATTATTGTACGGACAGTTGAACGTGGGCAAGATCGAGGGTACTGTCCGGGACAAGGACAGCGGGCAACCCCTGGCGGGAGTGCAGGTGGTGGTGGAGGGGACCCGGCAGGGCAACATCACCAATACAGATGGTTACTATTTCATCCTCAGTGTTTCGCCGGGCCGCCGCTCAATCGTTTTCACATACACCGGGTATCAGAAAACGACTGTCGCCGGACAGCTTATCCTGGCGGGCCAGACCACTACGATCGACGCCAGCCTGAGCGCATCGGTGGTGGAGATGGAAGGGATAGTCATCGAGGGCCAGAGCGAGGTGTTGATGCCGCGGGACAACACCGCCACCAAGCACCGCCTGACTGTGGACGAGATTACAACCGCTCCCAGCACGACTCTCGAGGACCTGCTTGTCCTGAAAGCCGGAGTACAGATCGGCGGAGAGGGCGGCATGGGCCGCGGCCTTCGTATTCGCGGAGGCCGTCTGGGCGAAGAGGCGATGATGGTCGACGGGGTGCTGGCGCGGAATTTCACTGCAGAGCCGATGGCCAACAACGATCAGCCGAACTCAAATCCGAACGGGAGCATGTACTCGCAGGAAATCTCCTCCATCGGGGCGGATTCCAATCCCCTTGAACTGGCCACCGGGTCGGTGGAGGAAGTTGATGTAATCACCGGCGGGTTCCAGGCCGAATATGGCAATGCCCAGTCCGGCATAATCAATATCGTCACCCGTGAGGGCGGTCCTGAATTCAAAGGCAACGTGCGCTATACGACCGATATGGTGATGCCGATCACCTCCGACTGGGGTTACAATCAGCTTCAGACCAGTCTGGGCGGACCCATTCCGCTGATCCCGAACCTGTTCTTCAATATCTCCGGCGAAATACAGAGCGCTCTGGATGCCGATCCAACGCATGCCGACGAGGGTTTTCGTGGCGTGAATCAGAAGTTCGTCGACCGTCTGAACGCAGCCGTGAAGAATGATCCGCTTCTGGGCAGCCAGAACCCTCCCTATTCTCTTGAAATGTTCCGCAACGGGCATGATGGCTGGGCCGCAAAAACTGGTAACAATCCCGGCCTGTTCACACCCGGCAACCCGGTGCGTCTGCCCGGCAACTGGAAGGACCGCTCGCTTCTGTCTGAGAAGCTGGTCTACAACCCATTCCAGGGATTGAAAGTAATAGTCAGCGACAACTACTCGCGTAACCAGCGGTCCTACCCCGTGGGCAACAGCGCTTTCAGCGGGGGCGAGGGAAACTACTTCCTCGACGGAATCTTCACTCACCAGGATTTCCCGAACCGCAACTGGCAAGCTGGAGAGACGGAAGTATACGTGCCCCAGAGCTACGCCCGCCGCACCCGGACCTTCAACACACTGGCCGGATTCGACTGGGACTTCCTGAAAAGCGCCACCCGCAACGCCAGCCTGCAGTTCCGTCTCTCGCACTTCAGCAATAACGATGTCGCCAGTTCCAACCTGAAGACCAACTACCGGCGCGAGGACAACACCACCCTGTGGGGCTGGTCGCTGCACGATATCCCGTTCGAGATCGAAAGCTACCCGAACTGGGAGATTCCGACCAACAACGTGGAAGCCCAGCACCAGTATCTGCCGGACGGACTGACCCACGGTGCAATCGACAATCCCTACGACACGCCATTCGGCATGGTGACGGACAATTGGGCCTACTGGCTGGCCTATTTCCATGTAGACGAGAGCCAGTGGAATTACAAGGGCGATCTCGATTTCCAGATCAACCGTCAGAATCGCGCCAAGTTCGGATTCCAGTGGACCGATTTCAAGAACCGCGAGCTGGAGATTCACGGCATCGAGCGGCGGCGTCTTGGAGAAAACGGGAGGAACGAGTTTAACTACAAGCCACGGATGTTAGGGGTCTACGTTCAGAACCGGACCGACCTGGGCGATTTCATCTTCGATTACGGTATTCGTTACGACCGGCTCGATCCGGTGGATAACTGGGGACGGCGCAACGGCGACAACCTGGGTGACCGGTTCTTCGTCAAGATCCTGAATGCCTGGTCGCCGCGTTTCAATGTCGCATTCCCGGTCACGGACAGGTCGCAGCTTCGATTCTCCTATGGGACTTTCTCCCAGGTGCCCGGCATGACCACGATCTTCACCGAGCTCAACCCGGGAGACCTTCAATTCTCACGGACCCAGGCGTTTGAGACCGGGATCAGTTTCCTGCCGGCGAACGATGTCGTGCTGGATGTGGTGGCGTACTATCGGGACGTAGACGGAAACGTGACTCAGAAAACGTACTTCCGCGACTATTACCGTAAAGTGGAAAAGCTGAGAATCCGGGATTGGGAGACCGGTTTCACTAACGGAGATATCGGAAACATCAAGGGTTTTGATTTTACACTGCAGAAAAGGTATTCGAAAAGCCTGGCGTTGAACCTTTCCTATACCATGCAATTTTCCAGGACTACGGGCTCTAATATAGGGGCCACGCCCAACGGCGCTGGAGGCGGACGCCAGGGAGCGGACAACGATTACCTGGATGTAACCACGAACGAAACTTTCACTCCGCCGGATGTGCTCTGGCCGAACGATGGAGATCGCACCCACGAATTTTCGGTCCTGGCGCAGTACGAGCTGCCGTCGAACCCTTCCAGCCGCTGCCCGTTTGCACCTCTCCTCAAAAATGTCAACCTTAACGCCAATTTCACGCTGAAAAGCGGGCAGCCGCTCTCGGACGGCGCGACGCTCCTGGATTCGGACCTGACATTTTTAATGTCCCGCAGCGTGCTGCTTAACCATTTCCGCGGCCACTGGTTCTACAACCTCGACCTGCGGATCAACAAGAGTTTCAGCCTCGGTAAATCGAGGAAGCTGAATTTCTATTCCGAAATCTTCAACCTGCTTAACCGCAAGAATCAGGCGATTTATCCCTCCGGCTATCAGTCCAAGGAATACCTCAACGTGGCCGGCGGCGTGGACCTGAACTGGAATGATCCCACGCTCGATGAATTCAAGCGTGCCAGGTTCAAGTGCGATTTCAACCAGGATGGCATCCTGACCGTGGAAGAGCAGGCCAAGGGCGCTATTGCACAGCAGTTCATGCTGGATACGATGAACAAGCGGCTTTGGGGAATGGCCCGTCAGGTGAGGTTCGGCCTTGATCTCAGCTTCTGATTCATGGCTTGACATTCTGGTCCGGATTGAACGCAAAAGTGCAACGTTCAGCAGGAGACAAACAGATGAAATGGATTAAAACCCGCCTGATCATGCTGACTCTGGCTGTCAGCGGTTTGACCTGGACATTGCCGGTGAAGGCGGAAGTCAATCAGTCAGTCACCGCCTCAGGCAACAATGTCGGCTTTGTCATCAATTCCACCGGAAACGATCTGACATTCGCGGGCGCACCCGCGCACCAGTTTCCGGCCGGTTCGGGCAACCAGATCACCACGAGCCGCTGGACTTTCGCGCTCAACTGCGTGCGCGACCTGGACGGCGACGGATCGCTTGAGGACACCACTAACACCCAGTCCAATGGCGCCTGGATGCGCGGGTATACCGCCACCCCCGAGGCCAGGGACCTGCTGGAGGCCGCTTATAAAACCGGCATCGAGATGAAACTGGGCGCCAGCACGGTTGGCCTCAACCAGGTCTGGTCCTCCCTGGACAACGAAGACCTGGAGACATGGCCGGTCCAGTTTCGCGAGGGCCGCTCTGCCAGCGGCTCCCCGATACTCCACGGCGCCCAGACCATCGCCACTTTCAGCTCGGATGTCTGGATACCCGGCGAACTGGGCCCCGGGGCCTCGCTCGAAAACCAGTTCTATTTCCTCAATTTCAGTATCAGCAGCAACATGGTTTTCGGCCACACCCGCATCCAGAACATGACCGAGTACCTCAAGTGGAACCGCGACATCGCCAGCATGGTGACCGGCACTCCGAACGGCCAGACCTGGAGCCAGTGGGAGTTGATGTACGTGGTCAACGCCATGACTATCGGCAGTGAAGGCTCGTCAGACGTCGGCTGGGCTTTCCATCCAAGTCTTGAGGTGCCGGTTCAGTTGGATATCGACGGCACTAACGAAGGTTTCACCGGCGGCTTCACGCCCTTCGTCGCTTTCAAGCTCCTCACCCCGCCCTCCTGGCAGGGTAAGACGATGGACTTGACGAACATCGAGATCCGTCAGGCCGGCGCCTCCACCTATGGCTTCACTAACGGCCCCAACCTCCTGGCCACGGGTCGGCCCTCCGGGGAGGTCTGGCGGTTCGGGCTGGGCGATGGCGGCAATGTTTTCAACGGACAGATCAACCCGTTCACCGGACAGCCCGCCCAGGGCTGGCCGGGCGACCTGCGCGGCACCCAATACGAGAACCGCTGGGTGTTCGGTCATAACGGTTCCATCGCGTACACTTTTTACGGCGTGCTCGACAATTTCGCACCGCGTGACACTGCCAGCATGGACTACGTGATCATGTTCGTCTGGCCGGCCAATCCCCCGGCGGCGCTGCCCGCGGACCAGATCGCCAACATCAACGACCAGACGTTCCAGGACCAGCTGGTTCCGGTGACGGAATACACCAGAGCGGCCCAGACGATCCTGAGCAGCGGCTACTCCCTGCCGGTGCCTCCGGCGGCCCCGGGCCTGACCATCATTCCCGGCGACCGTCAGGTGACCCTCACCTGGAGCGACGTCAACCTTTCACAATCCGACCCCTACTACGCTTTTCTGCATGAACACCCCGAGCTGGACCCGGAAGGCAACTACGTGGAGAAGGATTTCGAGGGCTTCCGGCTCTACCGCAGTTACACTGGACCCAATGACTCGCATGCCGAGAAAATCTGGGAAGGCAGCCTTTCAGGCGGTAACCTGATGTTCAGTTATATCGACAAAATCGACAATGATGAGCGACGCCGCATGGCCAACGGCCTGCGGGTCTGGTACGCCCTGGTGCCCTTCGACAAGAACTTCGACCCGATCTCCGGCGAGGAGTTCAGTCTGCCGCCAGCGGATGGAAGCAAGATCTGGTACGGTAGCCCGCAGAACGGTCAGTACACCGTGATCCCCCGGAGCGACGCCAGCAATTACAAGAATGCCAACGCCCTGCCGGCCGTGTACACTCCGGCTGATGGCACGGTGGGGGCAGCAACGACCTATGTTCATGCCGGGGACGGAAGCAAGAGGTTGCTCGACGCACCGGTGCTTCTCAACCCGAGTCTGGAGCTGGCTTTCACCGCGATCAACAACGAACGGATCACCAGCCCCATAACTTTCGAACTGACCTGCACGGCCGCCGACGCCTCCACAGTGAGCGGCTTTTGCGACGGCATGGTGATGTCCGGGCACAGGGCGCTGACCCTGAAGACGAACGGCCAGCTTCATTCTACGATAGACATTTACGCCGGCGGGGGAAACGAGCAGAAATTCATTTTCAACAGCCCGGTGGATGCATCCGGCGTGAATTATTACCTGGAAGCCAACTTCACGAACATGAACAAGTCCGGCAACATCGGCGACCCGCTTTATCGCTATCTCGACGACGGCGGTTTCCTTGCGGCCCATCCTAACATGGAGATCGGCCTCTGGACCACTCGTGAATGCGACCCGACCTGGTATGCCGGATCCGCGCCAAGCAACATCGGGCTGACCAGGACCGGCCGGTTCATTGTCTCCTGGAAGAGCGCCGGCGATGGTTTCCTGACGGTCGAGGTCAAGGACGCGACCCGCAACAACGAGACCGTGGACTATATTCAGTTCGTGGACGAGGAGGGCTGGGGCTTCCAGACCGTCGAGGGCTTCGGCGACAACTTTACTCCAGGCGCCGGCGCGGGTAATTACAACAATGAGGCCTTCGTCGATCGTGTTCCCAAGGAAGAGCGCCAGTACAAGATGCTGGACAAGATTCCGGTTGACCAGGCCGAGGAGTTCGGTTTCTGGATCGACGGCCTGTGCTGGATCGTGCGTCCCAGGGATGGAGGAGTGATGAATATGCCCTCCGCTGGGACAGTCTGGACTGTCGACGTGGCTTTCGGCGACTGGAACGATGACAAGACAGTCTTCACCCAGTACGGCGACCTGCCGCGCCTGGGCGACAAGTGGACGGTCCAGGTCAAGCCCTCCACTCTGAACGCGGAGGACGCGGACCTGAGCAGGATCAACGTGGTTCCCAATCCGTACATCTGTTCCTCGTACCTGGACATCGGGCCTGCCTCGCGCCGGATCGAGTTCGTCAACCTGCCCTCGACCTGCACGATCCGCATTTACTCGCTTGGCGGAGTGCTGGTCAATGTCCTGAACCACATCGGCTCCAACCGCAACGGCTGGGGCAACTACACCGACTGGGACCAACTGGACACGAACAGCCAGCCCAAGCAGTACCAGGGATACGACAACCACGGCGGCACAGAGCCGTGGAACCTGCGGAACCGTTTCGGCCAGATGGTGGCCAGCGGCCTGTATTTCTATCACGTCACGGATTCGCGGGGCAAAACCTGCACCGGCAAGTTCTATATCGTCAACTGAGGCAGAGAGGCCGGGTCGCAACTGAATGACACAACCCGATGTCTTCTCTTATTCGGAGGTCAGTTATGTCGAGAAAATATATGAAGCATCTGGCGCTCGCCGCCGCTGCCCTGCTGGTAACGGTCATGCCTCTGCTGGGTCAGGGTATTCAGAACCGGGAATACACCGGTCTGGACAAGTATGTCACCCAGGGAAGGCCAGATAACCTTTCGTTCGCCGGCGTGCGCGCCGCCGAGTTCCTGGCCATTCCTGTCGGGGCCAGGGGTATTGGTCTTGGCGACGCCTACACGGCCGTGGCGGATGACATCTCAGCCATCTGGTACAATCCGGCCGGTCTGGGTTTCATGCAGAACACGCAGATCATGGGCACAATGGTTGACTACACTATGGACCTGAGGTACAGTTATCTCTGCGGCGCCACTCCGGTTGGAGACGGGTCGATAGTGCTGGGAGGCTTTTTCGGCTATCTGGATATCGGCGAAATGAAAATCACCACGGTATCCACTCCCAACGGCGACGGGCGGACGTTCGGCGCCTATGATTTCCAGATCGGCGGCACCGTGGCCTACACCTTCTCGGACCGCTTTGCCGGCGGCCTCAGCCTGAAATACGTGCACCAGGACGTGTTCAACAACCTTTCCGGCAACGCCTTCGCCATAGATGCCGGAGGCATATACCACACCGAGCTGGCCGGACGGGAGATAAAGCTTGCCTTCGCTATCCAGAACCTCGGAACGAACGTAACCATGGGCGGCTCGCTGCTGGATTTGGCAGTCAGCCCCGAGGGACGGACTGATGAGAACGGGGAGGCCTCGATCCCGGACGGATACGGCGACTACTCCACCGATCCGCTGGCGATAATGCGGCGTTCGACCAGAGAAGGGCAGTATAAGACGCATACGTATCACCTGCCCACCATTGTCAAAATGGGCTTGTCCTACAACCTTTACACCTCCGGCAGCCTTAACTGGCTGGCCACCGGAGAGATCAACCGTAACAGTTACATGCCGGTCAGTTATTCCACCGGTTCGGAGGTTAGCTTCAACTTCACCGAATACATCTCCGCCGCACTACGCCTGGGATGGAAATTCCAGACCGATGAATTCACCGCGGATGCTGACAACACTGGAATCGCCTACAACGGTGATGACCCGACGTTCCGGGGTTTCAGTTTCGGCGGCGGGATCAAGCGGAGCGTGAACGGCAAGACCCTTGAGTTCAATTACGCTTATCGTAACAAGGGCCGGCTCTCGGCGGATAACTTCTTCACCGTGGCTTTTGGTTTTTAACCGTCGCTCAGGATAAAGCGGACTATGGACGTCTCCCGGCTCAGCGGAAATCAGCCGGGCCGGGAGACTGTAGTCCTGCCAGACCTGTTTCCTTTTACTCCCGGCTGCAACAGGACTCGTTGTCACACTTGGAATTAAACGTACGGGACAGATTAGTGATCAGAATTCAGGCAAAGGACGGAATAATGAGATTGTTTTTTCAGCGAGCGGGAGTGACTCTGTCTCTGGTTTTTTGTGCGCTGACAAGTTCGGCGTGCGAGTTATCGGCCGGTGCGAACGGAATAGAGATAACAACAACCGAAGCTTATCCGACGTTCGAATGTATCGGTCTGCGGCTGAAATACGAAGGGGATTCGAACTCCAACGCATCGGCGGGTGTCCGCTATCGCTTGAAAGGCCAGGCTGGATGGAAACCGGCGCTGCCTCTTGAGAGAATCGGCGTTGACCGTTTTGCCGGCAGCATCTTTTTCCTGCTGTCCGGCATGGCTTACGAGGTTGAATTGACTGTGTCCGATCCGGACGCTCCGGAAGCCCGGGTCAAAATCCTGAATGTCAGCACGCGCTCAGACCGGTTCCCGCAGGGCGCGGGCAAACAGTATTTTGTCTCTCCGGATGCAGCCACGGACGGTTCTGGGACACTGCTCAAGCCCTTCCGGACTATCCAGCGGGCCGCAGCTCTGACCAGACCCGGGGATATTGTCTGGCTCATGCCCGGTCTGTATCGGGAAACGGTGCAAGTTAACGTTTCAGGCACTCCCCAAGCCTATATCACATTCAAGGCCCTGGGCAAGGGGGTCATCCTTTCCGGCGCGGACCCCCGCTACGAGGAAACCTCAGAGGCACGCGCCTGGCAGGCTGAGGGAAACGGCGCGGTGTATTGCACCGATCCCGGCTACACCACAAGCTATGTGGCCGCTGGCGGAGAGCGCCTGTTCCACTACCTGTCACGTGAGGAGTTCGACCAGTTCATCTGCGGCGCTCCGGGAGGATGGTATCAGGAGAAAGAATCCAGGCGCCTTTTCCTGAGGCTGACCAGCGGCCGCGACCCGAATTCCCTGCCGGTCCAGGTCGCCCGGTGCGACGAGGGTTTCCACCTGAAAAACGCGAGCTATATTGCCATCGAAGGTATGGAGATAAGGGATTTCGGCCGGGAGACCCCCGGCGCCGGCGTTCATCTGGAAAAATCGGCCTGGAACGTGATCCGGGACTGTTCCATCCACGGGATGAATGCGGGTGTCCTGCTGACCGCTCCGGAAAGCGAAGGCAACCTGGTGGAGAACTGCGAACTCTGGGACAGTTCCATTCCCGCCTGGCCCTGGTGGATGACAAAAGGGCGCGACGAGGAGGGCGCCGGAGTGGTTTCTTACACGGGAGGACGGGGAAATGTCGTGCGCTCCTGCCGCTTTCACACCCTGTTTGACGGACTTTCGCCCGCCAACTTCGAGGGTTCGTCGAGTGAAAGCTACAACTGCGACTGGGACGTGTACGACAACGAAATATCAGATACCCGGGATGATGTCATCGAGCCGGAGGGGCCCTGCATCAATTTCCGCTTCTGGAACAACCGCTGCCGTGACATGTTTTCCGGAGTCTCGCTGGCTCCGATAAATACCGGCCCGGCGTATGTGATGTACAACGTCCTGTACGGCCACATGTACCTCGGTCTGAAATACAACGGAATCGGGGAAGGGATATGCAACATTTTCCACAACACTGTTTACACCAGCGTTTCAGGAATTGACGCTATCCGCAGCGCGGACAGGATAACCGGACAGCACTTCAGGAACAACATTTTCTTTGGTGATGGACTTGCCCTCAACGCCATTGAAGGTGTATCCTCGGACAACGACTGGGATTACGACCTGTGGTACAACCTGGATGTCCAGTGGATGAAAAGTTACACGGCGGAGTCGAGTCGCAGGCGTCTGTTCAAACTTGCCAGCAAACTTGTTAATTCGTTGTCGCAGTTCCAGGAACTGACAGGCTGGGAACAGCACGGACTCTATGTTGATCCACTTTTTGCGGATCCGGTCAATGGAGACCTCAGGTTACGGCCTGAAAGCCCCGGTGTTGATCGCGGCGTGGTGCTACCCAACATCAACGATGGATTCAAAGGGAAAGCGCCTGACATGGGGGCTTACGAATGGGGCTCTTCAGTACGGGACCGCTTCCCGCTGGGAAATCCTTTATATTCCCGTTAGAGCGATGCAAGTGTATGAATTTTTGCTGCGTAACGATATGTACGTATCTTTTATCTGAATCTGAGGGAAGAGACTGGTACGGGGAGAGTTGAAGGATGATAGTCAGGATTCTGGAATCACAAGCCGAACTGGCCAGCGAAGCTGCAGCCGCTGGAGGCGAAAAAATCAAACAGGCCATCCAGGAGCGTGGCAAGGCGGTTTTTCTGGTGGCGACCGGCGCTTCGCAAATTGAATTCATTCAGCGTTTGATCGAGATGCCCGGCATAGAATGGGACAAAACGGTTATGTTTCATCTGGACAACTATATCGGCTTGCCCGCATCGCATCCGGGTTGTTTCCATAAATATCTGAAAGACCGCCTGATTGACCGGGTGAAACCTGGGGCGGCGCACCTGATTGACGGTCTGGCTGAGGACCCGGAAAAGGAATGTGAGCGCTACGGGCGGTTGCTTGACAATGAAACGGTGGATGTCTGTTTCGCCGGGATCGGCGAGAGCGGGCATCTGGCTTTCAACGATCCGCCGGCGGATTTTACGACCCGGAAAGCTTTTCTTGTGGCCGATGTGAGCGAAGCTTCGCGCCGACAGCTGGCCGGGGAGGGCTGGTTCAACTCTCCGCAGGAATGCCCGGCCAAAGGCATCACCATTTCGATCGACCGGATTATGAAAAGCCGCAGCATCGTAAGTGTGGCGCCCGAAGCCCGTAAGGCCATGGCGGTCAGGAATTGCCTTGAGTACGAAATATGTCCTGAGTATCCGGCCTCGATCCTGCGCATGCATCCCGACTGCCAGTTGTTTCTGGACAGGGATTCGGCCTCGAAACTGAAAAGATACAGAGAGTGAATCCTGTTGCGCTAAGTGAAACGAGTCTGCGTGTCTCCAGGTGCATCTGCGGTGAATCCGATAGGCGGCGGAGAAGTCTGCAACGAAAGGCCGGGAAAATGTCTGGAATATTCGGCAGAATCAAAGTGTTGAATGCTGACGAGATGGAACTGCTTCAGCAGGGGGCTTTCGATATCCTGGAGCAGGTGGGGATGATGATCCATCATCCTGAATCACGGGAGTTGCTGGGACGGTTGGGATGCCGGGTGGAGCGCTCCAGTCCACTGGTCAAGTTCCCGGAGTGGATTGTCAGGCAGGCTGCCGAGCGTCTGAAAGGCGATTTCCTTCGGCCTGAGCGAAAAGGCCTCAAGCAGGGCGTCCGTTACACGCAGGCCACTTATTACAAAAGGGACGAGGAACTGTTCCCTGACTTCACGGTGAATTCCGGGGGGTTCTGCACACTGATTTACGACCTCGACCGGAACAGGCGCGCCACGACAATGCAGGATGTGCACGACGGTTTCAAGCTGGTCAACGCCCTGGATGAGATTACACTTTCCGGCCTGCCCTGCTCGGACCAGTCGATCCCGGCGCCGCTCCGGCCGGTGAAGATGGCGGCAGAACTGGTCAAGTACACGGCCAAACTGGGCGGGATAGAGGCCTGGACAATTCAGGACGTGCGCTACATCAAGGAGATTGCGGTAGTTGTGCGGGGCAGCGAGGGAAACCTCCGGGCACGGCCCTGTCTGGTCGGCTACGCGGAAAGCCGAAGCCCGCTGGCCCTGGACCACAACATGGCGGATGTGTTCATCGAGTATATCCGGCAGGGGCTGCCGCAGTCGATCGACACCATGCCATGCTCCGGGACCACCACCCCGGCCACCGGCGCGGGGACACTGGCAGTGGGCCTGGCCGAGACTCTGGCCGGGCTGGTCCTGGGTTACGCGGTCGACCGTCAGGCAGCGCTCAGCCTGGATTTCTGCGGCAGCTACTGCGACATGAACAGCCTGCTGTTTCAGTTGTCCGGGGCCGACCGTCTGCCAATGCTGGGGGCCTGGATCCAGTTCCTGAAAGAGATGTACGGGATAAGCTGCGGGGTTCACGGCGGAAAGACCGACGCCTGCGAGCCGGGCTTTCAGGCCGGGATGCAGAAAGCCGCCAGCGCCATGTTCCCGCTGCTCTGCGGCGCGTCCGGTATCGGCACCATAGGCCAGGTCGAGGGCTGTCTGACTTTCAGCCCGCTGCAACTGACGCTGGACGCGGAAATGGTGCGTTACCTGCGCCGCATGCTCGCCGGGTTCGAGATAACTCCCGAGACACTCGCCCTTGAGCAGATCAGGAAAGTGGGGCCGGAGGGCAATTTCATCAGCGAGCCGCACACGGCCGCCAGTTTCAGGAAAGAGTTCTGGCTGAGCGGGCTGACCGAGTGTCTGAGCTGGGATGTCTACCGCAGCCGGCCGGTCCGCGGCATGGAGCGCCTGGCCGAGGAAAAGGCGCGCGATATTCTGACCCGTCCGCTTGAACCTGTTCTGGATGAGCATCAGTTGGCCGAGATCGACCGGATCACGGCCCATGCGGAAAAGACAATTCTGGCGAAATCCTGACCCATAAGTTGATAATCCAACCGGCAGGGCGCGGCTGGATTTCAGATACGGCTCAGCGGAGGATAATTGGGGAAAATCAAGTCAGTGCTGGCCGGGCTCGGCCCAGGTCTGTTCCTGATCGGATACAATATCGGCACCGGCAGCGTGACCACGATGGCCGAGACAGGCAGCAAGTACGGCTTGACTCTGCTCTGGGCCGTGGTCCTGTCCTGCCTGGTCACATTCATGATGCTGGTCGCTTACGGACGGTTCACGCTGGTGACCGGCGAGACGGCGATCGCCGCTTTCAGAAAACATCTGCCACTGGGCAACTTTCTGGCAATCTACGCCATGATCTCGCTGACATTCGGCGAACTGGCCGCACTGGCCGGGATCATGGGCATCCTGACCAGCCTGATAAAAGAGTGGACCCGTCTGTTGTTCAACGGCTGGGAGGCCGATGAGGTCATAATGGCCTGTACGATTCTGGCAGGTTGTTTCTGGCTGCTCTGGGTCGGAAAATACTCGTATTTCGAGAAGTTTCTCAGCCTTCTGGTCGCCGTGATGGGGGCCAGTTTTCTTGCCAGCATGCTGATACTGGTGGACAACCCGCTGGCGTTGCTGTCCGGGCTTCAATTCCGTCTTCCCGAAGGCGATGGCGCTTTCATCAACCTGGCGGCCATCGCCGGAACCACCTGCGGGGCCATGGTTTTCATCATGCGCAGCATCGTGGTGGCCGAGAAAGGCTGGAACGCCGGCGACCTGCGGAAGGAACGGATTGATGCGGGAGTCAGCGCGGGTGTGATGTTTCTGCTTTCGGCGGCTATCATGATCTGCGCCGCCCAGGCGATCTATGACAAAGGCGGCGCACCGGTCTATCAGGCAGTGGACATGGTCCGTATCCTTGAACCGCTGGCAGGGAAATACGCGATCAGCATTCTGGTGATCGGGATAATCGGCGCGGGGATCAGCACCCTGTTCCCAATCTGCCTGATAGCTCCCTGGCTGGTCTGCGATTACACCGGACGGGAACGCAACCTTCGCAGTCCGATGTTCCGTACCCTGGGAGGGGCGGGATTGCTGATCGGGCTGACCGTGCCAGTGTTCCAGTGGCGGCCGGTCTGGGTGATGATCGCTTCGCAGGCATTTCAGGCTACGATTCTGCCAGCGGTCACCGTGGCGATCATGCTCCTGCTCAACGACCGCGGGCTTATGGGAGAACACAAAGCCGGACGCTGGATGAACCTGGGGCTGGCACTGACCCTGGTGTTCTCATTCTTCACCTCCCTGCCCGGAATGTTCGATCTGACAAACGCACTGACCCGGCAGGCCGCGGGGGCAGGTCCACTTGTGCGGGGTCTCATTATCCTGGCCGCCTGTGCCGCCGTGCTTGCTCCCTGTGTCTGGATAATAATCGCCTGGATTAAAAGCCTGAAACGGCCAGGCATAACCTGCACCGATCCCGGAGATTGAAATGTGGTTTGCCGCACAGGCTGACTTGCACAAACCTGCCTGATACAGATAAGTTGAGCTGAAGATAAAATGGTTGTCAGGCTGACCCGTAAGGAGGCTGGCATGAATAAGACATCAATCCGCGCTTTGGCCGTGATCTGCTTTTTGTGTTTTTTCTGCTGCGTCGAAGTTAGTCTGGCACTGGACCAGGGAAAAGCTGGTCCGGAGGGAAGCAAGTTCAAAACCGATTTCCGCTTCAGGAAATACGTGGATGAGCATGGCAACCAGCGGCCCAACCCGGCGCCGGAACAAATCTACGGGCCGCTCTACTCGGTTGGCCCCGTGGATGTGTGCGTCTATCTGCTGAAAACCTCAGAGGGTCTGATCCTTTTCGACGCCGGATACGGCACGCGCGACAGCAGCCTGATTCCGGACAACATCCGCAAGCTCGGGTTTGACCCTTCGGAAATAAAAAAAATCTTCGTCACCCACTGGCACGGAGACCATGCCGGAGGTGCGACGCGAATCGCAGCGCTGTCCGGGGCGGAGACTCTTATGCACAGATTGGATGCCGAGGTCGTAAGAACCGGATTTTTCCAGGGCCGGCCCGCCGGCCAGCCTTATGAGAAAGTCAAGGACCTGGAAGACGGCCAGGAGTTCTCGTTCGGCGATGCCGTGGTCAAGGTGATCCACACTCCCGGGCAGAGCGCCGGAGAGGTGGTTTATCTGGTGAATGTGGGCGGCCCGCAGGGGCCGTGCCGCGCCCTTGTGGCGGGCGACGCCACCGGGTTTAAGGCCGACCCGGAGGATTTCGAGCGGATGAAATATCCGGGCGTCTGCGCGGATTACGACCGGACAGTAAAAGTCCTGAAAGCCATCCAGTTCGACCTGTACCTGGGCGGACACCCGCACCAGGTCTTCAACGAAATGCGCGAGGACGGTTTCCCATTCGTGACGCGCGAGGAATGGTTCAAAATGGTGGACAACCGGTATCAGCAGAAGGTTGACTTTTTGAAGCAGCACCCTGAGTACGCGAATTACTGAACCCCGTGGCATCCGGAGACAGGGCCTTTAGACGCCGGCGTTCCACTCGGCCTCGATTCAGCAATATTGTATCGTCAAGAATTGGAGGGGAATGTGTCCAGCTCCTGCAAAGATATCAGGGAATGCGAGAAAACAAGGCCGGATAAAGAATACAGAATGAGCCGCAGGGATTTTCTGATAGCCGGTGCGGCCGGGGTGGCTTTTGCCGGGATAAGTTGTAACAGGAAAGATGATGATTCCGGGGACAGACCTCTGGCGCAAAAAGAGGGCGCGGTTCGGGCAGACTCGGCAGGCTCAGGAAATCCGATACGAGGACAGGAAATAAGGACTCAAAACATTGTTTTCAACCGTGAAACCGGGGAGCGCAGCTCAATACTTTTCGATTCAGTGCTTCCCGGAGAGGTGCACGAACTGACCACCGAGGCCATTTCAATCACCGGGCCTTGTTCGTGTGTGCAATCAGGCAGGATTGACTCGTATGATGTTCTGCTGATTATATCCGGCAAGGCGATTGTCGCCACGGCGGATCAGGAGGTGGTGGCTGGAGAGGAGCAGATAATAAGGCCTCCCCATGGGGAGAAATACCGGATAGAGGTCAAAGCGGGTGATGAATTCAAGTGCCTGCGGATTCGTAAGGCCCTGACCGCCGAGGACATCGAGGCGATTCGGCAGGCCGGGGACATGCATTCCGGTCTTTATTCAAAGAAGTACGCTGATTGCCCGGCTTACACCGAAGCGATCAAGAGCGCCAAGACAATCAACCGGATGCTGCTGCCTGAGGGTTATTTGCCCCGGTTGTGCATGGGACTGGTGGAGACTACCGGACCGGACGCGGTGGGCGCCCACGAACACCCCATGCTCGACCAGCTTTTCCTTGGCTTGAAAAACTGCCGGTGCACCTGCCATGCGGATGGAGCAGAAGCGCTTCTTCTGGAAAACACTCTGCTGCACATTCCCCTCGGCTCGGAACACTACGCATCGGTTGAACCGGACAACCTCCTTTCTTATATATGGATGGACATGTTTTTGACTCCTGAGGGGCAAAGCTATATGAGCAGTCAGCATAAGATGGTCGGGCAGGAGCAGAAAGATAGCGGCAAGTAGAGTTCATGGATATACGATGGAAAATTCAGATTCAGAACACTTCTGTAAGCTCGCAGGAGCAAATGTGATGAAACTCTTCCGGGCAGTGCTGATCTTCTGTGCGGCCGTTCTGTTCCCATCTGTCTCGTTTTCCCAGCAACCCGGCCCGGTCTCCCTGATCCCCCGGCCAGGCGAACTGCGGCTCGGCGGCGGCTGGATGCGGCTGTCAATCGGCTCGCCGATCATAGTCACGGAGAGCACCCGGCAGGTGGGAGAATATCTGGCGGCGTTCCTGGAGCGGGCCAGCGGCTCGCAGATCGAGGTTCGGGAACTGTCCGGCGGACAGGGCGAGCACGCTCAATGGGACGTTGACGCGGACATCGGCTCGGTGGTCCTCTCGGTGGATCCGCAGCTCGAATCGCTGGGTCCGGAGGGCTACAGGATGAGCATCGACAGCAACACGGTGCGCATTACGGCTCACACATCCGACGGCGTCTTCTACGGCTGCCAGAGCCTGCGCCAGTTGCTGCCTCCCACTGCCGAGACAGGCAGCGTGCGCCATGCGGGCTGGACGATACCGCAGATGCAGATTGTCGATAAACCCAGATTCAATTGGCGCGGCCTGATGGTGGATTGCAGCCGCACTTTCCAGAGCGTGGAATATCTGCGCAAACTGATCGATCTGCTGGCGCTTTACAAGATGAATATCCTGCATCTGCACCTGACCGATGACCAGGGCTGGCGCATTCAGATCGACCGGTATCCGGAACTGACAAAGGTCGGCGCCGTTTACCCTGAGCGTTACCATCAGAGCGGAGGTTTCTATACAAAGGAACAGATTCGGGACCTGCTGAAGTATGCGCAAGAACGGCGGGTGACTCTCGTTCCGGAGATAGAAATGCCCGGCCACTGCCTGGCTGCGCTGGCGGCATATCCAGAGTTGTCCTGTAAAGGCGGGCCTTTCGAGACATTCCCTTTCTTCAAGGAAGATGGTATCCAGACGGACGTTTTCTGCGCCGGTGACGAGGCCGTTTTCACGTTCCTGCAGAATGTGCTGGACGAGGTTATCGAGCTTTTCCCCTCCCGGTATATCCATGTGGGCGGGGATGAGGTCCGAAAGATACGCTGGAAGAACTGCCCCAAATGCCAGGCCCGAATAAAGAAAGAAGGTCTGCGGAATGAAAATGAGCTGCAGAGCTATTTCATCCGGCGCATTGAGAATTACCTGAACAGCAGGGGCCGGAATCTGATCGGCTGGGACGAGATACTCGAGGGGGGGCTGCCACCCAGGGCCACGGTGATGAGCTGGCGCGGGATGGAAGGCGGGATAAAAGCTGCTTCTATGGGCCACGATGTGGTGATGAGCCCGACAAGCCATTGCTACCTGGACTATGAGCATTCCAGAATACCGGTCGAGCTGGCCTATTCATTCGAGCCGGGGCCGCAGGGATTGACGCCGGAGCAGAGCCGTCATGTGCTGGGCCTTCAGGGCAACATCTGGACCCATATAGCGGTCAATGAGCCGTCAGTGGACCGTCAGATTTTCCCTCGTCTGATCGCACTGGCCGAGGTGGCCTGGACAGAGCCTGACCGAAAGAACTGGAATGATTTCAACGCCAGGCTGGGCCGTCATTTCAGCCGCCTGTCCGAGCTTGGGGTGAACTACTTCAGCGAAGATTGACTGAATGGGCTGTCAATCCATGGATGACGGCGTTGTTATATCTATGAAGTTAATTCCCTGTCCAGTCTTTGAGGTTCACTCCAATATGTTGAGGAAATCGACCGTATTCATCCTGACTCCAGCTTGGGAAGCGGTCGAAGGCTGATTTTCTAACTCACTTGAAAATCAAGGCAAATGCTCACCATTCCTGCATCTTAGACGCTTTCGCCTGCCTGCCATAGTTGCCATATGTCACTTAAAAAGCCAGGATTTTTGTCATACATTATCACATGATTTTTCGACCGATGTCCAGCCTGGGGGGCTGATAATTTACTATTGACCTGTGATGAAGCACGGAGTATAATCAAATACTCTCGTGTTTACTTACCTGATTGTTGGCTGATAAGAAAAAGAAATATGGGAACAAGAAGTGAGTGGAAGTTTATTAATACGAAACGGTTGGAACGAAGATTGCATCTTAGAAAGAGCATCTTAACAGAAAGAGACTAAAGATGAAATCCGTAAAATCCGAGAATGAAAAGAAGATAGACCTTCAGAAGTTGGAGTTGAAGGAGGATAAACTGCCGCTATTGTTCAGTAACTTGGTTAGATTGCATGTTGATCCTTTCCATGCAAAAATAGTATTTGGATATTTGGCGACCCAGAATCCTCAATCGGCTGAAGCCGTCATGAGGGTCGCAATGCCGATACAGACCCTTGTGAGCTTGCGGAATGTAATAGATAATATTCTTCATCAGATGGAAAAAGATGGGGTTTTAAACATTAGTCCCCATTCAAAAGGATGATATTATTATGACTTGTGTACTTCCAGAGATCCCTTTTTTTACAAAAACAACAGAAGTGGATGCTCACGTTGCAGTGACTATCGACTATAAAGGTTATACAGCCGCGAAACCAAAGGCAAGTAAAACGTCAGAAGGTTGGTTGCTTTATGCGGCAGATGTTGTGTATCCGACGTCAATGGTTTATGAGAAAGAAAGCATAGATGTAGTTTTTAAGAAAGAAGAGATGCTATCTTTTGAGGAGCTTAAGTCAAAAATAGGAGTCTATTTCAAGGAACACGATGGAGAAGAAATCGGTTTAGATGTTTTAATGGATTATTTCCCGTGCAGTCTTCGTGATTTAACACAAGCCTGCGATGAATTAGAGTCGGAGGGGAAAATTGCCGAGGCATGATTCAGATAGTATTCGAAAAAAAGAAGATAATGTTAGATACGATAAGGGGAACGCAATAGCTGGAGATTCTATAATTTATGAATGCAGGAAACCAGGACATATCCATACTGTGAGAGGGTCAAGTAATCATAATATTTATCAGGGGATTCTTTTAAAGGATGCTTATGCGAAGATAAATAAGATATACACAAATAAACAAAAATAAATTTGATTTAAATTAACGATTAAGAGGCCGCCTTCGGGCGGCTTTTTTGTTTCCGGTGTAAAAAAACGAAAAACCCCGGCGCTTAATGCACCGGGGTTTTCTTTATTCTGGAGCGGGCGATGGGACTCGAACCCACGACGTCCAGCTTGGGAAGCTGACATTCTACCGCTGAATTACGCCCGCTCGTCAGGTCCGTTCAACTACCCCGAACTTATCAGAGAAGGCGTCTCTTGTCAATACTCTCGGCCTTCCATGCGGCCGGTTATCAGGCCGCGCCGGTGGATGCGAGACCAAGCGGGCGCGGCGCGGGGCGGAAGAAACGGCGTTCCTCGTCCCCGTTTTTCGCCAGCCCGGTCAGGGCATCCACGCACCAGAGGGTAAGGAGCACCGCAAGCACGGGTGTCAGCGCGCCCACGATAAAGCATTTTTTCAGCATAGCGTCCCTCCATCGCCGGTCAACTTGCGAGAATACTCTCCCTGTTTCATATTTCGGAACAATCGGCCCATACTTTAGCCTGACATACATAGGCGGGACCGCCCGGGGCAGTCCCGGCATTTTGCTTGCAGCCGCGTCCTGCCGGACATAGCTTTAAATGAACCTCCGACAACAGAAAAAGGAGAGATCGTGAGCGAAAGGTTGCCGTCCGGCCTGAGGCCGGTTGAGTTCTGTCTGGACTATATTCCCCACGCCGAGGGCTCCTGCCTGGTGACAATGGGACGCACGCGGGTGATCTGCACCGCCACCCTGGAAAACCGCGTGCCGAATTTCCTGGAGGGCAAGGGCACGGGCTGGATCACCGCCGAGTACGCCATGCTCCCGCGCAGCACCGGGACACGCCAGGAGCGCGAGCGCACGCGCGGCAAGCCGAACAGCCGGGCATTGGAGATAAGCCGTCTGATCGGGCGCGCTCTGCGCGCTGTGATCGATTTTCAGGCCCTGGGCGAGCGCACCCTGATGCTGGACTGCGATGTGATAGAGGCGGACGGCGGCACGCGCTGCGCCTCGATCAACGGGGCGGCGGTGGCGCTCCGTCTGGCACTCGACCGTCTGACCGCCTCCGGCGCGGTCGCCGCGCATCCGATGAAACAGATGGTGGCCGCGGTGAGCGTAGGCTTGGTGGACAAGGAATTACGCCTGGACCTGGATTATAACCTGGACAGCCGCGCCGGGGTGGACCTGAACGTGGTCATGAGCGCGGACCTTCGCCTGATCGAGGTGCAGGGCACGGCCGAGCGCGAACCGTTCGGGAGGGAGGCCCTGGACGGCATGCTCGACCTGGCCACGGCCGGGATCAGGCAGATAAACGGCTATCAGAACGGAGCGCTGGGGCTTGCCTGAAAAACAACTGCTGATCGCTACCAACAACCGCGGTAAACTGAATGAAATAAGGCAGATACTGTTAGGCCTGAATATCCGCGTGATCCCGCCGCGCGATCTCGGCAAGGCCGCCCCCGATTTCCCGGAAAACGGGGAGACTTTCCGCGAGAACGCCCTGGAGAAAGCCAGGGCCTGGTCTGAATTCTCGGGAATGCCATGCCTGGCGGATGACAGCGGATTGTGTGTGGATGCTCTCGGCGGCGCTCCGGGAGTGTTTTCCGCCCGCTTTGCCGGCGAGCCTCCGGATGATCGCCGCAACAACGAAAAGCTGCTGCGACTGCTTGAGAATGTCCCGGACAGCGGCCGTCAGGCCCGGTTTGTCTGCTGTATCGCCCTGCACCTGCCAGGACAGGCGGAGATAACGTTCGATGGTGAGGCCCGCGGAACTATTCTGCGGGAGCCTCGCGGATCGAACGGTTTCGGGTATGACCCTCTGTTCCTGTATCCTCCGCTCGGTCTGAGCTTCGCCGAGCTTGACCGGGAAATAAAGAACAGTGTCAGCCACCGGGCGCAGGCACTCGCAAAGATGAAGAAATGGATAACGGAGCACCCGGATTTGAAATGAATCCAACTTCGAATTGAGAGTTCTTGACAGATGCGCTTGCGCCGTTTATATTATCATAAAGTCTATCGAATAAGTGATAATTAAGCGGATTCCGAGATTAAAGCCGGATCAGCCTGACCGGCTTCGGGATCATAAACTTCCGCAAAGCAAATCACGGAACCAGGAGGTTCGTATGCCGGGCATCTATCAGAATATCGCCGAGACTATCGGCAACACTCCGCTGGTGAAACTCAACCGGGTGACCGAGGGGGCCGGGGCCACGGTAGTAGCGAAAATCGAGGCCTTCAATCCGCTGGGGTCGGTGAAGGACCGTATCGGGCTGAACATGATCGATGCGGCGGAAAAGGCCGGCAAGCTGCATAAGGGCTCGACAATAATCGAACCGACCAGCGGCAACACCGGCATTGCGCTGGCTTTTGTGGCCGCGGCCCGCGGGTACCGTCTTATCCTCACCATGCCCGACACGATGACAGTCGAGCGCCGTCAGATATTGAAAGCCCTCGGCGCCGAACTGGTGCTGACCCCCGGAGCGGCGGGCATGCGAGGTGCGATTGAGAAGGCCGAGGAACTGGCCGCCGCCACACCCGGCTCGTTCCTGCCGCAGCAGTTCAAGAACCCGGCCAATCCGGAAGTGCACAGCCGCACAACCGCCGAGGAGATCTGGCGTGACACGGAGGGCAGAGTCGATATATTTGTCTCCGGAGTGGGCACGGGAGGCACGATCACCGGGGTGGCCTCCGTGCTCAAGGTCCGCAAGCCGTCTTTCAAGGCCGTTGCGGTGGAGCCGCTGGAAAGCGCGGTCCTTTCCGGCGGGACCCCTGGACCGCACAAGATTCAGGGCATCGGGGCGGGATTCAAGCCGGATGTGCTGGACCTGAGCCTGGTGGATGAGATCATCAAGGTCAGCTCGGACCAGGCGATAGCCCTGGCCCGCCGCATGGCGCGCGAGGAGGGGATTTTCGCCGGGGTGTCCTCCGGAGCGGCGGCGTATGCGGCGCTGGAACTGGCCCGCCGGGCCGAAAACAGGGGCAAGCTGATCGTGGCCGTTTTCCCGAGCACCGGCGAGCGCTACCTTTCGCATCCGTTGTACGCGGATTTATGACCGGCGCATCCCGGCGGATGGTTGAATGAAACGTAAAGCCACATTGTAATACGGTAAATATCCCTGGTGACATGGAACTGAACGAAAGCCAACTTTTGCGTTACAGCCGCAACCTGGTTCTTGCGGAACTGGGTCCCTCCGGTCAGTCCCGCCTGCTGGGTTCCTCGGTACTGGTGGTGGGGGCTGGAGGGCTTGGCTCTCCGGCTGCGCTGTATCTGGCGGCAGCCGGAGTGGGACGGTTGGGGATAGTGGATTCGGACAGGGTGGAGCTTTCCAACCTTCAGCGCCAGATACTGCACGATACCGCCGCGCTCGGAAAGGCAAAGACCGCCTCGGCCGCAATCCGCCTGAAGGCCCTGAATCCGGATGTCCGGGTGGAATGCCATGACTTTCGGCTGGAAGAAAGCAACGCTTCTGAACTGGTCCGGGATTATGATTTCGTGATCGACGGGAGCGACAATTTCAGGACCAAATTGCTGCTCAACGATGCCTGTGTCCGGGAGCGGCGGCCATTGTCCCATGCCGGGGTGCTCGGGTTCCAGGGGCAGCTTCTGACTGTAGTTCCTGGAACTCAGGGGGCCTGCCTGCGCTGCCTGATGCCGGAGCTTCCGGGCGCTGATGAGACGCCTGCCTGCGCCCAGGCGGGCGTGCTCGGCGCGGCGGCGGGAGTGATCGGCTCTCTTCAGGCGGCAGAGGCGGTCAAAGTGCTCTGCTCCGTGGGGGAGCCGCTGGTGGGACGGCTGTTGCGCGTGAACCTCCTGAGCATGAGGTTTCATGTCTCCGAGGCCCCGCCGGACCCGGTCTGCCCAGTCTGTTCAGCCCATGCGAATCATGCTTGACAATGAGATGGAGTATACCTTGTGGAACAGAAGGCCGTGATCGACCTCCGCGGCCAGGCCTGCCCGATGAATTTTGTCCGGATCAAACTCGCGCTTGAAAAGATCCAACGTGGACATATTCTGCTGGCCCTGGTGGACCCGGAGCCGGTTTCCGCGGATGTCGAGCGCTCGCTGGCCGCGCAGGGCTATTCCGTGCATTCCCGCCATGAGACGCCGGATCATGCGATAATAGCGGTTTCCCGCCCCTGATGATAGTTCGCCTGCAAGTATTGATGATCCTTCTTTCCTTGACTGGCGAAATGGCATCCGGTAGATTGAAAAACGGTTTCTCCTGTCCATGCGCCTCCGGGCGCGCAACCCTGCCGCGGGAGGTCTGTCAATGCCCCAGAATGATTTCGAGATCAACATCCCGCAGATCAATTTCCCATCGTTCAGCCGAAAATCAGTGCTGGCTGCACTCGGCATAGCAGTTCTGCTCTGGTTCGCCGCGGGCCTGTACAAGGTGAATGCGGACGAACTGGGAGTGGTGCTGCGGTTCGGGCGGATTCACACGGTTACTGAGCCGGGCCTGAATTATCATCTGCCGTACCCGATAGAATCGGTCGAAACGCCGAAAGTGACCGAGGTCAAGCGGGTTGAGATTGGTTTCCGCACCGTGGACCCGGGCCCTCCGGCCCAATACGAGTCGATCCCCCAGGAGAGCCTGATGCTCACCGGGGATGAGAACATCGTGGATATCGACCTGATCGTGCAGTTCAAGATCAAGGATCCCGCCGCGTATCTGTTCAAGGTGCGCAACGTTGTCTACACGGTTCAGAACGCAGCCGAGGCCTCGCTGCGCCAGGTGATCGGCAACCACAAAATCGATGAGGCCCTGACCGATGGCAAGTTCCAGATTCAGAGCGAGATACAGGAGAACCTTCAGCAGATTCTGGATAACTACAACGCCGGGGTGATGGTGGTGGCGGTGCAGCTTCAGGACGTGCACCCGCCGGAGCAGGTGAGCGCGGCTTTCAAGGATGTGGCCAGCGCCCTGGAGGACAAGAACAAATTTATCAACCTGGCCCAGGGGTACCAGAACGACATCATCCCGCGAACGCGCGGCCGGGCGACTGAAATAATCCGTCAGGCCGAAAGCTACAATCGCGAGCGAATCCTTCGCGCCGAGGGCGAGACCGGACGGTTCAGCGAGGTGCTGGCCGAGTATGAGAAGGCCCCGGCGGTGACAGAAAAGCGCATGTATATCGAAACCATGGAAAAAGTGCTGCCCGGCCTGAACAAATATATTGTCAAAGTCCCGGACGGCGGCGGACTGATGCCGCTGCTGGACATGCGCCCCCTTTCATCATCCCCTAAACCCTGACCTGGAGGCTGCGATGCAGCGGAAAAAAGCGATAGCAGTGGCCGTTCTGGCCGCGGCGCTCCTGCTGTTTTTCAGCTCCGCATTCCGGGTCTGGGAAACCGAGCAGGCGGTTATAACAAAGTTCGGCGCTCCGGTGCGCACGGTGAGCGATCCGGGACTGCATTTCAGGATACCGTATATTCACAAGGTGCATTTCTTCGACCGCCGTCTGCTGGATAACGACGCCGCTCCGCGAGAGATATTGACCCAGGACAAGAAGACCCTGATCGTGGACAACTACGCCAAGTGGCGCATCGCCGACCCGTTGAAGTTCCTTCAGGCCGTGCAGAACGAAGCCGGGGCGCTGAGCCGCCTGGATGATATAATCTACTCCGAGATGCGGACCGAACTTGGCAAGCATCTGTTTCACGAGATAATCTCGGTAAACCGTCCTTTGATAATGGAAACCGTAACCCGTCTGAGCAATCAGAAAGCGGCGGAGTACGGGATTGAGGTGCTGGACGTGCGGATCAAGCGCGCCGACCTTCCGCCGGAGAACGAGATGGCCGTGTATGCGCGCATGGAGGCCGAGCGCAAGCGTATCGCCAACCAGTACCGCTCGGAGGGGGAGGAGGAGAGCCTGAAAATACGGGCCGAGACAGACAAGGAAGCGGTGATTATTCTGGCCGAGGCTGAAAAGCAGGCCCAGGAGATACGGGGCGACGGGGATGCCGTGGCCACCAAAGTCTATGCCGGGGTTTACAACCGCAATCAGCGTTTCTATGGTCTGCTGCGCACCCTGGAGGCTTACCAGAAGACAATAGACAGCACAACGACCCTGATTCTGTCTCCGGACGCTGAATTCTTCCAGTACATGTGGAAAACGCCGCCGAAGTGATTTCAATCTTCCGGACGGCTGTCAGTTCGCGCGCCTGATGTCCCCGGTGGGAACAATCCCAGCACCTGGGCCATCAGGCGCGCGTTTTTCACCGCGTTTCCGCTGCGGTGGTTGTTGAAGAAAACGAAAGTCCTGTCCGTTTTGTCCGCCAGCCAGAGGATGCTATTGCGCCAGGATTCCAGTTCCTCGGGGCTGTAATCGTAATCGTATCTCTCCCAGCTTTCCTCGTGCTTCCACCATTTTTCGCTGTTGCGGCCGTGGAAACGCACATATCCAAGCGATTCGCTTGTCCGTACCGCTTCGGGGGGCAGAAGGCCCGGAAGGCGAGGTTCATCCACGCAGCACAGAGCCGCACCGCGCAGGCGCAAAAGTTCCCAAATCCTTTTCCGCCGCCAGCTCAGGTGCCTGAACTCAACGACCTTGGGGCAGTTTTCGAGCCGCAGAATAAGCTCGTCCAGGAAAGCGGTTTCGGTCTCTCCAAAATGAAAACTTTGGGGGAACTGAAGAAGAACAGCGGACAGTTTGCCGCTCAGACGCAGAGGTTCGAGAAGAAGCATGAATTTATCGAGCAGAGACGCGCTTTCACCGCTCCTTTCGTGCGTGATGCCCTTGTAAGCCTTGACCGCCACGCTGAAACTATCCGGCGTGTATTCGGCCAGGTTGCGCACCAGCACAGGAGAGGGCATGGCGTAATAGCTGGAGTTGAGTTCAAGCGCCGGAAAGTTCTGTGAGTAAAAAGCCAGAAAATCCTTTTTGCTCAACGTTTCCGGGTAGAACACTCCGCGCCAGTCCTCATACGAAAACCCGCACGTTCCGATAAAGAGCAAGCCTTTTTCTCCACGGATCGGTAAATCGATTCATTTTACAAAACCTGATGGCCCGATTATTATTGAATCCGGTCCGCAATAATCTATTCAACAGAACTCTGTCCGAATAATAACAGATAAAGCCGGGCGGGGGCAAGACGAGAAGCGTGAGGAGAGCTATGCCGCAGCCATTTGATTTTCACATCGGTGTCCAGTACTACCGTCAGCCCACTCCGCTTCCCTCCGAGTGGGAAGACGATCTCCGTCATATCAGGCGGCTGGGATTCACCGCGGTGCAGCTCAGGCCGCAGTGGGCCTGGCATGAGCCGGAGGAGGGCAAATTCCGCTGGGATGATATTGACCGTCTCCTCGACCTGACCGGGAAGATCGGTTTGAAAGTTGTTTTCAAGTTTTTCGTTGAGAGCGCCCCGGCCTGGCTGTTCCGGAATTACGAGAGCGTGCGGGTGGCCCCGGATGGCCGTCCGCTGCAGCCGCGCGGGCGTGGATCGTTCTATCTGGGTGGCTGGTTTCCCTGTTTTGACCGTCCGCTGGTGCGCCTGAAGACCGAAAGTTTTGTTTCCGAGGGAGTTCTGCGCTATCGGGACCGCGATCATATCCTGGGCTGGCACCTCTGGAACGAACCCCGTTGCCGTCCGTTCGAGGATTGCGCCTGCACGCATTCAAATGCTCTTTACCGGCGCTGGCTGGCGGACAATTTCGGCGCGCCGGAAGAGTTTTCGGCACGTTTTGGGGTCGCGGTGGCCGACTGGGAGGATATTACGGCGCCGCCGGATGCCAGTTCGTACTATGACGCATGGCTGTGGCGTCAGTTCCGCGCCTGGGCCGTAGCCGACCGGATACACTGGCTGGCGGACCTCGTGCGCTCGCTGGACAATACGCGCCCGCTGTTCTGCCATGTCGGGTTCAACAGTGTGCTCCAGCCCTCCATGCTCGACACCTGCGATGACCTTCAGACCTCGAAGCATGTGGATGTCTATGGCACAAGCCTTCCGCACTGGACCGGTGATTTCCACACATTCGCCCGGGTGGACCGCCCGGCCCTGTTCACTTTCGACGGCTACCGGGACGAGATGTTCCTTTACGCGCTTCAGGCGCGCTGGATCGCCTCGGTGAAAGATTATTTCTGGGTCAACGAGATATACGGCAACAGCTGGAACTACATGGCCGAGGATTTCACCGGTCAGGACATACGTTTCATGCTGGCCTCGGTGATCTCGGAGGGCGCCCGCGGCGCACTGATCTGGCAGTTCCGCCCCGAGCGTTTCTCGGAGGAATCCATCACTTCCGGTCTTATTTCCTCGGATGGCTCGGATACGGACCGCAGCCTGGCCGCGGCGGAGATTTGCTCGGCCAGGGAGCGCTGCCCGGAGGCTTTCCGCACCTGGAAACCGGAAAAAGCCCGCGTGGCTGTGGTATTCTCCCACGCCCTGGACATGTATTCCGAAATGGAGGATGCTGAGGATCTCAGCCGCGCCGGAACGGTCTGCTACCGTTACAAGGATTCTCTCAAAGGCTGGTATTCTATGCTCTGGCGTCTGGGCCTGGCCGTGGACCTCGTTCCGGCGGAGGAATTGGAACGGGTCGGAGGATATGCTTTCGTGGCCCTCCCTTATCTCCATCTCGTTTCGGCCGCGCAGGCGGAGGTGCTGAAAAAGTACGTGGAGGACGGGGGAGTGCTGGCCGCAGACATCGGCGTGGCGTTCCGCGACCTGAGCAACACCTGGGTCAACGCGGTGCGGCCGGGATTCGGTCTGGACAGGCTGTTCGGCTGCCGGGAGCGTTCCAACAAGGCGATCCAGGAGCCGCGGACGATCGAAATTTCCGGGAAGCGGATCACCGTCACCCGCATGTCAGGGCGGCTGGACACTCTGGCCGGGGGTGAGGATTTGTCGGGGGGACAGGGACTGCTTGTTTCCAACCGGAGCGGGCGGGGATGCACGTTTCATTTCGGCTTTTATCCCGGAATCTCGTACCGTGACCGGCCGGATAAAGGCTGCCTCGATCTGATCGGCTCTTTGTTGAACGGTTGCGGAGTGGATACTCCCATTCCTCCCGGCGCTCCGCTGCTGAGAATCAGGCGGGGTGCGGTGGGAGACAAGGGGAACGGGCGACCGGCGGCGTTTGTCCTGAATTACGAGGACACCGGAGCTGTCTTGCCCGCCGGGAGCCTCGCGCTGGGGCAATATCGCTGCCTGATAACAGGGCGAAAGCTGGAGATTCCCGGAGAGAACGTAATCGGGCCACGGGAGACGCTGTTTCTGATTCCGGAGGATTTTAAAGCTTGATTCAGGGACAAAAATGACTACCGCAGAAGATGCACCGGTCGAGTACAGGTATTATCGAACCGCATTGATAGTCGCTGTTTTTGCGACGGCGATGGGTTATCTTGAAGCTGCGGTGGTGATATACCTGCGGGGCCTGTATTATCCCGAGGGATTCACTTTCCCCTTGCGGCTGATGGAGCAGCGAGTGCTGCTGGTCGAACTGGGGCGCGAAGCGGCGACCCTGGTGATGCTTGCCGCCCTGGCCTGTCTGTCCGGGCGAAAGTTAGCTGACCGTCTGGCCTTTTTCATGCTTGCCTTTGCAGTCTGGGACATTTTCTATTACATCTGGCTCAAGCTCCTGATCGGATGGCCTGAGAGCTGGTTTACCTGGGACATACTGTTTCTGATCCCGCTTCCCTGGATCGGACCGGTGCTTTCACCGCTTGTTGTATCGCTGGCCATGCTGAGCGGCGCGTGGTTCATACTGAGACGCCTTCAGGGTGGCGGCCAGTTCCGGCCCGTGCCGAGGGAATGGTTTTTCGCCCTGTCCGGCGCCGGACTGATCTTCATTTCCTACGTGATTGACACTGATGCCGGGCTGCGGGGCGGCATGCCCGCACCGTATCGCTGGGAACTGCTCGCCGGCGGCCTGGCGCTTGGCTATTACGCTCTGTTCCGCTGTCTCCGGAGGACCTGCCATGTCTGAGTCTGATCTCGGTGAAGTAGTGTTTTTTGATGCCAACGCCTGTCTGGGACGCTCGGTCTGCCGTACTCCGGGAGCGCCTTACGATACGGCCGGGTTGCTGGATGAGATGGACCATTGCCGGATCAGCCGGGCGCTGGTGTTTCACTCATCTGCGCGCGAGCAGGACAGCGTCATGGGTAATTCAGAGATTATAAAGATCTGCCGGGAGCAGCCGAGGCTGTCGCCTTGCGCCGTACTCAGCTCCACGCCTTACCGCGACGGGCGCGACATGGCCGCCGAGGCCGCACAATATGCCCAACAGGGGGTCCGGGCTTTCCGGATGTTTCCACTATATCATAAAACTGAATTTTCCGATCCCCCGGTGCGGGCGGCCCTCGATTTCCTTCAGTCCCGCGGCCTTCCTCTCTGGCTGGATTTTGACCAGCCGTACTACACTTTCGTGCAGCTCGGCCAGCACGAGCACCGCGGGCCCGCGCTTCCCGCGGTGGAACGTCTGGCCCAGGATTATCCGGGGCTGAATATAGTGGTCTGCGCCGTGAATTATAACCATAACGGCCAGTTGCTGACCCTGTTCGGGCGCTGTCCGAATGTTCGTATAGAGACCTCCCTGTTCCAGGGCCTGGAGATGATACGGCGGGTGACGGAGCAATTCGGGCCGGAACGTCTGCTGTTCGGCACCGGGTTGCCGTCTGTCTCCGCCGGTGCGGCGCGGGCCATGCTGATGTATTCAAGGATAAGCAGGCGGGATAAGCAGTTGATTGCGGCCGGGAACCTGGAAAAACTGCTGGGAGAGGTCCGGACTCCCGCGCTGCCGGAACAGCCGGATCGTTCTCCGGTGCTTTTGCAGATGGACCGCGGTGAGCCGTTGACCAGCGTCGAGGTGCATGATTGTCACGGCCATATCGCCCCGCAGGGATTCGAGGGCCTGATCGGCCTGAGCCTGGGTTCGCAGGATGACAGGTCGATTGTCGAAGCTCTCGACCGGACCGGGACCCGCACTCTGGCCGTGAGCAGCTGGCAGATTTACGGCGGGGACGCGCCGGAAGGAAACCGGCTGGCCGCCTCGGCGGCGGAGCGGTATCCCGGGCGGCTGATCCCGTACATGGTCGTAAATCCGAACTACCCGGAGGATTGGGAAAGCGAGGTGGAGGAATGTTTCGTTCAACGCAGGTTTTTCGGGCTTAAACCCTATCCATTCTCGATGCGCTGCCCGATCACCGATCCCCCTTTCCGCCCGATGCTTGAACTGGCCCAGCGTTTAAGGCTACCCATACTCTGCCATGTCGGGTTGGAGCCGCTGTCAGGAGTGACGCCCGGCCAGCTGAAAGAACTGGCTCCGCGCTATCACCGGGCGGTGTTTATCGTAGCGCACTCAGGCGCTTCGTTTCGCCTGGCCGGTCAGCTCGCCCCCCTGGCCCGTCAGTACGACAACATCTACCTGGAGGTGAATTACACCTCCGTACCCTGCCGTATGCTGTCATACCTGGTGGCGGAAGCCGGAACGGATAAAGTTCTCTACGGCAGCGATACGCCCATGCGCGACCCGGCCCCGATCCTGGGATGGGTGGTCTATGACCGCCTGAGCGATGAACAGCGGCGGATGATCCTGGGCGGCAACCTCCTGGAGCTTTGCCGCCGGATCGGATATCCGTGGCCGGGAGCATGAGCCGGCGGTTTATTTTTTCAATGCGCGCCCCAGTTTGTTTTCCACGGCGGCGACCTTGCCGGTAAGCTTGCCGGTGCGTTCCTTGTGGTCATCGATCTTGAGCACGATATAAAGCCGCTCGTTGTCTTCGAGCAGACGGTTACGGCAACGGGTCACCAGATCAAGCACCGCGTCCCATTCCCCCTCGATCAGCGTCCCCATGGCGGTGAGCTGATAGGGCAGCCCGCTTTTTTCCACCAGATCCAGGACTTTCGATATTTCTCCGCTCAGGCCGCTGACTCTGCCGAGCGGGAACATGGTCAGTTCCGCAAGCATGGCGCCTCTCCCCGGCGGCGATCCGCCGTATTCTTTTTCAATGGTGTTCCGGGCATTCCTTATCATCAAATACAAACGGTCATTCAAGCCTTCAAGCAATTATATTGTTCCGGAACTGTCACTGCAACCCGCCGCTTCTTTGCTGCCGGTTCGGGTGGACATGCCGGTTGAATGGTGATAAATTCGAAATGAAACATAAAACAGGAGCGCCGCTGGAAAATGTCAAATACCAGAATCAGACCGCGGCATCAGAACGCTTAACCAGGAAAATGACATGGCCATACAGCGCAAGGCTTTAAAAGAGTTCTTCAGAGAGAACGAATCGGTGCCGATCAAGCCGAAACAGGTGGCACGCGCTCTTGGAATCAAGGGCGAGGATTACAGGATGCTCAAGCGTATCCTTAAGGAAATGGCGGATGAGGGCATTCTGCATCAGATACGAAGAAACTCATTTGTGGCCGCAGGCCGTGCGGAAACCCTGACCGGCAAGCTCGACCTGGTGCGCCGCAACTATGGTTTCGTTATCCCGGAAACAGGCGGACGGGACGTATTCGTCAAGAATTTCAATCTGGGAGAGGCTTTCGACGGGGACCGGGTGGAGGTGAAAGTTATAAACCGTCCGGCGGACGGCAATCCTGAGGGAGTGATAGTCCGGGTGCTGGAGCGCGGGATGCGCCGTTTCATTGGCACGTTCTACAAGCAGGGGCGCATGCAGTACGTGGTCCCGCGAGATGACCGTCTCGTCCGTGAAATCATCATCCCGTCAGGCGAATCCACATCTGTTAAGGACGGCGACCGGGTGGTGGTGGAGATTTTCGACTGGGGCGGACCGGGGGGCAAGGCCCGGGGACGGGTTATCAAGTCGCTGATGGGGCCTAAGGTTGGGGCGGATGACGAGATACTGGTGAAATACGATTTCCCGACACGTTTCCCTGCGATAGTGCTCAAGCAGAGCCGCGAAATACCTGATCAGGTTCTGGAGTCCGACCTGGACGGACGCGAGGACCTTCGCGGCCTGACCACTTTCACGATCGATCCGGCCACGGCCGAGGATTTCGATGACGCGGTGAGCGCGGTGCGGCTGCCGGATGGCGGGGTGGAAGTGGGCGTGCATATCGCGGATGTCAGCCATTATGTTCAGAATGGCTCCCGGATGGACAAGGAGGCTTTCAAGCGCGCCATGAGCGTGTATCTCAACGCGGCCTACATCCCGATGCTGCCGACCCGTCTTTCCTCAGGCATCTGCTCGCTGGTTGAAGGCCGGGACCGTCTGACCTTCTCGGTCCTGATCAGGATCGGCGCTGACGGGAACGTCAGGGAGAGCCGCCCGGCCTTGAGCGTCATTCACAGCCGGAAACGCATGAATTACGAGCAGGCCCAGGCGCTTCTGGATGGCGGAATCCCATCGGACAGCGGCTTCGAGGAGGTCGCCGGACCACTGAAGCTGCTGGGCGAGCTTACCGGAATCCGGCGCGAAATCCGTCTGAAAAATGGCTATATGGACCTCGATATACCGGAGCCGGAGGTAATCCGGGACGCTCATGGTGTTCCTGTCGATATCCGGCCAAAACCACGACTGTTGAGCCATCGCCTTATCGAGGAGTTCATGGTCACGGCCAACGAGGCTGTGGCGTCCAGTCTCGAAAAGAGCGGTCTGCCCTCTGTCTACAGAATCCACGGCGAGCCGGCGGAGGATTCTATCGAAAGCATGCAGTACGGGCTTACAACCTTGGCCCACCAGTTGTCTGTTCCGAAACGTCTCTGGCCGGTGAAGCCCGCCGTGCTGATCGGAATCCTGGATCGCGCCGCGCAGCAGGGCCTGGGAGATATAGTCTCGTATATCATATTGCGCTCGATGAAACGCGCGATGTACAGCACCAGCAACATCGGGCATTTCGGCCTGGCCAGCGAGAGCTACACGCATTTCACTTCTCCCATCCGCCGCTATCCCGACCTGTGCGTTCACCGTCTGCTGAAAATACAGATGAGCGGTGAGACACCTTCCCACAAGGAGATCGAAAACCTGGAAGCCGAACTCACCGAGGTCTGTCTGCACGCCAGCCGCCAGGAGGAACTGATCGACAGCGCGGAACGTGAATCAGACGACCGGGTGCGGGCCGAGTTCATGCAGCGTTTCATCGGCCAGCATTTCGAGGCGCGGGTGACCTCGATAAAGCCCTTTGGCATGGGGATAAAACTGAAGCGTTTCTATGTCGAGGGATTCGTTCATATCGCAGACATGGACGACGACTATTACGAACTGGATGAGAAGAAAGCTGTTTTGCGCGGGAAAAACCTTCACCGCACTTTCCAGGTTGGTCAGGAGATCGAGGTCGTTCTGAGCCGTTCCGATCCCGCAATGCTGCGGATCGAGTTTGTCCTGGCCGGACTTCCGGGAGAGGCCGCCGGTGAAAAAGCAACCAGCAGGAAGAGCGGGAGGAAAGAGAAGGATGGTAAACGGAAAGGACACGGGCACAGGCACGGACGGGGAGTTGCGTAACGGAGGACTGGAACGCGATTCCTCCGGTTCCGGGCCGATGGTGTTCGAGGAAGATCTCCGCAAGGCCGCGGGACTCCGCGCCCTGGATCAGAAAGCCCAGGACGGCTGGATGGAATTCCGCCGCAGCCTGCCGATCAGCCGCTGGGCCGAGCGCACCACCGGCGAACTGGGACACAGGGAAACCGGCCGTCTGATCCGGGAGTTGAACCGTTTCCGTGAGATATTCGAAGGCGAGGCCAAAGAACTCGGCCTGGACCTGGATATGAGCGTAAATTACTACAGCCGGGCGCTTAACCATCTTATCGAATGCAGAAAAAGAAAGAGTTACACCGCCGGTGACCGTTCGGCGATCCGTGATCTGATGATTCTCGTGGACTGGAAGGACTCGGTGCTGGGTTTGCAGATATTGCAGTCTCTGGTCTGATGCGGCATTCCACAGGAAACAAGAAGGCAGAAGAACCTGTGCTCTTCTGCCTTCTGAACTGACCGGTCTGTTTGCCGGTATCAGGCTTTTGGCTCAGTCTTTGCCGGCTTCTGCAGGGTCTGAACGAACAGGCTCAGGCGGCTCTTGTAGCGCGCGGCGGTCCGGGGATGAATCACATGCACCTTGGCATTTTTATCTATGGTCGAGAAAACCTCGGGCAGTAGAGCCACGGCGGCCTCGTAACTTTCGGCCTTGCGAAGCTTCTTGATCGCGGTGCGCATTGTTGAGCGGCGGATACGGTTTCTTTCGTTGCGCACCAGGTTTGTCTTATTGCGTTTCTCAGCGCTTTTTGTATTCGGCACGGAATCCTCTCCTCGGATGTATATGAAAACGGATGTTAAAATGCTGGAACTGCGACCAAAGATAATATCTCGTAACAGATTGTCAATGGTTTTGTTATTGAAAAAGTGTACCAGGCTGGCGTTGCTTTTTCTGTTGTGTTGTCCGGGCAGCCGGGTGCGATGCGAATCGAGGCTGACAGTTGATTCTTACAGGAGTCTGACAGAGGGGCAGACAAAGGTTTTATACCGGAACCCGGATTCTGCGACCGCCTCGGACTATCTTAAATGGACAGCCTCCTTTCTGCCTCGCAACGAAATGTTGCCGGGTGAGAATCTGTGCGCGGTCACATTAATAATAGCGCCGGATGAGAACGAGTTTCAGCGTCTCAGCGGAGGGGCGCTGCCGGAGTGGGGCGTGGCTTTCGCCGTGCCGGAACAGGACCTGGTGATCATGCGTTCTCCCCGGATCATAACCGATTGGGTTGAAGAGCCGCGCACTGTGCTTAATCACGAATTGAGTCATCTTTTTCTGGACCAGCGCCTCCGTCCCTCTGCCATTCCACGCTGGTTTCAGGAAGGTTACGCTCTCTGGAATGCGGAGATGTGGGGCCTTGAGGACATGTTCGACACCTCGGTGGCTCTGGCAGTTGGATCATTCATGCCGTTCCGGGAGTTGAGAGACGGTTTCCCGCGCTCTGAGACTCTGGCCCGCCGGGCGTACCTTCAGAGCTATACCGTAATCGACTATTTGGTCTCTAACTGGAACAGCCATCAATTGGACCTTCTGTTAGAGCGCTGGCGGGAGACCGGCGATCTGGACCAGGCTTTGCGCCTTTCTCTCGGGCTGACACTGGATAAGTTCGAGTCGAACTGGCGCGAATGGGCGGGAGTGCGTTACGGATGGTTGAGGCTGATCGGGAGCGCGACTTTGCTGTGGATTGCGGCCGCGGGTCTTTTCATCCTCGTTTTTGTCTATCGCCGCCGCCGCTATAAAGACGAGATCGATAAAATGAGGCGCATCGAGAAACGCTACCGGTTGAGCGGACCATGGGCGCTTCCGATGAGAGAATGGACTTCTCCGCGCGGTAAAAAGGCAGTGCACCGCAGGGAAGAAGATTCCTTTGAAGAATAAAAAATGTAACGGCATGCGACTGTCATGTGTCATGTGAACAGAAGCAGGCTTATGACGCTATCAAGACGGACGACAATGAACGACGATATTCTGCTGGTCCGACGGATAAAAGAGGGTGATCAAAGCTGCTTCAGCCAGCTTGTCGAGCGTTATCAGAAGCCGCTCTATCGTTACCTGAGACGTCTGGGACTGGATCATGACGAAGCTGCGGATGTAATGCAGAATTCATTTGTCCGTGCCTGGAACAATCTGTCCTCGCTGCACGAGGACGGGAATTTCCGAAGCTGGCTGTATACGATAGCCTCGAACCAGGCCAAGAACTGGTTCCGCAGCCGTTCGAGGCTGGCTGCTCTTGAGCAGTCGGCGGATTCGTTCATGGATGAAAGCAGTGACCAGGACAGGGAGATGGACCGTGAGAAAATGCGAAACTGGCTGGACAGCGCCCTCAACCGTTTGCCGGATGTTCAACGTCAGGTAGTAATTCTGCGTGCGTTCGAGGATACACCTTTCGTTGCTGTCGCCGAGATTTGCGGTATGAGCCTGACAGCGGCCAAAGTATCATATCACAGGGCGCTGAAAAAGATGGCAATCTGGCTTAAGCCGGTCAAACAGCAGGTTAACCTGCGCGATGGGAGAGAGTAAAATGCGCTGCCCAATTGATGAAAGCATGATGATCGATTATCTGGAGGGTTCACTGAATGATCCTCTGCGGGCTCAAGTGCGTTCTCACATCCTGAATTGCCCATCCTGCGCGGATACTTTGTATCAGTTGAGCCGGATGGAAGGCTTGTTTGCTTCACCGGGAATGCGGGAAGTCGAAATGCCTTCCGAGGAGTTCTGGCGGGAGAACGCCCGCCAGATTGATGAGGCCACCTGGCGCAAGCCGCGCGCATGGAGGAGAAGTTTCGAACATGCAGCCTGGAAAGTGCTGGCAGTCGCGGCTCTTCTGCTTCTGATTTTTATCGGTGTGGATCGAACGGGAGTCCTGCGGAATTCAGGTGCGAGTCAGGACCCTTCTCTGGCGGCCCGTCAGGGAATAGTTATGCCCGTGGAACAGGATTCCTTGAAAGTCATGCGGCGTCTGCTGACCGACTACACGTTGGCCGCGGAATACCTTCAGACAGTTTCGGATGAAAGCGCCGATTCCGCCTACGGCAGCCTGGAGAAACCTGTGATGTTTCCTGCCGGGGGCGGCGCGACGGTATATGATGGCCTGATGGACCTTGATGAGGAACAGCTCGATGGTGTGATGGCCATAATGGCTGGTTTCTGACCAGCCTGTTAAAATGAATACAGAGTCTTTTGGTAATGAGTGGAGGCGAAAATGTGGGGAAAAGGCTTGTGTTTGTGTCTGTTCCTGTTGCTTGAATTTGTGGGACGCGGGATGGCCGCAGGAATAAAAAACGAGACTGATGATCTGCAGATTGCACCGGACGGTCTGCTGAATACGGACCATTGTGTCAATGTCATTTGCGTGGAGAAAGCAGACGGAGCGAACGAAATCATGCTCGCGCAGCTTCCGGAAACGGAACCGGGGCCTCCAGGACCTCCGGGGTCGAAAGGGATGGATGCGGAAATGCTGCGCCAGTGGAGAGCGCATCGGGCTGAGCGTGAGCAGAACCTGCAGATGCTGCAGGTATGGAAAATAATGCAGGAAGTGGAACTCCGGGGCAGTCAGCTTGACAGTTTTTTCCCGCGGATGCGTGAAATGCAGAAAGCGGAACATCAGCTCGCTGAAAAGCGCCATGGCTTGGCCAAGGCGCTGAGGCAGGAGTTGAAAAAAGACGTCCCTGACAAAGACCAGCTTGAAAAACTGTCCACACAGTTGCTTGAAAATTCCGGTAAAATCTGGCAGGCCAAGCACGAAGGCATGGAAAAAGTGATGAGTATTCTGGATCCGGCGCAGAAGGCCAGGTTCATACTTGCGATCTCGGGAATGGAAAGAGATGTCTGGGAGGCGATCGCCCAGGTTCGTATGATCGATCCCATTCTTCCGAAAGCGAATTTTGACCGGGAAAAATACGAATCAAATATGAAAGCCCTGCAGCAGCGGATGGAAAAAATCAAGCAGGAGTTGAAGGATAAAGGCTATCCGCTTGACGACGATAAATCCCGCAAGTGAGCATACAGTAAGAATGTGTTTATCGATGCCGCAGACCGGAAGGCTGTTTAAGAAGATGTATGGAGATCAAGAGGGGATAATGCGGAAAGCGGACTGGATTGTCATTCTTGTAATGCTGGTGCTGGCTTTGCCTGTGGCTGGGCAATGTGGGGCCGCCCAGTCTGAGTCTGACGGATTGTTGCTGGCGCAGGGTGGCGGCGGGATGCCTGGAAGCGGCGGAAGGCGAATGAAAATGCCGGACCGTAAGAAAGAGATGGAGAGGCAGTTCGAAGATATGTTGAAGTATCTTGGCCTTGAAGAGAAACAGGAGAAAGAGGCTCGCAAGTTGTTCAAAGAACACAACACAAGAATGAAAAAACTGTCAGAAAAAATGCGGGACGGCAAGCTGGATCGGATGAGCATGGTTGATTCCATGCGCGAAATAAGGGCGGACTACAGGGAAAAGTTCGACAAACTGCTTACAGAGGAGCAACGCAAAAAGCAGGAGCAGTGGAGCAGGGAACACGCCCGCGATATGGGTCCGGCTATGGAAGAAGGTTCGGTATCCGGCCGCTGAAAATTGAGAGATGTTTCGGTTCGGGCATTCATTCTGGATGAACTGAGATCAGACCATGATGGCGAGGCAATGTGAATAAAGGCGTGTTTGATGCTGACGCCCGAACAGATGCCGCGGGGCTCCCTGGAGCTCCCGCGGTTTTTAATTGTTGCATGATTAAGGACTTGAATAATTAATTAAGCTTTGCTACCTTACACCTGAGCATCATTGTTGATTCAAATGACAAAGCCCGATGAATGCTGAATAATGACGGATGGAAATTATAGAAATGGCAAAAGGTAAGAAAGGCCTGATCAGGGGGATTCTGGCGCTTTTATTTCTGGCTTTGATCCTGGGATTGATTAATTTTTCCGTCCGTGGGATACCTCTTGTTGACAGAAGATATAAAACGGTTGAATATGCGAGACTCGACAGTCTGAATCTTGACGAAGGCGTCCATCTGGTGGGGATCGATGCAGCCAGGGCTTTCGTAGAGGGGGAAAAAGGCTGGGTTCTGGATGCCCGGGATCAGGGACAGTATGATAGTGGACATATCCCCGGTGCTGTTCTCTGCAATGTATATCAGCTCGAGCAGTATCTGTCTGATATCTTGAACAGGGTTCCGATGGACAGTCCGGTGATGGTATATTGTAACGGTGAGGATTGCGAAGACAGCCGTTTTCTGGCACAATCTCTCCAGGAGGCGGGATACCTGAGGCTGTTGATTTTCACGGGCGGTTTCGGCCAGTGGGAGGCAACGGGCCTGCCGGTTGAAAAGGCCGGTGATAATGCGCCGGCTGATAATTCTGAAAAGATGAACATCACAGATTTCAGCCTCTCAGTTCCGCACTGGATGTGGCTTGTGCTGGATATCCTGCTTCTGGCTTCCGGACTGGCGGTCGCAGCAGCCTCCCGCACCGGATGGCTGAGGGAGGATAAAAGGGCCTGGGTGCTGAGTGCTGTCGGAGTCGTTTTTCTGGCGGCTTCGGTTCACAAATTGGCTGCACCGGTTGTATTTGCCAGAGCGGTGGATAATTACCGCCTTCTGCCGTGGTACGCGATCAATCCGGTGGCGATGATAATGCCCTGGACGGAATTTCTGGGTGGTCTGCTGCTGATCTTGCGACGTTTCAGGCAACCGGCTGCGGCCATTCTTATGCTGCTGACATGTGTGTTTATTTTGGCGGTGGGATTCAACCTGGCTCGCGGCCTGCAGTTCGACTGCGGCTGTTTCGGCGGAGCGCATACCTCTCCCTGGCAGGTTCTGGCCAGGGATGCCGGATTGTTTCTCTGCCTGCTGAGTTGCTTCCCTGATAAGAATAAAAAAAGAACAGAATCTGTTGGCAGGCAAGATATCGTGTGAGATATCGGACAGGATTTCTAAAGATAGGAAAGGTTGACTATATGATGGATAGCGTGAGATCGGGAAGACCTGCCTTAATTATCCTGCTTTTGTTTTCGCTGATGAGCATTTTATCCGTGAGGCAATTGAAATCTGCCGAAATTGTCCATCTGACTCTGGATTCGGCTGTGGATATCGCAATGGGCAGCAGCTACAGGATCAAGCAGCTTGAAATGGGGATCGAACGCACCCGTTTTTTCCTGAAATCCCGGCAGGCCTCGCTGAAATCAAGAGTATACATGAACCTTCAGGCCCCGGAGATCGAGGCTGTCTCGGAAACCAAATGGAACAGCACTCTGCAGAAAGATGAAATCGTCCACTCTAACACCTCGCGCTGGCAGATGGACCTTTCGGTCCGCCAGCCGGTTCTGCTGTTTGGCTATCCGACTAACGGGTATCTTTCGCTCAACAACAAAATTTATCGCTATCTGCAGGAAAACGAAGGGAACGAAGTCGATTATTATAACCGCTATTATATAAAGTTCGAGCAGCCGTTTTTCCTGCCCAACAACCTGAAGAATAACATCGAGGATGCCGAGCTGGACCTTGAGCGCAGCGAACTCAGTTACATAGTCGACCGGGTTGGGCTTGTCGATGAGGTGGCGGATGATTATTACGATATGTTTGAAGTAGTTTACAAGGGAGATATTTACAACAACCAGGTGCGAAATCTCGAGCGGCTTCTTGAGATTGTGGAAGAAAACGCGGCGAAGGACGGTAACAGGACAATAGAGGTGGCGCAGGTCAAGGTGGAACTGGCCAATGCGCGCGAGAACCTTCTCCGCAACCAGGGCCAGATCCGTCAGGAAGCGGCCCGGATAAAACAGCGGCTCCAGATGCCGCTCGAGGATTCAGTGATCGTAGAGCCTCTGGTTATAATCAACCGGATGGAAATCAATCCGGAACAGGCCGTGGAATATGGTTACAATCTGAGTCCCCGGCTGCGCAGATTGTCTATCGACAAGCGCAAGAACGAGATCGACCTGAACAATTCCAAGGGCTGGGACGCTTTCCATGTGAACCTTGAAATGACTTACGGACTGGAAAAACAGAAGGATGAAATCTCGAAGATATGGAATGAATACGATGGCAGCTATTCGGTATCACTCAACGCCTATGTCCCGATCTGGGACTGGGGCCGCAGGAAAGCCCAGATCGAAGCTTATGAAATTTCGGTCCGCAGCACCGAACTGTACATAGAGGAAACTCGTAACAATATCCGTTCAAATATCATTAACGCCGTGGCCAACTTGAATGAGTACCAGAGCCGTGCGCTCAACATGAAAGAAAGCGCTGACCTGGTGCAGGATATCAGCGATCAGGGACTTGCACAGTACAGGAGCGGAGCGATTTCCCTGCAGGATGCTTTCCAGATGATAAACCGTCAGCGTGAGACCGAACTGAATTTTCTCGATGCTTACCTCGGTTACAGGCGTTCTCTGATTTCTCTGATGATTCAGACCTATTATGATTACGAGAATGGCATCTCTCTGCTTGAGAAATTCAGCAGCGGGAAAACAGAATGAGATTGAGTCAGTTGGGTTGAACTATTCGGATCAGAGAAACGCAGATTGTAACATCCTGGCGCTGGAGCCAGTGTCTTTCAGTAATTGCACCCGAGAGGGATCATTGAATAGATTTGCGGTTGCAGGGTGGATTGTTCCGTTATGGCTGTGTGTATTCTTTTTTTCTCCCGGCGCCATGACAGGTCAGACACTGATACAGTCATCACCGGGTACGCGGCTGGAAGAAGGGATGCTATCAAGTTTGCGCCAGGTGGCCCAGTCCCTGGAACGCAATGGACAGATAGACCAGGCGCTCGATCTGTTATTGCAGTACAGCCAGGACCTGCGTGTTCTTGCGTACATAGGTCAGATCTGCGACAAAAATGGGATGCAGGCACAGTTCCTGCCGTTAGCTGCCGGAGCGTACCAGCGCGAACCGGGTAATCCTGAAGCGCTGGTTTTGTATATTAAAGCCCTTCACAGTCAGAATCTTCAGGACAGTTTGCTGGCTGTCACTCTGCGTTTCCTCGATTCCGTCCAGCCTGAAGCCGCCGCGTTCCAGCTTATAAGTAATCAGTATCGCGCACTTGATATGCAGCAGGAGGCTTTGCAGTTATTGGAACGCGCGCGCCGCCAGCTCAACAATCCGGCTCTGTTCCGCCTCGAAATGGCTGATCTTCTTATCGATCTGGAACATTGGGAACGGGGGATCAATGAGGCTTTTTCGATGCTGGAGACGGATCGCACAACTTTCGTTCAGGTTCAGCGGTTGCTCCATCGGGTGCTGGACAGTTCCGGCGAGCCGGGCGGACGGCTTGTGTCCAGGACACTCGAAAAAAGGATGGACAAAGCCGGGGGGAGCGCTTTAAAGGACAGTTACGGACGTCTTCTGATCGATGTCCGCCTGACTATGGATCAGGAGCGCGAGGCTTTTGACCTTCTTGACAAGATGGCCCGGAGCTTACCGCAACCAGCGGCGAGGGACCTTATAACAATTTTTCTCGGCCGGGCGCAGAAGCTGGAAAAAAATGAAACTGTACTTGTGGCTTACTCGCTTGCCGACAGTTTGAAACTGATGGAAAGGGACAGAATACTTCTCGGCCGGGCAACAGCATACGGCCAGATGGAGCGTTATCATGACATGGAGCGTGAGCTCCTGTCTCTGATTGCACTGGAGCCGCCTGCACCAGCGCTTCCCGAGGCCATGAACCGCCTCGGCGGCCTTTATCTGAACCACCTCGATCAGCCGGCTCAGGCGCTCGATTGGTTTCGCCGTTTGGAAAACCTGAATCCGGAGCATCGTGAACTCAATATACAGGCCCGGCTCAGCATCCTGGAAAGTTTCATCCGGCTGGACAGTCTGGATGCCGCGCGAACTCTATGCGATGAAATGCTGGCGGCAATTGATTTGCAGAATCCGGTCCAGCCGGTGTTGCTGCGGCTGAGGGCGGATGTTCTGCTTTATTCAGGCCAGGCGGACAGCGCGGCCACGGTGTATATTTCTTCCGCCCGTCTCAGCCTGAACCAGCCGCTTACCAATGATGCAATAGAAAGGGCCTGGCTCATACGCAGCGATACGAGTCCTGACAAAGCGGTCACCCGTCTGCTGTCCGAGGCCCTGCACAGGGCCGCAGGAGGGGATGCGGACGGTGCGGCCATACTTCTGCGGCAAGCCTGTGAAGCAGCACAGGATTCCACCTGTCGTGTGCGGCTGAGCGGCGAACTGGGAAGGATGTATGAGCGGGCGGAGAAATTTCCTCTGGCAGCCGCTGTCTATGAAGATATTCTGCGGAGCGCCCCGCAGCATTACCTGTCAGCGGAAATAGAGTTGCGCCTGGCATTGTTGCTGCTGAATGAGATCGGAGACAGGGAGGGAGCGCGCAGACATCTTGAAAATATCGTACTCAACCGGCCGGAAGGTGTGATTACGCCCGAGGCGCGCCGTTTGATGCGCAGCATGGAGGAACCTAAACTTTGAAAAATGATGACCTGATCAGCGGAATCACCTCCCGGGTAAGAATTATGTTAAATCCAGGGACTTTACTATCTGCCGCTCTGGGCGTCCTTTTGATTTGCGTTCCGCTGAAAGCGGAAATACTCGTTCCGATGGACATGGCTCAGAACGATCATCTCAAGGCCTACGGCCTGGCCTGGAAGGCGCTGAAAGCCGGAGTTAACGTGGAATGGCTGCTGAATTACCGCGGCGGTTCTTTCATGTTCGAGGATCACGAGGTTTTCCGACAGCAGGCCCGCCGCATGGGGGTGACTTTCCAGAGCATCGGACCGGATGAGGTGATCGCCATTCACCAGCAGATCGAGAACTCCAACATGGAGGTCATGCTGCTGGAAAAAGCCCCGCGGGTGGCAATATATACGCCGCCTAACACCTCTCCCTGGGATGATGCTGTCACCCTGGCCCTCACCTGGGCCGAGGTGGAGTATGACAAGGTCTGGGATGAGGATGTTCTCAAGGGCGGTCTGGAGGGTTGCGACTGGCTCCATCTGCATCATGAGGATTTCACCGGCCAGTTCAGCCGTTTTTACAACGGTTATTCCGAGCGCCCCTGGCTGCAGGATGAGGTTAAAAGCAGCCAGGAGGCAGCTCAGAGTATGGGATTCCAGAAAGTCTGGCAGTTGAAGCATGCAATTGCAAGAAGGATAGCCGATTATGTGCGCCAGGGCGGATTCCTCTTCGCCATGTGCCTCGCCGCCGAAACTCTGGATATCGCTCTTGCCGCCGGTGAAACCGATATCGTGGGGCCGCAGGCGGATGGCGATGGGGTTGATCCTGAGGCTCAGAACAAGCTGGATTTCTCAAAAACGATGGCTTTCAAGGATTTCAGGATTGAACTTGACCCGGGCGTGAATTCTTTTTCCAATATCGACGGGCATCAGGTGAACAATCCTCCGCTTCGCAAGGAACTGGGCTATTTCCAGCTCTTTGCGTTTGCGGCCAAGTATGATCCGGTCCCGGCCCTGCTGACTCAGAACCATGTGAACTATCTGCGCGATTTTTTCGGCCAGTCCACCAGCTTTAACCGGGCCGTGCTCAAGGATGCTGATATTATACTGGGTTTCGAGGAAGGTAAAAACTGGGTCAAATACATTCATGGCAACTATGGCGAGGGCGCCTGGACGTTTTTAGGCGGGCATGATCCGGAGGACCCGGAGCACCGTATCGGCGACCCGCCGACCCGCCTGGAGCTGCACAAGAATTCTGCGGGCTACAGACTCATTCTGAACAACTTGTTGTTCCCGGCTGCAAGAAAGAAAGAACTCAAGACCTGACTCGATTTTTTAAGTCATTTATACAGCAAGAAGGAGGCGTTCTTTGAGGCTGACAGAGATTCTCGGCGCTGTCGGCGCTGCCCCGGTCCGGGCCGGACGGCCGGTCGCCGGAGTGGATGTGGGCGGTATGAGCGCGGACAGCCGCAGGATCAGGCCCGGAGACCTGTTTTTCGCCCTGACAGGAGAGAGCGCGGATGGCCACGGCTATCTTGAGGATGCCATGAAGCGCGGCGCCGTGGCGGCGATAGTGGAGCGTCCTGTTCAAGATTGCGGTCTGGAACAGTTTATCACGCCCGATACACGCGAGGCCCTGGCCCTTGCCGCGGCGGAATTCTACGGGCATCCCTCCCGGCGTTTTCCTCTGATCGGAGTGACAGGAACCAACGGCAAGACAACTATCACTTTTCTGGTCCGTCAGTTGCTGATGCACGAGGGAATAAGCTGCGGCCTTCTGGGAACCGTGCAGAACATCATGGGTGTGGATGAAATTGAGACGGCCGAGCTGACTACGGCCCAGTCCAATGATATACAGATGCGGCTGGCCCGTATGCTGGAGAACGGCTGCCGGGCCTCGGTGATGGAAGTCAGTTCGCATGGACTGTCCCAGAAACGCAGCTACGGATTGAATTTTCAGGTGGCGGTGTTCACGAACCTTACCCCGGATCATCTGGACTACCACCCCGACATGGAGCACTATTTCCAGGCCAAAAGCATCCTTTTCGGGGAACTCGGCGCCCAGGGCCGCGCCGTGGTTGGCTGGGACGATCCATACGGGGACCGTCTGACACGGCAGATCGACGGGCCATTGATCCGCTATGGCGAGCGCGAGGGAAGCGATGTCAGGATCATAAGCTGGACCCCGCTTTTCGATGGAGCGGAGATTGAGCTTGAACTGTTCGGACGGAGGATTGGGGCGCAGGTGGCCCTGATGGGACGTTTCAACGCCCAGAATATCGCGGCCGCCGCAGGGGTGGCCCTGGCCCTGGGAGTGCGGGTCGAATCTATCCAGGAAGCCCTGCCGATGCTGAGGCCGGTGCCGGGACGGATGGAGCGGGTGGAGGCCGGTCAGGATTTCAGGGTGCTGGTGGACTATGCGCACACGCCGGATGCACTGGAAAAAGCCCTTTCCGCCACGCGAGAACACGCTCGGGGAAGGCTGGTCAGCCTGTTCGGCTGCGGGGGTTGCCGCTACCGTCTCAAACGGGGAGCCATGGGCCAGCTTTCGATCCGTCTGGCCGATTTCACGGTTATCACTTCTGACAATCCGCGCACGGAGAACCCGGTGGAGATTATAGAACAGATCGTGGCCGGGGCAGTGCAGGCCGGAGGGGCGGAGGGAGCTCAGTTCATCGTGGAGCCGGACCGGCGCGCCGCGATACGAAAGGCGATAAGCCTGATGAAATCAGGCGACGCTCTTTTGCTGGCGGGCAAGGGACACGAGGATTATCAAATCCTGCCGGCCGGCAAGATTCATTTCGATGACCGCGAGGAGGCGAAAGCTGCGCTGGAGGAAAGGCTGGTGAAATAGGTCTGTTCTGGAAGAAGGTTATACCGGGATCAAGATGCGAGTAAAGAGAAGATAGTTCAAAAGCCGTGGCGCGACATGCCGTGCCGCGGCTTTTTATCCGCTGATCTTTTCGGCTGTCAAAGAGATAACTGTTTGACTGAAAACTCTCTAAAAGCGTGTTGATTTGTTGGATAAAATCCCCTCGATCCCCACTTGAGATGGGGGGAGGAACAGCCGCTACTTCAGTCTATCTGCAACTGCTTGGCAGTAGAGAAGTTAGTCTCCATAAGGAAAGGGGGAAACAGGGAGTTGTGTTTTTTGATCTTTTTTCAACAGGCTTCTAAAATCGCATTTTTTTATCTTCTTTTCTTTTGCGCTCATTTGCGAATGATAAAACGATACCCAGAATAAAAGCCAGGCGGAACGATGTCTCCCAATCCACCATGCCGGTTCCATGAACGATGAGACTGTAAAGGAATGTGGATAGGATTGCGGACACGAGGGTTATTGAGAAGATGGCCAGAAAATCGAAGAGTATCTTTTTCGTACTCATTCTTTATCTCCCCAGGAATGTACAGCCGATAGAGTATTAAGGTCAATGTATGATTGCGGCCCCTCCATTCATAGGCAGTCAGGTTGGTTGACATGGGGTGCGGCGCACCGCGCCCCATGTCAACCAGAGATGTCATATCAGTTGTTCACCATTAATCCGGCAGCATTCTAATTCGCGTCGTGCAACTCGCCTTTCAGATTGCCGCGGAAAGTGTTGCCCTCCGACTTGACCGGCCCGGCCCCCTTGCTGATCCAGAGGCCCCACTGCTGCGTGGCCTCGGCCCCGCTGCGGGTCTCTTCGATTGTGTTGTTCTCGAACACCAGGTCATGGGCCGGGGCTTCAACGTATACGCCGTAACCGGAGTCCTTTCCGCCGTTATCGGCTATCGTATTGCCGCGGAAAACATTGCGGTGCCCGCTGAGCTTCTCGGTTTCCTGGCGGAAAATCACCCCGCAGAGGCCGTTGTTACGGATAATGTTGTTTTCGAACAGGTTGTCCGTGTCCTTGTGCCCTATCGAGATGCCGTACTGGCCGTTGTTCTCTATAACGTTGTCGCTGAACTTCCCAAACCGTACGCGCCAGCAGAGGAAGAACCCGATCTGGTCGTTGTGGTGGAAACGGCAGCCGGTGATCTCGGCATTCGGGCTTCCGGTGCCGGGGTGAATTCCATAGCCGGAGTTATGGTGGCTCTCGCAGTCGATGACTTTGATTCTGTCCGTAATCTGGAACGAGATACCGTCACCGTTGTAGTTGCGCACCTCGCAACCCCGGATTACGCAGTTGCGGCAGTCGTACAGGTAGATGCCGCCGCCCCGGCAGCCGTCGATATAGGCATTGCCGCCCTCCCGGTTTCCGTCGACGGCGATGTCCTCGATCACCAGCCCCTCTTTTTCATACGCGGTCAGGATCGGGAACTTGTTTTCCACTTTCGAGTCACCGGTCTCGTAATTATAGTCGCGCACCGTGTACGGCTCAATCTTGAGCGTATCTCCCGCAATCTCGCGAATGGTCGTGACTGTCACATCCCAGCCGCTGTTGAAAGCGTTGTCCTGGGCCGTAATCCCCATGCCGGCCTTGAATTTCCCCGGCTCGGCCACCACCAGGAAACGTTCGCCGTAATCCCCGCAATCGACCACTTTCGAGGAAACACCGGCGCTTTTGAACAGGACGGTCTGGCCCCTGGTCCCGCGCACCGTGACATTGGAGCAGGGGATCATCAATTTATCATCCATGTTCCACTGTCCGGGACCGATCTGAAGGGTGTCGCCGGGGCGGAGCATATCGGCGGCTTTCTGCAGGGCCGCGTTATCCGAACCGACCACATCCGCCTGGCCTGACTGCATGACTGTAACGGTGCGTGGGGATGACAAAGCCTGGGAACCGTCGTTTTCAGGAGCGCGGCAACATCCGATGGCCAGTACGAAAGGCAGGGCCAGGCCAAGCACTCCGGCGGCCGGGTTAAGGATTTCCATGCTTTCCTCCATATCTGTGATGGTTTTTAACTGCTTTTCAAATATCAGGGGATAAGGCTTTGAGATGGAAGTTAATTCAGCCCTGGAGAATAATCAACTGTTGAACCGGATAGTTTTCAGCGATTCCGCAGCGGGATTATCGAGATGACAGAACGCCGGTCGAGAACCTTGAAGGCGAATAGTGACAGACTGTAAAGCAGAATTATCGCAAGCTTGACGATTGACCCTGCCCCGGAAATCACGGCAAGCCAGTAGAAACCCGCGCTGAGCGCCGCGAGCCGGATAAGGCGGCCCCACTCGTACCGGATAGGATATATGCGCTGTGAAAGCACATACAGCAAGCCGGCCTGAAAAATATATGCGATGAGCGTGGCCCAGGCCGCGCCCATCATTCCGAACGGCGGAATGAGCGCAAAGCAGGCCGCCACGTTAAAGATTGCGGCCGCTCCGGTCGTCCAGGCGAAATACTGTGTCTTCTTCATCAGGTCGCAGCCCACGCTCAGATTGACATAAGCGCCGTAGAATATGTAAGACGTCATCACAGCGGGCACCACATCCAGCCCCTGCCAGTACTTTTCGCCGATCAGGCTGAAACCGAAGAACTTGAGCCGGACAATCTCACCTGCCAGCAGGGAGGTGACAACGGTCATCCAGCAGAGCAGCACCAGGCTGAATGTCATGACCCTGGCATAGGTGCGCTCGGCGTCCGGCTCGGTCGAAACCCGCACCAGAAAAGGTTTCCAGGCCATGGTGAACGCCGCCACCGCCAGGTTGGACAGCGCGCCGATCTGATAACCGGCGCTGTAGTACCCCACTATCTCCGGGCCGCGCATGTGATCGAGAATCAGCCGGTCGGCCAGGTCGAGGACAGTCTTGCCGAGGCTGGAGAAAATGATCGGGAAACCGAAAGCGAAATAGACCGCGAAAGCTTTCCGGTCGAAGCCAATTTTCAGGTATCTTTTGAACACCGGGATAAAAAGCAGAAATGAAGCCGCGCTGCCTGCGGCATTGGCTGTCAGCACTCCCTCGACACCCCAGCCGGCCCATCCAAGCAGGACAAATACCAGAATCGCGTAGACAAGGGTGGAAACGAGCATTCCGGACAGATACATCCAGGGCCGGTTCTCGGCGCGCAGGAGGCTGAAAGGCAGCGTGGTCATGGCATCCAGCCAGAGGATCAGCGCGGCCAGGCGGATCATCAGCTCATCGCCGGGCAGGCTCTGGGAGAAATATATTTTCGCAATCGGTCCGGAAAACAGGGCCACCAGAGATGAACCGATACTGCTGACCCAGAAAAGAGGCCAGAAATGAGTGCTGAAGACCTCGGCTTTGTTTTCAACCCCGATCAGGTGGCGCACCAGCGAGGTGCCCATGCCGAACACCATGAAAAGCAGGATGGGACCGATCAGGACATACGTGAGTTTCAGGTTGCCGAAACGGTCGGGAGGAAGGACATTGGTCAGGACCGGCAGCAGAAGAAGACCCATGCTTCGCGACACCACTCCGGGTATTCCGTAGAGCGCGGTGTCGCGTAAGAGAGAGCGGATTCGGGGTGCGCTCATGATCAGCGGATCTTTATCGTGGCCAGGCTGATAAGCATCAGGATGATTCCGATAATCCAGAAACGGACCACAACCTTGGTCTCAGCGATGCCGAAATGCTGAAAATTATGATGGATCGGCGCGCGGTGGAATATGCGCCGCCCCAGGATGCCGATGCCGAGTTTTTCCTGGATCAGCACCGAGGCTCCCTCGACCACGAATATCCCGCCCGCCAGAAGGAACAGCAGTTCCTGCTTGAGCATGATCGAGGCCACGGCCAGCGCGCCGCCCAGGGCCATGGAGCCGGTGTCGCCCATGAACACCTGGGCCGGGTAGGCGTTGAACCAGAGGAAACCGAGCCCCGCTCCCACAAGCGCAGAAAGAATGATCGAAAGCTCGGCGCTCCCCACTATATGCGTAAAAAGCAGAGTCCCGGCGAGTATGGAATTGCCGATGATATAAGCGAAGAGGCCGTACACTCCCGCGGTGAGAGTGGCCGGAACTATAGCCAGCCCGTCGAGGCCATCGGAGAAATTCACCGAATTGCTTATCGATAGGATGATAAAAACGCCGAAAGGCAAATACAGCCAGGACATATCCGCCACCGGGTACTTCCTGAACGGCACCTGCAGCAGGAACTTGAATTGTTCGGGCTCGACTGCGCTAAGACCCTGAATCAGCCTGACCCTGTCCGCGCTCAGGGGGCTGAAACGGTCGGAGAGGAACGCGGCCATGAACAGGACTGCGAACAGAGTCTGGAGGGCGAGTTTCTTTTTCTGGCTCAGGCCCATCCGGCTGTCCTGGTGCTTGATCTTCTGGTAGTCGTCAAAGAATCCTATTCCGCCGAACCAGAGCATGGCGGCGGTGATCCAGTGAACGAACGGGTTGGCAAGGTCATTCCACAGCAGGATGGAAATGAACAGCGATCCTATCAGCATCACCCCGCCCATTGTGGGAGTGCCGCGCTTGCTTTCCTGGTCCAGGATGCCGTAATTGTGGATCGTGTCTCGCGCGCCTTTAAGGTACAGCCAGCGGATCGTGCGGTTGCCGAACAGGATGATCAGCCCGAATGCGGTAATTGCGCTTAGTATGCAGCGGAACGAGACATAGCTGAGAAGACGGAACCATTCGAACCCCTGGATCGGCTCGAGGACGTATTTGGCCAGGTAGTAGATCATGTTCTGTCCCCTCCGGTCAGGCTGTTCGGACTTGCCGCGCCACTGTTCAACCGCGCGCCGTTTTTAAGCTCGTTGAACGAGCGCTTGAGCGGGAATGTGGGAGTGAAATCGGTGCAGGTGGGGATCAGTTGATCCATGCGCCCGACAAGTGGGTCGCCGGAACGCACCACGCCGCGGTCCAGAAGGTGGGAGACTGCACGCAGCAGGGCCTGACGGATACGCCAGTTCGGGTGATAGAGCAGGTCGCTAAGGTTATGGATTGAATCGGCGGATGGGGCGACCGCTCCGGCGGCCTCGAGACAGCGCCAGCGCACCTCGGGAGAACGGTGGTTCAGGTTTGACTGAAGAGCGTTGGAAAGCTCCTCGCTCGGGCCGATCTTGGCGGCCAGGGTCAGGATTGTCTGGGCGGCCTCGGAGCGTACTTCATAATATGGGTCTGCGGTCAGTGCCTGGACAAGCGCCGCGCGAAGACGGTCATCCCAGACGCCGAGCGCGGCCAGCGAGGTCAGCGCGTTGCGGCGGATGAACCCGACCTGATAGTAATCCCCGCCGGCCAGACGTTTCCACCAGCGGTCGGGACGGCGGTCCTGGAGCATGTCCAGCAGGGTTTCGCGACTTTCGGCGTGCTGGAGCAGTCCGACCATTTTTACGCCGATGTTACGCACCTGCCAGCGGCGGCTCACCAGGTAGTCATCGGCGAAGTACCTGAGGATTCGCGCCAGGGGATGAACGTCTATCTCGGCAGCGCTCTTGCCGGCCGCTGTTTTCTGCGCCACCGAGAATATCCTGGACGGGGAAAGGAGCGACAGCCGGGTCAGATCCTCGCCCTCCGGCGCGGCGCTCTCCGGCCGCGAGATAACGGCCGGCACGGGAGCATGGTTACCGTCAAGCTCATCCTGCACCGATCTTATGAACAGAGATGCGTTGGAACGGAGATTCAATTCGAGCGCGGCCCTGGACATTTTCTCCAGCGCGCTGTCATCGTCAAGAAGGCGCCGGACGGCGGAGGCAATTTCCCGGCCGCTGACAAACGCTTCCGGGACGCCGTTGACCAGCACCGGACGCTCCAGTATAACCTCGGCCGCTCCCGTGCGGGCCAGCGCCAGTGAGTTGACCACCTGATGTTCGCCGGAAAGATTTGATTTAGGTACTATCAGAGCCGGACATCCGCAACGGCATATTTCGTTTAGCGTCCCCGCTCCACCCCGGCATATCACCAGGTCGGCCGCGGCGTAATAAGTCTGGATGTCGTGAAAATAGTCGGTGCTGTGGTAGCGTTCCAGGAAACTGTTGTCCAGGCCCAGGGCTTCAACGCTTCTGCGCGTGTCCCTGGCTGCGTCATAAGATGAATTTTTTTGCACGCCATAGCCATGGAACACTTCCACCCGGCGGTCCGACAATATCTGCGGCAAGGCCTCGACCAGGGCGCGGTTGATTGTCCTGGCCCCCTGTGAGCCTCCAAACACGAGCAGCACCCTGGCCTGATCGCTTATGCCCAGCTCGCGCCGGGCGGATTTCTTTTCCCGGGGAGAAATCTGTTCCCGCACCGGATAACCCGTGTACTCGGCCCTGGCGCCGTTAAAAAAACGAATCGATCCCTCGAAAGAAACCCAGACCCTGTCCACCCAGCGGGCCACCAGACGGTTCCAGCGGCCGGGGGAGTAATTCTGCTCATGGATGAAAATACTGCAATCCAGAATTCCCATTTTACGTAACAGCACGGCGGCCAGGACAGCCGGTACGCTGGCGTATCCTCCGGTGCCGATCACCAGGCGGGGTTTGAAGCCAATCAGGATCAAGGCGGCCTGAAGCAATCCGAGACCCAGATGCAGACTGCTCATGAGGCTGCCCAGGCCTATCAGGCTGCCGCCGAACCCCATGCCGTGCACATAGCGGATCGAATACCCCATGGCCGGGACAATCTGCTCCTCGGCCCGGCCTTTCACTCCCACATACAGGAATTCGGCATCGTTGTACTCTTTTTTCAGCGCATCGGCTATGGCCAGCGCCGGATAAACATGTCCGCCTGTTCCACCGCCGGACAGGATAATTTTCATTCTTTTCAGGAGCCTCGTTGAGGATTTATCCCTGGAATCGATCCTGAATCAAAAAAAGCATTCCTGTCTGTAATAACCGGGGGACAGGATGCGTATGGGATTGATTTTACCCGGTCGACTATTCCTGACTTGACAAAACTAACACAACCGGTGTTTCTTTTCAAGGCGGTCAGGCCGGATATGCTAATGGCTCGTTGTGAGACTGGGGATAAATGGAGAGTTGATAATCGAAAGTGGAGTGAGTAAATTTATTCTGTTCAATTTGCGGTGATCACAGGCTGTGTATTTTCAAAGAGAACGGCGGAATAGTGTTGATCCGTGCTCTGCCGGGCTGATTCACAGTCAGGATAATTCAGTATTCACCGGCTGTCTCCCCTTTGTCACTGCCAGATATACTGCAATCTGTGATAAATGGCAGTCCGTATTGGAGCATGAGTACTGTAAACGACCCGAAAGGAAGGCCTCGAGGATGTTCTCTCAGTATGGCAAAACTGGAATTTCGATCAGCCGTCTGGCTTTTGGCGCCATGCGATTCGCCGAACCGAAAAACGTGCAGAAAATGGCCGAGGTCGTTCTGGCCGCCCACGAAGCCGGAATCAATTATTTTGACACCGCCCCGGGCTATTGCGCTGACATGAGCGAGCAGATCGTGGGCGCCGCGGTCCGTCAGATGAAAAAGGGCGGGAAGCCTTTCTATCTTTCAAGCAAAACGAGCAAGCCGGGCGCCGATGGCGTACGCGCCGATCTGGAACGCTCTCTGGCCAGGCTGGGAGTGGATTGCCTTGACTTTTACCACTGCTGGTACATTCTTTCGCTGGAGGGCTGGGAATCTCGTAAAATCGGCGGAGCGGTGGATGAGCTTCTGAAGGCGAAGCAGGAAGGCATTGTCCGTCATCTTGTTTTCAGCACCCACCTTCCGGGGGACGAAATTCAGGTTATTCTGAATGAGAATATCTTCGAGGGCGTGACTCTCGGTTACAACGCGGTCAATTTCCCGTATCGCGAGGCGGCGGTGCTGGCGGCGGGGAAGGCCGGAATAGGGCTTGTGGTCATGAATCCTCTGGGCGGCGGCACGATTGTACAGAATCCCGAGGCTTTCGGGTTCATCCGCAACCGGCCTGAACAGAGCATGCTGGAGGCGGCGCTGGGTTTTCTATGGAGTCATCCGCAGATCACCGCCGCCCTTGTCGGCTTCAGCTCGGTGGAGGAGGTGCGGAGCGCGGTGCAGGCCTGGCGGGACTGGGACAGTAAAGCCGCCTCGCTTGACCTGAATGCGCTCAAGGGGCACATACAGGACTCTTTCGACCGTCTGTGCACCGGCTGCCGCTACTGCCGCGAATGCCCGCAGGGGATAGAGGTTTACAAGTTCGTGGAATCGTACAACCATTTGGTTCTCAGGCAGGGTGAAAGCCTGTACGACCGTCTCAAATGGCATTACGGGATTGAGGACCTGAGCCAGCTTGATCTCTGCACGGGCTGTGAGGCATGTGAAACCGCCTGTCCGCAGCGTCTTCCGATCCTGGAACGGTTCGAGGAGATAAAGAAAGCCTATGTTCAGGGCGGGTGATTTTTTCAAGTAAGGTGCTCAGTCTGAATAATTACAAGAATGAGCGGGGAGGCAGGATGAGTGATACGATCGAGGGCTTGCCGTCAGCGGCTTTCGAGCCTTTTGAGACCAGGCGGCTGAAACTTGCCGGACGGTTGCTGCGCGCGCCGATGTGGAGCGGTACGGCGGATGAGAACGGGTTCGTGACAGAAGCCACGCTCGAAATGTACCGTAAGCTTGCCGGGCAGGGACTGGGCCTTATCACGACGGGCTTCGCCTTTGTCAGCCCAGGCAGCCGCGCTGTCCCAAGGATGTTAGGAGTTTCGTCCGATGAGCATATCCCAGGTCTTAAAAGCCTGGCGGATATGCTGCATGCCAGCGGGGACAAGGTCTGCCTGCAGATCGCCCATTGCGGCCTGAACGCCGATCCGGCATACGATCCTGAGGGCCTGATCTTTGGGCCGTCGCTTATTCCAATCACCGGGCAGACCCAGATCGAGCGTTCCGGGAAGCTCAACCGGAACAACGCGAGGATAATGCGCTCCTTGACTCGCGCGCAGATAGCGCAAATCATAGATGATTTCGGCGCGGCGGCTGAGCGCGCGGCCAGCGCAGGCTTTGATGCGGTGGAAATACACGGCGCGCACCACTATCTGATCAGTGAGTTTTTAAGCCCGATGTATAACAAGCGCACGGACATCTACGGCGGCGGCCCCCGTCAGCGCGCCCGTTTCGCCCTGGATGTGGTCGCCCGGATACGCAGGTCCCTACCTTCCATGCCGCTGATTTTCCGCCTTAACTGCGAGGATTTCACGCCGGATGGCATTTCTTTGTCCGACAGCCGTATCACCGCTCAGATGCTGGCCGAGGCGGACGTTGACATAATCTCCGTCAGTGGAGCGCGGCCGACCAGGACCAGGATAGTCAAGCCCGAGAAAGAGGCTTATTTCAGGGAACAGTCGCAGGAGATACGCTCGGCCTGTGGGCTGCCCGTGATCCTGGCCGGTGGAATACGCTCGGCGCAGGCGGTGCGGGAGGTGCTGGATAAGGGATACGCCGATCTTGTAGCCCTGGGCCGGCCTCTGATCAGAACGCCTGACCTGGTAAGCCGCTGGCGCGAGGGGCGGTTCGATCCCTACGACTGTATAAGCTGTAACGGTTGTATGCGCGCCGGAATGGAATACAGTGTAAGCTGCGTGCGTCTTGGAGAAAACGGCGCTGTTGCGGAAAGAACAGGCGCCGATTAAAAATAAAAGTGATTCAGAATCCCTCGAAGCCCCGGTGGATCAAGCCTCCGGGGCTTTGTTGCTTTCCGGGCGATAAAGTAGCCAGGCCTGTAACAGGATAGCCGCTAAGACGACTGCGGTGCAGGCGATATATGGCGCATGCAGGTTCCAGGCGCTGGCCACATAGCCGCAGATCAACGGACCGGCCAGCGAGGCCAGCCCGATCATCGATTCGTGTATTCCAGTGCGGTTGGCGCTGCCCGGCGGACAGCTCGTGCTGTAGTAAATGCTTGCCGTGTATGAAAATCCGCCGGACACCCCGATAAGGACCATGGCTGCGCCGTACAGGAAAACATTGCCGGTGACCGCCAGAAGAAGAGTGCCCGGCAGGGTCACTATCTGAAAAAGCAGATACAGTTTCCGGTTGTACTGCCAGCCGTGCCAGTAGCGGACCACCCAGAACATGATCATTTGTCCGGCGTGTATCAGCGCAAGCAGAATGCCCAGCACCGAGCGGTCCATGTGGTCAACTTCCAGCGCCAGCTTTGGGAATATCATTTTGATCGAGCCGATCACGAAGACCAATGCGAAATTAGAAAGCCAGGCGCACCAGATGAACCTTTTCCAGGTCTCCGCGTTGCGGGCCGGACTATCGGAGCGCGACAGGAAATCCTCGCTGCCGCTGCGGGCTTTTCCCTCGGAGTCCGAGAGGCTGAAAGTCAGCACGAGGATGACCGCGCAGATTACAACTCCCCAGAAAAACGGAAGAATGGCGCTTGAACGGGTCAGATAGCCACAGACAAGATGTCCGGCGGACAGGCCGAAACTCCAGCTAAGGCAGAAATTGCTCAAAGTGGTGATCAGGTCCTTACGGTGAGTGCTGTCGGCAATAAGGGCCTGGATCGGCGGCCAGAAGAATCCGAGAAATCCGTAAAACAAGCCGAAATACAGACATAGCTGCCAGACGGATGTTGAAAGAAAAAGGAGGTAGCATGAGACTCCGGCGAAGACGGTGTTGACAATGATAATCGCTTTGCGGGAAAACCGGTCGCAGAGCTTCCCGCCGATTATACTGGAAAGGGCGTAAAGGAATGAACCGCTGGCGCCGATATAGCCCAGCTCAATCGCGCTGGCCCCCATTTCGACTGCATAGACTGCTGCTGCCCCGAGAGCGAAAGGATAAACGACATCCATCAGAAACGCAGCAGTATAAACAATGTGACGGTTATAAAGCCTCAAATCCCGCTCCTGTTGATTTTATCGTTCATCCATGCTATTTTAGCGGCTTATGTGTTTAAGGCGTGTAGATTTATTGGATCAAATCCCTCTCGGTTCCACTTTTCTGGGGGGAGGAACGGCTGCTACTTCAGCCTGTCTGCAAATGCCTGTCAGCAGCGGTTTTACAGTCCTCCTTAATAAAGGGCAACAAGGGTTTGTGTTTTATAATCATTTTTCAACACGCCTTTTAACGGCTTAAAAAATAAGAGTATTTGCCATTCCGGGCAAGAGCGGCGCTTGCAGGGCGCTTATGCCGGAGGTTCGAAATGTCCGGTCTCAGGAAAAAAAACTGGACGCGTTTCTACCAGCGTTTACAAAGCGGACAACTGCTCGTTCTCAGCTTTTTCTTCACAATCCTCGCCGGTTCAGTCCTTCTGTGGCTGCCCTGGTCGGTGAAAGACGCCGGCATCAGTTATATTGACGCACTTTTCACTTCCACCAGCGCTGTATGTGTCACCGGCCTGAGCGCAATCGATCCCGGGACAACGTTCACTCTTTTCGGCAAACTGGTGCTTCTGATTCTGATACAGGTCGGAGGCCTGGGGATCATGACTTTCTCGGTCCTGATGTTCCTGACTGTGGGACGTCTGCCCGCCTTGCGCGACCGCTGGCTGGTGGAGAATATGTATTCTCAGGAAGGACGGATCCAGGTCCTCAATCTCGTTCGAACCATATTCATTTTCACTCTTACGGCCGAGGCTATGGGAGCTCTCGGGCTGTTCACCGGTTGGGTCCGCGAGGGGATGGAGCCGGGGAAGGCGCTCTGGTATGGCGTTTTTCACAGCGTTAGCGCTTTCTGCAACGCCGGGTTCTCATTTTTTCCGGATAATTTCGAGGGCTTTGCCGGCAACTGGTGGATAAATTTAACCACATGCGCTCTCATTATTTCCGGCGGAGTTGGCTTTGCAGTACTGTATGAGCTTTTTGACCGTTTTTTTCTCCGTCACCGGCATCGCCTGTCGCTCAACACAGTGCTTGTTCTGAGCACTACGCTTTTTCTTCTGGCGGCGGGCGCAGCGGGTTTTTATCTGCTCGAAGCCGAGAACACCCTCCTGGGAATGGCGCCGGACAAATGCTTCCTGGCCAGCCTGTTTCAGTCGACAACCGCGCGGACAGCGGGTTATAACACTATCAGGATTGCCTCATTGAGTAACGGCACGCTGCTTATGATAATCCTGCTGATGTTCATCGGGGCGTCTCCGGGTTCCTGCGGAGGCGGAGTCCGCACTACAAGCCTGGCGCTGCTTTCCGTGTTTTTCATTAACCGGGTGAGAGGCAACCTGAGGACCAATATCCGGGGACGCACCGTTCCGGAAGAGACTATCGGCAAAGTGATCATGGTCATACTGCTCGGAGTGCTGGCCGTGGTATGCATCACCCTGCTGCTGTCAATCACCCAGGAAGAACAGATTATTCATCCGCGAGACAGAGGGCTGTTTCTCGGTTACCTGTTCGAAAGCGTTTCGGCTCTGGGCACTGTGGGTCTATCGATGGGAATTACTCACACGCTCAACACGGCAGGCAAACTGCTGATTATCATTCTGATGTTTATCGGGCGGGTCGGCCTGGTCACTCTGACTTATGGTCTGGTTCGTCCCGGCAAGCAGAGAGGCCTCGAGTACGCCAGCGAAGACGTGATGATTTGAGCAGCGGTTTAAATGTGGAGGGTTTGTGAAAAAATTCATGGTTATCGGTCTCGGCAATTTCGGTTTTCAGGTGGCCCGCTCGCTTTTCGAAGACGGGAGCGAGGTGATCGCCATAGACAGCAACCGTGACCGGGTGCAGGGAATAAGGGATTTCTGCACCCGTGGCATAGTCGCGGATGCGGAGAACAAGGATTTTCTTCAGTCGGTAGGGGCGCAGGAAATGGACGGTGTGATCCTGAGCATGGGCGACAACATAAGCCAGAGCATTATCACCACTCTTCTGCTCAAGGAGTTGAATGTCAAATACCTGATCGCAAAAGCCAACGATCCGGAACACGGCAAGGCCTTGCGTAAGGTCGGAGCGGACAGGGTGATCTTCCCGGAACAGGAAGTGGCGATCAAGCTGGCGCAGCGCCTGACCTCGCCTTCAATTCTCGATACCCTGGAGCTGGGCGGAGAGTATGTTTTGACCGAACTGCTTCCGCCGATGGAATTTGTGGGTAAATCGCTGATGGAAGTCAATCTGAGAAGGGTTTACAACCTGTTCGTGGTGGCGATCAAGGAAGCGGTCCCCGAGCGGGTGACCGTGCTGCCTCCGGCGGAATATGTGATAAAAGACAGCGACACCCTTGTCATCCTGGGGAGCACTGCGGATATCGAAAGACTAAATAAAAAGACTAAAGCCATCTGAACCTGGCACAGTCCAGGAACCGCAGGCTCATTCAGCTCTGTCCGCAGTTGCCCATCCCGCCGATCGAGAGAAGGACATCGCTGTGCTTGGTCCTTTCCATGAGCGTTTCCACTATTTCCGGAAGCAGTTCAGGACCCAGCCCCAGACAACTCCAGGCGGTTTCCTTTATTTCCGAGCCCAGTCCCTCGCCGACATCCCCAATCCGGGCGTTACAGCAGATACAGTCCGCCAGGTGCACAAGCTGAGTGATCTTACGCTGTTGCCGTGGTGATACGTCCGGCTCATGGTGAAATCTGATACAATGGACTATTTTAAGCGGCAGGCCCCAGCGTTCAAGAAGCGCCGCGCCGATCTGCGTATGGTCAAGTCCGATACGGTTGCGTTCGAGGGTCAGGATATAATTGGGGCGGGGGGGATTCTCGGAATCTCCCGGTATGTGCTGATGAACTTCCGGCATGTAGGTGGCGCTGATCCAGCGTCCGATATCATGCAGCAGCCCGACGACATGAGCCTGCGGCCCGTTCTCCGGTATCACTCCGGTAATCTCGTTTATCACCTCGGTGCAGACTCCGACGCTGATCGAATGCTTCCAGAAACTCACCGGGTCGATTTTGCCGGAAAGACGCCCTGACAGAAACTGAATCAGGGCCAGGCTCATCACCATCTTGCGGATTTCCTGAAATCCAAGCCGCACAACTGCATCCTGCACGGTCCCGATTGTTCTGCGCGCTCCGAAAACTACAGAATTAGCCAGTTTGAGAATCATGCTCGTAACAGCCGGATCATCTGATATGATCGAGCTGATCCGCTGAACGTCCGGTTGCTCCTCGTTGAGCGAGGATTCAAGCATCAGTGCGACGCTCGACAAAGTCGGCAGTTTTCTGACTTTAAGCAACTGTTCTATTAACTGGTTAAGATCCAGCATGTCCCATTTCCTGCTTTCGCCGACATAAAGCTCCACTGTCGATCCCTTTTGCGCTTCAACGAAGAAGCGGCATCGGGGTAAAAATGAAGCGCAGACCGGTGGCTTTTGAAGGGAATGAATCCAAGAGAAAGAATGTAATAATATACATATTTTTCACTCTTTTTTCCACAATTTTTTCTCGTTTTTCACTTCCGGCAACCTTCGCGGATTATCCTGTCCGCTGCAATGAAAGCAGAACGACAAGATCGTCGGAACTGTCTGTAAAGGGCCTGTTTCTGTCAAAAGCCCCAAAACACCTGATATCTTTGAAACCTGCCGCTGCGGAACCTGACTCCAACTGATGGACCGTGATGGGATACAGTCTTTCATGGTTTTCTGAAATCTTAAATCTCCCTTTGAACACCTCGAGTCTGAAATCGAGGCTTTTTTGACGATAGCGGTACGTGCGGACGAACCGCCACGTTTCACCCTCATGCAGAACAAGCTTGTCAGGGAGTCCGGCGGGTTTAGTCTGCATTATTTTCTGGTAATTCAGCAAATGGAGAACAGCTTTACCATCCGGCTTCATGGCGGCGGCAATATCTTTCAGGAAAGTATTCAATCCGGCCGGATTGAGGTGCGCCACCGTATTGCCGAGGCAGATCAGAAAATCCCACGGACCTCGTTTGAAGGCAAGACGGCCCAGGCTGGCCATGCCGTTCCGGTGGATTATTGCACCCATTGCATTTATCCGGGCCAGTTTTCTGAGGAATGGGGATGGTTCCAAACCTTCGGCCCTGCATCCGGCCCGCATGAACGCCGCCAGATGATGGCCCGGACCGCAACCTATATCCAGAACGCGGCATCCGGCTTTACTGTCAGCTCTGCATTCATCGAGCAGAAATGGCATTTCTCCATTAAGACGCTTTTTCCAGTCGACAAAGATGTCGTAAAATGGAGCAAGTCCACGATAACGGTCGATCATATGCCGGTCCTGTCTGTTATCGATTCGGTTAATCCGGGTGCGTCCTGTGTCTTGAACGTGCTTATGCAATATTTTATATTTTTAATGTGATCTTTTGCAAATGTTTTTTTCGCCTTCACCTTGTTTAATCCAGAAAAATGGAGATACGGTCATCATGAATCTGCGAGGATATGCTGAGGTGGTGCTGCTGACTTTTGTGGCGCTATGGGACGGCGGATGCTCAACGATCCGTAATATCAATCTGTATTCGACATCCGAGGAGGTTCAGCTCGGTCAGTCCCTGGACAAGGAGATTCAAAAGCAGTATACCGTCCTGGATGATAGCCGGGTGAATTCTTTTCTGCAGGAACGCGGTGATAAGCTGGTGGCGGTGTCGAACCGCGCCGATATAAAATATAAGTTCGTAGCCGTGAAAGATGAAGCAGTCAACGCTTTTGCCGTGCCGGGCGGCTACTGCTATATCAACCTTGGACTTATTCGAGGCACCGAAACCGAGGCCGAGTTGATCAGCGTCGTGGCCCACGAGATATCGCATGTCACAAACCGTCACAGCATGAAACGGTTGAGCCAGATGCAGATTGCCGACCTCGCGCAGCAGGCCGTGCTCGGTAATTCCGGCAAGGCTGCCAACATGGTGGCCAGCATGTTTACCACTATGGGAATGCTTTCCTACAGCCGCGACTATGAAAATCAGGCGGATCATGATGGGCTTTTGTGCATGTTTAAAGCCGGTTACGACCCGAATGGCATGGTGACAATGTTTCAGATGCTGAAATCAAAGCAGGAGGGGCCGGAACCGGCGAAATGGCAAAACCTTTTTTCCACCCACCCGATGACAGAGGATCGGATTGGGAACGCCAAGGCCCTGATAGCCACTCTGCCTGTAAAAAATGGCCTGATAAAGAATTCGGATCAATGGGCGGGATATAAGAAGTACATTGCCGAAAAATATCCGCCGCCGGCAAAAGAAACAAAAAAATGAGACTTGCCGGACAACGGCGGGCGAGAGTATTGTGAAAGGGGAAGACTGGATTATCTTTATGCGTCATGGAATCATAACCATTGGCCACCGGCGTGAAATGCCGCCACTGAGAAGAAATCCCGGAGCGAAAAGATGGCAGATCTGAAGACCCGTTATCTGAACCTGGAACTGAAAAATCCGCTGATAGTCGCCAGCAGCGGTCTGACCCGCAGTGCAAAAATGGTTCAGCAGTGTGAACAGCTTGGCGCCGGGGCCGTAGTACTGAAAAGTATTTTCGAGGAGGATATCCGCCGCAAGGACAACACGTTTCAGGACAGTCTGATGGACCATCCCGAGGCGGCGGATTACTTTTCAGCCGAGATCGGTATGCTGTACGGACCGGCTGAATACTGCGCGGAGATAGAAAAAGCGCGCAGGAGCGTTTCCATTCCGGTTATCGCGTCCGTGAACTGCGCGGAATCCCGTTATTGGACCGGTTATGCGGCCCAGATAGAGTCCTCCGGGGCAAGCGCTCTGGAACTCAACCTGTCGGTGCCCTCGGTGAATCCCGAACATTCAGGAACACAGAGCGAACAGCAATTTTATGAGATAGTATCCTCCGTGCGCGCCAAAGTGAAAATTCCGCTGGCGGTGAAAATGAGCGGACAACTCACCTGTCCGCAGAACGTAGCGGCGAACCTGATACAGGCCGGAGCGGACGGGCTGGTGATTTTCAACCGTCAGACAGGTCTCGATATAGACCTCGAAACCGGCCGCGCCTTTTCGGCGAAAGGAGATCAGGGGCTCTCATCACCGCACCATATATATTATCCGCTGCGCTGGGTTTCGATCCTGAGAAAACAGTTTCCGAAAGCTTCGCTTTCGGCGTCAGGCGGAGTGCATTCCGGGGACGCTTTCATAAAATATATCCTGGCCGGCGCCGATACAGTGCAGGTCTGTTCCCTGTTTTACCGCGAGGGTCTTCGCAAGATCAGCGCGCTTACAGGTGCTCTGGAAGCCTATCTCGAACGCCGCGGCGTGAGAGATGTGAATTCTTTGCGCGGCTCGGCCGGAATTCCGATACAGATAGGAAGCCGCGAACAGCAGCGTCTGGAATACATGGAACTGGGCCGCGGGCGATACATGGAAGTGGATACGGCAGATGGGGGAGGACTGGTTTTCGAAAGTCATTAATAAAAGCAGGCGCTTCATGCCAAGTAAAATGCCGCACCGTTAACTCCAGGTGCGGCTTTTTACTATGGTGTTGTTTTAAAGTTCTACTTCATGTTAGTTGCTGTGTTTTTAATCCATTCCGTACCCACTGATTTCGGGCGGAATATCGGCGAGCCGAGAGCACGGTTCAGGACAAGCTGGCTGAGCATGCCCATCGCGCGAGACACTCCGAAAAGCACGGTATAATAATCGTATTCGCAAAGTCCATAGTGATGCAGAAGGCTTCCGGATACGGCATCCACATTCGGATAGGGGTTCTTTGCCTTGCCCTGCTGCTTGAGAATCTCAGGCACGAGGTTGTAAAGCCGATCTACTATCCGGAACAGTTCCGCGCCGGGGCAATGCGCTGTTCCAAAATTGTGCAGGGCGGTGAACCTCGGATCGGTTTCACGAAGCACTGCGTGCCCGTAGCCTGGTATGACCGTGCCGCTGTTGAGGGTTTCCCAGCAGTATTCAGTCAACTGCTCATCCGAGGGGACCCCGTTGTACTTCTCGCGAATCTCGATCACGAAATGGAGGCATTCCTGATTCGCCAGACCGTGCAGCGGACCGGCCAGGCCGTTTAACCCGGCGCTGACCGCATAGTAGGGATCCGACAGCGCCGATCCTACCACGTGAGTGGTGAACGCGCTGACATTACCGCCCTCGTGGTCGCTGTGCAGCACGAGGTAAAGGCGCATCAGATCCGAGAATTCATCACTCGCGTTTTCGAGGCCCAGCATGAAAGCATAGTTGTCTGCCCAGCCGAGCTTTGGATTAGGCGGGATCGGATCACCCTTGCCGGTATGGATACGGTAAATACCGGCCGCCAGTTCCGGAAGCATCGAAAGCAGATGCATCGCATCGTCCAGAGTGGCTTCCCAGTAATCGGTCTTCTTCAACCCCTCTTCTAAAAGCCTGCGGAAACGGCTTTCCCGCTCGAGCATCATTATGCCGATACTTAACCGCGCCATCGGGTGCGTGTCAGGTGCAAGCGTTTTCTGCACTTTCCAGACAAATTCAGGCAGGGGGCCGTGTCCGTTCATTGTCGCCTGGAGCTCTTCAAGGTCTTCCTTGTCAGGAAGCTCATCCAGCAACAACAGATGAAAAATTTCTTCAGGCTCCCGGTCCACGAGATCGAGAATCGGGCGGCCGCGGATAAGCAGGCCGCGGACAGGGTCTACCAGCGAGGTGTCGCAGATCATCGACTTGACGCCTCGCATGCCGCCGAACATCTGCTGAAGGGAGACTTCCGAAATCTGCTTCTGGCCGTGCTCTTTAAGAAGAGACTGGATTTCCTCGCGCAGAACGGGGATTTTTGCACCCAGTTTTTCTTTGAGTCTCGTCATTAATGCCTCCCTTCCAAGAATGTATCGTATGGCATTCAAAGACTGTTCAAGTCCATTTGGTCTCTTCTGCAACAAGATTGAAAAGCATTCCGGGAGCAAGTACGGCAGCCGGGTCCGATCCAGCCCGGCAGGAGGAAGCAAATAATGTAATCCCGATCTCTTTCCTGTGCAAGATTAATCCCACAGATCCTCTCCTGGCCGGGTGACGCTGCATTCGGCACGGATGTCTGTTCTGGCATAAAAAGTTAGACAGTTTTCCCTGGCTCGGAATCTGCGGTTATTCTTTAAGAGATATTTCTGCTTTTCATTAAACTTTTCTTGGGGTCTCATGTTTCGTATATTTCAACAAAATAAGTCTTTTTTATCCGAACCGGTGTATTCGTGTGCAGCCTGAGAGGCGGACACGTTTCTTCGCTCAACATAACTTTGAATAACTCCATTAAGAAACAGGCAGGAGTCGAAACATGCGAATGCTGAAACTGGAATACAGTGTTATAGTCAGCCTGCTTTTCATGCTGAATGGAACACTTGCAGCTCAGGAGGATGCGAAAACCTGTCTCGAATGTCACCGGAGAGGCACTCCGGGAGTTGTGGCGCAGTGGGAGGCCTCGCGGCACGGCGAGGCAGGTATAGAATGTGAATACTGCCATGGAGCGGATAAAGGTCAACCGGACGCGTTTGAGCACTATGGCAATCTGGTCTCTGTCATTGTCTCCCCCAAGGATTGCGCGCAGTGCCACGAGCGCGAGTACAGCGAGCAGAGCGGATCGCATCACGCGATGGCCGGAGAGATTCTTGGTTCTCTGGACAACCTTCTGGGTGAAGTCATTGGCGGAGAGCCTGCGGTGGTGGTTGGCTGCCGTCAATGTCACGGCTCGGAAGTCCGGGTTGACAGCACCGGCCATCCGACCTCAGACACCTGGCCCAACACCGGAATGGGGCGGATAAATCCGGACAGTTCGCGCGGCTCCTGCGCCGCCTGTCATGTCCGTCATACTTTCAGCGTAGCCCAGGCCCGTCAGCCGGAGGCCTGCGGGAAGTGTCACCTTGGACCGGATCATCCACAGACAGAGGTCTGGAACGAGTCCAAACATGGCGTAACCTATCATGCCAACCGTGAAAAGATGAACCTGGATGCAAGGGCCTGGAGAGCGGGCAAGGAATATTACAGCGGCCCGACCTGTTCCTCCTGTCACATGAGCGCGGCTGGATCGCAGAAAGTTACACATGATGTGGGAGAGAGGATTTCCTGGACCCTCAGGCCGCCGGTTTCCACCCGGATCAGCCAGGTGCGGTATGCGGACGGCCTCCGGGAGGACATACCGGGAGACGCCCCGCAGTTGCCGTCTTCAGGCGGCATGTACAAATCTAAATCCGGCGCGGAGAAAAAAGTCGATGCGGTCCTGCCCTGGAAGGAACGCCGGGAAAAGATGCAGGATGTCTGCGCGCAGTGTCATGCCGGGCCTTTTGTGGTTGCGTTTTACAAGCAGTTTGATGACCTGGTGGGACTGTACAATGACAAGTTTGCCCTGCCGGGCCAGGCGATCATGAACGAGCTGCGCAGCCGCAAGCTGATCAGCGCGGCGGATTTTGACGATCCGATCGAGTGGACGTGGTATGAATTATGGCACCACGAGGGCCGCCGCGCCCGTCACGGCGCCTCGATGATGGGCCCTGATTATGCCTGGTGGCACGGCATTTACGAGGTGGCAAAACATTTTTACGGTGAGTTCATCCCCCAGGTGCGCGAGGAAGCGGGCGAGGAACTGGCAAAACAGCTACTCGAAAAGCACGTGTATTCTCAGGATGGCCACCTCTGGCATCGCGACGGGTTCAGCCCGGAGGTGCGCCGTAAAATCGAGCAATTCTATCGCGAGCGTTACCGCTGATTAGTATGTTCCGCCCAGCATTCTGGCGATGTTTTCACGGTAAGGCGGACGAATCACCCCCCGGTCGGTGATCAGGGCCGCGATAAGCTCTGCCGGGGTGACATCGAACGCCGGATTGAAAACTTTCACTCCATCCGGAGCGGCCTGACAGCCCATCGGAGCGGCCACCTCCTCGCGTGAGCGCTCTTCTATCGGTATCCCGGAACCGTCCGCCAGCGTCAGGTCGAATGTGCTGAACGGCGCGGCGACATAAAACGGTATGCCGAACCTCGCGGCCAGGATAGCCACTCCGTGGGTGCCGATCTTGTTGGCCGCGTCGCCATTGGCCGCAATCCTGTCCGCGCCGGTGATGACAAGGTCCACTTTCCCTGCCGCCATCACGCTGGCGGCCATGTTGTCACAGATAAGCGTCACGTCGATCCCGGAGCGGTGAAGCTCCCAGGCGGTGAGACGCGCCCCCTGGAGCAGCGGGCGTGTTTCATCCGCGTAGACCGCGACTTTTTTCCCCTGCCGGGCCGCCACATATACTGCCGCCAGCGCCGTGCCGATCCCGGCTGTAGCCAGCGCCCCTGCATTGCAGTGCGTGAGCACCCGCGCCCCGTCCTGGATCAGGCCCGCGCCGTTTTCTCCGATTGCCCGGCAGAGACGGCGGTCTTCCTCGAATATTTCCAGAGCTTCTTTCTCCAGTATCTTGATTATCTGCTCCGGCAGAGTCCCGGAGGGCAGGTTGTGGGCTGTCTTCCTCATCCGGTCTATGGCCCAGAACAGGTTGACCGCCGTGGGACGGGCGCCGGCAAGTTGGTCGCAGACCTCGTTCAGCCGGTTCATGAATGCCTCCCTGGCAAGCCCGGAACACCCCTGCACCCCCAGCACCACGCCGAACGCCGCTGCTACTCCGATTGCCGGCGCGCCGCGCACGGCCAGACGGCGTATATCATCTGCCAGATCGGCGTAATCTGTGCGTTCGAGATATTCCTCGCGTGAGGGCAGAAGGGTCTGGTCTATCAGGCGGACTCGCCCGGAGGGGACTTTCCCGATCCATTCCAGAGTGGTGACAGTCATCATTTCTCCTCGTTTTTTTAGCCAGTGTTGTTCTTCCGGAACATTCTCTGTCCCGGTCTGCGTTTTCCGGGGGCAAATATTAAACCTGTCCCGCAGGATGTTCAAGAGAAGATAAGCAATCAGTCTTTTTGATGCCTGACAGTGAAACCGTATTTAACTGCGGGGGTATAATTATCAGAAAGGCGCTGAAAAACAGCGAACAGCGCCTGGGAAAATTTCAGCCGGGAGGGGACGATGTTGAGGAAAGGGTTTTTTATTCCGATGGTGGTTTTCACTCTGTTGATGTCGGTTGTCAGCACATCGAGGGCAGTGAAAACACCGGATATGCCGTCCGGATTCGGCACGGATGAATGGGCGGTCTCACATTACAGGGAAGCCGTGGACTATCTGAAATATGTGGCCAGGAAAGATATCCAGAACCAGTTGCTCTCTGTGCCTGAAAACCTTCGCCTGGAGGCCTGGAACGAATTCTGGAAGCCTTTTGATCCAGTCAGAAGCACGGCTGATAATGAATTCCGGACAGAGTATTTTCGCCGCATCCGTTACGCCAACGAGAATTTCGGCTCTATCCTGCAGCCCGGCTGGCTGACTGACCGCGGCGAGGCTTATGTCAGGATGGGAGAGCCGAGCAGCATCGAGCGCTATGCAATGCGCGCCGGTGGAAGGGACCTTTATATCTGGGTCTATATTAACACGGCCCATGAGGTGGACCTTTATTTCGTTGACCGCACGGGAGTAGGTGATTTTGATCTTCTGAATCCGCAGGACATGATTGAAGAGGCTTTTGTCTACGGACGTTGAGCGAGAACGGTATGGTCCGGAATTAATTAAAGCTTGAACGGTTGCCCCCGGAAGACCTTATCTTCCGGGGGGCGTTTTATAAGGGTATGAGATTAAAGGAAAGACACAGGTGGAGCTTGGTCCGCTCCGGGTTTTTTGGTTGACAAACCCTGAGCATTACGCTATCTTTGCGCCATCTCAAGGGGCTGTAGCTCAGTTGGGAGAGCGCTTGAATGGCATTCAAGAGGCCAGGGGTTCGACTCCCCTCAGCTCCACCATCTTGTGAAGAGGGTTTGCGGTAAATCGCAGACCCTCTTTTCCATTATGGATTGCTCAGCCTTTATCCATTGCTGGCATATAAACACAGCCCGGTTATCCATCCTGGCGTGCGCCGTTTTCTTGATAATACCGGCCTGAGAGTATAAATTCTTCTCTGCCTGTCCACCGCGCCGGCTTCCTGCCAAGGCTTTGAAAAGCAAGGTCAGCGTGATGGGAGCATCTGCCGTAATTCCAATCCATGTATTCTTTTAAAAAGGCCGCCGGTATGTACCCGAATAGATATGACAACATCCTGGATGCGATCGGAAATACGCCCCTCGTAAAGATCAACCGGATCAATCCCTATGACAAGGTGAAAATTTACGCCAAGATCGAGGGATTCAATCCCACGGGGAGCATAAAGGACCGCATTGCCCTCAAGATGATCGAACAGGCGGAAAAAGAAGGCAAGCTGACACAGGGCAGGACAATAATCGAGCCGACCTCTGGTAATACAGGCATAGGACTGGCGATGATCGGCGCGGTCAAGGGCTACGGGGTGGAAATAGTGATGAGCCGGGCCGTGAGCGTGGAGCGCCGGAAGATGATCAAGGCTTTCGGGGCCAGAATCACCCTGACCGAAGCCAAGTTTGGTACGGATGGGGCGATCAGGAAAGCCAGGAGCCTGGTCGAGAAAAACCCGGACAAGTATTTCATGCCGGACCAGTTTTCGAACGAATACAACAAGATGGCGCATTACAAGACCACGGCGGAGGAAATCTGGAAGCAGACCGGGGGAGAAATCGACTATTTCGTCTCCTCGTTAGGCACCTCCGGCACGATCATGGGCGTGGGAAAGTACCTCAAGGAGAGAAAGCCCGGAATCAAAATCGTCTCGGCGCACCCCGTGCGAGGCCATTATATCCAGGGGCTGAAGAACATGGAGGAGGCGATAGTTCCCGCGATTTACGATCCGTCGAAAATCGATGAGACGATCATGGTGGAGACTGAGGCCGCATTCGCCCTGACCAGGAGAATCATCGAGGAGGAAGGCATTTTCGTGGGTATGAGCAGCGGGGCCGCCATGTTTGCCGCCCTGGAAGTGGCCGGGAAGGCTGATGGCGGGACTGTCGTGGTTATTTTCCCGGACCGGGGGGAAAAATACCTGAGCACCGGCCTGTTCGCGGATGTTACCTGCCGCAGATGATGGCAATGAATTTTTTGTCAGGGAAACCCCGACAGTTAATACTGGAGGGGTTTATTATTTGTAAATCAATTTGATATATTGCCGTTGATTGAAAATGCCATACTGAAGCCCGGTTTCTTTATGTTGCTCTATTCCCTTGTGCATCCGGAGAGTTTAACCTAAAATTCTCAATTCATGCAGACCGGCTTTACTATCCTGATACGATCAAACCGAATCCGTGGAAAAGGGTGAGAGATGACGACTGACAGGCAAGCATCGATCGACGAGAATAACATCAACTGGAAATATGTAGGCGCCGTGTCTTTCGTGGCGGCTATCGGCGGCCTTCTTTTCGGCTTCGACACCGGAGTGATTGCCGGGGCGATAAGCGGCGTGGTGGAGGAATTCAAGCTGAACGCCTGGCAGGAGGGTTTCGCGGTCAGCAACCTGATTATCGCCTGCATCCTCGGCTCGATTATCACCGGTCCACTGGCGGACCTTTACGGCCGCAAGAAAATGCTGATCCTGGCGGGAGTTCTTTTTACCGTCTCCGCGGTTTATTCGGGCCTGCCCAGGAACTACTGGGAGCTGATTATCGCCAGGGCGATAGGCGGTTTCGGAGTGGGAATCGCCTCGGTGCTCTCGCCGGTATACATCGCCGAAATGTCTCCCGCCCATGTCCGGGGCCGTCTGGTGGCGGTGAACCAGCTCGCAATCGTGGTCGGCATACTGGTTTCGTATTTCAGCAACTGGCTGTTAGTCGGGGTGGGAGAGAATGCCTGGCGCTGGATGTTCGTTGTTGAGGCTGCCCCGGCATTCCTGTTCACCCTGGCCCTGTTCCTGATCCCTGAAAGCCCGCGCTGGATGGCCAAGAATGGGCAGGACGGCAAGGCGCTGGATGTTTTCCGGAAAATAGGCGGGGAGCAATTCGCCGCTCAGGAGATAAAGTACGTCAAAAGCAAACTTGAACAGGAGACCGGCGGCATCAAGGAACTGCTCAATCCCAGGCTCAGGACCGTGCTTCTGGTCGGTTTTCTGCTCGCGATTTTCTCCAATTTCACCGGCATCAACGTTGTCATTTATTACGGCACCGAAATATTCACCATGGCCGGTTTCGTGGAAAAGACCTCCTCGTTCAAAGCACAGGTGATCATCGGCCTGATCAATTTCATTTTCACATTTGTCGGCATGGCCTTGATCGACCGGGCGGGAAGGAAAATACTGCATGTGGTGGCTTATGCCCTGATGACTGTTTCCATGTTAGCTCTCGGCCTGCTGTTCAACATGCAGGGCGTGAATCCCCTGTACATGGTGATCCCGGTGATGACCTATGTGGCGTCGTTTTCAACCGGTGTGGGCGTGGTGATCTGGGTTTATCTGTCCGAGATGTTCCCCAACAAGATCCGCGGAGCGGCTATGGGCATGGCCACCATGCTGGTCTGGTGCGCCAATTTCGCGGTCACGCAGTTTTTCCCGGTCCTGCGGGAATCGATGGGGGGGAGTGTGTTTTACCTCTTCGGCGGCGCTTCTTTCGCCGCTTTTGTCTTTACTCTGTTGATGATGAGAGAAACGAAAGGCTTGCAGCTCGAAGACGTGGAAGCGATTTTCGAAACGAATGCGGAAATCAAACGCTGAACATTACGATTTCAGTTATCAGCTCATCGGAACTATTATTTAAGAAGAGAGGCCCGGTGCATTATTCCGGGCCTCTCTTTGCTGATTGATGCTTTAATTTCCTTGAATGCCCGGTTCCTTCCCCTTCATTCAACTCTGACCCAGATTTCCTTCCAGGTGACATCCCCGGTTATATTGGACAGGAAAAGCGTATCGCCAGCAATCTGGAATTTCAGATCAGCCGAGGTGTTGATCCGGTTCGGATTGGTGAAATGCGCCAGATATTCGGTGTAGACATCTCCCTTGACCGAGTACTTGCCTCCGTTCCCGGAGAAAGTGTTATAAGCCGTGACTATCTCTGAATCGCTGACCACCGGTCCGAAAAGAGGACGGTTCGGGTCATGCCCGACAGTTGAAAAATAAGATTTCGTAATGGTCTTGATCGCTTTCCAGTTGCTCTGGTCATGTATGATGGTCGTGTCTGGCGTCGTATAGGTGGAGGAGACGAATGACCAGACGCCTTCAATCGGTTTCCTGCTCTCGCAACCCTGGAATGCGAATATTACCGAAATCGACACGAGAATGATGATGCGCCCTGGCTTCATGGCATCCTCCTGGATTGAGTCCATCTGAAAAGATGGTGGCAATTATCAGGCATAACGAGAGAGGTCCATCATTTCTCTGCTTTCTCTGGAACAAAACCCGTTTTAGCTGGAATCGGGTTGTGATCCTGATCCGTCAAATCGCTTTTTACCTCCCGGTTCAGCAGGAATTGAGTTTCTGTTTAATTATATCTGAGCAGACGGTGATGAACAAGTGTTTGCGACAATAATGTCAAGAATAAAGAGCATTGTCGTCTTATTTGCCGTTTTGCGGCAGGATAAAATCTTGCAGCGGAACATAACTGCTGTTAAATAACATCTGGCAATCAAGCATAATACATTGCGGGCGTCTTATAAAGCCTGTGAATCAAGAGTCCCCCCTGCATATAAGTCGGTTAGCCGGATGCTTTGGACACAGGAGAAATAATCATGAGATCGAAAGCCTGGTTCAGATTCGTTCCATGTCTTGCTTTGGCAAGTCTGTTGACTTTCGCGAACAGCCTTTTCTGCGGGCCGTTCTGGAGGATGGACCAGGGGAAAATCTTACTGGACAATGGAGTGGTGCGGCGGAGCCTGGACCTTGGAAAGAACAGCGATCGTGTGTCGACCGTATCCTATGGGCTTGCAGGCGTTGAGGCTGAGTTTGTCAAGGACGGCAGCCCGGAGTTCAGGTTCACGGTCGGCAAACGGAAGCTGGACGGGACCGGAGGCTGGAAATATGTTACAGCGGAGGATGCCGCGGATTCCCTGGGTGGAAAAGGTGTAACAGTAAAAATGGATGCCGCGGCAGAACCTTTAAGTCTGGAAATGACATACCTTCTTTATCCCGGACAGCCGGTCGTGCGAAAAATGATCGCACTGATCAACCGTGGTGAAAACAGGATAAAAATTGAGTCTCTGGATGTGGAGGCGTTGAAATCCGCCTGGGAGGACACCCACTGCTGGATCATGACCGATTTCGCCCGTCATAAATGGCTCGGTCCGTTTGTCGGCAACTGGAACGATCCGCTGGTGGTGGTGCACCAGATCGGCCAGATGCAGGGCCTGGCTCTGGGCAACGAGGCCCCCTCGATCACCAAGCGCACCGGTGCGTTCGAGGACGGCTCGACTTTATGCATCGGCCTGACGCACGCGGAGCAGGATTATCCGTTTCTGAAGTGGCTGAAAAAGGGAGAAAGATGGGAAAGTCCCTGGGTTTTCAGCCTTCCGTATTCAGGAGAGGCTGATCCTTCAGCCGTGGTGAATGGCCCGGTGGCCGATTTTGTCCGACGCTCGATGGGTATCCGCCTGGCCGCCCTTCGCGAAAAACCGATGTTCGTGTACAACACCTGGAACCCGTTCCGTAAAGAGGTGAACGCCACGCTGGTCAATGAGCTGGCCGAGGCAGCCGCTGCCTGCGGGGCGGAGGAATTCATCATAGATGACGGCTGGCAGGAGAACAAGGGCGATTGGGATATCGACCTAAAAAAGTTCCCCGGCGGATTGAAACCAGTGTTCGACAGGATCAAGAGCCTGGGGATGAAACCCGGCCTCTGGATCAGTCTGACCGAGGCCGAGACCAGGAGCCGGGTCTACCGGGAGCACCCGGAATGGTTCATGCGTGACCGTGAAGGCCGCATAACGAATGTCCACTCGGACAGCCAAACCGAGGCGACCGCCTGTCTTGGCACGGGCTGGTTCGACCACATCCGCGATGTGATCCTGGGCCTGGCGCGTGAGCATGGGCTGGCCTATGTCAAGCTCGACCTGTCGCTGGTGGTCAGCTCCTATGTGTACGATCTTGAGCGCACGGGCTGCTACGCCCATGATCATCCGCACCACGACGGGCGCGAGGAGTCGTTCCTGGTCGCCTACCGCCGTTGCATGCAACTTTTCGACCAATTGCACGCTGGCGCCCCAGGCCTGTTTATCGACTGCACTTTCGAAACCTGGGGGCCGCTGCAGCAGGTGGATTATGCCTTAGTCCGCCATGCCGAGGGTGACTGGATTTGCAATGTCTATGAAACCTCGCCGCTCGGTAGCCTGCGGGTGCGGAACCTGGGCTGGTGGCGCTCGCCGGTCATTCCGGCCACGGCCCTGGTTATCGGCAACCTGACTCTGGATGATCCGGCGCGCGAGGCCAACCTGCTCTCACTGGCCGGAACCTTGCCGATCATGCTGGGAGACCCGCGCAAAGTGCCGGAAAATGAGCGCGCCAGGCTCAAGCGCTGGGCCGGCTGGCTGCGTGAGATGCAGAAAAAATATGACTACATGATGTACCGTCAGGACCTGCCCGGTTTCGGCGAGCCGCGGGAAGGGCAGTGGGATGGCTGGGCGAGGATCAACAACGACAGCCATGAGGGCGGAATCATAGGCGTGTTCCGCCAGGGGGGGCCGGACGGCGAGCGGCGGGTGACCGTGCCAGGATTGGATGGTAAAAGCATTTACGCCGTGCGCCGCGGATGCGAGAGGATCGAGGTGGCTCGTCTAAAAGGAGCCGAACTGGCTGAAAAGGGTTTCACGGTTTCTCTGCCTGCAAAGTACGATGCGATGCTGTTCGAGGTTTCACGCATTGAATAATTAAAAACTTATCTTTCTGCCGAGCGAGGTGAAACATGCCGTACCAGATAAACCGGCGGCAGTTTTTAAAAGGCGCGGCTGCTGCGGCTCTTTTCAGCGCCACCCCGCAGTGGCGTCTTTTCGGACAAACCGGCTCAACCGCCTCTCGTCCTAATTTTGTCATTATTTTCTGCGATGACATGGGTTACGGGGATATCGGCTGTCAGGGCGCCAGCGGCTACAGCACACCGAACATCGACCGGATGGCCCGGGAGGGGGTGCGCTTCACCGATTTCCATGCCGCCACTGCTGTCTGTTCAGCCTCGCGGGCCGCACTTCTTACCGGCTGCTATCCTGAGCGTGTCGGCATCCTGGGCGCGCTGGGGCCGGCATCCTCTGTCGGGATCAGCGACAGCGAATTGACAATCGCCGAGATGCTCAAGGCTGAGGGATATGCCACGTCCATATACGGCAAGTGGCACCTGGGCGATGCTCCAAGGTTCCTTCCTACCCGTCATGGTTTCGATGAGTATTTCGGCCTGCCGTATTCCAATGACATGTGGCCCAATCACCCGACCAATGGCGCGGACTATCCGCCATTGCCGCTGTACGAGAACGAAAAGGTGATCGAGTTCAATCCGGACCAGCGCCAGCTTACAACATGGTACACGCAGCACGCGGTGGATTTTATCGTGCGCAATCGCGAGAGGCCGTTTTTTCTGTACCTTCCGCACAGCATGCCGCATGTGCCGCTTTTTGTTTCGGATAAGTACAGCGGCACAACAAAGCGCGGGCTGTTCGGAGACGTGATTTCTGAAATCGACTGGTCGGTGGGGGAGATACTGGAAGCTCTCAGGAAAAACGGCCTGGAGGAGAACACGCTTGTCATATTTACCTCGGATAACGGTCCCTGGCTCAGCTACGGAGAGCACGCCGGTTCGGCCGGACCGTTCCGCGAGGGCAAGGGAACCCTGTTTGAGGGCGGGATGCGTGAGCCTTGTGTCATGCGCTGGCCAGGGCATATCCCGGCCGGGACAGTATGCTCCGAGCTTGCAACTACGATGGATATCCTCCCGACCCTGGCCGCTCTGGCCGGCGGAAAACTTCCCGAGCACCGTATCGACGGGCACGATATCCGGCCGCTGGCCGAAGGACAGCCTGGAGCGGTCAGCCCGACAGAGGCTTATTATTGCTACTGGCTGGGAGAACTGCACGCCGTGCGCAGCGGTAAGTGGAAGCTGCATTTCCCGCACGATTACAGGACTCTTGGCGGCCGTCCCGGCGGCAAAGGCGGTCAGCCGGCGATATACGAGCAGGCGCGCACCGGAAAGGAACTTTACGATCTGGAGAATGATCTCGGAGAAACCCGGGACGTGGCGGCGGAGAATCCGGATGTCATCAGGCGGTTTGAAACTCTGGCGGAAAAGGCCCGACTTGATCTCGGGGATAAGCTGACTGGCATTAAAGGCTCAGGATTGCGCGCGCCGGGGCGTATAGAGTAATCAAGGCGTAAACGGCCAAGACGGTGATTCCATAAAACAAGTAAGGGGCTGTCCCAAGAGTCCCTGGTTTTGCTCTTTGCAAATTGCTGCAATCTCTAACCAATTGAAATAAAAGCAGTTCTGTAGGGGCACGGCGCGCCGTGCCCATTTAAGACTTTTGGGACAGCCCCTTACTGTCTAAGCATTGTTTGCGAAGAAAAAAACAGGTGAAAGCAATTAAATACATTCGAAATATCGTAAATATGAAAATACATAAGAATAATCAGGAGTCCTGGTTTGAAGCAGGGGATGCCCGTTCCGGTTCAGGGGATTTTCTTGACTGTAGGAGCGATGGAGCAGAAAATCAGGATCATCAGCACCGAAAGCATGGTGGTGAAAGCGTTTCCGGTCCTGATCCAGACAAACCAGCCGATAAAAAAGCTCAAGCCGATCGCAAAAGCGCACAGAAGGCACGTGTCCAGGTGTAACTCTCTGCGCAGATGCATATAACCCTCCTCGCCCGATGACTATCCTCAAGATTATAATCTCTTACGCTGTTGGATTGCAGCATATGGTATGCCGTCAATTCCAAAAATCATAACTTATTCTAAATCAATACGAAAATGCATTTGTCATTTGCATTCCCCGATGAATTGGTCTATAATTATGATAGATACACTATCAAAATAATAATAAACAGGAGGCGGATATGCGGGCTGGCGACCTCGATCTCAGCGACCTTTTCCGTTTCTCCAAGGGACAGGTTACGCTTCTCGGGCGAAGGGTGGTTATCCATGACCTTTACGCCATGGGACAGTTTCGCCGTGACCTGGTGGCTATGGTCGGACATGAGCACGCGCGCAGGATTTGCACGCGCATGGGCTATTTCTGGGGCCAGGCGGATGCCTCTGCGCTTAGACGTTCTTTCCACTGGGAAAACCTGGAGGAACTTCTTCGGGCCGGCCCGATCCTCAATTCGCTGCAAGGTGCGGCGCAGTCGGATATGAAAATTCTGGAGCTTGATCCCTCAATCGGGCATTGTCATCTGCTTTATCAATGGCAGGACAGCAGCGAGGCTGAGGCTGCAACCTGTGAACCTGTGACCGAGGAGCTGCCCTGTTGCTGGGTCCTGAGCGGATATGCCAGCGGGTATATGACCTTTTGCCTCGGGTTTCAGGTGTATTTCATCGAAACGCAGTGCCGGGCGCGGGGAGACAGTTTCTGTCTGGCTGAGGGCCGGGATGAAGGCTCATGGGATGAATCGTGGAGAGAGCAGTTGAACTACTTTCAGACTGAGGATATACGGGGGAAGATCGATACCCTGGCGCGGAAAATCGCAGAGAAGGAAAAAGAACTGGCTGAGGAGAGAAAACAGCTCGAACGCGCTCTGCGCGGTAAGCCGATATTTCCCGTTGAGTTCCGCAACCAGAGGTTTCTGAACATTCTGAAACTGGCCTCACGCGCGGCGCGTTTTGATTCAAGCATTCTGATAACCGGAGAGACTGGTGTGGGCAAGGAGGTGCTTGCCCGTCTTGTGCACCGCCTTTCGGCGCGTTCCGTTGGACCTTTTGTCCCTGTGAGCTGCGCGGCATTGTCAGAAACCCTTATCGAGAGTGAACTTTTCGGGCACAAGTCCGGTTCATTCACCGGCGCGATACGCGACCAGAGCGGTTTTTTCGAGGAAGCCGAGGGCGGGACGATTTTCCTGGACGAGATCGGGGATATCAGCCCCAACCTTCAGCTTAAGCTGCTGCGGGTGTTGCAGGAGCATGAGGTCGTGCGTATCGGTGAGACACGGCCGCGAAGGGTGAACGTGCGGGTCATCGCCGCCACCAACCAGGACCTGGAGGCCAAAGTCAAGTCGGGACAGTTCCGAGACGACCTTTATTACCGCCTGAAAGTGGTCCAGTTTGAGCTGCCGCCGCTGCGTGAGCGCCGTGAGGACATCCTCCCGTTGACCCGGCACCTGCTCGAACAGACCGCCAGACGCATGAACATGCCTGATCTCAGGCTGGACAGCGCCTCTGTCGAGGCGTTGCTTGCATATTCCTGGCCCGGCAATATCCGGGAGCTTGAAAATTCGATTGAACACGGAGCCATTGTCTGCTCGGGAGGTATGATCACTCCCGAGGACCTGCCGCCATCCATTACAAGATCCAAGACGGAAAGCCTTAAAACCCATATTGACAGCAGCCTGGAAGAGGTTGAACTGGAACATATCCGTCTGGTTCTGGAAAGCGCGGGAGGCAACCGTGCCGAGGCCGCGCGCAGGCTTGGCATCGGTCAGGCCACGCTGTACCGTAAACTGCGCCTGATGCGTTTGAAGGAAAAGAAATGATTCGCGCGTTATCGGCAGAGTTTACAGTTCACCGAAAGGAGATCGGTTTGTCCGCTGAATTAAAACCAATTTTCAGCCATGCCATGATAATGGACGGAGTATCCGCCCTGGCTGAAAATATATACCGGAGCCTGGGAGGAGAAAAAGGAACCCCTGAGCCGGTGACCTTCATCGTTCTGCTCAAGGGGGGAGTGAGATTCGCCTGCGATCTGATGGCGAAATATCCGGGACGGTACTATTACGATTTCGCCGGAGTTTCCTCTTATGCGGACAACAAATCCTCCAGGGGTACGGTCGATTTCTATCATTTCGCGCCGCGTCGTGAACTGATAGATGGACAAACGGTGGTGCTTCTGGATGATATCTGCGACTCGGGATTGACTTTCCAGAGTGTGGCTGGACGGGTGATGAGGGATTTTAAGCCCGGAGCCGTCAGGACCTGCGCTTTGCTCTGCCGCGGGGACTCGGCTTTCAAGCCGGATTTCCATGCTTTTGAGGTGAGCAGCGGAGATTTCCTTGTCGGTTATGGACTCGGGCTGGGCGAGGAGCACCGCGACTTGAACGGTGTTTTCAGACTCGCAGAAGCAATGAGCTGAACGATAACAAGTATCTCGACTCAGGTTCAAGCTCCTGGTTGTCTTTTCCCCGAAGACGCAGATGAGTTTTCCTGACCTGAATTTTACATGATTTCTGTCACGCTATCCTTTCTTTCTGCTCGATTCGCTTATTATTGCTTCTTTCCTGCCTTTGAAAAAGCTTTTTCCTGAATGGAATATGTGCTAATATCGACATGCTGGAGAACAAATAATTTTTTCCGGATTCCAAATTTATACTGAGTCCTTGCTTTTCCAACTGAAAAGCTGTCGCTTTATAATCAGCGGATATCAGTCTCCTGGGATTGAAATTTTACGGTTTTGAACTATGATCGCAGGGAGTTCCTTATGCTGTCCAACCTGAATCGTCGCGAGTTTTTCCGCTTTTCTGGATTGGGTGCGGGGAGTGCAGGGATTCTGGCGTTGAATGGTTCTGCGGGACGGTTGTCCGAGGGGCTGCCGGTATTTACCCGGGATTTTCAGATCGGGAAGCCGCTGCGGGTCAAGCCGGTGCTGGTGTACGAGATTTTCGAGCGCAGGGAACAGACCAGTTGGAGGCCTTGGGGCGGGCTTCATGATATGACCGATGTCCAGGCGGAGGAGGAGCGAATCCTGAAAGAACTGGCCGGGTTGGTCGAAGCCGCGGAATTCCCCCTGGAGGTGCTGCCTCTGGCCCGGGCCGGATCAGAGAACGAATGCGCCCTGGCCGGAGAAGGGGATCACGATGTGCTGCTGTTCTATGCCGCGATGGGTTCTAACTCCTGGCTCGAAAAACTCACCGCTTCAGGAAAACCTGCCATAATGTTTCTGCGTCATCGTTCAGGTCCGGTCTATCTCTGGTATGAAATCGCCCATCCGCGATTTCTTCGCAAAACAGCAGACGCCTATGGTGAAAAAAATCTGGATGTGAACGATATAGTAGTGGATGAATATGCGGATATCCTCTGGCGTCTCAGGGCGTTGTACGGCCTCAAGAATACACGCGGCACTCGGATTGTGGCAATCGGCGGGGCTGGAGGCTGGGGCGAGGGTTCAAGTCTGGCGCCTGCGATCAGCCGCGATCTCTGGGGGCTGGACATACGGGAAGTCAGTTACGAACAGCTTGAGCCGCTGATACGCAAGGCCATGGGAGACCGTAAAAAAATGTCTGCTGCGGAGCGGCGGACTGATGAAATCCTCAGTCACAGGGACGTGAACCTTCAGACTGACCGTCAGTTTGTGGTAAATGCTGTTCTGCTGAACGACATATTCAGGGAACTGATGCAGGAGGCGGATGCCCCGGCCATTACAGTGCAGGGTTGCATGAGCACCATTATCCCGATTGCCAGGACCACCGCCTGCCTGAGTCTTAGCCTGATTAACGATGACGGTCTGATGGCGTTCTGTGAAAGTGATTTTGTAGTTATCCCCTCGGGAATACTTCTTCGGTATATTTCCGGACGGCCATCTTTCCTGCAGGATCCTACCCATCCTCATCATGGCGTGGTCACAGTCGCTCACTGCACTGCGCCGCGCCGGATGAACGGCCTCGACCTTGAGCCGGTGAGAATCCTGACCCACTATGAATCCGATTACGGAGCAGCCCCGAAAGTGGAGATGAAGATCGGTCAGATTGTCACGAACATCGCGCCCAATTTTCATTCCACGCGCTGGATTGGTTTCACGGGGAAAATTATCGACCATCCTTTCATGGATATCTGCCGTTCGCAGATAGACATTGAAATCCATGGAGACTGGCGGCGTTTGCTGGACCAGATGCAGGGTTTCCACTGGATGACCTGCTACGGGGATTGCCTGAAAGAAGTCGGCTATGCGGTAAAAAAGCTCGGGATCGAATGGGTGGACGTTTCTGATAACAGTATTGCGTGAGCGCAAGAATTGACTAATTTGTCTCAATATAAACCGCCGGACGTTTTTCATGTATAACTCGACAGGGGAGTCCAAATGAGCAAGGAACAGGAAGGATCGATCTCGCGCCGCGATTTTCTTGCCGCCGGCGCAGCCGCAGCAACAGTCATCACTGCATTCCCTTTTGTTAAAAGCGCTCATGCGCAGGCCTCGAAAAAGAGGTTGAAGATCGGCGTGGTCGGCTGTGGCGGGCGTGGCACCGGCGCGGTAGCCAATGCTATCACGGCGGACCCGGGTAATGTCGAACTGGTGGCCATGGCAGATATAGGCATGGACCGGATCGAGAGCAGTCTGAAAGCCCTGCGTGAGGACAAGGACCTTCAGGGCGAATTGCAGAAAATGATTAACGTGCCCAAGCAGAACATGTTTGTGGGTATGGATGGTTATCAGAAAGTGCTTAAGACAGATATCGACTATGTCATCCTGGCTACTCCTCCGGGATTCCGTCCCCCGCACATGGACGCCGCGGTGAAGGCCGGCAAGCACATGTTCGCCGAAAAACCGCTGGCCACTGACCCGGTAGGCTGCCGTCAGGCGCGCGCCGCAGCAGAGGCCGCCAAGAGCAAGGGTCTGTCAGTCGTGGTGGGCCTTAATGCACGTCATGACCTGGCAGTTATAGAAACGATCAAACAGATCCACAGCGGAGCAGTGGGTAAAATTCTCGCGGGGCAGGTCATGCGCATGGGCGGCGGGCTATGGCATCGAGGCTCCAACCCGGCCTGGAGCCAGATGGAATATCAGTGCCGCAACTGGTATTATTTCTGCTGGCTTTCCGGGGACCAGATCGTGGAGATGCTGGTGCACCAGATCGACCATATGAACTGGGTTCTTGGGTCGCACCCGATATCGGCTGTAGGCCAGGGCGGCCGTCAGCAGCGCACCGATCCCAAGTATGGCAATATCTGGGATAACATGGCCATCAATTTCGAGTACCCTGAGGGCTTGCGTGTCCCTCTGATGTGCCGTCAATGGGAAGGCTGTGAGCAGATGATGTCGTCGATGGTGTACGGGACCAAGGGCGAGACCGACTGCCGTGAGCGTATCCGCGGCGAGGTCAACTGGCGCTATCGCGGCAAACCGGCCAATTCGAGCGTCTACGAGCATCAGGTGCTGATCGATAGCATCCGCAAGGGCGCGGCGCGCAATGATGCGCTCGATTTCGCGGTGGACAGCACCCTGACCGCGGTCATGGGACGCGAGGCCGCCTATACCGGGCAGAAAATCACCTGGGATGCGATGCTGAAATCAACGCTGGACCTGGCGCCTGGCAGGATGAACGGCGTGGCTCCGCAGAGCCCGGTCCCGATTCCCGGCCAGCCGCGCAAGGTTTGACGGCGGAAAGAAGAAAGCTTTAGATATACCTGGGGCACGGTGCGCCGTGCCCTTGTTATTTATGGTCGACAGGATTTTTCTGAAATCGGTTTTCCAAGATATATCTTTCTCTTGAATCCAGGTCGCTGTCGAGTATAATTTAAGCATTCGAACTGGCAGACAGGCAGGGACAGGCATGACCGGCAACGGTAGAGAAAACCTATTCACCCGCCTGGACCGGGCGCGCCGCGTTCTCGGCCTTCCGGATCGAGTGTCGCTGCGCCAGGTGCGGGAGAGTTATCGCCAGCTATCCCGTCAATGGCACCCGGACCTCTGCCGTGAATCTCCTGAAATCTGCAAGGAAAGACAGGCCGAAATCAACATGGCGTACGACACTCTGATGGACTATTGCAACAATTATCAGTACTCGCTGCGCGAGGAGGATGTGGAGCAGTACGCCGGTGGAGAGGATTTCTGGTGGCGTCATTTCGGAGGCATCTGAACGGATATCAAGCATAAAAATTCCAATCTGGGGGACGGATGAAACATAACCGAGGGATACGCGGCATTCCGCTGCTGTGGATTGTGACATCCGCATTCCTAATTTTCCCTGCGCTGAGCGCGACTGAAAGCGTCGCCGCAGAGCGTCTGCGCCTTATAATAGATACGGACGCCGCTCTGGAGCGGGATGACCAGCATGCAATCGCCTATGCCCTGCTCTCTCCGGACCGGTTTGAAATACTGGGGCTGACCGCGGTGCACAGCGGCGAGGGCACGCTGGAGAACAATTTCCGCGAAATTCACACCGTGCTCGGGCTTTCCGGAATGCGAGGGATACCGGTGCTGCGTGGGGCTGAACACGCGCTGCTTTCAGGTCAGGCTCCGGTGGAGAGCCCGGCGGCCCGTTTCATCGTGGATGCCTCCCGTCTCAAGGGCGAGGGGCCGCTGGTGGTGCTGGGTCTGGGCCCGGCTACCAACCTGGCCAGCGCCCTGCTGATCGACCCATCGCTGAAGGAGCGCGCGGAGTTTGTCTGGCTTGGTGGAGCGGCCTGGCCGGATGGAGAGGGCGGAGAGCACAACAGCCTGATGGACCTGGAAGCCCAGCGGGTGCTGTTTGCTTCCGGGGCGCGTCTGACTGTAGTCCCGCCGGGCAACAACAGCCTGAGCGCCACGCGCTGGATCCATGGCCGCAATCTCCGCGGTGTAAGCCCGCTGGCCGATTATCTGAACCTCCTGCTCGTTTTCAACCGTTTCCGCTCCACTGAGGTCTTCAACATCTCGGCCCTGGCTGCCGTGGCAGCTCTGGACCGTGGCGGGAACGCCGTCAGGCTGAAAGCAGCCGCCCCCTGGATAGATGAGCGCGGCCACTACGATTTATCAAAGACCTCGGGCGCTGTCGAAGTGGTGACCGGTATTCACGAGGACCAGTCCAGCGGGCCGCATCCGGTATGGGATGATTTTTACCGGCGGTTGCGCGAGACTTCTCCGCCGGAGAACACGATATTCGAGCAGGTCTGCCGTGTCCTGAACACTCCTGTCCAGCCGCCGGAGGCCCAGGTGGTGGAGGGCAAGATCGAAAGCTGCAAGGGTTTCACCCGTCAGGAGGTGCGCTGGCCCACGATATTCGGCGAGGAAGCCGCGGCCTTTGTCTGCAAGCCGGAGAACGCCGGAGACAAGCCTCTTCCGGCGGTTATCTGCCTGTCGGGCACAGGCGGCGACCGATTCGTCCTGACCGAGGATTTTTTCGGCATAGCGGATTACCGCAGCCTTGGGCGACCGACCCCGCAGGAGCCGCACCAGCGCCTTCACGGCTGGGCCTCCGAGTTGGCCCGCCGCGGCTATGTCACACTTTCGCTCACGCAGCGGGGGCTGGGTGACCGTGGCTATCTGAGCGACAAGCAGAGCAAATCCTACCTGATCCAGGGGTTCACTTCGCAGGGTGTGCATGCCTACGAGATACGTCAGGCCCTGAGTTATCTTCAGGCCCGGCCGGATGTCGATTCAGCGAGGGTGGGCTGCACGGGGATGTCGTTCGGCGGGATTACCACTTTCTTCGCCACGGCCGCGGATCCGCGTTTCGCAGCGGCGGCGCCGCTTTGCGGCGGGGTCGGCTCCTGGCGCACGATGCTGCAGATTGGCGAGACAGGTTATCACGGTCATTACTGGTGGGTGCCGGGGATCCTTCAGCGTTTCGACCAGGGGGATATCGTGGCGGCCCAGGCTCCGCGCCCATATTTCATCGCCGCGCCGCTCGAAGACATCGGCATGCCGAAAGAGGGCGTCGAGGACCTGTTGGAAAAGGCTCAGCCGTCCTACCAGCGCTCCGGAGCGCCGGACAACCTGACAGCCTGGCGTCCGAACGGACCGCATGAATTCACGCTCGAAATGTTCGAGGAACTGGTTAAATTTCTGGATGCGCACCTGTGATAACAATAGGTGGGGGAAACGGCTGATGTTTGAACCTCTCTCTATTTCTTTTCTGCGCTGGATGTCCCTGGCGCTGCTCTGCCTGGCCCTGACTGCGGGAAATGCGCGGGCTGAAAAGAAAAAGATCATTTTCGACACCGATATAGCAGGGGACATTGACGATGCTTTCGCGCACGCGCTGGTGCAGCTCAGCGACCGTTTCGAGGTGCTGGGCATAACTGTATGCGACGGGCCTACGGCCGAGCGGGCGCGGGTGAGCTGCCGCATGCTCTGGGAAGCCGGGCAGGAGAATATCCCGGTGATGGCGGGACGGGCCACGCGGCAGGGCGATCAACTCCCGGCTCAACTCGCCTGGGGCGCGGGATTCGATAAATACAATCCCGCCGGCGAATCAGCCGCACAGTTTATCATCCGCAACCTGAAAAAATATCCGCTTCAGGTGACCATTATCAGCGTGGGACCGACAACCAATCTTGGGGATGCCATAACGCTGGACCCGGAGGCCTGGAAGCTGGTGAAAGAGGTGGTCGCCATGTTCGGCTCGTTCTACATGGGCTATGGCGGAAGCCCGATCCCGAGCGCGGAATGGAATGTCCGGGCCGATGTCCCGAGCGCGCAGAAATTCATGACCTCCGGAGTTCCGATCCGGCTTGCCGGTCTGGATGTCACCACGCTGGTGAACTTCAACGAAGCCCGGCGGCGGCAGCTTGCCGACCGGGGATCGCCTTTGACCGATGCGATCATGGGACTCTATTCGCTCTGGTCGGCTCATCGCCCCGGCCACGACCCGGTGCTGTTCGATCCCGTGGCGGTTTCGATGGCCCTGGATGAAAATTTCGTAAGCACGCGGAAGGCGCACGTGCGGGTCACGGATGAGGGGTACACCGTGGTGGATGAAAGCCGTTCGGCCAACTGTGAAATCGGCATGGAAATAGACAAGGAGGGTTTCCTGGACTGGTTGACTGGTCTGCTTCTGCGTCAAAACCTTTCACGCTGATTTTATATTTATGGAAGTGTACAGGGGAGGGCCGGTTTGTCTCACGGTTCTCCTCTTTTTTATCGAGTTGTGTTATATTCCATGCGCCGTTGTGAATTCCGGTCTCCACAAAGATCCATATTCAAGGAGCAGAGGCATGCGGGCAATCAGGTTTGTTCCGGTTTTTGTTCTGTTGTTTTTCGCGGTTGCAATGCCGTTGCGCGCAGAGCTTACCGCCGGAGCGGGGCTTTCGCTCGCCTGGCCGCAGGGGGATTTCAGCGAGCAGGTGAATTTCGCCTGGGGCGGCAGCGGCCGCGTGGGCTGGGCTTTTGCGCAGGAATCGGCCGTGGCTCCGGTTCTGTTTGCTGATCTGGGTTATCTGAATTACGGACGGGAGCGCCGGACTGAGCCGTTCAGCCTGACCATTCCGGATGTGGTGGTGGATGTGGTCACGGACAACTACATGGTCCTTTTCAGTCCTGGATTTTCAGTCGGGGTGCGCCGTGGACCGGTCCGTCCCTATGGCGAGGTGTTCGGCGGACTGACATATATCGCCACCCGGACCAAGATCGAGAATCACGGATTTTCCGGCAATGATGATCCGATTGCCGCAAGCACCAACCAGAGCGATTTCACCTGGAATTTCGGTGTGGGCGGAGGACTGCAGGTTCCGGTCTGGAAGCGCAAGGAGATGCTGAAAGGCGAATTGAACGAAGCCCTTATCGATATTAAGCTCGGCTATCTTTTCGGCGGCAATGCCGAATACCTCAAGAAAGGCTCCATCGAACGCAACCTCGGCAGCGTGACCTACGACACCGTGGAAAGCGCCACTGACATGTTCGTGGTGCGTATCGGGGCCACGTTCAACTTCTGACCGGCTTTGACATATTGCGCGAATGACCGGGGCTGTCTCAAAAGTCCCGGATTTTGCTCTTTGCAAATTTTAGCAATCTCTAACCAATTGAAATAAAAGCAGTTTTGTAGGGGCACGGCGCGCCGTGCCCCTTACATTTAAGACTTTTGGGACAGCCCCTTTTTTAGGTTAATAACACCAAAGTTCTTGACAGGATTATAAGTTATGTATATACATAGTGTAGACACAAGCAAAGTAAATTCTGTTTTAACGGAGGAGGATAGGTGGTTATCCGCGCCACGCTCCAGAAATGGGGCAACAGCTATGGTATCAGAGTGAGAAAAGTGGTAGCCGAGCAATTGAATCTTTGCGCCGGTTCCCAGATTGATATCAATGTCACCGGCGGCAAAATGGTGGTGACGCCTGCCTGTGCGGAATACTCACTTGACGAGTTGGTAAAGAGAATTAATGACAGTAATATTCACGGAGAGGTTCTAACCGGCGGTCCTGCCGGGGCGGAAATATGGTGAGCGGCGAGTGGGCGCCGGATAGAGGCGACATAGTATGGATTCAGTTCAATCCGCAGGCCGGGCATGAACAGGCAGGCGACAGAAGGGAGATGGTCGTTTCCCCGAGAAATTACAATAAAGCCACCGGACTTGCCGTGATGCTGCCGATTACGACAAGAATAAAAAAGTATCCTTTTGAAGTGGAGTTGCCGCCGGGTATGGATACGCAAGGGGCGATACTGTGCGATCAGGTAAAAAGCCTTGACTGGAGGGCGCGCAAGGCGCATTTCAAGGAAAAGGCCCCGGATGAAATCGTCACCCGGTCTCTGGCTTTGCTCAATGCCCTTTTAAAGTGATTCGAAATTTTTTAAGATAATAACTCAGGGGCACGGCTTGCCGCGCCCCTGTGCATTTTGACCGGCGCGATCAGAACACTTCCAGCAGGTTCTGCACTCCCTCGAACCGCACCCAGAGTCCCTCCTCAAGCTGGTCCTTGAACACCGCGAACTCCGGCAGCGTGATATTCTCACCCCGCGCGCCGTCCGTATAGAACAGCACCGGCGTTTTCGGCGGGACCGGCTTGTCGCTGGTCCACTGCGGGAACACGCCCCTTCCGCCGAACAGATGACTGTGGTTCCAGCCCTCACGCGGAGCCACCTCCACCATTTCCAGTTTCCCGGCCGGAGCTTTCAGGATACCGAGAAGGCTCTGGTAGCCGCGTGTGTCTATCCGCAGCGTGTCGCCGGCAAGCGAACGGACCGGCGCGGTCCCGTGTGGCGCGGCGATCCCGTATCCCGCCACCCGGATATAAAGAGGTTCAGGATAGGTGTGATAGACCATGTGCGCCTCGCCGTCCCGGCCGATCACTGTCTGGGTTATCACCTGCGCCCGTCCCCGCTCACCCAGGTCGGCGGCGTACTTATCCGCGCAATGGCGTTCGGTGATGAAAATCGGCGCGGGCTGCGTGCGATAGGACCAGTTTTTTCCGTCCAGAGACACGCCCGAGCGTCCCTGGGCCAGTTCCGGCCCGGCCACCCCGGTCCCGGCCCATCCCAGCGCGCTGGAGTAGGAGTGCTGATAGTATTTGGTTGTGGTCTCCCAGGTGACCTGGTTGTGGCGCGGGCTGCCGGCCGGGTAAAGACGGGCCTCGCCGCGGCGGCTGTTGCTCCGGAGCACGAGCTGCGCCCCGGCAACCACCCGCACGCGGTCCTCGTTGTCCGCTGGCATCGCTTTCTCGCGGCTGGTCCAGAATAGGTGGCCGGCGGGCAGAAGGAGCGGACTGAATCCCACGGATGCCCAGTAGGGAGCGCCGCGATGGCCATACGGCTCCGAGGCCAGGGCGTTGGGGCCCAGCCAGCCGGGTTGCAGAAGGCCGTTTTCGCTCATCGCGCCACCCTCCCAGAAATACTTGAGGCAGCCCGAGGCGATTCTCCGTTCCAGGCCCGGATCGAGCGCGCCCAGCCCGGCGGCCTCGGCGTAGCCCACCGGGCAGACCGCGGCCCAGCGATACGAAAGTGAGCGTCCGAACGCCACCGGAGCGCCGTCCGACCCGAAATACATCGGGAAGCTCCGCATGAACAGACCGGTTGTCTCGCGTATCCGGCGTCCGAATCTCATCTTCCAGGGTTCTGTGTACTTGTAGTGGAACAGGTTGAACATCTGGAAGCCCCAGAAATTGTAGTAATCGTAAGACCGGTTGCCTCCGTCCACGAAAAATCCGTCCCCGGAGTGCCAGCTCAGCAGGCGGTCCATCTGCTCGGTGATACGCTCGTAATTGAACGGATAGCCGTACTTGAGGAGGACTGGAGCCGGAGCGGAGTTGAAATACCAGCAGTTGCACTCGAACCCGACTCCGCCCGCCAGCGCGGCCAGCCAGGCAGCCACCCGCTGTTTCTGTTCCTCGGTGAGCGGGTCCCAGAAATACCGTGGGCAGTACATGACGGCCTGCGAAATTTCTTCGCCGAAAGCCCCGAAAGCCCCGGTCGGCCCGAAATAGCATGGATCTGAGGGATCCGTGCCCCGGATCAGGCCTTTCAGGTATGGCTCGTTGACTTTGCCGCTCCAGCCCGGGACCGTATTGTCGCCGCTGCCCGCGCAGTAGAGCGCGGCCAGGATCATCGAGCGGCCGAACGCGTTGCGGCTTTCCTCGGTGAAACCGGGGGTGTATTTGAAATGTCCGCTTTCCGCGTCCTGGCCCCTGAAATCCGGGATGCCGGTCTGAGGGTCGAAATATGGCAGCACACCGGCTACCATCTTTCCGGCTATTTCGATCCAGTGGGCGCGGGTGTAACCGGTCCAGGGGGAAAGAGCCGTGTCCGGACTGGCATTCAGGGTCAGGCGCGCCGGGACCTCAGTCGCACTGAGAGGAGCGGCTGAAGCTAAAAGAAAGCAGCCTGCGGCGAGGAGGGGGGTCAGCCTCACGCGAAACCTCCGTATCTGTGATTGATAATAATAGGCAATTACAGAATGAGCCGGCCGCGCCGGTTCAATGGCGCAGGTGACGGATGCCATCCGCAACTTCACGGACCATCGTTTGAGCGATGCCCGCCAGCGGGATCGAGATGATCATGCCGGTCACCCCCAGGAACTGCGCCCCGATTATCACGGAGAAAAGGACCACCAGGGGATGCACATCCACGGCTTCTCCCAACAGCACGTTGGTCAGGTAGAAATTGTCTATCACCTGAGCCATGACCAGAGTACCGGCCACGAACAACACCGGAGCCCAGTTGGGAGTGCCCCCGAACTCCGGGAATTGAGGCAGCAGCACATATTGAAGGATTGCCACGAGCAGGACCGGTATAGCGCCGATTATCGGGCCGAGATAAGGAATGATATTGAACAGGCCGGTTAGCAGGGCCAAAAAAATAGCGTAGTTGAGCGGTTCGAAAATGATGCCCGTTATTATGAATCCGATCAGGGTCAAAATGCCCACGATCAGAGATTCTATCATTTTGGCCCGGATAAAATTTCCCACGATCCGGGTGATTTTCTGGTGGATGTTCAGGCTCATCTCGAAATAACGGTTGGGGAGGAAACCGATGAAAGCCTTTTTGATCTTGTGCCCGTCGAGAAGGAAGAAATACAGAAGCACCGGGACCAGGGCGAACCAGGTGGAAACTGTCGTCAGGGCGTCTCCGCTCGGTGTAGTGTACTCGATCAGATAAGCTTGTCCCAGGTTGAGCAGGCGTTCCGCGGCCTGGAATTTTTCAAGACCGAAACGGTGTTCCAGTTTCGTGGCCTGACGGTTCAACTCGTCCTTGAGCATGGCGGTGTAATTATCCATGTTTTTCGCCAGGCCCTCATATTCCTTGACCACGGCATGGCTCATCAGCATGGCGATCAGAACACCGGCCAGCACTATCAGGCAGAACACCAGCAGGATAGAATTACTGCGGCTAACGCCGTGGCGTTCGAAGAAATCCACCGCCGGGGCAAGGATGAACACGAAAATGATAGATATAAGGAAGGAGGTCAGCAGACCGGGGATCCAGAGCAGGAACACCGTGCAAAGCAATAACAGAACGGCCATAGCGCTGAGCTTGAAAGCCGGCTTGAAAATCAGGGCCTCGTCTTTGTGCTTGAACGGGATCATGCTTTGATTGCCTTTTCCGGCTGGTCCTTGATTTCAATGCTTTCAAGACGGTCATAGGCCTCGTTCAGTTTCTGGTCGGTGATACGGAGCCTTTTAACCAGTATCTTGAGAATGTTGGCCTGTATCTTAACTCCGATCCTTGGGCTGCGGTTGATTATCGAGATCAGGTCGGAGCGGAAGAATCCGACAAGACGGGTGGCGCTTATCGCCAAGGCCGTGGCGGAACGCGGGTGATCATCGATCAGGGCCAGTTCGCCGAAAAAATCGCCTGAAGACAGGCGCGCGATTTCATGTTCCTCGTCTGTATGGGGGCCCAGGCAAATCCTCACGTTTCCCGACTCGATTATATACATGCCCGCTCCAGGCTCGCCCTCGACGAAAATAATCTCGTCCTCATGGTAGGTGCGAAGATACACGATTTTTTCGATCAGGCGCAGCTCTGACCGGTTCAGGCCGTTGAATACTGGAATGCGGGTCAGTACGGCGAGGATGGACTTGTCGTTTGAATCACGGCTGAAAACATTGCCCCAGATCGTGCTGAACCTCTTCAAGGCGGCCTCCGGTCGAAGGCGGATGCGGGTTGATAGCGGTTGAGACAGGTGTGATGAGCTAATATATTAAATGGCTTCGCATGGCGCAAATAAATCCTGATTTTTGAAATGAAAACGTTAAATGAATTTTTTCCATATCATTTGCTTTTATAACGTCTTGACCCGCTGAGGCATGGTGTTATCTTTCCGCAACAGTCGAAGATAATGAATCGGCATTTTTATATCCGTCAATCAGCCAGGGGGATGGACATGCTGTCGCGAACTATCTGTCTGCTTGTAGCCGCAATGACCTCGTTTGCCGTCCTGTCGTGCTCCGAAGGCGCAAAAAGCGAGATGTCCCCGGTAGAGGATGCTCCCGGTTTCCCGTTCGATCCCGAACGCAGCCACAGCCGGGATTTCAGTCCGGGCGGAGCGCTGACCCGCTTTAGCGAAAATATCTACCGTTACGAGGACTGCTGCAACGTTTACGTCGTCAAAAACGGCGAGCGCGCCGTGCTGGTCGATTTCGGGTCCGGAGAGGTTCTGCGGCGCCTGGCTGAGATCGGAGTGGCGGGCGTGGACATGGTCCTGCTCACCCATCATCACCGCGACCAGGCGCAGGGACTCTGCGGCATGGACAGCCTGCCGTTCACTGTGGCCGCGCCAGAGAAAGAGGCTCGTTTCCTGGAAGATGTCCAGCGGTTCTGGAACGAGCTTCAGATTTATATCAACTATGACTGCCGCTCCCACTGGAACACTCTGCGTACCGGCATCCGGGTGGATCGCAAGGTCAAGGGCGGCGACAGGCTGAGCGCAGCCGGAATGGAATTCGAAATCCTCGAAACGCCCGGAAACACGGACAACGCGGTCAGCTACGCGGCGGTGGTGGACGGCCGCCGGGTGGCGTTTAGCGGAGACCTTATCGCGGGCGCGGGAAAGCTGGTCAACTGGTACGATTTCCATTGGGACTATTACGGTTTCACCCAGGGAATGGATGCCTCGGAAAAGGGATTCGCGGCCTTGCGCGGCTGGAACGCCGAGCTTCTTCTGCCCTCGCACGGCGTTCCGGTCGAGGACCCGGAGGCCGCGATGAGCGCCAACTCCGCTGTCTATGCCAGGTTGCGCGAGATGCTCATTCCGAATGAGCTGAACCGTCAGAGTCAGACCGTGCGCCGAATACTGCCGCATCTGATCTACGTGGGCATGAACTGCTATGCTATCGTCTCCGAAAGCGGCAAGGCTTTCCTGTACGACTACGGCTATGTCAACCAGGACATGCTCTGGACCCTGAAAGGCGATTTCGGAGTGAAAAGTATCGATGCGGTAAGTTTCAGCCACTACCACGATGACCACAATATCCGGGTCATGGAACTGGAACGCGAGGGGACGAAGCGCTGGGTGCACGAGAAAATGCTGGACGTGTTCGAGCACCCGGAGCGTTTCAAGCTGCCCTGCCTGATACCTTTTTCTATCCCGGCCGACCGGGTGCTGAAAGACGGGGAGAAGGTGAAATGGGAGGAGTTCGAGTTCGAATTTTTCCACATGCCTGGGCAGACCGAGTTCCACCAGGGGCTGGCGGTGACGATTGACGGTAAAAAGGTGCTGTTCACCGGTGACAACACCTGGAACAAAGCCTGGCCAGACAAGCGCCGCAACGGGCCGCTGGTGCCTCAGAACGAGTATTTTCTGGACAGCGGATTTATCACCTGCGCGAAGAAGATGCTGGATTACATGCCGGACATTGTCTGCCCGGCGCACACGGAAGAGTACTCACCCGGCCGCGCCGATCTGGAGGGATTCCTGGGCTGGGCCACCGAGCTGCGCGAGGTAATGACCGGGCTGATCGACCAGCCGGACCCGAATTTCGGGATGGACTACCGCTGGTGTCATGTTTATCCATACCGCAGTGTGGTCAAAGAAGGCGAGGCTTTCGAGGTGCGCGTGTTTATGCGCAACCACCTGTTTGTACCGGCGGATGTCGAGCTTACAGTTAGAACGTCCGGCGGACTGAAGGTGCAGGGGACTGGTAGCCGAAGTTTCAGGATAGAGGGCAAGAAACAGGTTGCCGTGCCATTTATCCTGAAAAAGATGCCCGGCCGCGGCCTGGACCGTCAGGTGCTGACCGCGGACGTCACGATCAACGGCCGCCACCTTGGAGAGGTGACCGAGGCCGTTGTGGATTCGCCTAAGGAATGGCAATTATAGAAACTGGTTTGGTTGAATGCGAATACTGGTCTGGCCGTAAGATATAGATATTCATTCAGATGGAGGGGCACGGCTCGCCGTGCCCCTCTGATTGCAGCAGTATGTCGCTAACTCAATTGAATTCCATAAAATGCGTTGTTGATTTAACGTGACGATTGAATTGCTTTCGCGGTTCTAACGGCTAAAAAATTCCCTGAGCATTTTAACGAATACTGTTTCCGAACGCTCTGTCTTACCGCCACGGACTGAGGGGTCCATCTCCAGGTCCATGGGAGCCCACTCGCGGTAGGCGTAGTAGCTCCAGCCTATACCGCGCTCCTCGCACAGCTCGAACCAGTCACGTATATACTGCGGCGCGCCTAACGCCCAGCGCGCCACGCCAACCTCGCCGCACCAGATTTTTACGCCATGCTTTTCGCCGAAAGCAACCGCTTTGTCAATTTCAGCTTTCAACCTGGCGCGATCCCAGACCTCACCCTGCATGAAAGCTCCCGGGTAGACCCTTTGTTTCCATTGTTCTTCGGTGGCCCTCATATGACCGTTGTTGCGCTGATGCGTGTAATCCATGGGGCCGTAGAAATGGAAACTGTAAACCGTGTTCGGGTCACCGGTCGGCTCAAGATAGCGGAACCCATCCGCCCAGCCCCATTCTGTCGGCTCGACAACAATCGTGTGCACTGTATCGATTGCCCTGATCGCAGCGGTCAACTCTCTGGCAAAGGCGCTCCATTCAGTCCGCGCGAGCGAGTCATGCGGCTCGTTCATCAGGTCGTAGGCGATCGGTCCGGCATCGCGGTAGCGTTGAGCGACTTCCCGCCAGAATTCCACATAAGCCTTGCGGAACTCAGGATTGGAGAATAAGCGGTCATTATCGTTAAAAGAGGCGCTGGGGGAGAACACTGTGTAAAGGTTGTATTTAAGAAGAAGGTCAAGCGTGTCGAACACCTTTTTCTTCCGCTCATCGCTGGGCTGGTAGGGCGGCCTGGAGGGCAGCATGTCGTTAACCAGCAGGCGGCAGGAGTTGGCTTTCCAGTCCAGGGCCAGGTGGGCGACATCCGCCTCGGTCAGGTTCGTGGCCACATTGGCCCCGCGTAAAATATGCTTCGGCCAGGCCACCGGCTGGGCGGCGAAAGAATTAAAACCGGCAAATACAAGCATCAGCAGACCAGGATAGATCAGTTTCATTTTGTTTTGCCTCCCGCATGTCGATTTGAAAGGATTAAGGACTCTGTCATGAATATAAACAGTAATTCCCGGGACGTAAACACGCCAAACAATAAAGTCTGCCTTGAATGATCGAATCCGCTGTTGTATTTTCCACGGACCTGAAATAACGTCAAGGAGAATCGATTGAGCAGACCTGCACCTCTTACAGTGATCAACAGCGCGGCGCCTATCCGTATCTGTGACAATGGCGGCTGGACCGATACGTGGTTCGCCCGCCACGGGCGGATATTCAATATCGGAGTCTATCCGATAGTCGAGGTTCAGCTCGAGGTGTTCCGGCGGGAGGATGTGCCTGAACGCTGCGTCATACATGCCGAAAATTACGGCGAGCGCTACTCCGTGGACCCGGAGGCCTCCGAATGGGACCGTCACCCGCTGCTCGAGGCTGCAATCCGCAGAATGGGACTGCCGGATGAGCTGGCTTTCCAGGCGACAATCTATTCCGAGGCTCCGGCCGGGGCCTCAACCGGCACAAGCGCCGCAGTCAGCGTAGCCCTGGTCGGCGCGTTGGATTATCTGACGCCCGGATGTTTGAGCGATTATGAGATAGCTGTCACCGCGCATTCCATCGAAACGGAGATGCTGGGGCTTCAGTGCGGCATCCAGGACCAGCTCTGTTCGGCATTCGGCGGGATCAATTATATCGAAATGACCGAATATCCGCGGGCCACCGTTTCGCCGGTGAAAGCGCCGGATGAAACCTGGTGGGAACTGGAGCGCCGCCTGGCCCTGATCTACCTGGGGCGGGGGCATCACTCCTCGGCGGTTCACGAGCAGGTTATCGCCGAGCTCAGCGGTGAGGGGCCGGAATGCAAACGGCTGGAGGACCTGCGCCGCACGGCCGGTTTGTCGCGGGATGCTCTTTACGCCGGGGATTTCAACGCCTTCGGCCGGGCGATGATCGAAAACAACGACGCGCAGGAGCGCCTTAATCCGTCCCTGATAGGCGAGGACGCGCGCAGGGTGATCGAAGCGGCGCGCGCGCACGGAGCGGCCGGCTGGAAAGTTAACGGCGCGGGAGGAGAGGGAGGATCGGTGACTCTCCTGGCCGGACCGTTATCCTGCGACAAGAGAGCCATGCTGAGAGACATCGAAAGCATCGATCCGCTGTTCCGTAACATTCCGCTCTACCTGAGCCGCCGCGGCCTGCGGCGTTGGAGGCAGTCAGGCCGCTGACCCTTCTATCTGATCTTAAGATAATACTCAAGGTCATTTTCGTATATTCTTGCCGCGGTTGATAATACGCCTATTGTATTTCCTTCGCCAATCCCGTCGACATCATAGTTGAAGAACGGCTGGAACGGCCAGCGCAAGCTTGTCCGTCCCTCAGGGATTTGCAGCGACCAGAGTGAGGTTTCTATTGAACTGCCGGTCTGCGATTCCAGCAGACGAAGCTGTTCTTTTCCGAGAGAATATTCTCCATTCCCTGCCTTAATGTCATCTCCGGGTTTGAGCTGAAGCTGTAAGTTACATTCGTAACGGTTGGGCCAGAGCTGCGGTTCGCTGGTCTCGATGAAATGGACACGCAGGGCCAGGCCGGTTGAGTCGATAACCCTGGCGCTGAGAGTTGCCCTGAATTTTTCACAGGTCAGCTCGAGGCCCAGGCTGTCTCCGCCTCCGGTGATCCGGCTGTCGCGTGGCCAGAAATCCAGGCCGCCGTTGCTCGGCTCCATCAGGAGAGTGGCTATCTGGGGCTGGCGCTTGGTGTTGCCTCCACCTATGATCAGGCCGCACTTGCGGTGCCAGACCTCAATGTACGTGTACCGGTCGAGGAAAAACCGGTTGCCCTCCCAGGGCGGGCTGACTATGCCGCAGAGAGTGACCACCCAGTCTCCGCGCCGCATCAGTCGCGCTCCGCTTGACAGGGAACGGTCATATGATTGCGAGTCCCAGGGCACAGCCGCCTCGGGGCCATCTTCCCAGTAACGAAGGGCATCGGTCAGGTGAGAGAGTGATTCGTTGCTCAGGCCGGTTTTCTCCCTGCGTCCTGGTTTCGGGGCGAATCTTTCGGCATTCAGACGGCAGAACCGGCGGCCGTCAGGGAAATGCCCCAGTCCGAGAAGACCGTGCACGGCCGCAGGCTCCGGGGAGTAACGGTTGCGCTCGTCGATCACCGCCACGGCGGAACCATCCGGATAGGTGAAACCGAGCAGAAAATCCTTTGCCCGGCGGATTGCCTCCAGGGCCTCGGGGTCTTTTGTCATCTCGTAATAAAGGCCCACACCCTGAAGGGTGAGCCAGGTGTAACGGTTCACCGGCCCGTCGTGCTCGGCCCAGAAACCATCCGGATGCTGGCTGCGCAAAAGGTTATGGAATTGCTCCCGCGCATAATCGCGCCATTCCGGGCGCCCAAGCACCTCTCCGGCTTTCATCACCGCCACCAGATAGAGCGAGTAATGGTTGGGGCTTGTGCCCAACTGCAAGGCTGTGAACTGGCGCTTGCCCTCGCTTTTTTGTATATATTCGAGATAAACTTTCACCCAACGCTCGATAGCCGCACTCCAGCGCGCCCGGCGATCGGGATCGAGTTCATCGCGCACAAGTTCCAGCGCCGAGATCCAGGAGTGGACGGTCCAGTGGCTGAGGGGCCAGAAACTTGCTGGTTGATAATCCACCAGATAGTCTCCGTTGCGGATCACGGATTCGAGAGCCTGTCTGTCGCGGTAAAGCGGATTGCCGGTGTACTTGTGGGTATATAGCCAGGCTACCGGATAAATTGCCATCTGGGTGGTGGCGAGAAGGTCCTGAATGGGTTTATTTTTGTCTCCGGCGTAACGGTTGTAACGGCCGTTGTCGCTCTGCCATTCAAGAGCCTGTTGCGCTCCGGCCACGAGCGTGGAAAGATAAAGGCCGGTGACAGCCTGCGGATTAGCCCGGAGAGCCGAACAAAACAACGTCGAAACGAGTAAGAGGAATACGACAGCGGTTCTCATGTGGCGCTCCACGAAGCTGAAGTCTTCTTTTGAATGAATCTCAAAGCTGTCCGGAGAAAATCCTGGTGATTCCGGGGTTTGACACATATTGTAACTGCTTGATCTGCTTTCGTTTCGGCGAAAGCAGCAAAGCCAGCGGGGCCGCGCAACTCGTCCGGGCCACGCCTGTTTTTCTGACTTAAGCGTGTTCGGAGCAGATATTCGCTCCATCTTTGCCGGGCGGCGCTGGCGCGCAATGCCGCCGCACCAGGGAGCTTGACCTGACGTTACCGTTTCCTGTTCTTTTACACGCTGCCCATGTTGCAGGCTCGGACAGGCGCGGCCCCAGGAACAACCGCGGCCTTACAGCCGCTTAAAGGTATATAACCGGTCTTTCTCCCAAGCGGCCCAGCGGGCCGCTCCGGGGCCGTACTGTCCGAGCCGGGACGAAGTAGCGGAGCAGAAGCCCCGCGCACACCGAAAACTGAAAAAGATACAAGGCTGGGCGGGCCATTGCGCGTCAGCGCCGCCCCGCAACCAGGGCAGCGTGAAAAAGAGCCGCGCACACACAAGGCTTTCTGTTCCACCGTGGCCGATGCGAGTTTACGGCCCCCAGCGTCTTTTGGTCCTTTTCCACAAGACGGAAAAGGACATGAAATCCCTGTCCTGAAAAGACTGTTCTCTCTGATTGGCTGA
>CAYYNT010000001.1:0-228078 GCA_964473155.1 uncultured Gemmatimonadales bacterium | reverse complement strand
GTCCGCGGATGGAACTTGCTTTTACCGAAAATCTCGCAGAGAGAATAATCAACCTGCCGAGCGGCGCAGGATTAGTGAACTGAATTAGACGGCCCTTAGGATAACATAATATGATTGCGGTGATACTGCCCTGCAGATTGCATGGCATGCGGAGGATTTTCGTTCCAGCTTAAGAAATGGGGCGACACTTGAGGATTGCTTTTATCGGATGTGTTAAATTCAGCGCCGCTGCACTGGAGAAACTACTGACATTGGAGGATGTGGAACTGGTCGGTGTGGTTACTCGGCTTAAATCCGATATTAACGCCGATTTCTGCTCTCTTCAGCCTCAGGCCCAACAGCATGGCATACCGTGCTTTCTCGCCTGCGGGAACGATCAATCAGCAATGGCGCAATGGCTGCGCGAGCTGCATCCAGATTATATTTACTGCTTCGGTTGGTCGTATCTTCTTCGGAAAGAAATTCTCGACCTCCCAAAGTGCGGAGTAATCGGATTCCACCCGGCAGCGTTGCCGCACAACCGGGGACGTCATCCCATTATCTGGGCGCTCGTCTTGGGCCTTAACAGTACGGCTTCAACTTTCTTTTTCATGGATGAGGGTGCTGATAGCGGAGACATTCTTAGTCAGCAGATTGTTCCTGTTTTCGACAAGGATGACGCATCTTCTCTGTATGACCGTATTACAACTGTTGCACTTGATCAGATAGCAGAATTCACGGCAGATTTGAGTAATGGTAATAATCAAAGAACGCCACAGCAACACAATTTGGCAACTTATTGGCGGAAAAGGACTAAGGCTGACGGGTGTATTGACTGGAGGATGTCTGCAAAAAGCATATATAATCTTGTCAGGGCACTGTCTTTTCCATATTCTGGAGCGAGTTGCGTTTATAGAGGGCAAGAAAATAAAATATGGAAAGTGGATATAGAATCACTCAGAGAACATTTTTCTAATATAGAATATGGGAAAGTAATAGAGATTAAACCTCCAACTTTTGTAGTTAAGTGTGGAGAAGGTGCAATAAGGATATTAAAACACGATTTTATAGTTCTGCCGTCTTTGGGAGAATACCTATGAATGTGGTTATTATCTCTCCTCATCCGGATGATGAAACTCTCGGCTGTGGCGGCACGCTGCTCCGTCACCTTCATGACGGTGATAAGGTCAACTGGGTTATCGTAACCAGCGTGTCTGAGGTACAGGGGTATTCTAAAGACTGGATTGGAAACCGGGAGCAGGAAATCAAAACTGTATCCTCGGCATATGGATTCTCATCTTTGTACAAGGTCGGTATACCTGCATGTTCTGTAGGTTGTGATGAGCGGCAGAGCCTGGTGAGTGAAATAAACCAGTTGATCAAGGAAACTTCAGCCGAAATAATATATCTGCCTTTTCCTGGCGATGTACATACAGATCATCGCGAAGTGTTTGATGCCGCGGCTTCGGCTTCCAAATGGTTTCGCGCTCCATCGGTGAAAAGAATCCTGTGCTACGAGGTGCTCTCAGAGACCGAGATTGCGCTTACCCCGGACCGACTTGGTTTCAGGCCGAATGTGTTTGTGGATATAACGGATTATCTCGACCGGAAGATAGAGATAATGAAGATTTATCAGAGCGAGATAGGGGATTTCCCCTTCCCGCGGAGCGAGGGGGCTGTCCGGGCTTTGTCAGTTTACCGTGGTGCTGTCTCCGGCCTTCGGGCAGCTGAGGCTTTCATGCTGCTGCGGGAAATAATATGACAAGGGAGTGCTTTTTACCCTTTATCAATTTGGATGGCAAGCGGGAAAACAAATGAAGAGTGAGTTTGAGAATATGTTGGAATGGCCGGTAGTGGTGCTGGGCGGGGGCGGGCATGCGGCGGTGCTAATTGACCTTCTGGATGGTCTGGGGGCAAAGATCGCCGGTATCTGCCTGGCAGAGGATTGGACTGATTTGCCGAAAGTATCCCTCCCATCCTTACCAGTCTATTCGGATGAAAAGCTGGCTGGGGCGTTCCGGCCGGAGGAAATCCTGCTGGTCAACGGCCTGGGCTCGGTGGCTGTCAACTTGCGGCGGGCTGCAATATTTGCCCACTTCAAAGCTCTTGGTTTCCGCTTCGCCAGCTTGGCGCACCAGTCTGCGGTGATCTCCCGGGGCACCAGGCTGTATGAGGGCGTGCAGGTCATGGCTGGGGCGGTCGTTCAGACCGGCTGCGTAATCGGCTGCAACTGCATCCTTAACACCGCCTGCTCGGTGGATCACGACTGCCGTCTGGCCGACCACGTGCATGTCGCTTCTGGGGCGGTCATATGCGGGGGCGTGGTAATAGACAGAAACAGCCACATTGGAGCCGGCTCCACCCTGATCCAGGGAGTCAGGATCGGCGCGGGCAGTCTCGTGGCAGCGGGTGCAGTGGTGGTAAGGGACGTGCCGGATGGCGCCACGGTCATGGGAGTGCCGGCCAGGCTGGTCGAGCGCTCATGTCCCTTGCCGGGGCCGAAAGATCATTCCCTGTGGGCCTGTCGGCCGTAAAGGAAGCATCCAGTGCAGAGGGGCGATGTATGCCAGATGAATCCTGCCGCTTGGCTGTGATCCCAGCCCGAGGCGGATCGAAAAGGGTGCCGGGCAAGAACATACGCTGCTTGGTCGGCAAGCCGCTGCTCGCCTACACGATTGAGAGCGCTCTGCGAAGCGGTGTGTTTTCCCGGGTAGTGGTCAGCACCGAGAGCGAAAAAATTGCGAGGATCGCCTTGGAGTACGGAGCCGAGGTGCCTTTTCTCCGCCCCGCGGAACTGGCGGATGACTATACCCACGCACCGGTTGTGACAGCCGATGTGTTGAGTCGGCTGGATCCAGGTGGCAGCGCGTTCGAAAGCGTAGCCCAGTTGTTGCCCAATTGCCCTTTGCGTACTGCCTTAGACATACGGGAGAGCTGTGAGCATTTCGTCCGGTGCGGGGCGGAGACGCAAGTGACAGTCACTCGGTACGGCTGGTTCAATCCTTGGTGGGCGATGACTCTGGACAAAGATTCCGCAATTAAGCCACTTTTCGAGCAGAGTCTTAAAGTCCGCAGTCAGGACCTGCCGGACTTGTTCTGCCCGACTGGAGTCATCAGTTGGTCCTCCTGCCGCAGCCTGAGAGAGCGGAAGACTTTTTACACAGACAGTACAGTCGGCTGGGAAATACCCTGGCAGCGCGCGGTGGATATCGATACCGAAGAAGACTGGCTGTATGCTGAACTGCTTCTTGGTTTGGAGGCCAGCGGGCGGAAGCGGTGATCCGGTTTATCCGGAGAGGCTTATGTCCGTCTGCGATACATGAGAATGGATTACATGAGGAACGGACGCAACATAGCGGTTTATACGACTGTCTATCCGTCTGTGCTGCGGTTTTTCGAACCCTGGCACCGTTCCTTGCTGTCGCAGACGGATCGGGATTTTGTCCTGTGGGTGGGCCTTGACGGGGTCTGCCAGTCCGAAATGGAACAAAAGCTGGGACCGGAACTCGATGTAGTATTCCACGAGGCAGGAACGGGTGACACTCCGGTGACCCTGAGAAATAATGCCCTGGCCCGGCTGGTGGAGCGCCATGGCCAGGTGGTGTTTGTCGACAGCGATGACATTCTGGAGCCGGACCGGGTGAGGCAGGCCAGGGAAGCGCTCCAAAAGTGCGATCTGGCTGGTTGTGGCATGCAGATAGTCGATGAGTCGGGCCGGGATACTGGAGAACGCTTCGGGCCTCCTGACGGGGCGAACCTGATTGATCTGCTTCTGGATTATAATATTTTCGGGATGACCAACACGGCCTTTAGAACTGCGGTGCTGGCGAGGCACCTTCCCGTGCCGCCTGAATGTGTCGCCATGGATTGGTATCTGGCCTCCATGGCGGCATTTGCGGGTTGTTCTCTGGGCTTTGAGCGATGGCCTATGATGCAATACCGTCAGTATGGAGCCAACACGGCCAAGGTATTACCCCCGTTCACGGCGGCTGATCTTCAAAGGAGCTGGGCCATAGTGAACGGTCATTACGCCTGTCTGCTCGACCGGTCTGATGGGCTGGAGGATCCCTTCCGCCATAAGTTGGAAAAAGCCAGGAACCGAGTGCTCAGCCTGTCCGGGCGGCTGAGCCGCGAGCAAAGCTTATTGGATGAGTATCTATGCAAGCTGAACAGTCTCCCTTGCTCCGGTATCTGGTGGACTCAAGCCTGCCATCCGGATATAGATCTCGAGCCATTCAGCGGCTGAATGGCTCTTCCAGAGTACGAAAATGATTGAAAGAGGTAAAGGCGATGGTGGAATGCGTGGAAATAGAAGGTAAAAAAATCGGGCGTGGCTATGCCCCATATTTCGTTGCTGAGATCGGCAACAATCACAACGGCGACCTGGCTCTGGCCAAGAAAATGATCGATGCCGCGGTCGCTTGCGGGGCGGATGCGGTCAAGTTCCAGTCTTGGAGAAGCAATACGCTGATGGCGCAGTCGCTGCGGCGCAACAAGGATTCAGTCCTGCCATGGGATGAGCTGGAACGATACCAGTTAACTTTCGAGATGCATTACGACCTGAAAGCCTACTGTGAGCAGAAAAATATCACTTTCATGTCCAGTGCTTTCCGGGCCGAGGAAATCGAGCTGCTGGTCAAATTGAAAGTCCCGGCCCTCAAGGTCTCCTCCGGCGAGCTGATCAACCTTCCCCTGCTGGAGCTCGTGGCCGCTACTAGGCTGCCGGTCATCCTTGCCACCGGCATGTCCTACCTGGGGGAAATCGAACGGGCGGTGGAGACTCTGGTCAGCCACGGTACTTCAGAGATCATCCTTCTGCACTGTGTCTCCAAATATCCGGCCGCGGCTGAGGAGATCAACCTCAACTATATGCAAACCCTGGAAAAAGCTTTCGGTTTTCCGGTCGGATTCAGCGATCACAGTCTGGGTACGGCCATTCCCCTGGCCGCCGTGGCACTGGGGGCGGTAATGATCGAGAAACATTTCACCACGGATAAGAAGCTGGAGGGCTGGGATCACGCCATCTCCGCCGACCCGGAGGAGATGGGCGCTATCGTGAGGGAGGGACGGATAGTCTACCAGGCTCTGGGTTCCCCCTGCCGTAAGGTTTCCGAGCGCGAAAGAGAAATGAGAAAACTGCTCAGTCGCTCTATCATCCTGAAGAAGGCGCTGAAATCCGGCAGTGTGCTTACGCTTGAGGACCTTGATTTTAAAAGGCCAGGTTTTGGTATTCCGCCCGACCAGATTAAATCGGTTCTCGGCCGCAGACTGGTTAGAGACAAGGCCGATGAGGATGTCCTGTTCTTGGAAGACCTGGCTTGATTCTCCCGGGTAGCAGATGTGTCCGGAACATTGTAAAGTCGAACCATGGTTGAGAACGATGCGGAAAGACGATACACAGGACCGGCTCGCCAGAGCCAGAATATCGCCAGACATTTCAATCCGGGATGCTGTCGGCATCCTTGACCGGGCGGGTACAGGCATTGTTCTTGCATGCGACGGCGAGGGACGGTTGAACGGGATTCTGACTGACGGTGACATACGGCGAGCCTTGCTACGGGGAGTCGATTTCGAGCATCCCTGCCGCGAGATTCTCAACACACGGCCCCTGGTAGCGCGCCCGGGTGTTGGTCCTGCGGAAATGCTGCATCTGCTGGACCATGGGCAGGAAATCTCCCTTAACCACCTGCCGGTTGTCGATTCGAAGGGCCGTCTACTGGATGTGGTTCTGCGACGGGACCTAATCAAAGAGGAAGAGACAAGCCTTTCAGCTGTGATCATGGCTGGGGGATTCGGCACGCGTCTCTATCCGCTGACTGTGGAGACCCCCAAGCCGATGCTCCGGGTAGGCGACCGCCCCATCCTCGAGCGGACAATCGACCAGCTGAAAAAGTCCGGTATCACCAAGATCAACATCAGCACGCACTACAAACCCGAAAGGATCGTAGAGCATTTCGGCGACGGCAAAAGGTTCGGTGTCAGTATCAACTATCTTGAGGAAGCGGAGCCACTGGGAACAGCAGGGGCGCTTGGATTGATGGAAATACCGCAGGAAACCACGTTGGTTATTAACGGCGATATTATGACCACCCTGGACTTCCAGGCTATGCACACGTTTCACCGGGAACATGGCGCTGACTTGACTGTCGCCGTCCATCAGTACAATGTCGAAGTACCGTTCGGGGTGCTGTATATCGAGGATGTCAACGTACAGAGCATTGAGGAGAAACCGAATTACAGTTTCTTCATCAATGCCGGCATCTACCTGATCGAACCTGCGGTTTACGAATACATCCCAAAGAAAACGCGCCTGAACATGACCGAACTGATGGAGCGGCTGATCGCAAACCACAAGTCTGTGGTGAGCTTCCCGATTCACGAATTCTGGCTGGATATAGGCCGTCTCGGCGATTTGGAAAAAGCAAGGAACAGCGTTGAAACTCATACTGTGGAAAATCCTGAATAAGCTTCGCCAGTTGGAATGGGCGTTAAGTCCCACAAGGATCCGGTTCCTGAGTATTTGCCTGCCGTTCTGGATCAAAGACAAGCTGGCCATGCGTTACTATCGCCGTCTTAGCGAGGCGGATTTGAAAAAGCGCCGCCGGAGCGACACGGTTTTTATATTCGGCTCGGGCTATTCGCTCCACGACATCAGCATAAGCGAGTGGCGTCAGATCGAAAAGTACGATACCATGAGCTTCAACTGGTTCATCCGCCAGAATTTCGTACGAGTCGATTTTCACCTGATCCGCGAAATCTATTACGACGATTTCGATCGCGTAGGCTGGAAGTCGGCTCTTACTGAGTACGGTCGCTTAATTGAGCAGAATATATTATTCCAAGATACGGTTTTTATTGTTCAGGGAGAATACCGGGCCCTCAACGGGAACAGGATGATCGCCTTGAAGCTGCTACCTAGGGGGGCTGCGGTCTATCGTTTTTTCAACAAATCGCGTAGCGTATACGAAACCCCAACGAAGAGTCTTTCCAAGGGGCTGGTCCATGGGGCCGGCACTCTTATTTCGATGGTCAATCTTGCTTATTGCTTGGGATGGAAAAACATCGTGCTTGTTGGAGTGGACCTGTATGACCGGCGCTATTTCTGGCTGGGTAAAGACGAGACGAGGATAAACGATAAAATTAGGCAAGCTTCGCACGAACAGAAACATAACACCGCAGACCGTATTATTTCTTTCCTGGGCCAGTGGGGGAAACTGATGGAAGCCGAGGGAGTGCGGTTGTCGGTTTTCAACCCGAAATCTCTGCTCACCGAGGTTTTACCTGTTTTCGACTGGCAGGATATACAGCCGGGGAATTCAGGCCAGGTCTAATCGAAGATTGAAGGGCTGAGAGTATGAGGATTGCAATAAATGCAAAGGCGATCTGCGGCCCGTACGGGGGAGTAAACCAGTTTGCATGTAATCTGGAGGATTATCTTCGCAAGAGAGGCCACGCAGTCTTTCGTGAATTGAAACCGCATCTCGACATTATTCTCGTAGTATCGTCAAAAACCAATTCAACGACAACTTCTTTCAGTCCGGAAGAGATAAAAAAGTACCTGCTGTTGCACCCTGATGTTGTAATTGTCCAGAGAATTAACACATGTGACGAACAGCGGGCAGACGATCTCGGAATTAACCGCGCGGTGATCGAAACTAACAGGATCGCGCACCATACGGTGTTCGTGAGTGACTTCATAAAGAATTTGTATTTCAACCAGGGACTGGATGACAAAATACCGCATTCGGTTATCCTGACCGGAGTTGATGAAAATGTATTTCATCCTGATGGTAGAGCTGAAATAGTTATAGGTGGGAAGATAAAGGTGGTTTCTCACCACTGGTCCTCCAATTTCATGAAAGGTTTCGATATATACGAGAGATTCGATCTGATGCTTGGGGAAACCCCGTACAGGGACATGTTCAGTTTCAGGATGATCGGGAACATTCCACGCGGCCTCAACCTTGTGAACACAGAGATTTATGGGCCTTTGAGCGGCCATGAATTGGCGGCAAGGATCAGGGAGTGTCATCTATATCTTACCGCCGCGCGGCACGAGCCCGGCGGGAACCATTACATAGAGGCGATGCGTTGCGGCCTGCCGGTGCTTTATCTGGAAAGCGGTTCTTCGGGTGAGTACTGCTCACAGTGGGGAGGTCTTGGGTTTACGCCGCTGAATTTTGAGGAAAAACTGTTTGATGCGGTCTCTGATTACGAAAAAAACAGAGTGGAGGTGCTCAGATGCCCTTACTCTGGAGCCTGGATGGGGCAGCAGTACGAAAGTCTTTTCCGTGGACTCTGCAACAGAGCGGAAAAAACTGTCGTGCGCAAACAGCCAGGGAAGTACCTGGTTTTACAGATCAGGGACAAGATACTGAGGAAAGTGAAAAATAAGCTGATCGGATTATTGCGTTGAAACACGACTGAAAGATGCAGGAATAAAAGTGATGGGCCAGTGGATAATAGGCTATCCTACAGAGACTGTCGAGATAGCCTATGAGTCCCTGCTGCTTCATTGCCGCCTCGGAGACATACCGCAGGTGCATATTGCATCCCCATTGCCTGGGACCGAGATGTACGACCTTGCCCATGCAAAGGGAATGATCCATGACGGTCAACAGGCGCATAACGGCCTTTATAGTGATTTCCTTTTCCATCATGGGGATGAGAAAAAAATGATGCGCGTTATCTTCAACATGTTCCCGCTGTCGAGGATGCCGGCGCCGGTGCATATGGAAGATATGGATTTCGTTCTACGTTCGGGGCGGTTCAGGTTCGATGACAAAACCACCTTGGGGGATGTGTTCGGTTGGGGTTGGTGCCAGGCTGAGGGAAAATAGTGCTCGTGTGCTTAAAGTAAAATAGATCGATAAGGACCGGATTTTGAAAATCAATTGGATCATCCCGGTCAACCACACCGATTATAACCGCATGCCGGCATCGGTCTGGATCCGCTGCCTGCAATTGATCCCGTATCTTGCCAAGGCTGGAGTCCACTCGGAAATAAACAACCCGGACTCGGAAGCCTCGACTGTCGTCTTTGTCCGGAACCAGAGTCTGGAATCACGTGCTCTGGCGAAGAGATTCAGGGACAGGGGGAAAAAGATCGTTTTCGATCTCTGCGTCAATTATTTCGATCGGAGCACGCTGAAAAACCTCGGGAGTCCGGTTCAGGACAAACACATCGAAGAGTGTCTCGGGATGCTGGAAATGACCGATTGCGTGACCTGCGCCTCCTCCAACATCGCTGAACGGGCAAGGATGTTCCATCCGAATGTACATTATCTGCCTGATTCGGTCGATTTATCGCATTTTAACAGGTTAAAAACGCCGGATGATTTCTTGCGCGGGCAACTTTGTGCAATCTGGAGTGGACAGTGGGATAAAGCGGTTGAACTCAGGCCGATTCTCGGCGATCTCAAAAAAAGAAATATCCGGCTGAAGCTCATCACAAACAAGCAATTCAGATTATCCTCGCACTGGGGCTTGCTTAGATACAGCTACGATTATGTCAAGTGGCGTTATGAAACATTCCCGGATGAAATATTGGGCGGAGAGATATGTGTCAGCTATCGCGAAACAGATACACCTTATAACCGCGGTCACAGTTTTTTCAAAATAGGAACATTCCTGGCCCAGGGAGTTCCGTGTCTCGCCTCGGAGGTTCCTTCGTATGTCGAGTTGCTGGCAGATGGGTATTGCGGCTGCATCTGCAGAACGCGCGAGGAATGGAATAATGCATTGGACATGCTTATGGAAGACCGTTCGGTGCTGCAACGATGGTCTGCCAATGCAATCGAGCGTATGAGACAGTATTCAACTGAGAACGTTGCGGCCCGGTACGATACTTTATTCAAGTCCCTGACACAGGGAGGAAATTAAACCGGGGTATACAGTAGAGGAATAATGTCCATTTGAAGAAAAAGGAAGCAAATCCGAAAATCAGCGTGGTAACGTCCGTTTTCAATGGTGGAGCGTTTCTTTCGCCCGCGGTTGAGAGCATCTTGGGACAGACATTTACTGATTTGGAGTTCATTGTTGTCGATGATGGCTCAACGGACCAGTCCTGGGCTGTCCTGAACGAATATGCCAGAAAAGATGAGCGCATGATACTACACCGGAACAGCGGGAATATCGGTCTTACCCGCTCGCTCAACCTGGGCCTTTCGCTCGCCCGGGGGGAGTATTTTGCGCGGTTCGATGCGGATGATATAGCGCTGCCCCAACGGATAGAACGCCAGGCGGCTTTTCTGGACAGCCATCCGGACATCGATCTTGTGGGTTGCAGGGCCCGCCTTGTCGAGGAGGATGGAAGCCTGATAGGGGAATCGGTCCCCCCAATGTACGATGAGGCGATCAAGGCGGAACTGCTGCTGAAAAACTATTTCGGACATCCGGAAATAATGGCCCGGATGCAGACAATACGGGCTGTGGGAGGGTATGATGAATCGATCCCGTTCGCCCAGGACTATGATCTCTGGCGCCGTCTGATCCCCGGGGCGAAATTCGCAAGCCTGCCCGAGGCGCTTTATATTTGGAGAAACCGGAAACAGAACATTTCGAACAGTAAAAGGCTGGCGCAACTGGAGTGCATGTTTTCCACCTCTGTCCGCCTGGTGCGTGAGACCATGTCCAGCCGGGAGAGATTGGACGAGGACGCCTACCGGAGAGTATGGTTCGCCTTCCATGGCCGGGTGGATATGATGCGGGATGGCGATATCGAACGGCTGGAGCCTTTCTGGACGCTGCTGCAGGAGCGGGCCAGCCTTTTGGAAAAGACTTCCGAGGGATTTGCCGCCCTGGGGCTGAACCTGTTGCGGCATGGCAGGTTGGGAACGGGATTTGCAATGCTGCGGATTGTCCGCGAGCGCCTGGGCCGAGCAGTGCCCCGGAAGCAAATAGCAATATGTTTTCTTGGATGTATGAAACGCAGATTCGCCCGACCCGCCTTGGATTGAGTTGAGAGCAGATGGTCAAAACGATTCGAGTAACAGGAGTGGCATTACCCCCTGCGAGCTGGTGCACTGAGTCAACAGATTTTAAAGGATTGGCTATGATGGAATTGAACCTGGAAAACCTTCAGAGATTGATCTGTGCAATATTGAGCCGTGGCGGCAGGCAGTACGAACTGACTCCTGACCAGGAGTTGCTGGGTATAGCCGATTCCATGGCAATGCTTGGAATAATAACCGCAATCGAAGAGCATTTCGGGATAGTGGTGGAGGGAGACATGCTGACCGTTGAGAACTTCACCTCAATCGCGAGCATCTACGCGATGCTGATTTCGGTATCGCCCAAAAGCGTTTGAGATGCCCCTGCTGGCGTGTTACGGAAAGGGGGATTATCCCATGCCCTCCCGGATTTGCTTCAGCCTTCCATAGTCGACCTTTCCGGCTGCATTGAAAGGCATTTCAGGCAGGTGGATTATCTCGGTCGGGACCATGTAGGCTGGGAGTCTCTGCTGACAATACGACAGTGCAGCCTCGTGATCAATCTCTTTTGCATCCGTGAACGCAATCACGCCATCCGCTCCAGAGGCGCCCACCGGCCAGCCGATTACAGCCACCAAACCCCTGGTTATCACCTGTCTGAGAGTGTGCTCTATCTCCGGAATCTCGGCCCTGAATCCGCGGATTTTTATCTGGCGGTCTATCCGTCCGAGGAACAGGTATCCCGATTCCTCGGTGAACCTCACCCTGTCGCCGGTCCTGTACCAGCGCCTGGAATCGGAAAGCGTGACAAAGCTTTTTGCGGTTTGAGGCTCGTTGGACCAGTACCCTGGGGAAACCTGCGAACCGCTGAGGCACAGCTCCCCTTCAATCCCAGGCGGCACGAACCGAAGTTTCTCATCCACTACGGCGGCAGCCTGGCCCTCCAGGGGAAAGCCGACAGGAACTATGCCATTATGGCAATATTTATCGCTGACACCCGGCTGCCATGAATAGGCGGTGATCGCAATGGTCGTTTCGGTCGGGCCGTAGATATTCTCCACCTTTGAGTTGGGAGCCGCGGCCTGCCAGAGCGTGACATAATCCTGAGGCAATGGCTCGCCGCAGAAAAGGCTCCATCTAAGGCTCTGGAATGCTTCTGGCTTTAATAAACCGTATTTTTTCATCAGTCCGACAGTGGAGGGAACGGAAAACCAGAAGGTCAGGGTGTTGTCCTGCACGAATTCCCTGATTCCGATCAGGTTCATCTCCCTGACCGGGCATAAGCGCGCACCGCTGGTCAGACTTAGCATTATATCGTGGATCGAAAGGTCGAAAGTCATCTCGAAAAACTGCGAGAAGCTGTCTCCCGGGCCTGGTCCATAGCGCTTACGCACTGAATCGAGATAGCTGCATACATTCTCATGGGTGATCATCACCCCTTTTGGAATCCCGGTGCTGCCGGAGGTGAAAAGGAGGTAGGCGATGTCCTCAGGATTCGATTCGAGCCCGTGAAAATTTGCCTTGCAGACTGTGATTTCCTCCGAACAGATAAAACGATGAGAGGGAAGGGCAATCGCCCATTCCGGCAGGCTCGCGTGCTCTGGCAGAAAGATAACCATTCGGCCCCGGGTTTTTGCCAGCAGACCGGCGGCGACATCCTCACACCTGTGGTCCACAATCAGGGTTTTTACTCCGGAGAGGTCCAGTATCGATAGGTTCCTCTCCAACGGGAATTTGGGGTTGAGTGGGACGAAACCCTTGCCTGCAAAAAGGAATGCCAGCTCCGCGCAATATGCGTAAAGCGAGCGATAGGCAAGAATACCCCCCAGACGGATTCCGGGATTCGGGTCATTTACCTGGATTGCGGCAGCCAACTGGTGGACCCTGTTAAAAAAACCGGAGTAGGAATAAATGTCTTTCCCAATCCGCACGGCCTCAAGATATGGATATTTTTCCAGAGTGTCCTGAAGGCATACAGTCAAGTTTCGTTTCGCCAAGGTCTTTATTCCGGAGAAAATGTTCGAATTTTAAAGGTACAGAAATTTTTCCGTATCCAGAAGAGTGAGATGACAATTGTCCAGCCAGGTTTTCCTGCCTGTAGAGGAATAGACGAGCAGGCTGTCCTGCCAGGACAGCCTGTAGCCGTTGCGCCGCAGGTGCTCTTCCCAGGGGCTGCAAAGGTAAAAGGTCAGGCGGTGGCAACCCGTTCCGTCAAGCAGCGCCTCGACGCTGCGCAGAAAATCTTCCGCCGTCAGCCCGGAATCATCCGCGAGCGAAAAATCATAGATGATCGCTTGGGTCAATCGTAAGATATTGTGCGGTAATCTTTTGAAGATAACATAAGCGAGGTTGTCACTGTCCTGTCTGGCTGCGGTCCAGACCTCATAACCGCCATGAGGATTATCGCGGAGACGCCAACTCAGGTAGGGTTCCTCACGACGGCACTTGGCCCGGCCGGGCATGAATCGGGCGCTTATTTGCTGGAGACCGTCGAGAGAATCGGTCCTGCTCCATAACAGGTCCATACCTGTTTTTACATGCTCGAGGCGTTTCAATCTGCCAGCCTGGAGCGAGTTCAGGACAGCAGGAGCTAAACCGTGCAATGTCTTGTGCCAGGCGCGGTGCCCCCGGTGAAGGTCATTGTAGCCCATTTTCCTGAAAAGCTCCAGTACCTCTGGAGAGCCGTTCGTGCAGGAGATTATTTCAGCATACTTTTTAGAGGCCTGGATGAGGAAAATTCCCGCGCCGCTGGCCGACTCGTTGACGAAAAAGTCGGTCAGGGTTACATAACTGGCAGTCTCACCCTGATACGATATTTCGTTCGGGAGACAATCAAGGCAGCCGATTACTCCGCCGTTCTCCGTAATCAATCCAGGCATTCCGAGGCTGCCGTACCAGGGGAACGCCCCGCAAGCCCGGCGCCAGCTCCACCTCGCCTGTGAGAACTCTCCGCAATAATACTTGTGTTTGAAATGCCGGTAAAGATCGAATAGAGCCCCGCGATGATTCTCGCTGTATTTTTCAATCTTCATGAATATCGGGTCCGGTTATTGTAATACTATGTCTTCCGGTCCTGTCTTTCGGATTCAGTGTAAACCCGAGCCTTCTGGAACCGGAAAAAATAACGGCTGGCGCGCGGCGTCCGTAGTAGAAAGTCAGTCCGCGCAGGCGTTCCGGTTCCGGCTGGAAATCACTCCATACACCGTTGCTGAATGACAGCTCCAATCGAGCCTCTGCGACAGTGCGGATCCGGAGGGATTCAGTCAGCGCCTGGTAATCGAGCAGAGCCGGCAGTGGACAGACCCAGAGGTCACCGTCATCAAAGCGCTCCTTCAGGTGCCTTAGCACCCTCATCGAATTGTCTGGCATCCTGTCCGCGGCAAGAGCTGTTTTGCCCAGGTGGGTCATGAACACCATCACTCCTTCGTTCGCAATCAGCTTTTCCACCACCTCCTGGGGCAGCACCTGATCCATATTGTCGGCCGTGGCCTTGTCGTAGTGGCCGAAACGGCGGAAAACGAACACCCGGCATCCGTCGCGTAAAGTTTTCTCCTCAAGCAGACGGTTATCTGTAATATAGGCTTTCATCGGCATATAGGCGTATTTTTTCACCAGCCGGAGCAGCTTGTCTTTCATTCTCCTGCCACAAGGCTGAGCGGCATACAGGGTTTTCCAGAGGTCCGAGGATGAGAGTTCCCTGTTCTGGCCGATAATCCGGCTCAAGCTGCCGTCCCAGAAAAAGTCGATCCCCAGTTTGCGGGTCAGGTCCAGATGGTAGGAGGGTAAGGGATATGATAATCCGGCGCCGTCCCTGTATTGCGGCAGATCTCCATAACCGATGCCGGCTCCTATGTTTTGCAAGTTATGCAGAGTGCCATGGTTCGTCCAGACTCGCGGCCTGCATTTGCTTTGGGAGAGAAGGCGTATTCCTTCATTAAGATAGTCGTTACGGGAAAACACAGGATTGAAATTGAAATCACCCCAGCCGTGAAGAGTGCCCAGATAACCTGATTCGAGGTCTGGAAACAATAAATCCGGGTGTGTCTGAAGGGCGATCTGCTCGGGGTGGTGCGGATTGCAGTTGAAAACGAAAATAGATTCGGAGTAAGGCAAGCCGTCTTTGGCGGAGGGCCGGCTTGCCGGGAAATTCTTAAACAGGTCTTTGAGAAAGAGATACCTTTGTACTGTTGTAAGATCGATGTCGTTCGAAAAGCTGAACGCGGCTCTATAAGGATATGGGTGCTTTCTGAGTTCCAGTTCTTGCATATTCAATCCGGTTGGATTTCTCAGAGGGTTAAACGGCATTTAACACTTTCACGTCAAGTCACCGCCGAAAGCTTTTTCAACAGTCGAGCCTGCACGCGGCCTGGAATGTGACCTATTCATAACTCGAAATCTCCGTATAGTCTGGCGACTTTCTCATCAAGCGAGGCCAGGTCCTGTTTCAATCCCTCTTTGTCAAAAGCTTTACCTGTCAGATAGATCAATTCCCAGCGCTGGAAAAACTGTTTGGGCGGCAGGGAAAGAAGCTGGGAGTATTTTTGCTTGAAATCATCGCGCAGCCTATCCGCGACAATCTCGATCGCCTTGAAATAGAACAGTATGGCCGGATTCTTGAGCAGCGGCTCAAGCCGATGCAATCCCTCGAGACAAAGAGACTCTTGCTTCCGGCGCAGGAAACACGGATGCTCAAGCCCTAATAAGTCCCAGTATTGATCGACGGCTGAACCAAGGACATAACCGGTTATCCGCCTTTGCTCGACTGACACTCTGGGGAAAAAGGGGTAGAAACGGCAGATCAACGGACGGTATTCCGGGAAAGTACAAAGGCCCTTAAGTGAGCAATAGGTCGAGACCAGCCGGATTGTTCTTCCATGTCGGATCGGGAATTCAATTTTCCGGGCTATTTCCTCGAATCCCTCTTGAATTCTACCCAGGCCCTTGCAGTAATCCCATTCACTATGGATATATATCATCCCGGCTGCATCGTGGCGCATGAATTTGAAACTCAGATGCGGCGAGTTGGTCCGGCAACAATAGGAATCGCTTTCTTCCCAGCAGCGATCATAGAACGTAGGCTCGACAGCATATACCTCGGACCAGTCGATCCGCATGGGTGTATTTTCTCCAAAGATAGACTTGGATTTATCTCGGTTCGGGAACCACGTGTAATATGATATTAAAGCGATAACACGAGAATGGCAAGGGGGTGCGACATTTCCCGTTTTGTGCGTTGTCGGAAAGGCCGGCAGAAGGCGCAATTCATTTTGTTCTTTCCGCTCGATCTGTTAATTTATGAACTCAAGACGGCTTTATATCGGCTACATGCGAGACTGCATTAATTAAAGCGGTGGAGAAAGGCTTGAAAAGCAAAGGAAGGATACAAGACGCCCGGTTGACTGTTTTTTTCACCGCCGGTGTCGGCCTGGCGGATTGGAAAGAAGGCGGCAATCTTGAACGCGAATTGGCGCTATACCGCCGTCTGGCTGATAATCTGAGTAGGGTGAACTTTGTTACGTACGGTGGCCCAACCGACCAGTTGATGGCTCCTGAACTGCCGGAATTCAAAATTCTGCCGGTCACCTGGCGCTCCCGCCAGCAGTACACTGCCGCCGAGATCGCGCTGAGATACAGCCCGCAGCTTATCCGTTCCTCCATTTTCAAGACCAACCAGGTGCGCGGAGCGCTCATTCCTGTCTGGCTGAAAAAGCTCTATAATAAAAAACTGATCGTAAGGTGCGGATTCCTTCACGCCTGGTTCACCCGCCGTCAGACCGATGACCCGCGAAGGATTCGGGAGGCTGTGGAACTCGAACGCCGTGCTTTCAATGCTGCCGACAGGGTTGTAGTCACCTCGCTCTGGCAGAAAGAAAGCGTTTGCGAGGATTATGGCCTTGCGCAGGGAAAGGTGCGTGTCATCCCGAATTATGTGGATACGGATGTATTCCAGCCTGTGCCGGGAGTGGAAAAACGCTATGATCTGGTGTTCGTGGGCCGGGGGGACAGGCAGAAAAACCTGGAAGGCCTGTTCGGGGCGCTGGCCAGGTTGAAAGGCGAAGGCCGTGAGGTTTCCACCCTTATGGTGGGCGGATGCAGCGGCAGCCAGAGTCTTCGCGAGATGGCGTCAAATCTCGGCTTAAAAGTCGACTGGCTGCCGAACCAGCCCGGAGCGGAGTTGCCGCGCATAATCGCCTCAGCCCGGGTGTTCGTGATGCCCTCGTTTTACGAGGGACACCCCAAGGCCCTTCTCGAAGCGATGAGCTGCGGAGCGGCCTGCCTGGGAACAGATGTCCCCGGGATACGGGAGGATATCTGCCACCAGGAAAACGGCTGGCTTTGCGGGACAGAGCCGGAATCCCTGGCCGCGGCTGTCCGGGGCCTGCTGGATGACAGCCTGTTACGCGAGGAACTGGGCCGGAGAGCTCGCCGGTATATTGTGGAAAAATATTCCCTTGACCGGGTTAGCGCGCTCGAACTGGAACTGCTTGCCGATCTGGCAGGCAATCGGGTCTGAATCAACGGGTTGTCGCCGTAAGATTCATTTGACAAGTTTGGGATGCGACAACGCGCATAATCCTGTCGGGCGCGCATTCCGGATATCGTGCGCAAGCTGGGTCGAGGGGCGGGCATCCTCCACGCTGAAACCCTTGCCCTGAAGAATCATCTCGTAGGAGCGGGTGTGAAGGTCCTCGAACCCCTCAGAAAATTCCATCTCCTCGCCATCCACCTCAATCGAGCGGTAAGTCCTCTTTCCCGCCGCCTGCACCTCCTGCGGAAGGTCATTCCTGTCGATTGAAAGGCTCCAGCGCACCCGCGCATTCGTCAGTTCCAGGTAACCGGCGCAGCGTTTCGGCTCGCTCATATGGACCTCGCTGTGCTCGACGCTCCCGAACAGCCAGATCAGGATATCGAAGAAATGAATGCCGATATTGGTGGCCAGGCCTCCGCTCTGCTCGACATTGCCCTTCCAGGAGTAAAGATACCAGTCGCCGCGCGAGGTGATATAGGTCAGCACGACCTCATGCTTGCGGCCTGAGTTATCATTCAGCATTTTCTGCTTATAAGCCTGCATGGAGGGATGCAGCCTGAGCTGAAGGATAGTGTTGATCCTGGTTCCGTATTCCTGCTCCAGTTCCAGCAGAGCATCGCAGTTCCATGGATTGAGCACCAGGGGCTTTTCGCATATCGGCGTAGCGCGCACGCGCAGGGCGAACCGCACATGGGCGTCGTGCAGGAAATTCGGCGAGCAGATGCTGACATAGTGGACCCGCCGCTCCTCCGGTTCCCGGCGCAGACGTTCTATATGGCGGTCAAAGCGCTCGAACTCGCGGAAGAAGCTCACTGAATCGAAATAGCGGTCGAGGATGCCGACAGAATCATGCGGGTCGCAGGCCACGATCAGCTTGTTGCCCGTGTCGGCAATGGCTTTGAGGTGCCTCGGCGCGATATAGCCCGCCACTCCAATAAGCGCAAAGTTGCTGGACACTGTTCCTCCTGTCGATTCAACCCGCCCCGGTTAAGCTTGATGCGGGTAAAAAATGCCATATGCTGAAAGTTGATATGCGGCAATATACACAATTATTCATTTCCGGACTACAGCAGAATGTAATAATGCAATTCGAATGCCAGATCAGGCGTCAGTTTAAGCTATGCATTTGTGATCCGAGAACCTTGCGGCAGGATTGAGGTATGTTATTTTATTTCGCGAAGACCGGGGCGGGTGGAATGCGGGTCAGGTCAAGGCAGGACAAACTGTTGAAAGGGGCAGGGTATGCTGATCACCGGCGGGGCCGGTTTTATCGGATCGACTCTATCGGAGCGCCTGCTTGAGCAGGGGCGTGAGGTTGTCTGCCTGGATAATTTCTGCGACTACTACGATCCGCGGCGTAAGCGCAAGAATGTCGAGGCTTTGCTGAAACGCCGGAACTACACTCTGGTAGAGGGGGATATCCGCGACCGTGCCTTTATGCATGAACTGTTTCTGAAACACCGTTTCGATACAGTGGTCCATCTGGCCGCGCAACCAGGAGTGCGCCTGTCGCTCGAACAGCCCCAGCTCTACATGGACATCAATGTCAACGGCACTCTGAATACACTGGAAGCAGCCCGGGACAGCCGGGTGGAGAAGTTTATTTTCGGATCATCCTCCTCGGTCTATGGAGACAGCGGTGTGATACCGTTCAGTGAGGATGGCCCGCTCAATCCCATCTCTCCCTACGGGGTAAGCAAGCGCACCGGCGAACTGCTCTGCCGCAACTGGAATTACCTCTATGGACTGAACGCGGCCATGCTCCGGTTTTTTACGGTCTATGGGCCGCGCCAGCGCCCGGACATGGCTATCCACAAGTTCGTGCGGAAGGTGATAAACGGCGAGACCATCCGGCTGTTCGGCGACGGTTCAAGCCGGCGTGACTACACCTTCGTTTCGGATATCGTTGATGGCATCCTGGCCGTGATTGACAGAAATTTCGGCGTCGAGACGTACAACCTGGGCGACAGCAGCCCGGTGGAGCTGAGCCGCCTGATCTCGACCATCGAATCGGCTGTGGGCCGCAAAGCCGTGATCGAGTACCTGCCTGACCAGCCCGGCGACCCTCCGGTAACCTATGCCGACATCTCGCGCGCCGCCGAGCGTCTGGGTTACAGCCCGAAAGTCGGGATCGAGGAGGGGATCAGCCGTTTCGTGGACTGGTTCCGCGGCAACGGACTGTGATTTATTTACGTGCCTTATAACTCCGGTGTCTTTTTCCCGCCGATGAAAGTATCGAAGCGCCCCGGTGCATTCTCGACGCACCAGACCGCGTGCCCGGCCTGTTCCATCTTCTCGATCAGGGGAATGGGGCGGAACGAGCTGGTCAGACGGACCGCCTCGCCTGTCTTCAGACCTTTAACCAGTTGAAACACGGTGTTGAGCGGGTGCTCGCCCCGGTTCAGGTATTCATCCGCATCCACCACATGCGCGATAATAGACTGCTCCAGCCAGGCCGGACGGCCGGTGGGCGCGGGAGCGGGTTCCCTTTTTCCATCCGTTTCAGCGGGCTGTTCGCTTTCAGTCTCTGTCAGGCCGAGAATATTGCGCAGGGTGGCGACAAGCTTTTCAACCGGGATACCGGCCATGGAGGCGGCGGTCTCCAGCGTGGCCACCCTGGCGATTGTTTTGCGCAGCACCGGATTCTTCAGTTTTTCAAAGGCCGGGACATAATCCATCAGCCTGTTTTCCAGTTCCGGGTAAGCATCCAGCAGCTCGGCGACTTTTGTCTGTGGCGTAATGGCTGGTTTCCCGCTCATGCGGTCCCTCCCTTTTCAGGGGTGTCATATTCGAGAAGACGGCGCTCGCCGCTCAGGCTGCGCTGATGAGAAAGTTCCTGAGTCACTTCCAGAGTCCCCAGGTATTTTCCTTCGCTGTCACGCACGGCATAATACCGGATGTTGACAAACAACTGATCTTTCTGGATCCAGAACTCGGCCAGGTTCTGAGCGCCGGAGCGGAAGTCGCCGATGATTTTATCCACGATATGCACCGACTTGGGCGGGTGGCAGTGATGAACCTTGCGGCCGATAATCGCCTTGCTGCGCGAAAAGACCCGCTTGTCGCCCTCTGAGAAAAACGCCACCCGGTCCTGATCGTCGACGAACGTGATATCCACCGGCAAAGTCCTGAATATTCCGAGCAACTGTTCGAGACTCAGGTTTCCGGTGGGGAACTGGATGGCCTCTCCGCCCTGAATGCGGGCGGTCTTCCCCGGAGTGAATTTTTCGGGCGGAGTATAGTCCCGGCCCGGCTCAACCAGGCACCAGCCGTACTCCGGCGACTGCTGCCAGATTTCACCCCATTCGTCATCGGTCAGTGTCTGGAGCGCCATGGGAAGAAGGATCTGACGTTCCTTGAAAACCATCTCCTCCACCGCCGCCAGAGCCGGCGCGGCCAGTGCGGCCGCCGCAATCTTCCATTCCCCGGCGTTGTCTCCACCCCCGGACAGGGCCGCACCCAGTTCCTTGAGCAGGGCGCGCACCTCGTCATCCTTACCCCACATCACCTTGCTCGGACCGGAGACCCCGTGACGCTCCAGGACCGAGAACAGAAGGTTCTCCTTGCGTTTGTAGTGCTTTTCCACGTCCATCAGCTCGTTGAACATGCCGCGCAGCCTCTGCACCTGTTCGGATGCCGAGGCATTGTCCGGCAATGCGGTCAGCTCGTTCAGCACGGCGCGCATCTTACCGCACAGCGCCATCAGGGCGTCGTTCTCCTTCTGCATCGTATCCACCGGATGACCGGCCGGTATAAACACCGGGCGGGAGGGTTTGATAAAGTCGCGCAGCACCTCCGAGTGCAAGTCGCACATCGACTGCACCTCCTGCACAGACATCCCGTCCGCCATCAACTCCTGCTCCATGGCCGCGATTTCTGTGGAGTCCGTTTCCCGCACTATCCCGGCCAGCATCGATTTGACATTTGAAGGGTCTTCTCCGCGGTGCAGGCGGGTGATAATTTCCTTGAGCGTCTTTATGCGGATGGCCCGGTTATCGATCAGTTCGCTCATATTCTCTCCGCTCCTTCTGCTGGATAGTTCCATAAGTTTCTGGCGGGACGGTGCTCCGGCCCGATTATAAAGAATCTTCTTAACATATTATGCTGATTCAGTTGTTCCTGCACAACCCAAGTCAGAAATATGGAGCTCATGTAATAATAAGGATATAAAGATAAACATATCATAATATAAAGCACCAGACGGAAAATGCAAGAGCCGGGAGAAGTATTTTGTTTTCTCTCGTGTTTTTTTTAAAACACGGAGAATTAGATTTTATTATCGATAAACCTTGCCCAAAGGCGCGGAGTGGTTAATAATTCCACTTGCCGTGGTCGTACTGTAAGGTGCGACTGACGATGGATAGCGGAATAAGAATTGTCGGCCAATGCAGGTATCGGCTTGGAGGAGAGTTCAATGAGATTGAATGTTTTCGTTCTCGCCTGCATGTTTTTTCTGATAAGCGCCGCAAGCGGAGTGCAGGCGTTCGACTGGGACTCGCTGACGGCGGGACGCTGGGTGAACGTGCCCACGAGCGGCGAGGCCGCGCCAAAGGTTTTCCACGGTGGTGCGGCTGTCATTCCGGAAAAAGACCTCGTCATATTTTTCGGCTCGGACACCCATGCGCCCACGCCGCTGGAGAAGGGAGAGTCAAATTCGGTCTGGCGTCTGGACCTCAAAACACTGTCCTGGAGCCGGGACTACGAGCAGGACCACAAGAGCAACTGGCTGATCCTGCCCGACAGCCAGTGCGCCACGGCCACGGGCCGCCCCTGGGCCATGCACACCTTTGCGGATGTGGACTGGGACCCGGCCACAAGGCGGGTGGTGGTGGTGAGCGGTCCCCTGCACGCGCGGTTCGAGCCGGAGGAGCGCTTTCCGATGTTCACCGGGTACAACTGGTGGGTGAGCCTTCGGCCCTCGCACTGGGAGTATGACCCTGATACGAAACTCTGGGCGCGCCTGGAAACAGGCGCGCCCAATGTGTTTGCCTGCGCCACCGTGCTGGACACGGACCGCAGGCGCATGATCGCCCACAACGGCTCGCTGACCTGGGAACTGGACCGGGCCGCGGGACGCTGGATCAGGTATGACGCTCCCAGTAAGCCCGGCTGGCATCTGAACATGGTTTACGATACTTTCGCCCGGCGGGCGCTGCTGCTGGGAAACAACACGGGCGACACCACGCTGTACAGCTATGACCCGGACAAGCACACCTGGGGAATTGTACCGGCCTCCGGAAGCATACTTCCGGCCAACGGCTCCACGATCGCCTACGATACGAAGAACCAGGTGATGCTGTACCTGGCCAACGACTACAAGGACCAGTACAGCAACCCTACCGGCAAATCTGTCACGTTTATCTACCACAGCCGGGAGCGCCGCTGGGAGCGGCTGGATATCGATTCGCCGGAGCTGTATGGCATGAACTATCTGTTGCAGTACGACCCGGGCCGGAATGTGTTCCTGCATTTCGAGAAATCGCGCGACAGCGGAGACCATCTGCGGGTCTGGGCTTTCCGTTACCGTTAAGACGGAGCCGGGATATGAAATACGCATGCAGTTTCAGCCTGTGCCTGCTTGCCCTGGCCTGTGGTTGCGGCAGTCAGTCCGCCAGCCGGACGTCTGCGGAGCACGCGCTTTCCGCCGGGGAGAGCGCCCTGCCCGCCGGGTTCCCCGCCGCGGTCCGCCTGGCCTGCGATTTCGAACTGGAGCGGCGTGACATAGTCTGGAGCGGGGACCTGGAACGGGAGGACATGCCAGCCTATCCCGGCAACAGCTCGTCCCTGGCGGCCCGCCCTCTGGGTGACACAGGTTTGCGCTTACTGTCCGTCCGTCCGGTCATTCCGCCCTTGGTCGAGCCGGACTGCCGGATCGGATTCCGCTATCGTCTCGACGGGGTGGACTGTCTCACTGTCGAGGTCCATTATCTGGACGGCGGCAGCGGAAATATAACCCTCACTGGCCTGGAAAAAGGCGCATGGTCCGTGGCCAATGTCCCGCTCTCCATTTTCGGGCCTGAGGACAGCACGGATCCGTCACCGCGCAGGGTTCAGGAACTGGCGTTTATTGTCGTCTCGTCGACTGTAAACGATAACTGCCGGCTGCTGGTGGATGACGTAATATGCTTTGCGGAATCAGATAGTGGCGGAGAACCGCCCGGCGTTTTTCCCAACCGGGTGATCTTGCTGGAGCAGTTCGACATCGCCGAGCTGCACTCGCACTGGCAGGACGCCTACTATCTGGAGCGCAATGTACCCGGAGACACCCTGCGCGGAGCGGCGCGCGGAATTGCCAGGCCGGACGCTCCGGGCGCGCGGGTGCAGGTTTCTGTCGATCCGATCCAGGCGGTGGGAGCCTCGACCCGCTTGCATTTCCGCTACCTTGTCCGCGGCATAAGCCGCCTTCAGGTTATGCTGTTCGACCTGACCGCCATGGACAACCGCCATATCGTGATGGAAACTCCGGTGCAGGGGCGCTGGCTGGAGGCGGACCTGGATTTCAGCCGCGACAGCCGCCGGAACGATGGGACCGCGGACATTTTTGCTCCCGGACACCGGGTGGACGACATTTTCTTTTTCAGCCTGGAAGCTGAACCCGGCTGTGAGCTGCTGATCGACGATGTGGTTCTGTACGATGCCGGTCCGGAAGAACAGCATTCGTCGGACTGACAGGCATGTCTATACTGTGTAAACAAGGATTAGCTCTATAGACTGGAAATCAGGAGGCTGACGGATGAAAAAAATTTCTCGGCGCCATTTCGCCATGACCGGAGCCGCCGCCGCGCTTGGCGCTCTGGTGTTGAAAGGGCGGTCAAATGCGGCTGTGCCGGTCGAGCTGACCGGGGACCGCCCGAACGTGATCTTTTTCATGACCGATGACCAGCGCTGGGATTCGTTGAGCCGGGCGGGGAATCCGTATCTGAAGACACCCAACCTGGACCGTATCGCCAGTGAAGGGGCGTATTTCACCAACGCCTTTGTCACCAACTCGCTTTGCGGTCCCAGCCGCGCCACCTGCCTGACCGGCAAGTACTCGCACAATACGGGAATCAAAGTCAACGAGATGACCTTCCCGCTGGACGAGGTCACCATTCTCGAACGCGCCCGCCGGGACTACGGCTACCGGACAGCCTTTGTCGGCAAGTGGCACAACAAGCCCTGGGGCCGGGACCGTCAGTTCGACTATTATTTCGGTTTCCGCGGCCAGGGGGAGTATAACGATCCACTGATTCAGGAGAACGGCGGCCCGGAGAAACGCCATAAAGGATGGGTCGAGGACATTTTAGCCGGCCATACGATAGATTTCATCCGCAAATCCGCCGCATCGGGAGACAAGCCGTTTTTTGTCTGCCACTGGTTCAAGACCCCGCACCAGGAATGCACCCCCGCCGAGCGACACAAAAACCTGTTCAAGGATTTGTCCTTTCCCAAGCCGGCCACGTTCGACGCCGGGTACGAGGGCAAACCGCGGGCCGTGCGCGAGGCGGACATGAAGATCGGCGGGAGCGGGGAGTACTCCTATGTGAAGGACTGGAATGAATTCGTGCGTAATTATTACCGTGTGTTGACCGGGGTGGACGAAAACGTTGGCCGCATCCTCGATGAGTTGGACCGTCTGGGCCTGGGCGAAAATACGCTTGTCATATTCACCTCGGACAACGGGTATTTCCACGGAGAGTTCGGATTTTTCGACAAGCGCCTGATGTATGAGCCATCGCTGCGTATCCCGCTGGCTATCCGCTATCCAAGGCGGGTGAAGCCCGGGACGGTGATCGACCGTTTTGCACTGAACATCGATTTCGCTCCCACGATCATGGACTATGCCGGGATGCCCATTCCGAAAGAGGTGGACGGGCGCAGCCTGCGAGCGTTGCTGGAGGGCGGCGAACCTTGCGGCTGGCGTGAGGATTTCCTTTACGAGTATTACGCCTACCCGGACTGGCACATGGTCCGTCCGCACAAGGGCGTGCGCACGGCGCGCTGGAAGTACATCGAGTACTACGATACTGAGCGCGAGTTCGAGCTTTACGACCTGCAGGAAGACCCGCAGGAGCGTCATAACCTGTACGGCCGCCCGGAGTACAGTGAAATGCAGGCCCGTCTGGCCCGCCGTCTCTATGAACTGCGCCTGGCCAGCGGCGACCCGGACCTCAAATTCGAATAGAGCGGCCGAACCTGAGCGAGGGAAAAGACCATATGCCTGAAAAGCTTGTGCGGTTCAGTGGCTGGCAGTGCGCGGTTGCGCTGGCGCTGCTGTTTTCCGCGTCTGTCTGCCCGGCCCAGGGGCCGAACCTGCGCCTGGACCTGCCCACCGCGCCATATCCAGGCCTTCTCCGTCCGGCTGCGCCGCCGGTCGGCCGGACAGGCCTGGTCCCGCGGACTGCCAGCCTGGACAACCTGGCTTTCATGGGACTTTTCACCGACCGTTTCGGCCGTGATATCGCCTCCTTGCCCGGCAAACTGGGCCTGGACGGCAGGCTGTATCCGCGCGCGGCCAGTTCACTTTATGCGGCTTCGGATGGGAAAACGCTGCGTCTCGAGGTGCGATGCCAGGAAAGCGAACCCGGTTCGATGCACCGCGATTTCGATTTTTATTTCCCGGATGACCGTGTGGAGGTCAATCTGGACCTGGACCATGACCACCACGGTTTCGAGCGCATAGCGGTGATGCCGGACGGCAAGCTGCGGCAGTGGGCTTATACTGTGGGCGAGAACCACCTGACATCGGACCGTAGTTTCCGTGAGGAGAAAAGCAGCCTGAATGTCAGTGCGGTCACGCACCTGGACACGGACGGCTGGACCATGCGGCTGGATATAAGCCTGCCGGACAGCCTTCTTACCCCCGGCGGCTGGGCTGCCGCCGGGCTGAACGTGGTGCGCTACCGCGCTGTCCACGGCGAGGAAACCAGCATGTGGTGTCCCGACTCCAACCGGGTCTGGGCCCCGCTGTATTTCGGCGACCTGTACCTGGGCGCGCCACCCGCAATCATCGAATCGGTGGAGTTGGGGGCTCTGTCCTGGGGCGGCAACCAGGGCAGGTTGATATTTGCGCCCGGAGCCGCGTTTCCACGCCTGATTACTGCCGCCACGTTCAATTACGATGGAGTTTTCAGGCAGCAGGAATATACCGCTCAAAAAAGCGGACTTGATTTCTCTTTCGAAATCGATCCGCATGAGCTGATGCGCAGCGCGGTGGTCATTTCGATGGATGGCCGGGAGTGGGGCCGCTATGTATTGGGCTGGAAACGCGGTTTACTGCTGACTCATCACCCGACCGGACAGTTCGCTGCCCCGCGACCCTCGCCCGGTGAGCCGGATTACCAGTGGAAACTCTCCCGCTACGTACTCGACCGTTTGCCCGAGTTCAGGCGCACTCCTGACGGTCTGCGGCTGGTAAGCGACAGCCTGGAGATCGACCTGGCCTCGGCCGATCCTCTGGCCCCACTGGCTGAACTTATCGCCCGGCGTTTTCCGGATGATGACACCCGTCTGGCGGCCGCCGCCCTGGTGCTCTGCCAGCCGGGAGTGATGGTGTCGAGCGGATCGGGGGAGCGGGTCAACGAGCCGCTCGGTCCGGTGGGGACATTGCGCTGCGGCGCGGCGTTCTGCAACTCCTATGCTGATCTTCTGCGCGAACTGGTCAGCCGTATCCCGGACAGTTCCGGCCAGCCGTTTAAGTCCACGGTGTTGTGTTATAAGGACGGACCGGAAAACACCTGGGGCTGGCCGCACCACTGGGTGGCGGGCGTCTCATACCGCGGCGGGCTGACCCTGATAGACGCCGAGCTGGGCGTGTTCTTCGTCAATCCGGAGAACGGGCGCCTGGCTACGCTTCAGGAACTGGCAGCCCATCCGGAGTGGGCCGACAGCTCCGCTCACGGGATCGGCGAATATTTCCGGGGCCGTCCGCTGAGCGATTTCGGCGTGCGTGAATCCGGAGACCTCTGGATGCTTGAATAACGCTGATTAGACGGATGATTTCCTGCATCTGAACACTAACCCGGAGTGCTGTCATGAAGCGATGGTATTTTCTGCTCGCTCCGTTTCTTCTGCTGCTGAGCGGTTGCCTTACGCGGCCAAAGGCCCCCGATATCCCGGCCAACACCTGGGTGCAGGCAGCCAGGGATGAGTTCGGGGCGCGCCGCTGCTGCTCTTTCCGCTTTGTCCCTGAAAAGGCAAGTTTTCTGCTCTGGGGTTATCATGAATGGAATGTCTACATTTACGGCAACCCGGATATTCCATGGGAGGACAACACAGAGTACGACCTGGTGGCGTTCGATCCGGACAGCCTGCGCTGGCTGAACGTCTTTCCGCGAGGCAGAGAGAGCGAATGGGCTGCTGACCTGCCGCCCATGCACCTGAGCAAGTTCTATCACGGCATAACCACGGGCAGCTACCGTACCGGCCTGGCCGAGCGCGAGGGTGTGCTGCGTCCCGATCTGAACGTGGTGTACGACCAGGTGACGTACGATTCTAAACGCCGCCGGATGGTCTATTTCACCGGCGGGCGCACCCTGGCTTATGATATCGAAAAACGCGAGTGGTCGGATATTGCCGGTGAAAGCAGCCCGCCACCGGTTCTGGGCGGCTCGCTCTGCTATGACCCGTTCAACGATGAGATAGTGCTGACGGGCGGAGGCAACGTGGCGGAGAGAGGTCCTGACGGCAGCTTGCGGGGATATACCGGGACCTGGATTTACAGTTGCGCGGATGGGAAATGGCGGAGGCTGGAAACCGGGGGGACCGAACCGCCGCCGCGGATCTGCACCCGTCTGGTCTGCGACACGAAAACCAGGCGGCTCGTGCTGTTCGGTGGCGACGGCCAGAGCCTGTTCCTGTCCGACACCTGGCTATACGACACCCGCGCGCGCACCTGGAGCATCTCGCGGGCGCAGGGCGCGCCGCCGCCGCGGGCCGGGCATTTTACGGTTTATGATCCCGGAACTGGCCTGGTGATAATCGGCGGCGGCTACGACCGGGACGGCGCGCGCAACGACATGTGGGGCTATGATCCGCGGCATGACCGCTGGCGGAAGCTGGCCGGAGAAGTCCCCACTGGCTGGTTCATCGCGGCCGATATCGACCCGGAGCGGCGCTTGATTGTCCTGACCGCCAGCACTGAGCGCCCGGAGGATGACCGCAACTGCGATGAGCAGTTCACCCTGCGCACGACTTACCTTTACCGCCTGGAGAAGCGCGGTCTGATTGATGAAACCCCGCCCGCGCCGCCACGACATATACAGCTCAGACGTTCTATCGCCGGGGCCGTGGACGGGGCCTTGCCGGATTCGGCACGTGAGGCCAGGATACGGAAGTTTCTGGCCGAAATGCCGCGCGGACGCTGGGTGCGTCTGCCGGATGCCGGCCGTCGCGCCGAGTTGCGCACCTGGGGCTCCTGCTCTTTCGACTCCGGAAGCGGCTGCCTGGTGTACTGGGGCGGCGGGCACTGCGGCTACGGGGGAAGCGAGTATGACCTGTACGATGTCGCCGCCAACACCTGGCGCAGCCGTCCGCTCCTGCCTGAATACCCCGGGCGGGTCTGGCGCCACGGGATCAACCTTCACGGCGTCACATTTTCCGGCGCGCCCTGGACCCGTCACGGCCGCAAGGTCTACGCCTGGGACCCGGTCAGCCGGAACATAATCAGCACCAAGATGATCTACGTGACCAGCGGCTACAACCCTGAGGCGCTGAAACCATACTGGCCACAGGATGACAGCACCGGCGACGGTTTCGGTTATCAAAAATGGGTCACCTGGAGCTTCGATCCGGGCGCCGGCCGTTGGAAACTTATATGCTCCGGGTTACCGGGACTGGACCTGACCGTGACCACCCCATACGGCGTGATGGCGGTGGATTACAACTGGGGGGCTATCGGGAAGGAAGACCGTCCGGACATGACAGAATTCCGGGGTGAAAGGGTGGTGGACAACTCGGTTTACCTTCTGCACGCCGCGGAGGGACGCTGGGAGAAGCTCACAAAGAACGGCCCCTGGCCGCAGAACCTTTACGAGATGACAGCGCTCGTATATGATTCGAAACGCGACCGCCTTCTGCTGCACGGCGGCGGTCCTGAGCAGAACGAGATATGGAGTTTCAGCCTGCGCGACAGCCTCTGGACCTGTCTGAACCCGTCAGTGCAGGGCGGAGGTCCCGCGCCGGTCTGCCAGCGCGAGGCGGTTTACCTGCCGGAGCGAGACCTGTTCCTCACCTGGAGCTACCAGCCGGGAAAGGCTGGAGCGGGGGAGGCCTGGGGCTATTCCCCGTCCGCGAACGCCTGGCGGCGGCTGGATATCCCGGAGCCGGAGGACCACGATGCGGGGGTCACTGTTTCACAGAACCGCTGTGTCGCTTATGACCCAGGTCACGACCTGATCCTGATGGTGCTGGGCCAGGGCGGGGGAAACAGCGGGCCGACAGTTATTTACGGTTTGAGATACTGAACAGGGAAATGACCGGAACAGGCATGAGGGAAAAAGCGGGAAGGGTTCCGCCGGCATCTCCGGGTGTGAGTCCAAAAGGACCGACGGTCCCGGCCTACAGTGAAACCCTTCCTGAAAATATTGTAAAGCGCCTGTACCGGTTTGTCAATCCGGAAGAGACAGATTGATAATGCGGTCTGTGTTGAAGCGATAAGGAAAAAATGGGGCTGTCCCAAAAGTCTTTAATGTGGGGCACGGCGCGCCGTGCCCCTACAGAACTGCTTTTATTCCAATTGGTTAGAGATTGCAGCAATTTGCAAAGAGCAAAATCGGGGACTTTTGGGACAGCCCCGTAATTATTTGCCAGCTAATTGATTATCCTGATGTAACATCTCTGCGTTTTATCCTTACTCCGCCTGCAAGACTGCCTTTCCGCCCACCACGGTTTTCAGCACGCGGATGTCCCTGATTTCATCCTCGGGACAACTGAAATAATCGCGGTCCAGGACGATGAAATCGGCCAGGCGTCCGGGAGTGAGGCTGCCTTTTTCCTGCTCGGAGAAAGTGGCCAGGGCGTTGTTCACCGTATAGGAACGCAGGGCCTCCTCGCGGGTGATCGCCTGCCCTGGCTCGATAACGCTGCCGCGCTCGGTGTGGCGGGTGACCATGGTCCACATGGCCAGCCAGGGGCTGTATGGATTGATCGAAGTGCGGTCGTCGAAACGAACCATGTGGTCGCTGCCCGCGCTGACCAGCACCCCGGCGTCGATCAGGCTGCGATAGGGGTGATAATCGTGAATCCGGTCCTGTCCCAGGATGTTCAGCATGGCATCCGCATCCTTGTAGAACCAGGCGGGCTGGGCATCCGCCACCACGCCCATCGCTTTCATTCGCGCGATGCACGCGCTGTCGAAGAAATTGCCATGGATCACAGAGAATCGCAGGGGAAGGATATCAATATCTTTTGCCACTGCCTCATAAGCGTCAAGCATCACGTCCATCGCCCCTCCACCCGTGGCGTGGGCGGTCATGGACCAGTTACGCTCGGCTCCGGCGCGCACGAACATGCCGAATTCATCCGCGGTCAGGTTCAGGATGCCGCGGTACTCAGGGTCGCTGATGCCGAATATCTCGTTGGCTTTCGATCCCCAGGGCTGCCGCATATAGGCTGTTCCGGTCAGGATTCCACCGTCCATGAAAAGCTTAAGACGTCCGGTGCGGATCCATTCATCTCCGCCGCCGGTCGGAGCGCCCAGGGCGGCGACATCCGCGCGTATCTCGTCCAGCGAGCGGCCGCGGATCGGAAAATCGGCATAGATGTTATGGAATACCCGGATGGTCAGCCTGCCGTGGGTGCGAAGGCTGTCCCAGATTGCGGTCTGGTCGCGGTTTAGTCCGCCGCTGGTGACGCTGGTGAAACCGGACCGGTTATAGCGCGCCAGCATGTCGGCCAGGGCGGTTTCGCGTTCGGATTCGGAATACTGCGGCGGCTCGGGTTTTTTGACCAGGCCGAAAGCGGTGAAACGCACCAGACCGTTCAGCTTCCCGGTTTTATTGTCCCGCAACAGGCCGTCATGCCGCGTTTTCTCCGTTATCCCGCTGACTTTCATCGCGGCGGTGTTGATCGAGCCGCCGAAAGAGCCATTCAGGAACACGGGGTTGGCCGGGGCCACCGAATCCAGTTCGGCCAGGGTCGGTGCGCGCAGCTCGGTCAGACGGGTAGAGAACATTTTTGGATGAGTTATCCATTCACCATCCGGCAGATAGTCGGCTTTGGCCTTGATCCAGCCCAGAAGTTCGGCGATGTTGTGGACGTCCGGCACCGAATCGGTCAACTCGCTGAGCGAGGCCATCTCCGGGTGGGCATGGGCCTCGATCAGTCCCGGCAGGACAGTCCGGCCCCCGAGGTCCACTTTTTCAGTGTTCGGACCGGCCAGTTTGAGAATCGCGGGATCATCCCCCAGCGCCAGAATTTTCCCATCCTTGACCGCCATGGCGGCGGCAACGGTGGAGACGCTGTCCAGGGTGGCCACCCGTCCGTTGTAATAGACCGCATCGGCGTACTCCCGGGGGGCAGAGGAACAGCCGAACATTAAAAGCATTGCCGTGATAGCCGCTGACAGAAATAAAATGGCATTCCGGCGGAGATTGGTGGACTGATCCATTCCAGACATTAATTATCTCCCGTGCTCCAGCGGCGTCCATTTGACACGGCAAACCGCTATTGAAAAAAGAGGGCCTGACTTTCCACGGGCCAGGCCCTTGAGATTTGCGGAAACTATTATCAGCCCTTTCAGGCCCAGTTCACCAGATCGCTAATTCGGACCGGCTCGCGCTCATCGATCGATGTAAACCCGGCGATCCCGATCAATGAACTCATGAGTCCGGCGCGCATCCCGGCCTCCTGCTTGAGCGGGTCTTTGCCGGACGGGCGGAAGATCATGTCGCGGATGCGTTTGTCCGATCCGCCGTGCTCGCCCTCCTCGGCCGCGACCGGTATGACCGTGGTTGAGCCATCAATCTTCGTCAAACGGATCTCCGCGTCGTTCGTCACCTGCCAGGGCTGCTTGTTGTAGTTGCGCAGCTCGATACGGCCCTTGCTGCCGTTGAACACGATGAACTGGCCCTCGTAGGGCACGGCGGCGTTCAGCGAGTAGCTGACCAGCGCGCCATTGGCGTACTTTATCTGCGCGGTCATGGTGTCGTAAATGTCGATTCCGCTTCGGTACACGCACCCGTCGCGGTAGTACCCATCGCTGTCCTCACACTCAACGTACAGCTTCATGTACCAGGGGTCCTTCGTGATGTCCCAGAAGAAAGAGCACTTGTCCTTGAAGATGCAGGAGCGGCAGTTGGCGTGGCGGAACGGCCCGTTATGGCCGTAGACGTTCAGCTTACCGTAGGCCATCACCTCGACCGGATCGGAATCCACCCACCAGTTGAGTTCGTCGAAATGATGCGAGGCCTTGTGGCAGAACAGGCTGCCGGAATTCTGGCGGAACGCGTGCCAGCGGCGGAAATAATCCGCCCCGTGCGAGCGGTCCAGGAACTCATCGTAATTGGCCTCGTATATTTCGCCGATCTCGCCGGACATCAGCAGTTCCTTCAGCTTCATTGAGCTGCTGCCGTGCCGGGCGTTGAAAGTGACTGTGAGTTTTCGGCCTGTCTTCTTCTGTGTGTCGATAATCGCCTGGGCCTGGGAGGCCTCGGTGCAAAGCGGTTTTTCGCAGATCACGTCGCAGCCCAGTTCCATCGCCCGGCAGACATATTTCCAGTGGTACCCGTCCACCGTGGTCACAATCACTGCATCCGGACGGGTGGTTTTGATCATCTGGTCGAAATCGGTAAAAGTTGCGGCCTTTGTCCCTATCGCCTTCTGAGCCACCGCCGGGCGCTCTGGATTTATATCACAGAGGCCGACAAATTCGAGCAGGTCCGGGTAGTCCTCCATCAACGGCGTGCCCCACATGCCGATTCCGCGGCTACCCGTGCCGACCATGGCCAGGCGTTTTTTAGGCGCGGCCGCAAACGCCGAGAGCGGACCGGCCAGACCGAGTGCGCCGACAGCGGCCGCCGAGACAGCAGTATTCCTGAGGAAGGTGCGGCGGTTGATTCCATCGCTGTGACTGTTCATCCATGCCTCCGGGAAGGAGTAATCGAGCGGGATTGGAAGATTTGTGTTTTCCGTTTGGGGAAAGGCGCCAGGTCCTGCGCATATCTGAAAGGCAGGGCCGCGCCAGGCTAAATATTGAACTTCAAAGCGGATGTGTCAAGAAGAGATTGTACGGAGTTCGGTACGGACAGGCCTTGAAAACAGCGGACACTCTTTGAGGCTTCCGGCCATATGCTTATATTTACGGCTGAGGCCTTATCCGGTTCATAAAAACTCTACCTGGAGGCGCGCTTGGGCTACAACCTGAAAAGATATGGTGAGTGGGCGCTTGTCACCGGGGCGTCGGCCGGGATAGGGCTGGAGTTCGCCCGGGCGCTGGCCGCCGAAGGCTTATGCCTGGCCCTGGCCGCCCGCCGGCGTGACAAGCTGGAGGCCCTGGCAGAGGAACTGACCGAGCGCAACGGTATTCAAACCCTGGTGGTGGAGCAGGACCTGGCCGCTCCCGGGGCAGTGGACAAGCTGTGCGCCGTTTTTGGCGGCATACGGATCGATCTGGCGGTGCTGAACGCTGGCGTTGGGTATTACGGCGGGTTCGTGGATCAGGATGAGGCGGCGCTGGAGCGGATGATCACGCTCAACTGCACGAACACGGCCCTCCTGGCGCGCCGTCTGCTGCCGCCCATGCTGACCCGCGGCCGAGGGGCGCTGATCCTTGTTTCATCCGTGCTCGGATTTTTCCCCGGCCCCTGGATTTCCGCCTATACGGCGACCAAGGCTTTCGATCTGGCGCTGGGGGAATCGCTGGCCCCGGAACTGGCAGGAACCGGAGTGGACCTTCTGAACCTCTGTCCGGGAAGCACGGAGACAGAGTTCCATCGGGTGGCCTCCGGGAATGATCCTGAGAGGGAGCTTTCGGCGCCGCGCAGGGACGATCCAGCGGACGTGGTGCACTGGGCCTTGCGCGGCCTGGGACGGAAGCTGACAGTCACCGCCCCGACAGGGCGCCTGGCCGGAATGGTCTGCCGTCTGCTTCCACGGTCCTGGGTCAGCGGGCTGGCCGGAAGAGTGATGCGGCGCGGGATGAAGAACGGCAGGAATTGAAATCGCACCCCTGGATATTGACTGCCGGCAGTCAGTATGGCTATATTGACCGTTTCTTTTACGCTCGATTCAGAGTCTACGGCAACGAATGAACTGGTGACGGAATGTGGCTGAAAAACTTTTCCTGATAACGAACGACGACGGTTACGAGGCATTGGGGATACGCGTGTTAGCTGATATTCTCCGCCCGCAGGGCAAGGTCGTGATAGTGGCCCCGCGGACCGAGCAGAGCGCATGCAGCCATTCTATAACCCTGCACCGCCCGCTCCGTATCGAGTCTTTCGGCGATGATATCTATGCTGTGGACGGCACCCCGACGGACTGCGTGCTGCTGGCCTCCCAGGTGCTGCTCGACCGCACCCCGGACGCCGTGTTCAGCGGAATAAACCATGGCCCGAACCTGGGAGACGATGTCCTTTATTCGGGGACCGTGGCCGGGGCGATGGAGGGGACTCTGTTAGGGGCGCGCTCGATGGCTGTCTCCTCGATGCACATGGAGCGCATCGCCGACAGCGCCACGCAGGCGGCCCTGGCTCGTCTGATATGCGACCTGCTGGCCGGCGACTGGCCTCCGGATACGTTCCTGAACGTCAACCTCCCCCGCATGGACAAGCCGCTCTCCGGTGTGCGCATCGCCGGGCTCGGACGCCGTCATTACGCCGAGACAGTCATCGAGAAGACCGATCCGCGGGGCAAGGTGTATTATTGGATCGGCGGGGTGAATCCGAGCTGGTACGGCGCCGAGAATTCCGATTTCAGGCTTGTGGCCGGCGGGTTTATTACTATCACCCCATTGCAGCTTGATATGACACATCACCCGGGCCTCGAAAGCTTCAGCCGTTTCGAGCGTAATTTTTAACACTGTTGGAATGACCGGATGGATTTTGACAAACAGCGCAGCCGCCTGGTCGAGGAACTGACCGCGCAGGGCATCCGGGACAGCCGGGTGCTGGCGGCGATCGGCCGCGTGCCCCGTCATTTGTTCATCCCGCAGGCGCTGGAGGCGCAGGCATACAGGAACATCAGCCTGCCGCTGCCGGAGGGCCAGACAATTTCTCAGCCCTATACCGTGGCGCGCATGCTTGAGCTGGCCAGTCTGGATGGCGCGGAGCGCGTGCTCGAGATCGGCACGGGCAGCGGTTATCTGGCCGCCCTGCTCGCACAGCTCTGCCACCAGGTGTTTTCCATCGAGCGAATCGAGATTCTGGCGCGTCAGGCCCGGCGGGTGCTGGACAGCTTGAACCTCTACAACGTGAATATAATGGTGGGGGACGGCACCCTGGGCTGGAACAAGTACCGTCCCTATGACGCTGTCCTGATCTCGGCGGCCGGACTGGATATACCGCGTGTCCTGCTGGACCAGCTCGTCGAGGGCGGGCGGATGGTGTTGCCCCTGGGGGATTCCGGACGCCAGGAACTCGTGCTGGTGCGAAAGGATCCCTCCGGTGTGGTGCGCGAGAAAGTCGACCTCTGCCATTTTGTGCCTCTTATCGGAAGGAACGGTCTCTGATGCAGAATTATCAACCGGAAAACATTGTACCTGGAGGGAAACCGGCCAGGCGTCCGGGTATGGCTCGCCGGCTTTACAACTGGGTCCTTCATTGGGCCGAAACGCCCTATGGCACACCGGCGCTGTTTGTCAACTCGTTCGCCGAGTCCTCTTTCTTTCCCGTTCCTCCGGATGCGCTGCTGATAGCTTTGAGCATCGGTCAGCCTAAGAAGGCGCTGCGTTTTGCCGCCTGGTGCAGCGTGGCCTCTGTGCTGGGCGGTCTGGCCGGTTATCTGATCGGAGCCGTGGCCTGGGCCGCGGTGGGTGATTTTTTCTTCCGCTGGGTGCCGAGTTTCACTCCCGAGGCTTTCGAACGCGTGCGCGCACTTTATGACCGTTATGATTTCTGGGTCGTTTTTACAGCCGGATTCACTCCCATTCCGTACAAACTGATCACGATCGCGGCCGGAGTGTTCGCGGTAAACCTGCCGGTGTTTATTGTGGCCAGCGTGCTGAGCCGCTCGGCCAGGTTTTTCCTGGTGGCCTGGTTGATACAGCGTTTCGGACCCTCGATCAGGGACTTCATCGATCGCTATTTCAACCTTTTGAGTGTTGTTTTCCTGGTGCTGCTGATCGGTGGTTTCATGGTCTTTAAATATGTGTTGCATTGACCGGGAAAACTTGACTCTTGCTAAAACGGCAGAAATTCTTTATCTTTCACTTTCATGAAAAAGCAAGAGTCTGCGGGGCGTAGCGCAGTCCGGTTAGCGCGCCTGCTTCGGGAGCAGGAGGCCGGTGGTTCAAATCCACTCGCCCCGACCAGAATAAAGATAGGCGCCGTTTAATTCGAGCGGCGCCTTTTCTGTTTTAGATAGAGAAGTAATGCCTGATTCATGGTAAAAACCGGTATGCAACTGATATGATTTCAAGGCAGAGACACCTGGTCTGCCCTGACTGAAAAAAGTTGACATTCAATGACGGAACGGAGTAATATCTTCCCATGCCTATGACCCTCTTCTTTCAGATGCAGGGCCGGAAAACCGGGTGTTGACCTATGACGCCGTTGAAGCTGCATGGAATATTTAGGACTGAAATCCCGGTGTCAGGCTCCGGCAGTAGCGGCGCAGTCTGTTTAAGAGGATGGGAATTCAGCACTGCGTCGACAACCATCTGGCAGTCCAAAAAGATTCCGGCCGTCTTGCAGCGTCCAACAATTAACTGATGTAGAAGATAAATGATTAAGATTATTACTCTTAACATCCGGCGCCCATCTCCAGGCCCGAATGAAGGAGCCTGAGTTTAAAAAAGTCGAACAGAAGGCCGGTGGAAAAAATCCCCTCAGAAGCGGAAAAATTTTTCTTGAAAAGCGACAAAAAACCATCATACGAGCAGTTGGAAAAACGCCTGGCCGAGGCGGAAAGGATTCTCGATTCTCTGGACCCGTCGGGCGCTGGGGGATGGCGCGCCTGGTATTCTTGGTTGAACGAGAGCCGGAACGGAAACAACGACCTTCTTGAAGAACTGGAGCGCAGGGTCCAGAAACGGACCGTGGACCTGGTTAAAGCGAATGAGGCCCTTAAGGAGGAAATTTCCGAGCGAAAGAAGACCGAAACCGCGCTTCGTCAGAGCGAACAACGTTTTCGCAGCCTGTTCGATAACTCCCCCATCGCCATCGTTCAATTGGATCTCAGCCGTACCCGCCGTTATTTTAAAGCTTTTCAGAACATGAAGGCTGTGGATTTGGACAAAACCCTGTCCACGAACGAAACCCTGGTCCGTCAGCTCATTCGCTCGATCAGGATAATGGATGCCAACCAGGCCTGCCTGACGCTGCATTGCGCAGATTCTATCGAGCGATACAGGGCCGGGTTTGAATCGTCGTTCGCTCCTGAGACAGTGCTTTCGCTCGTCAGCTTGTTGAAGCAACTGAGCCAGGGCCAGGCGTTAATCAAGGAAGAATCCGTAATTCAGGGCCTGGATGGGAAAAGGCGCCAGGTGCTGATTGAGGTGTATCCCACAGCGGGCGCTGGCGGTAAATGGTCGCGGGTGGTATTGCATTTCATCGATCTGACCGAGCTCAAGCGCAACGAACGCCGTCTACGCCGTAACGAGGCCCTTCTGGCCGAGGCCCAGGCCATAGCGCGCCTCGGAAGCTGGGAATGGACCCTGTCCGATAACGGCATCAAATGGTCAGACACGCTATATGAGATATTCGGTGTGGCCAGAGGTTCGGAAATCACTTATGACTTTTTCCTTAACTTCATACCGAAGGATGACCGCGAAAGAGTCGATTGCGCTGTGCGGAGAGCGGTCAATAAAGGTGAAAGTTACAATATCGACCATAGGATTTCGCTTCCCGGCGGTGAAGAAAAAATTATTCATGAGATGGGGGTGCTGCGCCATGATGAATCAGGCAATCCGGTGCGCATGGTCGGCACTGCCCAGGACATCACCCTGTTGAAGCAGATAGAGCAGAATCTGATCGAGGAACGCGGAAAACTCCAACTCATGCTGAAATACCTGAGCCTTCAGGCCGAGGTTGCCGCCTGGCTGAATTCACAGAATACAATCCAGGATATCATCGGACTCGTGCTTGAAAAGATTTCCCGTCAGCTCGCAATTCAGGCAGCCTGTTTCTTTCGGATCGAGGAGAATTCCGGCGGCAGCATCCGCCTTTTTAAATCCTTCCTTTCAGAATCAGGTCATCCGCTGTGTTCGGAGGAAAAGATAACCGCCAGCTCGGGCTATCTTCTGAAGCGCCTTCGTTCCGGGAACGCTTTGAACCTGAGTGTGCATAGTGCGGCTGACAGGAGGACAATATCGAATTATTTTGGCGGCAGGGACTGTTCGTTGCTTTGCTGTCCGCTGACCGTGGGCGGAGAGGTCAAAGGTTTTATTTGTTTTGGACGGCGTAAACCGAAGGCCTGGGACCGGACCGAGGAGGAAGTCCTCGGCACTTTGTCCGGTATGATTGCCGGGGCCTGGGAACGCGAGCATCACTTTCTGGCCCGGCTGGACGCGGAACGAAAGCAGACCCAGGCGGTCAGGATGGCAGAGCAGGCGGTGCGCGTGGCCTCGATCGGAGTCCTCGCCGGTGGCGTCACCCACGAGATAAACCAGCCGCTGAACACCATGAATCTCGTGGTTGAAAGCCTGATCTCGGATATTGACAGCGGAATGAATATCAAGCCCTGGCAGCTTCTTGAACACCTGCGCGCCATTTCGAACCAGATAGAGCGGATGGGTGAAATAATTTCGCACATGCGGACTTTCTGGGTGTCACCGCAGCAATCCGATTACCGTCCGTTTGACATGGGCGAGGCTGTCGATAACGCCCTGGCGCTCGTACGAAGCCAGCTCCATAGTCATGGCGTCCGGCTGGAACGGATAAACGAAGCTGAGGAGCTTACTCTGGTAGGAAACCGCATCCATATCGAGCAGATAACGCTCAATCTGGTGGTCAACGCCATGCAGGCTCATGACCTCAGGTCAGGACAGGATAAATATATCCGGGTGCGTTCGGTGAGAATGGATGGGCGAGTGGTGCTCGAGGTGGAGGATAACGGTCCGGGGTTCCCGGCGTCTGACGCCGAAAAGCTGTTCGACCCGTTCTATTCGACGCGCAAACCAGGAATGGGAACTGGCCTGGGCCTAGCGATAGTTAGGAAGTTCGTCGAGGAATTCAACGCTGTGATAAAAGCCTCGCTGAATCCCGCCGGAGGAGCGACTTTCCGGATAGAATTCCCTCTTCTTCCCGCTGAAAGAGAGCCGTGAATGAGGATTTTACTGATTGATGACGAGGCGGTGGGGAGAAAATATCTTTCCGGATTTCTGGAAAAACGCCACGGCCACGCCGTCACCCAGGTGGAAGATGCGGAGCAGGCCCTGGCGCAGTTCCGCCGCGAACCGTTCCCGCTGGTGCTGACTGATATAATCATGCCGGGCATGAGCGGCCTGGAATTGCTGTCCGAAATTAAGAACCTGCCCGGCGGCCGGGACAGTGACGTCATTCTCCTGACCGGATACGCGGATGTCAACACGGCCGTGCAGGCGTTGCGGTCCGGCGCGTACGATTATCTGCGCAAACCGGTTAAACTGGACGAAGTTGTGGCCGCGGTCAACCGGGCAGCGGAGCACCAGGCTCTTCTGAGGGATAACCGTGAGCTTACAAGCTATTTCGAACAGCGTGTGGCGGAGGCCACCCGCGAAACGGAATCCCAGTTAAGAAACATTCGTCAGGCATACGCCAAGATTGTCGGCACAGGCCGAATCGGGGCGTTCTCGGATGCCATGCGGTCTGTCCTGGCCATGACCGACCGGCTGTATTCCGACCGCTCAGTCCCGGTGCTGATCGAGGGCGAAACAGGCACGGGCAAGGAACTGATTGCCAGGCGGGTGCATTATGGCCAGGGTGAGGTGACAACTCCATTCGTTTCGATAAACTGCTCCGCAATGACCGCCACTCTTTTCGAAAGCGAACTGTTCGGTTACGAGGGCGGGGCGTTTTCCGGGGCCAGGCGTTCCGGTCAGAAAGGCAAGCTTGAGCTGGCCGATGGCGGGACTCTTTTTCTGGACGAGATCGGCGACATGCCGTTGGAGTTGCAGCCCAAACTGCTCCGTGTGCTTGAGGAACGCGCTTTCTACCGGGTGGGGGGGCTCCGGCGGATCGAGGTGGACCTGCGGATAATCTGCGCCACGAACAAGCATCTTGAGAGCGAGGTGGAGAAAGGCGCTTTCCGCCGTGACCTTTATTACCGCCTCAACCTGGGCCGGATTTTCATCCCGCCGCTGAGAGAACGCCGCGAAGCGATTTCGCCGCTGGCGTACATGTTCCTGGATTATTACGCATCCATAAAGAATTCCTCCTTCCGCGGATTCACGCCCGAGGCGCTGAACATGCTGAAAGAGCACCAGTGGCCCGGAAACGTGCGCGAGCTGGAAAATGCGATTGAGCGTATCGTTCTAATGTACAACGACACTATGGTCACTCCGCGGCATCTTCAGTTCCTGAACCCTCAGTCCGATGCCACAACTCTTCAGAATCCGGACCTTATCACGCTCAAGCCCGGTGCGCTGGCCCTTCCTCCGGACAGCCTGGACCTCGGCGAACTGGAGGCAGAGATAGTCCGCAAGGCGCTCGCCATGTTCGACGGTAACAAGAGCAAGACCGCCCAGTACCTGCACCTTACGCGCAGCGAGCTGTATTCCAGGCTGAAAAGAGTATTCTGACCCGTTAAAAACTGTGCAGAAATCTACAGTTGTCGATATTTCTACACCTGTATGAATCTCGACGCAGAAATCTGTATACCTGTACAGACCTCGACAGCCTCCCTGATTTCAATCAATCCGCTAACCGTATCCAAATCAACCGTTTGTAATTTTCTTATCACCTGTTTCCACTGGCATAATTTTTGTCTATATAGATACTTGATTCTATGTGGGGATAGTGGAGAAAACAGGTGTTGAACCAGTGGGAATACACGAGGACGACAATGCCGAACAGGTCGCGAGTGATGCTGATAGATGACGATAGGGAGATGCTGGTCAGTCTCGGCGCCGTTCTGGAGAGACTCGGTTGTTCGGTCACCATGTTCAGCGATCCGGGAGAAGCCCTGGATGCCTTTGAGGCGGGTGAAACCGAGCTGGTTTTAACCGACCTCAGCATGCCTGGCATGAGCGGACTGGACGTGTTGAGGGCTGTCCGTGGCAGAGACCCGGGGGCAGCCGTGGCGCTTGTCACCGGAAGCGTGGATGGTGAGTGGCGAAATGAGGCCGAGCGGGAAGGGGTATTCAGGATTCTGAAAAAGCCGATCAATATCAGCATGCTGAATGAAATACTGAAGGAATTACATTCCGGAAAGGATTGCATAGTCCATGCTTGCAGGGAGGTCTGATACCTGGATTGGCGGGGTGGCGGCTTGATTCAGAATTGATAAGGACGGCGGCTGCTCCGGTTAGAAGAGAGCAGGTTTTCGCCGGCGGCGGGCGCCGGCAGGGAAAATATCTGACGATGGGGTGGGGCGGTGATGATTCCCGGTGCGAAAGCACGGCTCTTTCAAACTGATCAGGCGGCCGCCGTCCGGGTTCTTCCCTGAATCCTCGTTCCCGAGAAATTGAATTGAGACAGAATAAGCGTTTTTCTAACAGATAAATAAAAATATGGCGAATTTACAGCCGGTTGATTATAATGTACAAAAATGTCCAGTAAACAGAGGAGGCCGGATGAACACGGTATTCCTCAGGGAGATTGAGCTTTTTGGATTCCGGGTGTCGCTTTCGGTGCGTCGCGGCGGCGGGAATGCAAGTCGTCTCCGAAGCCGGAATGAGAAAGTCGCCAAAGAGTACCGGTCCGGGGATTCGATCCGCGAGCTTGCCGACAAGTACGGTGTGACTGTTGGACGTATCTCGCAGATTCTGGTTGAAGCGGGCGCCCGTCTTCCGCGCTGGAGCCGCATGAACAGCCATCAGCGGCGTCTGATCCACAAGCTCGACGGCAAGGGATTGTCCAAATCGGAGATCAGCCGTCAGGTCGGTGTCTCACGGACGAGGGTAAGACAGATTCTTCAGGAAAGCATCCAGGGCCGTGGGGGCCAGACCGGGAAGTGAAACTCTGGATGTCCTATAGCGGTGGAATCGAAAAGGAATGCAAGCGGTGGAGGACGGCCGGAAAGAAGGCCGAAATGATATACCGGGATGAGGATAGTTTAAGCGATTCGTGCGCCTCAGGAGGGGATATGGCAGGAGCGAAAAAAAAGTCCGGCGGGAATAAAATTCTGCGGAATCAGACGCGCGACTGGTTGGATGAGAATTCAATCTCTTTGTATTTTAAGGAGATCGGTAATTATCCAAAGCTCAGTTCTGAAGAGGAGGCCCGCTGCGCGAGGGCTTACCGTGAAGGGAACGAGCGTGCGCTCGAAAAACTGGTGCTGTCAAACCTGCGTTTCGTAGTGTCCATAGCCAAGAAATATCAGCATCTCGGTGTTTCTCTGTCCGATCTGATTAATGAGGGTAATATCGGACTGATCCGTGCTGCGCGAAAGTTTGACGAGGCCCGTGGCGTTCGGTTCATCACTTATGCCGTCTGGTGGATCAAGCAGGCGATTTTCCAATACTTGAGTGAGCAGGGACGGATTGTGCGTATTCCGCTCAACTGGTCCAACACGATCTATAAGATGCAGAAAGTCCAGAATTCGCTGAGCCAGGAGCTGGGCCGTGACCCGACGAACCAGGAGATTTCGGAAGAGATAGCCATGGACCTGGAAGAGGTCAACAGGATGATGCCGCATTGCCAGCCGCATTATTCACTCGAATCCAGTTCCACCAACCAGGACGATGTCATGCTGATGAACTCCCTGGCGGATGAGGATGCCCCCAATCCGATGGACGGCATGTTCAATTACGATCTGAAACGCCTGGTGAAGGGTATGCTTGACGGAATGCAGGAACGCGAGGCGCGCATACTGAAGTACTATTATGGTCTGGACGACTCCGAGCCGATGACGCTGGAAGAGATTGGAGAAATCTTCGGCGTAACCCGCGAGAGGATTCGCCAGATCAAGGAAAAGGCGCTCAAGAACCTGATGCAATCCTATAACGAGAATGCGGTTGCATCGATGATGAACTGATGCTCCGTGCGGATAAGAATTATTAAAGCCGCGGCCCGTGAAGACGGGCCGCGGCTTTTTTCACATTACCGGAAGAGTTTGAACAGATCAGGCTTTGAGATATATTTTCTGCCGATGCAGGAAATAGAGGAACAGCCACTTGACCGCGAGAACGCATGTCACACGGAACAACTGGCCGAAATCTCCGAGATGAGGAGTGATGCCGTGGATGAAAATGTCAGCGGCTGTCCCGAAATCGAACAGGCGCTGGGCCACATAGATAGTTATCGGGTTCAGGCCTATCACTACGAACGGCAGGGTCCAGCCGGATATACCGCGCAGGTCTATCAACCAGTAGAAAAGAGCAAGCAGAATAGCGCTGATTCCTGCCCCGCACAGGGTATAGGAACTGGTCCAGAGGAATTTGTTCACCGGCAGCCAGAGATTCCAGAGCCAGGCCGCTGCCACTGAGACCGCGCCCCAGAGCGCCAGGCGGCGGACTTTCGCCATCCCGTCCAGGGATGAGCGCAGAAGGTGCCCGGCCAGCACGCCGGCCAGGGTCGAGGCGATCGAGGGTATGGTTCCCAGTATCCCCAGGTAGTCGCCGCCGTTGTAGCCGTTATGATAACCCGGAAGAAGCAGACGGTCGACATAGCTGGAAAAATTTCCCTCCGGCGTGATCACGCCGGCGCCGAATCCGGGGACCGGCGCCAGAGCCATCAGCGCCCAGTAGACCAGCAGCAGCGCCGCTCCGGTGATTGCCTGCCCGCGCCAGCCGGTGCGCAGCATTATGAAGCCGGTGATCAGGTAGCACCAGGCGATCCGGTGGAGCACGCCGGTGTGACGCATTTCGGAGAAGCGCGGGAAGTCGAGCAGGCCGTTGAAAATATATCCCAGGAACAGAAGGGTCAGGAAACGTTTGACGATATGGACCGTTATCTCCCGGCGCGACTGGCCCCGTTCCAGACGGCGGCTGATAGCGAAAGGCATGCTCGCGCCCACGATGAACAGGAAGAGCGGGTAGATCAGGTCCCAGAACGTGAACCCGTTCCAGGCGGCATGTTCAAACTGGCCTGTCAATGCCAGCGCACCGGGCGATCCGATCAGCCGGAGCAGCGCCACGCAGACCGTGTCCCCGCCGATTATCCAGAACATGTCGAAGCCGCGCAGGGCATCGAGCGAGAGAACTCTTCCTCCGGGAGCGCCGGTGGCCTGGGAAACGTTCATTTTCATTGCTCCTTGCGCATTTTAATTGCAGATCAGGCAGCTTTTGCTCAGAATAAACTTCGGAGCCGGAACAAATAAAACGGTCCTCTCCGCCTCCCGCAAGATTATTGTGACAGGTTCCCGTCTGGTTTCTGTCTGATTCAGTCTGGTGTAATACTTGCCAATATTCGCGGCAGTCGTGTTTCGGTTGACACGGCGGGAGAAAACGTTTAAATAATCTGCAAACTATGCGAAAACAACCGTAATGGGAGAACTGCAATGCCGCGGATGAGTATGATCGCCGAGCTCTGGGATTTCCTGAAGCACCAGAAAAAATGGTGGCTCACACCGATTGTGGTTGTGCTTTTACTTTTGAGTGTCCTGATTATTTTCGCCGAGAGCTCGGTCCTTTCGCCTTTCATCTATACCCTGTTCTAAGCGGAGCGCCCGTTTGCCGACCACCATACTCGGAATCTCGGCTTTCTACCACGACAGCGCCGCCTGCCTGGTGCGCGATGGTGAAATTATTGCCGCCGCACAGGAGGAGCGTTTCACGCGGATCAAGCACGATTTTTCTTTCCCCGTGAACGCCGTTGCCTTCTGCCTTGAGGAGGCGGGAATCGAGGCGGACAAACTCGATTTCGTGGCGTTTTACGACAAGCCATTCCTGAAATTCGAGCGTATCCTCGAAACCTATCTGAGTTACGCGCCTGCCGGTGTCCGTTCCTGGATACAGGCTGTCCCGCTCTGGCTCAAGCAGAAACTGTTTCTGGGCGAGACGATCCGCCGTGAGTTGGATTACGACGGTAAAATAATCTTCCCCGAGCACCACGAGTCCCACGCCGCCAGTGCATTCTACCCCTCGCCGTTCAACGAGGCGGCGATATTGACAATCGACGGGGTGGGGGAGTGGGCCACCACCACGTTCGGCGCCGGGTGCGGGAACGAGATCGAACTTCTGGCCGAGATACGCTTCCCGCACTCGTTGGGACTGCTCTACAGCGCGTTCACTTATTTCACCGGCTTCAAGGTCAATTCCGGCGAGTACAAGCTGATGGGCCTGGCGCCCTATGGCGAGCCGGTGTACGAGGACCTTATCCGCCGCGAGCTGATCGATATCAAACCGGATGGTTCTTTCCGTCTCAACCTGAGCTATTTCGATTACTGCGCCGGGCTGCGCATGACCAACAGCCGTTTCGATCAGCTTTTCGGCGGGCCGCCGCGCAGGAGCGAGTCCCCGATCACGAAGCGCGAGATGGACATGGCCCGCTCGATCCAGGCGGTCACCGAGGAGGTCATGCTCCGCATGGGCCGTCATGTGCACCAGCGCACCGGGATGAAGAACCTCTGTCTGGCCGGCGGCGTGGCTCTGAACTGCGTAGCCAATGGCCGTCTGCTCAAGGAGGGGCCGTTCGAGAAAATCTGGATCCAGCCCGCGGCCGGAGATGCCGGCGGGGCGCTGGGCGCGGCCCTTTACGCCTGGCACCGCTATCTCGGAGAGCCGCGGGTCGCGGACGGCCGCAAGGACAGCCAGCGCGGCAGCTATCTGGGGCCGCAGTTCAGCAGCGAGCAGGTGCAGGCTTTCCTGAAAGAAAACGGTTACCCCTACACCCGCGTTCCGGCGGAGGAACTGCCCGCGAAAGTGGCCGCGCTGATCGACTCGCAGAAAGTGATCGGCCTCCTGCAGGGCCGCATGGAGTTCGGTCCGCGGGCGCTGGGCGGACGGAGCATTATCGGTGACGCCCGCTCGCCGGAGATGCAGCGCGTGATGAACCTGAAGATCAAGTTCCGCGAGTCTTTCCGTCCGTTCGCCCCCTCCGTGCTGCGCGAGGACCTGAACGAGTATTTCGATTTCGAGGCCGACAGCCCCTACATGCTGTTAGTCGGACAGGTGCAGCCGGACAAGCTGGTTTCCGGAAGCGCGAACGAACAGGTGACCGGGCTGGAAAAGGTCAACCAGGTGCGCTCGGTGGTCCCGGCCATCACGCACGTCGACAACTCGGCGCGGGTCCAGACAGTCGCGCGCGAGCACAGCCCGCTTTACTACGACATCATAAAAGAGTTCAAGAATCTCACCGGCTGCCCGGTGATAATCAACACCTCGTTCAACGTGCGCGGCGAGCCGATAGTCTGCACGCCGGAGGACGCGTACCGCTGTTTCATGCGCACGAACATCGATTACCTGGTGTTAGGCGACTGCCTGCTGGATAAACGCGAACAGCCTGAATGGCCGGAGACAGACGAGTGGAAGACAAGTATCGTCCCAGACTGAGCGACCTGGTGCGGGAACAGGTTCAGGACGAGATCGACATTTCCGAGATGAAGAAATTCGGGTTCCTGATCGGGGGAGTGCTGGCCGCAATCGGGGCGCTGACTTTCTGGCGCGACCATATCCTGGCGGCCCGTCTTTTCGGTGCGGTGGGGCTGGTGCTGATCTACCTGGCCGCCACCCGTCCGGCGGCCCTGGCCCCGTTCCACAAGGGCTGGATGAAACTGGCCCATGCCCTGGGCTGGTTCAACACGCGCCTTATTCTGACAGTTGTGTTCTACCTGGTGCTCACCCCGGTGGGGCTGTTGCTGCGTATTTTACGCAAGCGCCCGTTGATACTGCACTGGGACAAGGACGCCCCGACCTACTGGCAGGAGCGTGAGAAGAAGCCTTTCGACCCGCGCCAGTGCGAGAAGCATTTCTGATTGGTTAAGGATTTCTCTGAAAGGTGTGTTGATTATTGAATCCCCCTCGATCCCCCCTTGGCAAGGGGGGAGGAACGGCCGTCACTTCAGGCTATCTGTAAATGTTTGTCAATAGCGGTTTTGAATTCCCCCTTAACAAAGAGTGAAACAGGGGATTGTGTTTTGTAATCATTTTTCAACACGCTTCTGAAGAGATATATCATTTGTTTATAACAAAACGAAAACGGCGTTCCTCGAAAGGAGCGCCGTTTTTATCTGGTGCCGGCGGACGGGATCGAACCGTCATGGAGTCGCCCCCGCGGGATTTTGAGTCCCGTGCGTCTACCAGTTCCACCACGCCGGCATGTTTTTCCGGTTCGTGCGATTCAGCCGTTGCAAGCTTGTAATATACGCATGCATAAGCGATAAGTCAACCCAGTTCAGCGCCATCCTCCCACCGGTCTGTCAAATTCAGCAGTTGCCGTCAGATAACTCGAGGCTTAAATTCGGATTAGATTTATCATTCGAAAATTCACCAGACAAAAATCTCAGCTTGTCCAGCGACCGGAGAACCCGCCATGTCCGCCGATTATGCTAAGAGACTCTTGAACGTCCCGTCCTGTTGTTTTGCCTTGTTCCTTGTCTGCGCATCTTTCGCCGCGGCCGCCCAGCCGGTGACTGTCCGGGAGGAGGCGGTCACTTTCCCCGCCTGGAAACTCGGTCCGCCGGAGGCCATGCCAGTCTGGAAAGTGCGCGGCGGGACAATCTATCCTTATCCGATGTTCGACAAGCTGACAGAGGAAAAAACAACCGCCACTTACCGGGGAGTCAGGCTGGAGAACGAATATGTCAGCGCCCTGGTGCTGCCGGAGATCGGCGGGCGGTTGCACGATGCCTTCGACAAGACCGCGGGAGGGTATCATTTCCTTCAGGACCAGCGCACGATAAAGCCCGCGCTGGTCGGGATGGCCGGGGCCTGGATTTCGGGCGGAATCGAGTGGAATTTTCCCCACGGCCACCGTCCCTCCGGTTTCCGCCCGGTCGAGCACCGGATCGTGGAGAATCCCGACGGCTCGAAAACAGTCTGGACCGGTGAGATCGAGCGCACCTGCGGTATGCGCTGGGCCGTGGGAAACACCGTTCATCCGGGGCGCACCTGGATCGAGACCCGGGTCCGTCTGACCAACTGCACCCCATATCCGAAACCGTTCCTCTGGTGGGCGGATGCCGGGGTGCGGGGTTCGCAGCAGTTCCAGGCGGTCATACCGGGGGAGATCGCCACCGGACACAGCAAGCACGAGTTCTACCGCTGGCCGGTGAACGAGGGAGTCGACCTTCGGCGCTGGGAGAACGCCCCCGGCGGCACGAGCTATTTCATTGTCGGGTCGCAGGATGATTTTCACGGAAGCTGGAGCCCTGAGGAGCAGGGCGGTCTGGTCCACTGGGCCGACCACCATATCGTGCGCGGCAAGAAACTCTGGTATTGCGGGACATCTCCCGCCGGCCGCCTCTGGGAGAGCGTGCTTACAGACGGGGACGCTCCCCTGGTGGAGCCGCAGGCCGGGGCCTATTCCGACAATCAGCCGGATTATCACTGGCTTCTGCCCGGCGAGACCAAGACTTTCAGCCATTTCTGGTTCCCGGTGCGCGGGATCGGCGGCTGGGACTGGGCCAACCTTGAGGGCGCGGTCAGCCTGCGCCTGGAGAAAGGTCGTATCAACGCAGGCTGGTATCCCACCGGCGCCGTACCCGGCGCCGCTGTAATCTTGAAATCAGGGACAGCCGAGCTTGTGCGCCGCAGCCTGGACGCCGCACCGGGTACGCCGGTAAACCTGTCGGCTGCCCCGTTGAAAGGCGTGGAGCTTTACGATTATCGCATCTGCGTTCTGGACGCCGATGGCGATACGCTGATCGCTTTCAGCCTCCCGCGTCCGGCCAATCCGCCCCTGCCGTCCCCGGAGCCGCCTTTTCCCGCGCCGGACAAAGCCGAGAGCAACGAGAAGCTGTTACTGATGGGCGACTACCATGAACGATTCGGCGAGCCGGAACGCGCCGAGGCCTGCTACCGGGAGGCGCTGCGTCGTGACAGCGGAGACCTGCGCTCCAACACCGCCCTGGGCGTGATGCTGCTGAAAAGGGGATTATACGCCGATGCGGCTGAATACCTGAAAAAAGCTCTGTCGCGGGACGAAACATACGGTAAGACCCGCTATTACCTGGGCCTGGCTTTTCTCGGATTGGGAGAACACCGGCGGGCGGAGAGCGAGTTGGCCCGCGCCAGCTATGACTTTACGTATTACGGTGTGTCCAACCTTTATCTGGCCTGTCTCTCGGCGCGTCAGGGACGCTGGGTTGAGGCGCTCGAACGGGCAACCCGGGCCGTGCGCGGCAACGGTGACAATACCGAGGCCAGGGCTGTGCAGGCCCTGGCGCTGAACCGTCTCGGGCGTTTCGCCGAGGCGCTGGAAGCCGCTGCCGACGCGCAGGTGGATGATCCGCTGGATTTCCTGTCCGCATCCGAGCGCGCAAAGGCTCTTGAGGGACTGGGACGGACTATGCAGGCGAAAGCGGCGCGCGACACTCTTTATGCGCTCCTGCGGGGAGAGAGTTTCAACCGTATCGAGCTTGCCGTCCGCTATGCAAGATGCGGGCTTTACGGAGAGGCTGCCCGCGTCATAGAATCCACCGGGGAGCTGAAGACTCCCATGCTGCTGTACCATCTTGCCTGGTGCAGACACATGCAGGGAGAGAATGCCGCCTCCAGGGAGGCTCTTGACCGGGCCAGGCGCGCTGATCCGGCCCTGAATTTCCCGAGCGGACTGGAGAGCCTGCCTGTGCTGGAGTGGGCAGCAGCCGCCGCGCCGGATGATCCACCCGCCTTATCTCTCCTGGGAGAACTGTTTTTCAGTCTGGGACGGAGGGACGAGGCCATAGCGGCCTGGGAGAAATCCACCGGTCTGGACCGCTCGAATGCGCGCGCCTGGCGCAACCTCGGGTACTCCCGCGCGGAGAGGGGCGATAATGCCGGGGCGCGGGCAGCATACGAGGCGGCTGTCGCTGCCGGCAGCTCGCTGGCCGTTTCGATGACCGAACTGGATCAGGTGCTGGAGCGTCTCGACGTAAGCCGGCAGGAGCGTCTGGAATTGCTGGAACGTCATCGCGCAACGGTTCTTTCCACTGACCCTTCAATCAAGCGCCTGGTATCGCTGTACGTTCAGCTCGGCCGTCACCGTGACGCTCTTGAAACTCTGGCCGCGCGCCGTTTCCACTGCTGGGAGGGCGGGTACGATGTCCATCGCTACTGGGTGGAGGCCAACCTGGCCCTGGGAGACCAGGCCTTCTCGCGTGGAGAGTACACGGCAGCCCTGGATTATTACCGGGCGGCCATGTCGTACCCTGACAATCTGGAAGTCAAGGCGCAGCCAGGAGTAAAATACACGCGGGAGAATTACAAAGCTGGCGCCGCTTTGGAAGCGTTGGGCCGGAAAAAAGAGGCCCGGGAGCTTTACTTTGCCGTGGTTTCGGACAGCCTGCCGGGGTCATCGGCGGCCCAGTATTTCCGCGGCCGGGCCTTGGAGCGGCTGGGCCGGAGGGCTGAGTCGCGGGCAGTGTTCGAGCGGATGCTGTCGGCGGTTGAAAACACCGGATTTAGTGATGACGGTGGACCTGGCGATGGCCTGCCGCTTTCCGAAAAAGTGCCGCTGGCCCGTGAACGTTTCCGCAGGGCGCTGGCCCTGGAGGGATTGGGGCGTAAAGCCGAAGCCGATCAACTGCGTTCAAGTGCGCTGGCCCTTGACCCGATCGTTGAACTGAGATCTTTCGGTCCGCCGCGCGCGGGCTGGTGAACCCGGTCTCACGGTATGCTGACGCGCCAGAGCGGCCGATATTCTTTATCCGTCGCGGGATTGTGCGTATATTGTATGCGTGCGATGCAACCGCCATGCATCTATGACCCGTTCAATAATCAATCATAAATGAATCGAAATATGGAAGGAAATCATGTCCGACAAACTTGATCCAAGGGTGGAAAAACTCGCCCGCCAGTGGATGAGCGAGGAATTCGGCGCGGATGCCCGCGATGAGATCAAGGCTCTCTGGGACAGCGCTGACTGGGGCGAGCTGACCGACCGGTTCCACATGGACCTCGAATTCGGCACGGCAGGCCTGCGCGGCGTGATCGGCGCGGGCACGAACCGGATGAACCAGTATATCGTGCGCATGACCACCCAGGGCCTTGCCAACTACATTCTGGGACAGAAACTCGACTCCCCGTCCTGCGCCATCGCCCACGACCCGCGCCGCAAAAGCGGCCTTTTCGCCCTGGAAACCGCCCTGGTGCTGGCCGGCAACGGAATAAAGGCCTATCTGTTCCCGGAACTGCGTCCCACTCCGGTGCTGTCTTTCGCCGTGCGTTATCTCAAGGCCACGGCCGGTGTAGTGATCACCGCCAGCCACAATCCGCCGGAGTATAACGGGTACAAGGTCTGCTGGAGCGATGGCGGCCAGATAGTGCCGCCGCACGATGAAGGGATAATCACCGAGGTCCGCCGTATCCATTCCCTCTCCGAGGTGAAAAGGATCAGCCGCGAGGAGGCCGAGAGCCGGGGACTGCTGGTCTGGCTCGGGCCGGATGTCGATGAGGCTTTCCTGGACGCGGTGCACAGGCAGGTGATCCAGCCGGATGTGATCGCCCGGATGGCCGACAGCTTAAGCATAGTATACACTCCCCTCCACGGGACAGGCGTCACCATGGTCCCCCGGGCGTTCGAGCGCATGGGGCTTAAACGGGTCGAGGTGCTGGAAAGCCAGCGCAATCCGGACAGCGAGTTCCCTACCGTAAAAAGCCCGAATCCGGAGGAGAAAGAGGCGCTTACCCTGGCAATACAGCGGGCCGAGGCATCCGGGGCGCATCTGGTGCTTGGAACCGATCCGGACGCGGACCGCATGGGACTGGCGTTCCGCAACGCAGAGGGCCGTTTCGAACTGCTCAACGGCAATCAGATCGGCTCCCTGCTCTGTCATTACATCCTGAGCCAGCGGCATGCCCGCGGCACGCTTCCCGAAAAGCCGGTGGTGGTTAAGACTATCGTCACAACAGAACTGCAGCACGCAATCGCCACGAGTTTCGGCGCGGAAGTGGTTGAGACTCTTACCGGATTCAAGTATATCGGCGAGCAGATCCATATATTCGAGCAGGAAGGGCGCGGCCGAACCTACGTGTTCGGCGGCGAGGAGAGCTACGGATACCTGGTCGGCACTCATGCGCGGGACAAGGACTCGGTGGTCAGCTCGCAGATGATAGCCGAAATAGCTGCCTGGTGTATGAGCCGCGGCATGACCCTGGGTGATTATCTGGATGAAATATATCAGGCCTACGGGGTCTATCTGGAGGGTGCGGCCTCGCTCACCCTGAAAGGCATCGAGGGCGCCGGAAGAATCGCCGGACTGCTCAAGCATTTCCGCGAGACAACACCGGCTGCGATTTCAGGCAGCCGGGTCACCGGTTGCTGGGACCTTCAGACAGGGGAACGCCGGGACCTGAACAGCGGCCATGTCTACAGGACGTATCTGCCGAAAGCCAATGTCCTGGTTTTCTTCCTGGCGGATGGCTGCCGGGTGACCTTGCGTCCCAGCGGCACTGAGCCCAAAGTGAAGCTCTATTTCTCAGCCGTGCGTCAGGTGGAGGAGGGCGGTTCGGTGGCGCGGGCGAAGGAAGATGCGGCTGGACGGCTGGCGGCCCTGAAAAAGGATTTCATGCTTCAGGTGGATGAGGTGTTAAAAAGCTGAAAATTGCCAAGGACTTACCAGACGGGATTGTATTGAAAAGATGTTGCGGAAGAAGTCAGCAGGGGCGGCCGGCCGCCCCTGGTTGTTTATTACGCGCGTTGGTGAAGTCCGGATAATTCTGTTTTGCCGCTGGCCTTATTCGTTGCTTTTCTGATAATTGATTTCCGAGATCACCACTCTGTTATTTTGAAGGATAATTTCCGAGCGTTCGATAAAGCGGTTCGCTGTTGCGGCCAGGGAGGCATCCGCGGCGGCGGAGCGATAGTCGGACAGGGCCTTTTCGCGCAGTTCTATGGCGCGTTCCATGCTTTCCACTGTCATCACACCCCTTTTTATCGCCCCCTCGACATCGTAGTTCTCATCCTGCGCATGGTCTACAGCCTGCGCCAGCCGGTCATAGAGCTGGCCGCGCTGCAGGAAGAGCGCCCCGTTCCGAGTTATTTCGAGCGCCCTCGTGAGTGTTTCAACCGCAGCCTGAAGCTGTCCCTTTTTCTCCTGCATCTCTCCTGTACGCTTCAGCATCGGAATTTTTTCTTTGTCCGGAGCCTGGGCGGCGGCTTTCTGGTAGAATTTCAGAGCCTGGTCGGTTTGTCCGGCCAGACGGGCGCTTTCCGCCGCCTGCAACTGGACATAAGGGTAGGTTGAGTCTGAACTGGCCACCCGGATAAACCATTCCAGCGCCTGGGATGGTTTGCCGGTTTTGAGATAAGCAGCGCCAAGAGCGAAACGGAGTTTGTTGCGGTCCAACACGCTTCTATCGCCAATCAGGCTGTCGGCAGCCAGAAAGAAGGGGATGCTGGCCGAAAAATCGCCGGCTGAAAACGCCTCGACTGCCTTGTTGTAACTTTCGGCTCCTCGCCGTTCACTTTCGCTTTTGGGGATCAGTTTTTGTGACAGAGCGCTGCTTGAGCAGAACAAAACTGCTATGAACGTTATGACCAGAGTACGCATATCTGCCTCGGTCAGGATGAGATAAAAACTTCCGTCCGATAATAACGCGGGCCGCACCGTCATGCGGTGCGGCCCGTCATCTGATTCTATCCGCAACGCCGCTTACTTGGTTTTCTCGTAATAATCAATCTGCTTCTTGATCTGTTCGGCGCGGGTTTTGAGCTGCTTGATATTTTCGAGGTGCTGCTGCGCGTTTTTCGTAAATCTCGCATCGGTGACCCTGTTCAGGTCTGAGGCAGCTCTGTCGTACATGGCGGAGGCCTGATCGGCTTTCGCCTTTGTCATCTCGCCCTTCTCGATCAGAGCTTCAACGTCCACGTCTTCGCGGTTCGAGAAATCCAGTTCCTGACCCAGGTCATAGTAGTTGATCCCGCGCAGGAAGAAAAGCGTTCCCTGGTTTTCCCCAGGAGCGGTTTTGAGCGCTTCGGAGAAAGCCTCGACGGCATTGCGCGAATCATTAATGCGGGCGTAAATCTGACCAATATTCTGATGGAAGGACCAGACATTTGTCCCCGCTGGAGCGGTTTTGACCGCCTCGCGATAGTATTTTAACGCCTCCTCGTTCTTCTTCATGTCGTTGGCGATCCTGCCCATGTTGAAGTAAGCGTAGAAAGCGTTCTGATAATCCGGCTGAATCGAGAATATCCCGTTGAAAGCGTCCAGCGCTTCCTGCCTGCGATCAAGGCTCTGCAGGGTGCTGCCTTTGTAATACAGGCAGTCGGCCAGCATTTTTTTCTGCGTTTCATCCATTTCCTGCTTCTGGCGCAACATCTCAATGGCTTTATCCAGAGATTGCAGATCATGCTCCAGATGCGATTTATAGCCAGCCGCATCAGTCTTTTCAATACTCTTCGCCAGATTGTATTCCACCACGCCCATCTGGAAACGCATTTCAGGCGAGTCATCACGTATGGCCACGGCTTTATCGAACTCGCTCAGGGCCTCGACTGTTTTTTCGAGACGCAGAAGCACATAGGCCGCATACTGATGATAGTTGTATTCGTCAGGCTTGATCTGGGTAAGCTTTGAATAATAGGTCAAGGCATTCTGGAAATCATTCTGGGCAAAGTAGGTCTTAGCCAGAAGTTCCAATGCTGGTACGTAATTCGGATCGGTCTGTTCCAGCAGTTGCTTGTACAGTCCAAGCGCTTTTTCGGTCGAGTCCATATTCAGATAACAGGTAGCCACCATGTACCTGGCATCCGGATCATCAGGCTGTATTTCCTGCAGCTTGAGGAAGTTTTCGATGGCCTTGTCGTAGATTGCGCTGCGAAAATACGACATGGCAATGCTGCGAGCGCTGATTCTCTCAGATGCTGTAATCAGCACCTCGATGCTCTTCTCGGCCAGTTCGGAGATGTTTTTCTCGTTGCTTGCCGTAACTGGCTCGCCTTCTATGGTGTAGTTCTTGCCCTCGCTCTGATGGCCCAGGAATATGTAATCAATCTTGGCCTGGACCTGAGTCCCGGCTCCACCAGGCTGATCAAGCGCGCCGAAAGCGTAAATCGAGGCTTTCAGCGAGTCCATCATCACCGTGAGCGCTGAATCCGAGGGCTGGTTTTCAAAATCACCTTTAGCCCCCTTGATGTAACTGTCATACTGCTCCTGGGTGACAATGTCGAACTTGCCGGATTTATCCAACTGTTTGGCCAGTTCCCATTGAAAAGCGGTTACAACTTTTTTGTCCAACGTGCTTTTCGGAGCCAGAACGAGCACTTTTGGCCGACCGCTCTGGGCAAAAGCTGAGCTGACAAATGCCTGGGCAAGCAAGATGGCTGCCGTCGCGAAAATCCACAATGTTTTTTGGGCTTGCGCTTTCATTATCGCCTCTCCGATTCCTGATTGATCCACTTTTAGGATCGATATAGTTTTTGATTTGTAATGATCCAGACGCTTGGACGTCCGGTGTGTAAATCCTATTCAAAGCTCCGCCACCTGTATTCATCCGCGCAGGGTCTTGAAGCGCAAGATAAATTATTACAACAGGTTAACTGCGAAATGTGGCAGGAGCGACGCGTATTTCTTCAAACCGAATAGCAGAAAATATGTTACGCCTTTTTCAATGTCAATACTTTATAAGGTATCGGAAATCAAGGCTGAAATGTCCCCTCGAATCGGTCTGGCCGACCACTGAACTGTTCCGGTTGATCAGGTATTCAATCTGTGCGCTGCGCGCCGAGGGATCAATCAGGTCCTGCGAGAAGCTGAAAAACACTTTTTCAAACAGGAACTCACCCATGGTCAGCTTGGCGCTGGCCTTTTCGTTTCCCTGATCGTTCGATGCCGCACCGCTCTGCCGGGCGAAAAGCTGGCTTTCGAAACTTAATTCATCCAGACCGGTCCATTCCTGCAAATATGGATTCGCCTGGTTCAGGGCCAGGTTGGCGGCCTGGTCCAGAAGCTTGCTCTGCGACATGCCCGACTGCTGCTGGAATTCCCGGTAGGTCTGGTCAACCAGAACCAGCGTACGGGCCATTTCCGGGGTGAGCGGCGGTTCAATCTCGCGATCGTTGACATCCCGCACAATGATGTCGAAACGCGGACTGTTGAGAGTGCCGCCGATATGCAACTCGAATGTGTTGCTGTCCATCTCGTATTGTTCTCCGGCCATGGATGATCCGGTGGTGCTTTGCAGGCTCCATGACGAGCCGACCAGATCGGAACGCAGCACCCTTCCGCGCACGGTGCGTTCGGCGTTGATATTAAGCAGGGGGTTGATCTCAGCCTGGCCCTGGAACTGAATGGCGCCGTATTTAAGTTGAAAGCGCCGTCCGAATACCGAGTAATATCCAGTTACGGTGGTTATCTGTCCATTCACGGACGGAAGGCTGTCTTTCTGAACAGCCCGCAGGTCGGCCGTAAGCTTTATCCCCGCGTTGCGGTTTCGCAACCAGAAATTCTCCTGGGCGCTGAACCGGAGGTCATAGTCCAGTGGCAAAACCGGCAGCCTGATACTCTGGCTTCCTGGCGCTCCGGTTTCTTCCGCGCCAGGAACGGATGCGCCTAACACGGGACTGATTTCACCTTCGGTCACTTTTACGTTTCCGTCAAGCAGGGGCCTGGTCACCGGACCCCGCAGATTCAGATCGGCGTTGACCCGCAGGCTGGTGACATACTTGAACTGCTGAAGAACCAGATCGCGCCCGCTTATCGCAATATCCAGGCTGTCCGGCCGGAAACCATCCAGGGCGATCCGTCCGCTGGCTTTTAGCTTACCCTCCGGGCTGGAGGATGTCAGCTCGCGCAGCACAAGAGCGCCGCCGTTCAGTTCAAGCTGTCCGTTCATATTCTGCAGGCGGGTGTTGATCGGCGCGATCAGACCTTCTCCGGCGCTCAGGCTGATTTTACCGGAAACACTGGGCTGGTCCGGCGTTCCGCGGACCTCCAAATCTCCGTCAATGCGTCCGGCGGCGAAAGGCACTGTCTTAGTGCGCAGCGCGGTGAGAGGAAAGGAATTGAAACGGATACTGAGTGAGACAGGCTGGTTTTCCAGCGCTTCCGGCCTGCCTTCCTCTAATAAGGCAAGCGGCACGCTTCCCCGGACAGTGCTGACCGTTCCGGCTCCGGACAAGGCCATCGAGTCAATTTCAAGAACATTCCGGCTAAGCCGCAAGCGGCCGGAGGCCTGATCCAGGTGCATTATCGATAACACCGGATTGTCCACGCTCAGTTCTATCGAGCCGGACGGTTCTTTTAGCGCGCCCCGCAGCTTCAGGGAACCCTCCGCCCGTCCCGCCAGGTCGAACGGCGGTTTCAGGGAGTCCGGAAGACGCTGAAGATCCAGGTTCTCGAACGAGATCAACGCACTTGTCCAGCCGGAGTCCAGAACTTCAAGGTCCGCCTTGATCTCACCCCCCATGGTGCTGAGACGGATGCCGTTTACGAGGGTGGTGTCGCCATGACGGAAAATATGGATTTTGTCTTTCGCTGTGGCCCGGCGGCCCGAATAAATCAGATTCAACGTATCCAGGACAGTGTGAAACTCTCCATACGATCCGGCGGGAATGTATGTCCCGGAACAGACCAGGCTGGTCAGACTGTCCTGAATAATTGACAGCGGGGTGAACCTTACCGCGCCGCTGTCCGGGACCGTTGCGCTGACATTGATTCTGCGCAGCGCCAGGTCAGCGAAACCGGCATCGCTGAATTCCGCGTCAAATGTGCCGTCAGCCCGGTTGACAATCTTTTTGAGGTCGCACTTTCCGTCCATCCTGGAAAAATGCAGTCGACCGTACACACCATTTTCGAGCGTGTAAGTTCCGCGCAGATCCGGGTCATTTATATCCCCGGAAATCGAACCCGAGAAATCCAGCATCCCGGTCAGGCCCTCGACCGGGAACCAGCGGACGAGCCTTTCCGCCGGAAGCTGCTCCACCAGAATGAACAGAAATGTCTGCTTGTCTTCAATATCACCTATCGCAGTGAGCACCGCGCCGCCGGAGAATAATGTCAGGTTATCCACATGTGAATGGCCTTCTCGATACACATATTCGACCCGCGAGGAATCCACCGGCGTGCCGAAAAGCCGCCCCCTGACATCCCTGCCATGCAGTTCCAGTTGCATCGTTTTTTCATCGTAACCATTTCCGCGCAGTTCCACCTGACCGCTCAAACGGCCGATAATGCCACGAGTGAATTGAAAGCGCGATCTTGATATATCGATATCCTCAGCCTCGAATGAAGCGTGGTAACCGCTGCCCGCGGACCCGAAAAGAAACTCGCAGCCGCCTTTAATCCTCCCGCCGGCTGCTCGAGAAAGAATGTCCTCGAAACTCAGCTTGCCGGAGTCATAGAGCAACACTGTTTTAAGATCGGCCACCGGATATCCGAAAATGACGCCGCGTTTCAGGGAAATATCCGCCCGGATTGCCGCCGAGTCAAAACTACCGCCGAATACGGCGCTCAGTTGAGCGTTCCCGATCAACTCTCCGGACAGGCCGAGTTCGGCGGGCAGGTTTTCCATGTCCAGGTTCCCGGGTAGGACATCGTATCGCCACGTGCGGGACTCGAAATCCACGAAACCTGCGCCTGTCAGGTCGGTCTGACCCTTTACCACCCTCGATTCCTGGAACCCGAGATATTGCCCCCTGATGATCACTATCCCGGAATAGGCGATAAGGCCGATGTCGCGGTAGGTGGTCCGGATGCGCGACCGGTTCACTTCAATAAGGTTCTCTCCGCTGATTCGCGTGAAATTGCCCTCCAGGCTGTAAATCTGGTTTTCCAGCGGTTGGCTGTCGATGTCCTCGAGGCGCACATGGAGGTTGTTGAACTCCAGATTCCTGATACGCACCCGCGTACCGGGGCCTTTTTCCTCAGGCCCTCCTGGTTTTTTATCGGGGCCGGACCGGAACAATTCCTCAATATTAAACTTCCCTGTCATTTTATCCCGGTGGACCCGGCAGTCTGCGTTTTCGAGTTTCAGATGCGCAAAGTTGATTCCGCGGCGGATAAGGAGCAGAGGATCAAATGCGACTTCCACCCGGCGGGCGTACAGAAAATGTCTGGTGCTGTCAGCGGGATCGGTGATCCTGAAATCGTGGAAGATAAAACGGCCGAGCGAGGGGGTTTCCATCCGGCTGAAAGTGGTGGCAGTGGCGAACAGACGGCGAGTCTGGCTCTCCACCAGATCGCCGGCCAGCATGATAATTGCTTCACGGTTGTATCGGTAAAAACCGAAGAGGCAAAGCAACGATCCCGCCAGAAACAGCAGGCAGATTCGCAGGAAGGCCAGCAATGGTTTGCGCCGCCAGCGCCGGAAAAAAATTCTGATACGTCCCGGAGGTGACGCAGTCGGTTGCGTAACAGTCTCCTGAGCTTCAGACTCCGGTTTATGTTCATTCTGTTCGCTCAAATCCGCCTCTTGCAATCCCGCCTGGACTGAATTTGCATTCGTCAGAAAGCATGCCCGATCCCGAAATGCACCGCGCCCCAGTCGTTCGAGGCGATAGGGGGCTTATCGCTTCCATCCGCCCGGCGCATACCGTTCAGTCTCCAGGCCGCATCCACGCGCAGCGGTCCGACCGGAGTGCGATAGCGCAGCCCCAGCCCGCCGGTTGTCAGAAGGTGGAACCTTTGGTCAAAGTACAGTTCGCGGAAAACGTTAGCCGCATCCAGAAAGACCACGCAGCCCAGGTCGCGCCAGATGGGGCAACGCAGTTCCAGGTTGCTCAGGACGACAATGTTTCCCGGCATATCCCTGTCGGCTATGGGGCCGATCGTGAGCTCGTTGTAGCCCCTGAGGCTTCGTCCGCCGCCGATGTTGAACTGCTCGGTCGGCGGAACCGAGGACGTTCCCCCGAATTCGCGAACAACTCCCAGTTTAATCCGTCCCGCGGCCACCAGAGGCTGGCCGTTACGACGGGAGACCAGCGGATGAAGCACTGTACCCTCAAAACTCAAAAGATAATAATTGATGTCTCCAAGGAGCAGAGGACCTCCTGCAAGCGTGCTTTTCATCACTATCTGATAGCCACGGCTCGGATTGAAACGGTCGTTACGCCTGTCGAGCATCACCACAGGAGAGACGAGCTGAGTTATCCTGCGGCCGCGGTTATCGAGGATACTCTGGTCTGCGTCCAGCGAGTCGACCTCAAAGATTCTTCGGCTGTTCAGTCCCATCAGCAGGCTGATCTCGCGCTGTAGAGTGACCATGTTGCGCAGGAGAAAACTGATCCCGGTCTTTTCCTCCTCGTGATGACGGTAGGAGACTTTTTCGAAAAGCCCGGTCGTGCTGGCCTCTATCCTCGAATTCAGGAAATAAGGCTGGCGCAGGGTAAGAGAAGTGGAATTGGAGTATTTATAGGTCGGATCGACCTGGAAAGGCTGGTATGTCAGGCGATTGGCCACCATAAGGCTGAACGCGCGACGGAACAGGTTGTAGTGCCCCCATTCCACAAAACCCCGCAGACCATCGACATCGCCTACTCCGCCGCCAAATCCGGTTGAATGGAATTCTCCCTCGCTGACCGTGATTATCACTCCAACCCGTTCACTTCGGCTGTCATACCCTTCCAGGGTGTGACGGATGTCGCGCAGAACTCCTATACGGTACAGGTTTGACTTGCTGCGGCTCATTTTGTCATCCGAATAAATATCTCCGGGTTTCAGTTCCAGGCCGCGGCGGATAACGGAGGTGGCCACGCGCTTATTGCCCTGTATCCGGATGCTTTCCACCCGCACCTGGACCCCCTCGCGGATGTCGAAATACACCTCGGCCTGACGGTTGCCGGAGGGAAAATAAAAATGCTCCTCCACCTCGGCGTACAGGAAGCCGAATTCGTAGTAACGGCTGAGGATTCTCTGTTTTAGCTGTGAAAGACGATGAGCGTCCAGCGGAAGTCCGGGCTTGATTTCCTGAAGGCCAAGCAGCTCTTTTTCAGAAAAGATTTTGTTGCCGGTGATGTCTATCTTATGAAGTATGGTCTGCAACCCCTCTTCGATCACCAACCGCAGATTAACTTTCTGGTTGTCGACATCGATATCCTTCTCGAAATCCGCGACATTGGCCTGAAGGTACCCGCGGCTGCGGTACAGGGAAAGGATAGCAGCCCTGTCCTCATCCAGCTTCCACTCGGCATAAGGCCGTCCCTCCCGGGATGTCATCAGGCGCAACAACTCGGCAGGCTTGATCTGTTCGACGCCTTCCACAGTTATCTCCCCGAATTTCCATTGCGCCAGGGCGTCCACGCGGAAAACCTGCAGAAAGAGCATGGCAAGAAATAAAGCTGGCCAGGCGCGACAGCCGGGAGGACAGGGCTGGGGGAAAGGTTTCATTCTTCCATGCAGTCAGAAAGTAAGTTGTTAAGACCCGTAAAATAATGTCCTTATAATGACATAAGGTACTGCCTGCCTTATGGCAGGTCAAGGGAAGCAGCATAAACCGCCTCACCCGGCATGGTTTTCATACACCCGGTGAAGGTTTCAGTTTCCTGAAACTGGAATTGCATTGGCATGCAAGTTTATCGGACAGTGGAAAAAATGTTCTGTAAAATCAGGAAAAAATCTCACCGAACAATAAATAAAACAATTATCGAACAGGGAAAATATTGCCGTTATTCAGACTGGTGATTGTGAAACACGCTGATAATAAATGAAATAGAAATGCAGTGATTGCGTTTTTGAGAGTTTCTATACAGATGGCACACGGTTTGCCAATACCACGGCCAGACCCACTACCGGAACATGGATGTAGAAAACTTTCAGGGAAGAAAGACTACCACATGTTGAACGGCCTTCTTATTACCCAGATAATTGGCCTGCAGCCGGGCCCCTCAAATTCCTCTCCGGCTGGATCAGCCGCCTCGGATGAGAGCGTTTTCCGCGCGATGTTCGGAGGAATGCTCGGAATATCCGCCGCCTCTTCCGGCGCCGGTTGTCTTCCGGCTGGTCCCGGTTCGGCTGTGAGCTCCGTTATGCTGCCGAATCAGCCGGAAACCGGGATTCAATTGTCAGCCGCAGGTCAGAGTGACACCGTTCCGGAAATAATCAGTAAGCTCCAGGCCGCCGGAATGCAGACAGTCGAAGTTACGATCGATCTTTCCACGCTTGGAGCGGAACAGCTTTCATTCCTGGCGGCTTCCGGCGTATCGATGGATGAAAGCAACACCTCTGTCAGGCTCCTTGTCGCTCCAGCCGCGCTCGAATCTCTGCGCTCCATGCTCGCCGGTGAATCCACCCCGGCCGCCATCCCTGTGGCTGTTGTCACCGGCGAGGGCGAAATGGCACAGGTTATTCCCGCTCTGCTGACATTGAGCGCCGATGACGCGGAGGCGAATCAGACTCCGGAAATGACCCTGCAGTTCGATCCCACCTTGCTGGCCGCCCGGAATGCCGTTGTCAAAGAGACTGGAATAACCGCTGCTGAGAAAGTGGACCCGGCTGGCGCCACGGAACCTGAAACTGAGGAAGACACCGGCCTGTTGCGCGAGGTGTTTGACCTGATCCTTTCCGTACTGGGGCTGAATATTGAGGAAAAAACCGGTCAGAGCCGGGCGGCGGCTCTCCGGGAATTGATCGATAAATTGAAAGAGCTTAATCTGTATGTCGCCACGAAGACCGATCCATCGGACAAAGAGTCTCCCGAGAAGTCCGAACTCAGGAACCTCCTGACCGACCTGGTCAAGCGTTTGTCTCGTCTGCAGAATAAGGCCGGGGCCTCCGGGGAAACCGGCTCTGAGGTGGATACGGAATCCACTGACGGGGTCAGGTTGAATGAGACTGTCCAACTGTCCGGCAATGACATTCCGGATGAGAGCCTCGACGTGACCCTGGCCGCGGTCGCGCTGATATGCGGCCTTCTGAACCAGATGCTGTCCGGAGGCTCCCAGTCCGCAGACCCGGACGGCAGGCTGGATTTCACGACACTCGCCACTGATCTGGATGATGTCGACAACCAGTCGGCCCAGGGCCGTCGATCAGTGCTCGAATCCATTCTGAGCCGCTTTCAGAACACAGGCATGACAAACAGCGGAAGCAGTGCGACGGACAGCGAAACCCATCTTTCCAGCCTGCTCGATATCTTGAAAAAACTTGCCGGCGGAACGGTTGATAAAACTGATGAAGCCGCATCTGTCATCCCGGACAAGGCCATGGCGCAGGCGCTTTCTATGTCTGAGGCAGGCAGCCGGACTTCGGCCTCGGCTGAAGAAAACGGGACTGTCGAAGCCATTGAGCCGGTTACGGCTGTCAATTCCAAGTCTGCCATAAATGGAATGCAAGCCCTTGTCCCGCTGCTTGAAAACCTGATCGAGCGGCTTCAGTCCGCTTTAGCTTCTGGAAAATTTTCTGACTCCGGCACCTCCAAAGTCAATAATGGACCGGACGGAACAGATGCACCCGCGCAGGGCAGAGAGAATAATCCATTGCTGACTGCCGCAAAATTGCTTCTTGAACTGATGAATGCTCAGACAACTCAGTCCACGGCGGATGATACGCCGGACAGCGGACAGGTTCAGGCGGCCATGCCGGTCCAGGCTGCGGCTGCCTCCGGGGCGGTCAACCTTGAAACGGCCGTCGCGGCAACCGCACTCTCCGGCAATTCACCGGACAGGAACGTCAGCCGGGCGGAGGCTCAACCGCAGCAGTCCGCTGTAATTCCGGCGGTCAGCGTAGCGGCAGACGGCACTGTCGCTTCCGAGACTGAATCCGCAGCTAAAAACCGTTCCGGCGTCAGTTCCCAGACATCCTCGATGCCTGAGGCGGAAAACGCCGTTCCGGGTAATCAGGCGGTCAAAGCGGAAGGTCAGAATGCAAAACAGCCGTCATCGGCAGGCGAATCGGCAGACCCGTTGTCCTCGAATGATGAGCAGGCCTTTGCGCTGAAATCATCTTCCGAAAAGATATCCATACCAGTCAAACTGTCAGTCAACACAGCGCCGTTGTCCGCCAGAGCCTCCTCCACCCAGCACCAGCAGGCTATCATGGCCTATGTCGGCCGGAACGCTGCTCAACCATTTTCTGCCAGAACCCAGGACAGACATGGCCCGGCCGGCGAAACCATCGCTGCGGCTGCTCAGGAACTCGGCGCGGTGGTTGAATCAATGTCCGCAGGCTTGCAGGATACAGGCGGAGAAGGATCCCGGGAAGGACAAGACCTGCCCCGCAGCCTGACCGCCACCCGGTCTTCGGGAACTGGACCTTCCGCTGACGCATTCAGGAGCGAGCTGGCTGCACCGCGCGCCGGCGCCGACAGACCGGCGGAAAACACTCAGGCGGCAAGGACGCTTCATCTGATCAATCAGGCCGAGGTGCTGGAAAAACTTTCGTCAACAGCCCGGATGACAAGCAGTGGTGGAACGAGCGAAATCAAGATCAAACTCGAACCGGACAACCTCGGCAGCATGCGGGTGCATCTGAGCGTGGATGAGAATCACGCGGTCAGCGCCCGGATACAGGTGGAGAGCCATGAGGCGCGCTCGCTGATCGAAAACAGCTTGCAGCGCCTGAAGGATTCGCTGCATGAGCAGGGTTTGAAAGTTGAGAAATTCAATGTAGATGTGCGCCAGGACCAGGGGCAGCAGGATCAGCAGCAGAATGCCTCCGGCGGGCGCGAGGGTTCCTGGCGCGGCCGTCATAACGCCACCTCTCCGGACCGGGACGCTGTCCCCTCCGGCGGCGTATCTGACGCGGACGAAAGCGCGGAGGCGCAGGCGCCGAAAAACCTCGGTTATAATACACTGGAATGGGTGGCCTGAAAGCCATCCGCGGAAGGAGAACTCGCCATGATGCAGGTGTCCGAAACTCAGACCAGTCTTCCCGCCTGGGCGCAGACCGAAAGCGGGATCAAGGACATCGAGGAGCAGGCGACCACGAGCAAGGACGATTTCCTTAAGCTGTTGGTCACACAGCTCCAGAACCAGGACCCGATGAACCCCGCGGACAACCAGGAGTTTTCGGCCCAGCTGGCTCAGTTCTCCAGCCTGGAGCAGCTCACCGAGATGAACAAGACTCTCGGCGATAACCTTTCGAGCACAAAACAGCTCGGGCAGCTCATAAACAACAGCGTCGCCGCCGGTTTTATCGGCAAGGACATCCGGGCCGTGGGCAACCAGATTTATTTTGACGGTGAAAGCGACGCGACTCTTCAGTTCCACCTCGAAGCCCCCTCTTCGGAGACTACTGTCCACATTTACGACAGCACTGGTGAGGAGATACTCTCCATGGCACTGGGCGGCAGGCCGGCAGGTGAAACGGACCTGAACTGGGATGGCGTGGACTCCGAGGGCAACCAGCGCAGCTCCGGAGTATTCTATTTCGAGGTGGAAGCCACGGATTCCGAGGGTGAATCGCTCGGCGCCACGACTTTCATGACCGGCCAGGTGACCGGGGTGCGTTATTTGGACAATAAGGCGTATCTGTTGATGGGTGAGAAACAGGTGTCGCTCGAGAACGTATTCGATGTTCTCGAACCGGATTCCTTATAGCAAGGACTGATCTGGAATAAAAATTCATAATCAGATTGCAGCAGATAAATCAAAACGGGGCCGCTGGAAGGCGCTCCGTAACAGGGAGGTTGAACCATGAGTTTGCAGAGTACGCTATTCACCGGCGTTTCCGGTCTTCAGGCCAACAGCGTCAGGCTGAGCGTGATCGGCAACAATATCGCCAATGTGAACACAGTGGGTTTCAAGGCCGGCAGGGCCCAGTTCAACGAGTTCCTGGTCCAGACGATTTCAGAGGCCAAGCGTCCGATAGAAGGTTCTGTCGGCGGCATCAACCCGGTGGCTTACGGCCTGGGTGTGGGAGTGTCCAGTATCGATAACCTGTTCGGCCAGGGCACGCTCGAATCAACCGGCGTCACCACCGACCTGGCGATCCAGGGAGACGGGTTCTTTGTCGTGCGTGAAGGGCAGCGCAGGCTGTACACACGAGCCGGCGCATTCCAGTTCGACGGTAACGGCGCGCTGGTGCAGAACAGCACCGGTTACGTGGTTCAGGGCCGTCTTGCCAACACCAACGGGGTGATCCCCTCCGGCGCTCCGGTGGAGGATATCGTCGTTCCCCTGGGCCTGACCACCCCGGCCAAGTATTCCACGCGGGTCGGATTCAAGGATAACCTGGACGCCGATTCAGGCGTTCTGGCCAAGACGCTCACAACTGCCATACCATTCTCTATCCGCAGCACCGGCCAGGTGGCCAGCGGCGTGACCGACATCAACGATCTGTCACAGACTATCAACCTGCTTGACGAAGGCGACCGGATCAAGATCAACGGCACCAATCCAGACGGCACGATCGTTTCCGAAGTATTCCGTTACGGCAGCGGCACAGAGCTTCTGTCAGACGGGTCCTCGGTGTCGCGCGACGGCACCACTCTTGCCAGCCTGGTCAATAAGATTAACAACTCCTTTTCCGGCGTGACCGCCTCGATCGATCCCAACGGCAACATCGTCATGGTCGATGATTCCGCCGGGTCCAGTCAGACCTCTATTTCGCTGGCTTTCGAGGAAGACGCCAGGAGCGCCTCGGTGCTCGGCAACACGATTCAGGATTCTTTCCTGCCTGAATCCAGCGCCACAATCATCGGTGAATCGATGAACATCACCGATTACAATTCAGAGACCGGCGCCGGCGGTTTCAGGTTCACCGCGGATGTCGAGGGCACTCAGTTCCCGCGCCAGATTTCAATTGCCGTGGCCGGAGTGGACAACGGCCGGGAAAATATCATCACAATAGCAACCGATCCGAATGGGGACGGCATTTACGAAAACCTCGGCGAGGTTTTGGATGCAATCAACCGCGGCATCAACAACGATCTCGAACTGGCCGGAACAGTGGTAGCCGTGGCGACTCCTGAAGGCGGCGTGCGCCTGACGACAACCAGCCCGAGCGACTCCGTCAAAATCAAGGCCGTTCCCAATGGTGACCAGACCACTGTCACCGACCTCGGTTTCACAAGTGGGCAGCAAGGGCTTGGTGTAGGGGATGGCGGCCTCAACCTGACCACTCTCAAATCGACCAACCAGTTCAGGATCCAGATAAACGACGATCCGGAGCGCACGGTCTCTTTGACTCCTGGAGTTTATGCAGATGTGGAGGCCCTTGTGGCCGGGCTTAACGCGGCGATCAATTCGAACTCGGACCTGAGCGGCGAGCTGACGGCCACGGTTGATTTCAGCCAGGGCGCAGCGGCGGTCAAGTTCATCACCAACCGTCCCGCAGCCCAGGTGACTATTCTGCGCGGCACTCAGGCCGTACCGGTCGGAGGCGTGGATATTTTCGATGCCCTGGGATTCGATGACCAGAACGAACTGGCCCTGGATGGCGTCGCCGGGAACGAAAACGATTATAACAATATCTCGGACAACGGCAATGCCACAAGCTCGATCTCGCTGTCCGCTTTCAACCTGACTCAGGACGGACGGGACGCGGGCAGCCATATCGCCTCGATCACCGTGTTCGATTCATTCGGCGAAAACCATAATATGGTGGTTACTTTCAACAAGAGCACTCAGGAAATTCCGGCCACCCAGAGCAAGCTGATCTCCACTTCCTATCCCCTTATGATATCAAGTCAGGATCCGGATGCCTCGCCCAACGATCTGCAGGCCGTGGATTCCTCGACTGTGGAAAGCGCAATCACCGACCTCTGGAGCTCGAATAACACCGATCCCGAGAATCCGGTCAAGGGTGATGCTCAACCGCGGGCGGGAGACCTGATTCAGATCACAGGCACTGACACAAACGGCATACCGGTCAGCCGCACCCTGACTATCGAAGGCGGGGTGAATCCGACCAAAGTGAGTGACCTGATCAATGAGATCAACATCCTGTACAACTCGATTCAGGCGGGAGGCGACGGCACCGGGGCTACGGCCTCGATCAACGCACGCGGCCAGATAATTCTCACCGATGACGAAGCCGGTTCATCGCTTACCGCGATCAATATCACTTTCGCGGATAACGTTGATAATCCCAGGGTAACCACACCCAGCTATCCGTTCCGCCTGGCCGAGGATTTCCGCACTCTCCAGCAGGGCGCGAACGCCATCGTGACGGATGTAGCCGGGCAGTGGAACTGGGAAGTGAAAATGACCAAGAACGAAACCTCCCTGACAGGAAACCAGGGGACAGTGACGTTCAACCCGGACGGCAGTTTGCAGGGATTTTCGGTCCGCGACCGCAGCGCCACGTTCGGTTTCGACCCGAATAACGGCGCCGACCGCGTCGAACTGACCCTGGACATGGGAACGATCGGCGGTTTTGACGGACTTACCCAGTTCCGCGGCTCATCCACCGCGATTATCGCCAGTCAGGATGGTTTCTCTTCAGGCAAGCTCAGTTCGCTCGAAATCGATGAGGGCGGCCAGATCACGGGCGTGTTCTCCAACGGCGTCACCAAGACCCTCGGAAAGATCGTTCTCGGCAGCTTCAACAACCCTGGCGGCCTGATCAAGGAAGGCAACAACAATTTCCAGGAATCGGCAAACTCCGGAGGCGCTCTGATCGGTGAGGCCGGGACCAACATACAGGGCACAATCTCCAGCGGGTTCCTCGAAAGCTCGAATGTCGACACGGCCGCCGAGTTCGCCAACATGATCACCACCCAGCGCGCCTTCCAGGCCAACGCCAGGGTTATCACTTCAGCCGACAGCCTTCTGCAGGAGGTGGTCAACCTCACGCGTTAACCCGCTTGAGCGACGCTGACAATGCCTGATGGCGGAGGGCCGCGACAGCATCTCGCGGCCCTCCTTGTTTTCCGGGAGCTTGAAAAAAACTCCACAAAGGGTGTCTGATGTTTTGCAGGCGGGCTTATGGCTTGATTTTAAGAATACCTTTTCTTATATTTTGATGCCTGATAAATAATTATTATATAGTCAGTTATAAAATAATAACCCCTCTATCGCCGTGAAGCGGGGCCGGCAGGGAGAGAGAAAATAATACAGGAACTATATGGTATGTTTCTTGCTATTTCCGGGCAGAGAGGAAAGTCCTGCCTTTACGCGCGACAGGATATCTAATGCTCCGGCCGGACTTTTCCGCAACAATGCTTCATTATTTTTGAAAACTGCCGATTTCAGTGACAGGCGACAGGACGGGGGACAATAATGATTGAAGTCACACGGCTGAACGGTGGCAAGATTGTCCTCAACGCCGACCTGATAGAATATGTCGAGTCGACGCCCGATACGATAATCGCCCTGACCACCGGGAAAAAATATATCGTCAAGGAAGATGTCGCGGCTGTGGTGGAGAAAGTACAGGAATACCATCGCCAGGTCTCGCCGCTGTTCGGCCGCAGGACCCCCAGGACCCTGGAAGACGGGACAATGGAAGAGGTCTGACGGACAGAGGTTGGTTCGCAAAATCGACCGTACGGAGTAAGAGGAAGATCTCATGGACATTACGACAATACTCGGTTTTGTTGCCGCAATCTCGGTAATGATTTACTCCATCCTGCTGGCAGGAAGCATTACCTCGTTCATCGACATCCCCTCTATATGGTGTACGGTCGGCGGCTCGATTTCGGTGACAGTGATGACTTACCCGCTGGACGATCTGATGACTTTTGTATCGGTTGTAAAGAAATCGATCTTTGCAAAAAATCAGCCTGTGACCGAAACAATCGCAACTCTCGTCTCATTTGCCGAGCGGGCGCGCCGCGAGGGCATCCTGGCCCTGGAGCGCCATATGGAAGAAATCGAGGACGAGTTCCTGGGCAAGGGCATCCAGCTCGCGGTGGACGGCACCGAGCCAGAGCTGATGCGCAGTATCCTGACCACCGAGCTGGATTACATGGCCAAACGGCATGCCACCGGCCAGGCGATCTGCGGCACAATGGGAACCTATGCCCCGGCGTTCGGCATGATCGGGACCCTGATCGGGCTTGTGCTCATGCTCCAGACCATGAGCGACCCGGCCACAATCGGCCCCTCCATGGCCGTGGCCCTGATCACAACCTTCTACGGCGCGGTCATGTCCAACTGCCTGTTCCTGCCTCTCAAGGACAAGCTCAAGCGCCGCTCGGATGAGGAAATCCTGATCAAGGAAATGATGATCGAGGGGATACTGTCGATCCAGTCGGGCGACAATCCCCGTATCGTGGAACAGAAACTGACTTCGTTCATCTCGCCCAAGATGCGCCGGGCGATTGTAGAAAAATAAAAGAGGCGAAATATGGCCAAAGAAGAATGCAACTGTCCGGAAGGGGCGCCGCCCTGGATGACCACCTACAGCGACCTGATGTCGCTGCTGCTCTGCTTTTTCGTTCTTCTTGTCTCGATGAGCGCGGTCCATGAGAACGATTTTTACGCGGGAGCAGGAAGCCTTAAGGGGGCTTTCGGGGTGATGGCCGCCGATCCGTCCATGGTAAAGCTGAAAAACGTGGTCATGCCCACTCTGCATAACGTGCAGCGCTCGATTATCGACAAGGCCGTCTCGTACATGCAGGATTTCATCCAGGCCGAGAAGCTGGGCGACGATATCAAGATGGTGATATCGGACAAGGGAGTGGCGCTTTCCATCGCCGCTCCGCTGCTGTTCGACCTGGGGAGCGCCGAGCTTAAACCGCAGGCCTTCCCGATCCTCGAACGTGTTTTCACGATCTGCCAGGGCTGGCCCAATATAATCCGGGTTGAGGGGCACACCGATAACGTGCCGGTGGTCGAGGGCAGCACCACAGTTGATTCAAACTGGGACCTGGCTTTCAACCGCGCCTTGAGTGTGGTCGATTTTGCCGTTCAGTACTCCAAGATCCATCCAAGCCGGCTGGTCCCGGTTTCATACGGCGAGTTTCACCCCGTGGCCGATAACGCCACCGAGGAGGGACGCGCCAGGAACAGGCGGATCGAGATCATGATGGAGTATAAAAAGGATGATCCGAATCCTTTCAAATGACCGCCAGCCAGCCACGCGCCGGCGATCAGCACAGGAGTGAACAGAAATGGCCGATGAACCTCAGGAAGGGCAGGTATCCGAATCCGGCGCCGCGCAACCCTCCGCAAAAGGCAAGCTGTCTTTCAAGACCCTTATCCTGATCGGCTTGCCGCTTGTGATGGTGCAGGGCGTAGTCGCTTTCTTCGTCGCCAAAAGCTATATCGTGCCGATCATGCCGGAAACCAAGCCGAAAGTCGAGGAAAAGAAACCGGAACAGCAGGGTGTATCCAAGGAAGAGGGCGAGATCGATCTGACCAAGTACGTGGTCATGCCGGTGGAGGACGTGATCGTTAACCCGGCTGAAAGCCAGGGCCAGCGCTACGCCAGCGTTTCGGTTGTGCTTTATGTGCCCATTGAACTGGAAGCCAGCGTGAAAACTCTCGAGCCGGAAATCCGCAGCGTGATAATAGAACAGATAAGCCGCAAGCGGATTGACGAACTGGACGATTATCGCGACCACGCGCTGCTGCGCGAGGAAATAAGGGAGCGGATCAACGCGGTACTGAAATCTAATTTCGGAGATGCGCTCAAGAATCTCAATATTCCAAGAGTCGTGTTTTCAAAGTACACTCTCCAGTAAACCTACGGACCTGATGTTATGAGCAAGATTCTTTCGCAGGAAGAGATCGATGCCCTGTTGTCCGGTGAGACCGTAAGCGCCGGACCGCAACCGGGAGCGCAGCAGGAAGCCGGGTCTGAGGAGCAGAAGGACAAGCTGGTCAGCCTGTACGATTTCAAGCACCCCAACCGGGTGTCCAAGGATCAGCTCAGGACCATTCAGACTATACACGAGGCTTTCGCCCGCGGTTTCGCCACGCACCTCTCGACCCGTCTGCGCAGCCTGGTGGACATCGATCTCACCTCCGTGGACCAGTTGACCTATTCAGAGTTCATCATGTCCATGGCCGATCCGAGCGCCGTGTACATCTTCAATATCAAGGAGCTGGAGGGAGATGCGATCCTCGAAATCAGCCCTCAGCTCGTGCTGTACATAATCGACCGCTCATTCGGCGGCGAGGGTGGAGTGACGCAGGAGGCCCGCGAAATAACAATCATCGAGCAGAACGTGATGAAAAAGATCGTGGACAATGCGCTCGATCAGCTCGTTCGCGCCTGGCAGAACATCACTCCCCTGACCCTTGAACTCAAGGACTTCGAAACCAATCCGGAGCTCATTCAGATCAGCCCTCCGGGTGAAACCGCGATCATGATTTCGTTCGAAGTCAAGATTGCCGATTTTTCAAGCCTGCTCAACCTCTGCTTCCCGTATTTCGTTCTCGAGGACGTGATGCCGAAGCTGAGCGCGCAGCACCAGATCGCGCACACGCAGAAAAAATCGACCCGGCATGATGAGGGCATAGTTCAGCACAAGCTGCGGTCGGCCGAGATACCGCTGAAAGTCACTCTCGGCGGCACAAGGCTTTCGCTCCGGGATATCCTCGGGCTTGAAACCGGAGATATCGTGCGCCTGGATAACCGTCTGGATGAAATGCTGGATGTCATAATCCAGGATACTCCCAAATTCAAAGCCAAGCCGGGGTTGTTCAGAAACCACAAGGCTGTGCAGATTGTATCGGCTGTCCAGGAAGGAGGCCTGAAACATGAGTAATTTCACGCTGACCCCGGATCAGGAAAAGGCGCTGAGCGATATCGCTCATACAGTCGCCGAGGAAAGCGCGGTGGTGATGTCGACCCTTCTGGACAAGAAAATCGACATCAATGTCCAGTCCACCGGCGCGGCCGATTCCACCTCTCTGGGAGAAGCTTTCCAGAACGAGATCGTAATCGTGGAAAGCTCGTTCGCCTCCGGGTTCGACGGGTCGTGCCTCTATCTGTTCAACAAGCCGCTGGTGGCCAGACTGAGTGACCTGATGATGATGGGCGACGGGACAGCGGAATTCAGCGAGGACCACATCGACGCGATCCAGGAAGGGGTCAACCAGATGATGGGGGCCGCCGCAACCTCGCTCGGAGGAAAGCTGGGGCGCAGCCTCGACTTCCAGCCTTCGATGGCCAGGCTTTCCAACCTCGCTGAGTCGGGCCTCGCGTTCGATGACCTTACTGCCGTGTCCTTCGATCTCCTTGTGGAGGGAACATCGCAGGGGCGGATCGCTTTTCTTCTGCCCTATGAAGTTTTGAGCGGTATGGCGTCGCAGATCAGCCAGGGCGCTCCTGTGGCCCAGTCAGCCGGCGCCGCTGCCCCATCGGGCGGCATGCCGGATTTTGACATGGACATGGGCGGCATGGAGACCGGCATGCCCTCGGCCGGCCCCCTGGATATGCGTCAGGATTCCGGCCCCTCCATGATGGGAGGGCGGATGCCGGTGATGGAAGGCATGGAACTGGGACGCCTGGAGCGTGAAAGGCTCGAACTTCTGCTGGATGTCAAGCTGGATGTCAGCATCGAACTGGGACGTTCAAGAATGCTGCTGCGCGATATTCTCGAACTCGGACCCGGGGCGGTTATAGAGCTGGACAAGATGGCCGGAGAGACCGTAGACCTTCTGATAAATGACAAGAAGCTGGCCGAGGGCGAAGTGGTAGTGGTGGATGAAAATTTCGGTGTGCGGATCACGCACCTCGTAAGCATGGAAGAGCGTATCAAGATGCTGCAGACTACATGATCCAGCGGCGGGACATCCCAGGGTCTCTTTGTGGAGAACGCTTGAAGAATAAGCATCATAGTCCGGGTCTGTTCCTGAGCCGTTTTCCTGCCGCGGGAGCGCTGATTGCACTGGCGCTGTCGCTGGTCTTCTGTCTTTCCGCCGCTTCTGCAAATGCGGCGGCCGATTCGACTGCCATCCGTCACCTCACCTCTGCCGATTCCGCTGCGCCCGGCAGCCTCTCTCAGCCGCCGGATACGATTCCCCCCTGGAGCGCAAGAACCAGCGTGCCCAGTTTTGAATTCTCAGAAAAAAAGACAGCCGGAGCCGGTAACTGGGTCTGGATGATTTCCTCCATCCTGATTGTGATCGGTCTGCTCTATCTGTTTCTGTACCTTCTGCGGCGGTATTTTCACCGGCCGGGGAGCGTGCTTTCCTCCGGCGGGCAGTTTCAGATTCTGCAGCAGTTCCACCTTGGCCCGAAAAAGTATCTCACCCTGGTGCGCTTGCGCGGACGGATTTTGCTTCTTGGCGTTACGGAGAATTCGATCAACACTCTGCTTGAAATCAGCGATGAAGCGGAAATAAAGGATATCCTGGCGGGTCTCGATAATGCCGCTACAGCGAAGGGACAGAATTTCCGCGAAATCTACCAGGGCCTGATCGGGCGATTCAAAAGCTGATATCTCCCAGCCTTCATCCCGCGCCTGCATGTTCCAGGCGCCGACGCTTTTTCAGTTGCGCCTGTCCGAAACATAATTCATATTCCAGATGAATGCAAAGAATCGCCGGGCGGATCGCCTTGTGTCCGCAGCGCCGGTTTCATTTATCAAACGGAGACTGTAATGATTGATACGCTTGCCACCTCGCCGGAACTGGAGTGTAGTGGCGCGGAGATCGCTTTTCTGCCGGTAGGGGCCTGCGAGCAGCATTTCGGACTGCTGCCGCTGAACACCGATATTTTCCAGAGCGAATGCCTGGCTCGCGACATAGGCTCACATTTCAATAGTTTTATATGTCCGCCGCTGCCTTACGGAACCTCACTCGAAAACACCGGCCGCCCGGGCACTCTGACTCTCATGCCGGGCACACTGTCCATGGTGGTTCGTGACCTGGTGGAAAGCCTGTACAACCAGGGATTCGGTCTGGTGGCGATAATCAATTCGCACGGCGGCAATTTCGCCCTCAGGCCGGCTGTCCGGGAGATCAACTACCGCAACGCAGGCCGCAAGACCATATTCGTGGATCCCTGGGAGATTGTGCCGGCCGACGAGTGCGCAAAGATATTCGAGAGCCGGAATGACACGCATTGCGGGGAGATCGAGACCTCGGTGATGCTGCACCTGGCGCCGGAGAGAGTGCGCCGCGAGGCGATGGTGGACGGCGTTCCGGAGGCCACGCGCGCGGAACTGGACATGTTCTCGATCCCGCAGCTCACGGGAGGCCGGCCCTGGGGGCTGGCCTCCCGCGCCACGGCCGAGAAGGGGGCCAGATACTACAGCCTGATGGTCGAAACCGCCGTGGCGTTCATCCGCCGCGTAATCCAGCGCCATCGCTCCGGCGGCGGCTCTTACCACGGCTGAGCGCTCAGGCCCGTTCTTTCAGTTCCACGTACCCGTATTCCTCGAGTGTGCGGAAAAGAGTCAACAGCTTTTCGAGAGTCGGTTCGCAGCCAAGCTCCTGGCCTGTGAGCCATTGTATCTCGAATATGCTGCGTTTCCCATCCGCCCAGCACACCGGCGCATTCTGCTCGTACGACCAGCAGCTGAAAGGCAGATCGCGTTCCGCTTTTACCTTCTCCGGCACACGGGTCAGTGAGAGCGGCCCGGCGATCAGGCGCACGGGTGCGATGCTGTGGGCCTCGCGCTCCAGTGCGCTCGCCGCCGCGCGCCTGAATTTACCGCTGTCCGCCGGATGAAGGCGGCTGGCGAATTCCCTTATCTCTCCGGCAGTACGCTCGATAATCCCGTTGATCTCCTGTCTCTCGGGGCCGGTCACGGCCAGATCCAAAAGACGGGACAGCTTGCGCTCGAACAGGAAAAGAAGGTACTGCGCGCGTTCATCGTATGACGCGCCATCGCTTTTCGATTCAGCGGCACGGGCCAGGTTCTCGAACGCCGCCCGTCGCACCAGCGCGGCGCTGTCACGGGCCGCCCCGGCGCCACCTGAAGCAAGGGTCCAGGCATAGGCGCCCATGGCGGCGGACAGTTCGCCCAGAACGGTGGGACTCAGGTTTTCCGGCCTGTCGCTGCTGGAGTGATAATAGCGGTCACGAAGGAAAATGAAGGCCGTGCAGGGGATATCTATCACCGAGTCGGCCAGGAAATTGTCATTTATCATGTAATCCATCACCTCATAGCGCCAGCGCGGATGACAGGCGTAGAGGTCCTGGATTATTTTCAGACCCAGCTCGTCCATGAACGATGGATTGGAGTGCGGATTCAGGAAGTACTGAAGCCAGCTTTTGCAGCGGTCGAGGTCCGGTCCGGCCATGTCCGGATTGATCGCGCAGAGAACGTTTTTCGCCAGTCCCGGATTGGCCGAAAGGTGGGCCTGGAACCCGAGCATCTCCCAGGAGCAGATCACGCGGATCGTGCGACGCGGCGGAGCTATCTCCCCGCGGGAGGACAGGGAGATTATCGCGCGTGCCAGTTCGATGGCGCTGGCCACGCCGGAGGCGTTGTCATGCGCGCCCGGTTCGTGCAGGTGCTGGATCAGCCAGACTTCCTTTTCCGGCTCATGCGAGCCGCGCACCACGCCGGTTGTCACGGGCAGGCTGTCGCTGTAGAGACGGGTGTCCACACGGGCGAAAGCCTCCGCCTCGCCCGAGGCTGAGAGCACTCCGCGCAGCCAGTCGCCGTTTTCGGGTGAAATCTGGAAAGCCAGAAGGTTTTCAGGATTGCCGGGATACAGGAATGCATTGTTCCAGCGGATCATCCGCATGTTTTCGCTGCGCTCGCGCACATCCGGCCAGCAGGGGAGCTCGTCGCTGACCAGTCCGAGCGCGCCCTCACTGATCAGACGCTGGCGCAGAGCGTTATCCAGCGGTGTGCTGTCGTGGAAGACCAGCTTGCCGCGTATATCAGCGCTGCTTACATGCACTATCTTTGTCCGCACCCCCTCCGGCGTCGTCGAGCCGCACCAGACGAACAGATGACATGGATCGGCAGTGCGGTCGGCCACGCGCCGCGCCTCGCCGCCTGTTCCAGTTACATCCAGGCTGCCTGAGACGGCATCCCAGCCCTGCGGGCTGGTCAGATCTGAATATAGAGATTTCCCGTCGCACGGGTATTTCAATACTTCCACATCGCTCAGCCCGGCCTCGCGCATTATCGCAGCCGTTTCGGCCGCCGCGCGGTGGAAAGCCGGAAAAGTGGACAGGCGGTCATGACACCAGAAGCGGTTGATGTATTCGATCGCTCTGCGTCCGGAAACCTCGGCCCGCATTTTTTTCAGCACATCATCGTGGAACATTTCGTTTCCCTTCGGCATGTTCGTGATCAATGGACGATAGAGAAAATATAACGTACATTATTAGAACAGGAGGGACGGTAAATCAAGGTTGCTGATACGGATGAGTCAGAGACTATCGATCAGAAGGTTGGCTTCGCGGAGCTTGGCTGTGAGCTCACGGACAAGGTTATGCAGCAGCTTGACTGTCAGGTGGGGATACTCCTCCATCAGCCTGCGTCCCTCGATTGCGAGCAGGTCGATGCGGGTGACTGAAACAGCCGTCGCCGAACGCGGCTGGTTTTCAAGCACCGCCATTTCCCCGAACACCTTGCCCGGGCCGAGAGTGGCGAGCAGACGGCCGCTGTTTTCTTTATATATATTCACCTTGCCCCTGAGGATCACATAAAAATGCACCCCTATATCGCCTTCCCTGAAAATCAGGTCCTCTTCCATAAAATCGATAGGCTGGGCGCATTCAAGAAGCAGGGCAATCTCTTCCTGCGAAAAGTTGGAAAAGAAGAACCTGTAAGGCAGTTCATTGAGCAGCCGCTCTCTTTCGTCTTCCGGCAATATTAATTTCTGGAACATCCGGCATGCTCCTTGTAACTGATAGAAGTCCTGCTGATTATGTACTTTCAACTATCTTCAGAATATCACTTCATAAGGGACTTTGTCAATCAATCCCGCCTGTGTGTGTCAATCGGCACGAAATATCACTGCTTGACTGTCCCGGCGAGGGGGGTATATAATACGCATTCAGCCTGCCTGCATTCAGCGCAATTGTCATTCCCTTGTTTGGAGTAATTAAAGTGTTTCGTCTTTCTGCGACATACCTGGGTTTAATTTTACAACTGGCTTTGGTTTCTCTGCTTAACGCCCAGCGTGTTATAGACTGCGGCGCCTGCCACCAGGCCATCGCCGGGGAATGGCGCGGTTCACTTCATTCCAGGGCCTGGAACACTGAGGCTTTCAGGCGGGATGAGCGCGTGCATACCGGCCTGGGTGGAACATCCTGCGGCTGCCATGCTCCCGCGGCTTTCGTTCCGGACAGCACAGGTTCAAAACCTTCCCTGCGCGCCGACACCCTCGAAACCGGGGTGGACTGTATATCATGCCACATGGATCGCAATCTTACCGCTTATTCTTCCGGTAAAACCTTGACTGCACCCCACTGGTCGCGCACAGAGAAGACTTTTTCGGAGGGCAGGTTCTGCACCGGTTGCCATTCCTGGGGACAGGAAGGGAATGCGCTCTGTCAGGATTGCCATATGCCGCAAGCCGCGGGGCCTCCCAGTGTGGCCTCCGGAGCCGGTCCCACCGGCAGCCACAGTTCACACCGCTGGCCGGGATCGCTCGATCCGGAGTTTGTGCGCCAGGCACAGAGCCTCGAAGCAGAGCGCGGTGCACAGGGGCAACTGTTGCTGACACTGGCAAACCTTTTGTCCGTCCACGCATTCCCCCAGGGAACACATCGCCGCGCGGAAGTTCTTTTGTTCGGGAAAGATGGCAAAAAACCCCTCTGGCGCCAGGAACTGCGACTGGCCGCGGATTCGAGCGCCAGTTATGTGATCGAGCCGGCGGCAGCGCCCGCCGGTTCACGGGTCGAACTGCGCTACTATCCTGTTCCGGAGGTTTGGCCGGACAGTTTCTACCGTCTGGAGAGCCGGGTAATCCACTGATGCAGTTTGTGATGGAGAGATAATGCTCAGAAGATGCTTTATCGGTTCGTGCGCTGCCGGGATACTGGCCGGCGGAGTGAGCCGGGCTGAAGATGGCGGCAAGGCCGAGGATTCATCGCGGTTCCTGGCTCTGGCCGCTGTGGTTGCACCGGACAGTGAATCCTCTCTCTGGGTGGATGGTGAACCGGCCCGCAGACTGAGAAATGCCTGGACAGGCCTGCCGGCGGAAGAACGCGATAGCCTGACTGTTCTGCTGAACGATCTGGACCGCGCCGCCGGAGGATCGTTCGGCGCGCTTGACATTAAGGAACGCGCCCGGGCGCTGGAAAGGTTTCTTGGCAAACCGTCCGGCTGGCCCGGCTCGTTCCGCACGGCGCGCACTCTGATTGTCCGGGCGTTTTACGACAGTCCGGCCGGTTTTGCCCGCACCGGCTATATACCTGCGACTCAATTCAGGGGATATCCACAGTTGAGAAACTATCCGGCCGGAAGAGGCAAGTCATGAGCCGGGAACGGTTCGATGCAATCGTTGTGGGAGGAGGCGCCGCGGGTTTGACTGCCGCCGCGGAGCTGGCCGCCGCGCGCTGGAAAGTGCTGGTGCTGGAGGAGGGCCCCTGGTACAGCCCGTTCCGGGATTTCCGGAACGGAGCGAAACAGCTCCCCATCGGAGTCAGCCGGGCCCCGGACAGCCAGGTCCGTCCCTCCATGACCAAGGCCGTGGGCGGCAGCACTGTGTTCTATGCCGGAGTGTTTTTCCGCCTTCACGAAAGCGATTTCCGTACAAGAACCATTGCCGGATCGGGTGTTGACTGGCCGCTGGATTACCGTGAACTGGAGCCGTACTACGGCCGGGTGGAGCTTGTCACAGGGGCCTCAGGCGCTAATTCCAACATTTTCGAGGTCCCGCGCGGGCCATATCCGAACCCGGCGCATCCGCTGTCCGGGGCGGCCTGGAAATTCCGCGAGGGTGCGCTCCGTCTGGGCTATCATCCTGCCGACACGCCCTCGTCCATCCTGTCCCGCCCTTATGGCGGGCGTCCCTCATGCACCTATTGCGGCCGCTGCGGCGAGGGTTGCATGGTGGGGGACAAAAGCTCGGCTGAGATGACCTGGGCCCCGCTGGCCGTGGCGGCCGGCGCGGATATCCGTCCCGGCTGCAAGGTTTTATTTATTCAGACAGACACCGGCGGCAGGATAAGCGGCGTGGTGTATAGAGATCAGGATGGCGTCCGCCATAGCGTGGACAGCGATGTGGTCCTTCTTTGCGCCGGAGCGCTGCACAATCCAATCATACTGTCGCGCAGCCGCGGTCCGGCGCATCCGGATGGACTCGGGGCCACCGGGGATATCCGTGGCCGCAACCTGATGCTGCATGTGGGCGGGCGTTATACCACCGCTTTCAGGGAGGAGGTGCACGGTTACATGGGAGTCAGCGGAGGGGTGAACGTGCAGGATTTCTACGAGGGAGCGCCGGGAGCCGGTTTCAGGCGCGGCTATACCCTCTATGTCTCGATGATGGTCACTCCGCCGTCGACTTTCGCCGACTGGTACCTCGAAGATTGCTGGGGCCGAGAACTGACTGAGAGGATGGCCGCCTACAGCCGGATGATCCGGGTGGCGATCCTGGGAGAGGACCAGGCCAGACCGGAAAACAGGATAGTGGAGGACCCGGAAAGAAAAGACGAGGATGGTCTGCCGCTGGCTCTTGTCCGCTACCGCATGTCGGACAATGAAATCAGCCTCGGAAAGCATGCTATGAACACCTGCCGTGAAATCTGCCGCGCCGCCGGCGCGGAGCGCTGGGAGATAACCACTTACAGCGACAGCAGCGCCCACCCGCTGGGAACCTGCCGTATGGGAGATGATCCGGAGAATAGCGTGGTGGACCGCTGGGGCGTCTGCCACGATACGCCCGGTCTCTACCTCTGCGACAGCAGTGTTTTCCCCACAGCCGGCGCGGTGAACCCGGCCTGCACGGTAATGGCCCTGGCGGCGCGCACAGCCGGTCACCTGATCCGCGGCTGTCGTGGCTGATCCGCCGTTCCTGCCCTTGAGTCGAAGCCTCGCAGAATAATGTTTGAAATAACCGCGGCGAACCATTCCTCTATTCCGGTGTACTCATGCCAGCATCTGAAAAGCCGTTCCCCGCCGGTTTGCGCCGTTAATCTAACCGCTTGGAATTTAACGGTTGACAGTCTTTTACGATGCGTGGTATAATCGGTTCAGACGCCCGTAATGGCGCTGACAGCTCGGCAATCCCGCTGAACTCGCACCGGAAGAACGGGGCAGCAATGGAAGACTCACTCAGTTTCCGCACTCTCGGGGACAGGATTCGCCAGGTCCGCAAGGAAAGCCATCTGAGCCAGAAAGTATTCGGAAAGCTCTGCGGAGTCTCGCCTCTTACCCTCATGCGATATGAATCCGGCAGCCGCGGCCCGGATGCGCGTTTTCTGGTGCGGGTGAGCGAAAATTTCAATGTCAATGCCAATTGGCTGCTCACCGGACAGGGCGGTGTCTACCTGGATCAGATTTCAGAAGGCCAGAATGGTTCTCAACCGCTTGATGCAGCCGGAATGAGCGCTCTGTTTCAGGAATTGGCCGATTTTTTGAAGACCAGGTCAGCAAGAACCACGGAACCCGGCACGGCAGGAAAGACAGCCAGGTTGTCTGACCGGAAACCAGGCATATTGATAATCAGCCCGGAACACGGCGGATGCCAGCAGATAAGGGAAGTCATGGTAAAGCTCTCTCCTGAAGTGCTCGATGCCCGCAACGCCCGAGAGGCTCAGCGGATGATGAGTTTCAGGCGATTCTCTCTGATAGTCGTGGACAACCGGCTCGAAGAGCTTGAACGGCGCAGGCTTCTCGAATATGTCAGGGATAAGAGCGGTTCAGCGGTATTGCTTTTCGGACCTGGAGATACTCGGATGGCGGATGAGATTCTGCCTGCGGGCCGGCTTGAAATGGTGGGGAAGATATCTCTTGAGGAGAGAGAGATTCTATCCAGCGTCGGCCGTCTGCTGCGGGCTTCTGCGAGTGGCTCCAAGTCACGGTGACTGGGGATGGGAATTCGTTTGATTTATATGCAGCGATCTGCTTCCATTCATAATGCTCTACCCTGTCCAGCCCGAGTGTTTTAATATATTGCCTGTTTTTATCCAACACCCAATCCTCCGCCAGAAAATCCGGGGAGAGGTCAATGGCTTTAACAGCAGGTGTTATTGTAGCAATTATTTTATCCGCGGTAATATTTTTTTTCGCCGTGGGCATACATCGCCGTCAGCAGTTACTTAACCTGAAACGCTCTGAATATCTGGTGGCAAAACGGGACAATGCGGCTCACTGGAAGCGGTTCGAGACCTGTCAAATTGAAATCGACCGCTGCAGTTCTGATGTAAAAATGCGCACGCGCGATCTGCATGTCATGATTCTCGAAATGGATAAAAAAAGGAATGAGATTCGGGAAATCCTGGACATCCTGAGGGAGGAAAATGACCGTGCAGATCTGGAAATGGATCGGGAACTCACCAAGATAGTGGAGCGTCGCAAATTGATCTTGCGCACTCACTGGAAGGAATTGAACGGAGTAAAGACGCTGTTCATCCAGAAGATGAAGGAAATCAGCCAGCTCAGGGGAGGTATTTCGAGTGTGCTGGCGCGCAAGGACGATGAATATTTGAAATGGACCAGGACCAAAATGCAGATGGAGCGGCTGAAACGGGAGTTCGAAGCGGTCAGCCGCTCGTCGATTTTCTCTTTCTCCAGAAAACAGTAGTTTTTCTTCCGGCTCAGTTTTTCTTTGCGGAATGCGCGCCCTGTTTTCTGTCCTTGATAAGCTGTGAAAACTCTTTGATAGGAACGTAAGTCCAGACTATCAGGATGATCAATCCGAGCGTCCAGATGCTCCAGGTTACCCAGTCGAATGTCATTTGAGCGCCCCTTGTATCGGCAGGATAAATAATTTATCTTCTTACTGAATTTGAAGATGTGGTTTTATTACCAGAAAGTGTCACCGCATACTAAGTCAAGCTAACACCGAGTGGAAAAACAGGCAAGGATTTATAACCGCCCGGATTTATCGAAGCGCAGGTTGGTCCACCTGGTTAAGACTGACAGAGAGGAGAACGGTTGTTAGAAGCGGTATTGTACGATCTTGACGGACTTATGGTGGATACAGAGCCTCTTCATCAGCGGGCCTCTGAACTGGCGCTTGAACCTTACGGAAGAAAATACGAAGAGATACCGGAAGCGCTGCGCAAATCGGTCTATGGCAAAAGGGCGGTCGATGTGGCCTCGATTCTGACCGGTGGACTGGGATTGCCGGTCAGCGCCGCACAGTGGTCCGAGGAACGCAACACCATTTTCCTCGGTCTTATAGAGCATGGAATCGATCTTATGCCCGGCCTTCTTGATTCGATCGGCTTATTTGAGAGGCGGGGCCTGAGACGGGCCGTGGTCTCTTCCGGCGACAGCCGTTATGTCAGGCGGATTCTTGAGCTTACCGGACTGAGTCGCCGGTTTGAGGCTGTCATAACTGGCGATGACGTCGCGCGGGGCAAGCCGGACCCGCAGTGTTACCTTCTTGGCGCGCGCAGTCTGGGGGTTGTTCCGGAACGCTGCCTTGTCCTGGAGGATGCCCTGGCCGGGGTGACGGCCGCACGGGCGGCGGGCATGAAAGTGATCGGCGTGGCCAACCGGTTCAACGGCCGGTTTGACGGGGCGGACCTGGTGCTCGAATCCCTGGCGGGGATAGACGATCTACTGATCTCCAGGCTCGAAACATCCTGCGCCTGATTCCGTTTCATCAGTCGCCGGAATTCATTTATGTTGTGTTGCCGTGATGTTCAGCTTATTTTCCCGCCGCTGGTTTAAGGCGCGGACCGTTCAACTGACACTTGAGGAGTTGACTGATGGCTAAGAAATATATCTGCAACGTGTGTGACTGGGTCTACGATCCGGCCGAGGGAGATCCGACACAGGGCATCGAGCCAGGCACAGCTTTCGAGGACCTCCCCGATGACTGGGTCTGCCCGGCCTGTGGCGTGGGTAAGGAAGAATTCAGCCCGCTCGAGGATTGATCCGGGCCGGAGGCAATTCCAGATATTGACCGGGCCGCGGTCCGGAGTGCAGCGCCGGGCGCGCCGTGATTGCGCCCGGCGTTTTCTTTTTTTGACCGGAGAAAGAAAGAGCCGTGGGAGACCCAGAAGAAAAGCGGTGGATGCAGCGCGCACTGGAACTGGCGGCCAGGGGCCGGGGCCGGACCTCGCCCAACCCGATGGTCGGGGCGGTGCTGGTGCGGGATGGCCGGGTTGTGGGAGAGGGATGGCATCACCAGGCCGGGCAGCCGCATGCCGAGGTGCTGGCCCTGCAACGCGCCGGCAGGCGCGCCCGCGGGGCAGTCATGTTCATGAACCTCGAACCCTGCTCGCATTTCGGACGCACCCCGCCCTGCGCGGACGCCCTGATAGAGGCAGGGATAGAGCGCGCGGTGGTGGCCATGCGCGACCCGGACCCGCGTGTCAGCGGACGGGGAATAAACCGTCTGCGGCGGGCCGGGATAACGGTCGAGGTGGGACTGCTGCGAGAGGCTGCCGCCGGCCTGAACGAAATTTTTCTGCACCGGGTGCGCAGCGGCCGCCCGTTCGTATCGCTCAAGCTGGCCCAGAGCCTGGATGGAGCGATTGCGGCCGGTCCTGGCCTCCGCACCGGGATCAGTTCTGCATTGTCACGCCGTTTTGCCATGCGTCTGCGCGCATGGCATGACAGCATCCTTGTGGGCATCTCGACTGTCCTGGCCGATGATCCGCTGCTCAATGTGCGGGGTGTTCCCGGCGCCCGTCAGCCGCTGCGCGTGGTGCTGGACAGCGCTCTGCGATTGCCTCCGGGCAGCCGCCTGGCTTCCACTGCCTGTCAGTTTCCCACTCTTGCGCTTTACGATCGCACCCTGGTTCGGCCCGGCAGGGCCGCTGCTCTGGAGGAACTCGGCGTTCAGACCTGCCCGGTGGATGGGGCGGCTGATGGTTTGCTACCGCTGTCCGGCGTGCTTGATATTCTCGCCTCGCGCGGTGTTTGCAGCGTGCTGGTAGAGGGCGGCCGGCGGGTGGCGACCGCTTTTCTGGCGGAGCGCCTGGTGCAGCGTCTGCACCTGTTTATTGCTCCGTTTCTGTATGGCGAGGGGGGACCGCTGCACGGAGTTGGAATTGTCGGAGTTCCCGGCGCTCTCCCGTTGGGCCTGACCGGTTCCGAGAGCCGCAGGATCGGCCCTGACCTCTATATCACCGGACGTCTGAAGTATCCGCGGGAATAATATTTTGCCTTCCTCGTTGAATCGTATTATCTTATCATGATCAAACCATGTTTACCGGGATTATCGAACAGGTGGGCGCCGTGACCGCGGTGCGCCCGCTGGGGGGCGGCCGCGCCCTGATCATCCGGGCGGCGAATCTTGCCGCGGGGATGCGTCCTGGCGATTCCCTGGCGGTGAACGGGGCTTGTCTGACCGTAACCGCTCTCAGCGGCGAGACACTTGAAGTGGAGGCGGTCAGCGAGACGCTGTCCAAGACCACCTTGGGCGCTCTGGTTGCGGGAAGCCGTGTGAACCTGGAACGGGCGGTCCCGGCGGGCGGGCGGTTTGACGGTCATTATGTGCTTGGGCACGTGGACTGCACCACGCGGGTCCTGTCACTTGAGCGAAGGCCGGAAAGCCTTCTTGCGGTTTTCGCCCTGGCTCCGGAAATGCGCCGACAGGTCGTTCCCCGCGGCTCGGTGGCGCTGGACGGGGTGAGCCTGACCGTGGCCCGTCTGAAAGAAGACAGCTTCACCGTCTCGCTCATCGGGTACACCCTGGCCGGAACTACGCTGGCTGACCTGTCGCCCGGGCGTCTTGTGAACGTGGAGACTGACATTATCGGCAAGTATGTGCTCGGCGCGCTTGAACGCACCTCTGGGAGCGCGGAGGGCCTGACCGAGGAAAAACTTCGCGGCTGGGGTTACCGTTGACAGCCGCGATTCAGTTCAGTGAAAAGGACCATTGATGATTAATCTGGACAAGCTGACCTCCATAGAAGATGTGATCGAGCGCATCCGCAAGGGCGGCATGGTTATACTGGTTGATGACGAAAGCCGGGAGAACGAGGGCGACCTGATCATGGCCGCCGAGACTGTCACTCCCGAGGCGGTCAATTTCATGGCTGCCCGCGGACGCGGCCTGATCTGCGCGCCCATGAGCGAAAAACGGGCGGATGAGCTGCGCCTGGACCCGATGGTTGGGGTGAATACCTCCCTGCTCGGCACAGGTTTCACCGTGAGCGTGGATTACAAGATCGGAACCAGCACCGGTATCTCTGTTTTCGACCGGGCGGCTACGATCCGCGCCCTGGCGGCTCTGAGCACCCATCCGGACGATTTCGCCCGTCCGGGCCATATTTTCCCGCTGCGGGCCAGGAACGGCGGAGTTCTTCGCCGCGCCGGGCACACCGAGGCGACTGTCGATCTGTCCATTCTGGCCGGATTTCAGCCCGTGGGAGTGCTCTGCGAGATCATGGATGATGATGGCACGATGGCGCGGCTGCCTCGTCTGCTCGAAATTTCCCGCGAGCACGACATCCCCGTGGCCTCGATTCAGGACCTGATACGTTACCGCCGGGGAAAAGAAAAGATAATCCGCTGCACGGCGAATACCGTGCTGCCTACTTCGTTCGGCAAATTCGACCTGCGCCTGTACGAAACCACATACAACGATGAGGCTCATCTGGCGCTGATCTGCGGGGATGTGCGGGGGAAAAAGGATGTGCTTGTGCGGGTGCATTCGAGCTGCCTGACCGGCGACACGCTTGCTTCGATGCGTTGCGATTGCCGCTACCAGCTCCATACGGCCATGCAGATGATCCAGAAAGAGAAGCTGGGCGTGTTGATCTATCTGAATCAGGAAGGACGCGGTATCGGGCTGGCCAACAAGATAAAGGCCTACGAGCTGCAGGATAAAGGCCTGGACACTGTGGACGCCAATATCGAGCTGGGATTGAAAGTGGACGAGCGGGATTACGGTGTGGGAATCCAGATACTCAAGGACCTTGGCCTGACCAGCGTACGGCTGATGACCAACAACCCGAAGAAAATAGATGCTTTCATCTATGACGGGTTCGGTTTGGCAGTGAGCGGAACTGTGCCGATCGAGCAGGAGCCCAACGAGTACAACCGCTGCTATCTCGAAACCAAGCGTGTCCGCATGGGTCACAAACTGAATAAGACTATTAAATCCGAGAAAAGCAGGGAATGAACCGTTTACCCGCGGCGCCGCACTGAAATGCGCGGTGAGGGCGGGATGAAAGGGGAGCGACGATGCCCAGGATATTCGAGGGGAAGCTGGACGGAAAGGGCCGCAGAATCGCCCTGGTGGCGTCCCGTTTCAACGACCTGGTGACCAGCCGTCTTGTCGCGGGCGCAGTGGATATACTCACCCGTCACGGCGTGGCGGACCAGGATATCTCGGTGTTCCGTGTGCCGGGGGCGTTCGAGATCGGCGCACTCTGCCGCAAGCTGGCTTCCGGCAAGAAATTCGATGCCGTGATCGCGCTGGGCGCGGTGATCCGCGGTGAGACGCCGCATTTCGACTATGTGGCTTCCGAAGTGTCGAAGGGAGTGGCTCTGGCAGCCTTCGAGGCCCCGGTGCCGGTTATTTTCGGCGTGGTGACCACAGACAATCTCGAACAGGCGCTCGAGCGCGCCGGAGCAAAAGCCGGCAACAAGGGCGCCGAGGCGGCCATGGCCGCTCTGGAAATGATAGACCTGTATTCCGGCGGCGCGGTCTGAAACGAATTAACAACGGGGTCCCTGGAGCCCTCCGCGAGGCGGGCCTGCCGCCTTCGGGGCCTGTCAGCAGGAGATTCCCGAGAGAAGATGAGAAAAAGGACCAAGAGCCGGCTCTGGGCGATCCAGATTGCCTATGGCGCATTGTTGAGCGGTAAAAAGATCGAGCGCGCGCTGGGAGAGTTTTTCACTCACCGGCGTATCGGCCCGGACAACCGGGAATTCACCAGCAGGCTGCTCCTGCGCATGTACGAGCATATGGATGAGATCGACGCCCTGTTCACCGGGCGGTTGCAGAACTGGTCTGTCCAGCGTCTGGCTGTGCTCGACAAGCTAATGTTGCGCCTGGCGATCACAGAGTTCCTTTATATCGGCGATGTCCCCCCGAAAGTCACTATCAACGAGTATGTTCAACTCGCACACTTCTTCGGCACGGATGACAGCCCGCGCTTTCTGAACGGCGTGCTTGATGCGGTTTATAAAGGCCTGATACAGACCGGCGCGCTGCTTCCGGATGAAGACCCTCAGTGACGTCATTGCCAGGGGGCGGTTTTGCGCCACGCGATCATTTCCGACATCCACGGCAACCTGCAGGCTCTGAGAGCGGTCCTTGAAAGCCTGGACGGTCTCGGGGCCGGTGGTGTCGTCTGTCTCGGCGATGTTGTGGGATATGGAGGCGATCCGGCCGGATGCGTGAGCCTGATCCGTGAGCGATGTTCGGCTGTTATTATGGGTAACCATGATGCAGCCGTGGCCGGCGCTGTTTCAACCGAGTATTTCAACTCCGCCGCGCGTGCGGCGGTGAGCTGGACCAGGCAGGCTTTGAACTTGGAGGATATCGGGTGGCTTGAAGCGCTGCCATACGAGATGGTTTTCGATGATTACTGCATCGTCCACGCCACGCCTGATAATCCGCACCGCTGGAGCTACCTGATGTCGGATGACCATGCCGAGGAGCTGTTCGGATTTTTCAGCGGACCGCTCCTTTTTTACGGTCACACGCATTACCCGCTGGCGTTCGAGCAGTCAGGCGCTGCGGTGGCCTGTCTGGGAGCCGAGACTTTCAGCCTCCGTCCCGGTGCTCGATACATAATCAATCCGGGAAGCGTTGGGCAACCGCGCGATGGCGACCCGCGGGCGGCTTTCGGCATTTATGACGACAGCGCCGGCCGGTTCGAGTTCCACCGTCAGCCTTACGATATTGCCGGAGCGCAGCGCGCGATTCTGGATGCCGGACTGCCGCGGGTCCTTGCCGACCGCCTTTCCCGCGGACGATAGGAGAAAGCCGATGAGCCTGCGTATCCTGCTGGTCAACTGGCGTGACATGGAACATCCCGAGGCCGGGGGGGCCGAGGTTCACGCCCATGAAATATTCAGGCGGATAGCCGCGGAGGGCCACCGGGTTACATTCCTCACCTGCGCCTGGCCCGGATGCGTCCCGGAAGCGATGATAGACGGGATAGAAGTGCTCCGCCGCGGCAGCAATTTCACTTTCAATTATTCCGTCCCCGGAGTGGTGCAACGCGAACTGGCCTGCCGGGGCTATGACATTCTGGTCGAGGATGTCAACAAGATACCGTTCCGCAGCCCTGGATTCTGGTCTGGTCCGCGGCTGATCCTGTTCCATCATCTGTTCGGAGGCTCTATCTTCCGTGAAACGGTCTTTCCCGTGGCCTCGTATGTCTGGCTCTGGGAACGGCTGATTCCCTTTTTCTACCGTGGAGAGCACACGCAGGCGGTTTCGCGCGATACGGCCGAGGAACTTATCGGCATGGGTTTCGACCGAAGCCGGATGCGGATTGTATACAATGGAATCGAAAGCACCCTTTATACGCCCGCGTCCGAGGGTGAACCCCCGCCGCTGGAAAGCCCTTATGTCCTGTACATGGGACGGATCAAGCGCTACAAGCGGCTCGAACTCGTTCTGGAGGCGTTTTCACGCGCCCGCCGGGAGGGACTGGACCCATCCGTGCGCCTGGTGTTCGCCGGGGCGGGAGATGACTATCCCCGCCTGAAAGCCAGGGCCGCGGCCCTCGGCCTGACCGGCAGCGTGGATTTCGAGGGCCGGGTGAGCCTGGAGCGCAAGCTGGCGCTTCTCAGGCACACACTGATGGTGCTGAATTCCTCGCCCAAGGAGGGCTGGGGGATAACGAACCTGGAGGCCGCCGCCTGCGGAGCGCCGGTTATAGCCAGCCGCTCGCCCGGCCTGAGAGAGTCCGTGCTGGATGGCGAGTCGGGGTTCCTGTTTACTCCTGGCGATACGGGCGAGTTTGCCTTGCGTATCTGCCAGGTGGCGTCGGACAAAGATCTTCGGTCAAAACTGGGCCAGGGCGCGCGGACTTTTGCCGGACGGTTCACCTGGGAGAACGCTGCGCAGCAGACGCTTCAGCATATCAACGATATCCTGGCCGGACATTGACCGGCGGAGCGGATGAATTCGGAGGAGATGGCATGTGCGCTGCGCAGAATGACAGTAAATCGGGCGGCGTGATCAAACATGGCACGGTCCTGCTCGTGGCGACAGTAATAACCGGCCTGAGCAATACCGTGTTCAATATCCTGATGGGACGCCTTCTGCCGCGCGAGGAGTACGGCGACTATTTCGGCCTGATTTCTCTGTACATGATCCTGGCGCTGCCGCTTACCGCGGTGCAGGTGGTCACGGCGAGGTATGTATCCTCTCTGGAAAGCCGCCATCTCCTGGGCCAGGTTTCGGTGCTGCTGCGCCGCTCCGTGCTTAAACTGGGTCTGGTGGCCGCGGCCATGATCGCCGCTTTCCTGGTCCTGGGGCCTTTCCTGCGGGATTATCTGAACGTGCGCAGCCTGGCCGCGATCTATGTCACCGGCATGGCCGCGGCGCTTTGCATGTTGAGCTACGTATTCTGGGGGGCGTTGCAGGGTTTCCAGTATTTCTATCATTACTCCGCCAATCAGGTGGTTTCCACAGCGGTCAAGCTGGGCGGAGGAGTTCTCATGGTCTGGCTGGGCCTGGAGGTTGCCGGGGCGGTCGGCTCTCTGGTGTTGTGCAACCTGGCCATAATAGTCATGGCCATGTTTCCGCTCAATGTAATAATATTCAAGCTTTCGGGCGGGGACTCCGGCGCGGACAGCCGTCCGCACTACCGCTTTTTCTGGCCTGTGCTGATGTCTCTGCTCGGTTTTGCGGTGTTCACCTATGCGGACGCCATAGCGGTGAAGCACTTTTTCGCCCGCGGCGAGGCCGGAGAGTACGGATTCGCCCAGGTGGTGGGCAAGGCTTTCCTGTTCGCTCCTCTGGCCATAAGCACGGCCCTGTTTCCTAAAGTCAGCCGTTTGACAGCCTCACGTGAGAGAGGTTCGCTCAAACTGCTCAACATGGCGCTGCTGTACTGCCTTCTGCTATGCGCCTGCGGAGTGGCGGCCTGCATGACGTTCCCCGGACTGATCCTGCACCTGCTTTTCCCGGAGGGCACGGAAACAGCCGAATCGCTGGTCCGTATTTTCGGTCTGGGGATGACACCCGTGGCCCTGCTTAACATCCAGATCAATTTCCTTCTCGCCCGCGGGAGAAGCGGATTCCTGTACCTGTTCCTTCCCCTGGCCGCGGCGTATGCCATCGCCCTTCAGCTCTGGCATCCGAGTCTCAACGCGGTGATCTGGGTGATGTGTGCGTTCGGGGTGTTTTCGTTCATAAGCTTGTACGCTATTGTCGTGTCTGGCGAGTTCCGCCGGCACAGGCGCAGCCGCGCCGGTCTGGACAGAACGCAGGGAGCTGTTGCAGATGCCTGAAAACAGAGACAGCCACGGGATACGCCTTTCGGTGATAATGCCGGCGTACAACGAGGGCGAGCGTATCCGGGCCAACCTTCACGAGGCCGCGGCCAGCCTGGTCGGGCTTGATGTGCCGTTCGAGATAATCGTCGTGGATGACGGCAGCGCGGACAACACTCTGGAAGAGGCCCGCGCCGCGGCGGAGCACGACAGCCGGATCCGGGTGGCCTGGAATGTCCATAACCAGGGCAAAGGCTGGGCGCTCAAGACTGGATTCAACCGCGCCCGCGGGGATGTTGTGGCTTTTCTGGACGCCGATCTGGACATATCTCCGCGCCAGCTTGGAAACCTCTGGAACAGGCTGCACGAGGACTGCGCGGATGTCGTGATAGGCTCCAAGTTCCATCCTGAGTCCAGAATAGACTATCCGTTCGCACGGCGCTTTTTCTCTTTCTGCTATTTTCTGTTCATCAAGCTGCTGTTCGGATTGCCGCTCAAGGACACGCAGACCGGAATAAAACTTTACCGCAGCAAGGTTCTGGCGGAAGTGTTTCCACACGTGCTGGTCAAGAAGTTCGCTTTCGACATAGAGCTTCTGGCAATCTCGCATTACAAGGGCTTCCGTATCTCCGAGATGCCCGTGGTGATCGATTTCCGGCGGCAGATGCGCTGGGGCAGGATCGGGCTGCGCGATATTCTGAACATCCTCGTCGATACTCTCTCGATTTTTTACCGCATGAAGCTGCTGCGTTATTACGACCGGGAGCTTCCGGTGGCGAGCGCTTCCCCGGCTGTTTCTATAGTAATCGCCGTGGGACCGTTCAACGGATATCTGGTCGAATCCCTGGAGGCCTGCCTTGAGCTTGACTATCCGGATTACGAAATACTTGTGTTCCCGGATGAGCCTTTCGAGTGGGATGATCCGCGGGTGCGCATTATCCCGACTGGAAAGCAGAGGCCCAGCTACAAGCGCGATCTGGCCCTGGAGCACGCCCGTGGCGAAATCCTGGCTTTTCTGGATGATGACGCCTATCCGGTGACAGACTGGCTGAAAAGCGCTGTGCGCAATTTCAGCCGTCCCGAGGTGGCCGCGGTGGGTGGACCGGCGGTTACCCCGCCTTCGGATGACCTGCGCCGTCAGGCCAGCGGAGATATTTACTCATCCTGGCTTGTCGGGGGGAGCTATAATTACCGTTATATCCAGGGCAAGTATCGTGAGGTAGAGGATTATCCCACCTGCAACCTGCTGGTCCGCACGGATGTTTTCCGGCGGGCGGGCGGATTTGACACCCAGTACTGGCCGGGCGAGGACACGGTTTTCTGCCTGAAAATCGTGCGGGACCTTGGGCTGAAAATTGTTTACGAACCGGATGCCATAGTCTACCATCACCGGCGTGAGGTTTATTCCGGGCATCTGCGGCAGATAAGAAGTTATGCCATGCACCGGGGATTTTTTGTAAAAAAATTTCCGGAAACCAGCCGCAAACCGGCTTATTTCATGCCATCGGCCCTGGCCGTGGGCCTGGTTTTCGGCTGGATGGCTGGTTTTATCTGGAAACCGCTCTGGTTCGCATATGCGGTCACGGTGCTGTTTTACCTGGCGGCGGTCCTGTTTTCCGCCTGTTTCAGTTTTAATCCGCGGCGGATCTGGTATGTTTTCAGCGGGATCGTCTTTTCTCATCTTACCTACGGCGTCTGGTTCCTGCGCGGGCTTTTCTCGCGCAATATCGGATACCACGGGCAGGATAGCCGCAAGATGGCGGGCGGTGCGCAATGAGCGGTTGTCAGGACAGCGCCGGATCGGCCCTGCCGAAGGTTTCGTTCGTCATCCCGACCCTGAATTCCGCCTCCGTGCTCGGGGGATGCCTTGAAAGCATCCGGGCGCAGGATTATCCGCGCGAGTTGATTGAAATAGTAATCGCGGATGCCGGTTCCACGGACGGGACGCGGGAACTGGCCGGCCGTTTCGGCGTGGACAGGATCGTGGAAAATCCTTTACGCACGGGTGAAGCCGGTAAGTCGGCGGGATTCGCCGCTTCCAGCGGGGAGATTATCGCCCTGGTCGACAGCGACAATCTTCTGCCGTCGTCTGAATGGCTGCGAAGGATGGTCGCCCCGTTCGCGGACCCGCGGGTGACAGGGAGCGAGCCGCTCTGGTACGAGCACCGTCCGCAGGACCCGCTGGTCACTCGCTACTGCGCCCTGACAGGAGTGAACGATCCTCTGGTCAGCTTTCTGGGCAATTACGACCGTCTGAACCATCTGACCGGACGCTGGACCGGCCTGGATGTGGCTGTAGAGGAGCGGGACGGCTGGATGCTGGTGCATCTGCGGCCGGAAGCCCTGCCGACCATGGGGGCCAATGGTTTTCTGGTGCGGGCGGAGGCCCTGCGCCGCACAGAATGGAGTCCATACCTGGCGGATATAGACACAGTCTATGACCTGGTGCGTCAGGGACTTGAGTGCTTTGCCAAAGTGCGTCAGGGGATTGTCCACCTTTACTGCCCGGATATCGCCACTTTCGCCCGCAAGCAGACACGCAGGATAAGGGATTACACCTATTACAGCGGACAGGGCATGCGCCGTTATCCCTGGAAGCGGCGGCTGGGGCCCGGGCTGATTCGCTTCGTGCTGTACTGCCTGACCGTGGCTCCGCTGCTCTGGCAGGCCGGACGTGGCTGGCTCAGGAAACCTGACAGGGCCTGGCTGTTTCATCCGCTGGCCTGCTGGATTACGCTCTGGGTCTATTCCAGCGGAGTCATCCGCTCGCGTTTCGTGCGGCGCGAGATGGACCGCAGCGCCTGGAAGCAATAGCAGGAGGACTGTCAATGAGCCTGAGCGCAGACCTTATCCAGAGCGTCCGCCCGCGCCAATGGATTAAAAATCTGCTGGTATTCGCCGGGCTGGTGTTCGCCGAGAAACTGACCGATCCCGCCAGCCTGATCCGAAGCTTTGCTGCTTTCTGTGCTTTCTGCCTGCTTTCAGCCTCAGTCTACCTTCTGAACGATATTCTTGATCGCGAGAGCGACCGTCTTCATCCAGTCAAATGCCAGCGTCCTCTGGCCGCCGGACGGCTGGGAGCAGGGACTGCGGCCTGGAGCGCAGCCATTCTGGCTGCTGCAGGGCTGCTTGTGTCTGCCGGGCTGGGTTATTTGTTTTTCAGCGTAAGCCTTACATATCTGGCGCTGACTTTTCTGTATTCCTGGCGGCTCAAGCAGGTGGTGATACTGGATGTAATGCTGGTGGCCGCCGGATTCGTTCTGCGAGTGCTGGGCGGCACTATGGCGATTGATGTATACACCTCCCACTGGATTATTCTCTGCACTTTCCTGTTCAGCCTGTTCCTGGGTTTCGCCAAGCGCCGTCATGAGCTGATTCTGCTGGAGCAGAACGCCGATTCTCACAGAGCTGTGCTTGTCCACTACAGCCCTTATTTTCTGGACCAGATGATCTCGATAGTCACCACCAGCACCCTTCTGTGTTATATTATGTACACGCTCAGTCCGGAAACCGTGTCCCACGTGGGTTCCAGCAGGATGCTGTTCACGGCGCCGTTTGTAATTTACGGGATATTCCGTTATCTTTATCTCGTTCACCAGAAACGGGGCGGCGGCGATCCATCACTCCTGCTGTTTTACGACCGTTCGCTGCTGGCGGCTGTGCTGGGCTGGCTGGCTGCGGCTCTAATTGTGCTGTATCTGTAAAGAGAATAAACAGGCTGCCTTTTTTGACGGCGGTCATACTGTAAATATGGACCCGGAAAAGGCAATTTGTCATGAAAGCCAGAGTCGCAGTGCTGAAAACAAATCCGGTTACAGTTCTGGAGGATTATGACCGGCTGGCCGGTATGGCCGGACTGGATGCGGCGCTGGACAAGGGCTCTCAGACTATTCTCAAGGATAACATTTCCTGGCATTTTGCCTATCCTGGAGCGAACACCACCCCCTGGCAGCTCGAAGGCGCGATACGGTCGCTGCGCTCGCGCGGATATTCAGACCTCGTGGCCGTGCAGAACGACACCGTGGTGACCGATGCCTTCAAGGGTGAGCGCCTGAACCGTTATGTTGATATTTTCCGGCGCTACGGCGTGCCGGTGCGCTACAATTTCCTGCCGCGGGACATGAAATGGGTTGAGTGCCGTCCGAAGGGGCGCATGCGGGTCCTGGATTCCATCTTCCCGGAAGGGATAATGCTTCCGGAGGATTTTTTCGGCCGGAATGTGGTGCACCTGCCCACGGTCAAGACCCATATCTACACCACAACCACCGGGGCGATGAAGAACGCTTTCGGCGGTTTGCTCAACCGGCGGCGCCATTACACGCACAGCGTCATACACGAGACCCTGGTTGACCTGCTTAGAATCCAGAAAGAGATACACTCCGGCATTTTCGCCTTCACCGACGGCACCACCTGCGGCAACGGTCCCGGTCCGCGCACGATGGTCCCCGTGGTGGCGGACTATATCCTGGCCTCGGCCGACTGCACGGCGCTGGATGCGGTCTCCAGCCGGCTGATGGGTTTCGATCCCATGAAGATCGACTATATCCGGCTGGCGCACGAGGATGGTCTTGGAGTGGGAGATCCACGCGAAATAGAGCTGGCGGGAGAGGATATCAGCCGGGTGAACCTCCGGTTCAGCGTGGGCGACAACATGGCCAGCCGCGTGGGAGACATTTTCTGGTTCAGTCCGCTGAAGGTGTTTCAGCGCATGCTGTTCCATACCCCTCTGGTCTACCTGTTCGTTTTCGGATCGGCGTTCTACCATGACCGCATCTGGTTCCCCATCTGGGGAAAACGCCGCGTACGGGCCTGGAACAGTACGCACTGGGGAAAGCTGTTTGAGAGTTATGGCCGTGAGACAGAGGCATGTGACCAGGGAGTTTAAAAAACCGGCAAAGAACAGTTTGATTAATCGTCCGGAATTGGAAGGGATAGATTTGACTGACTGCATCTGCTGTGGTTCGGGAGAACGGTTCAGGATAACCGCAAACCGTCATTTCCCCGGCTCCGACATAGTCCGTTGCGCCGTATGCGGGCTGGTTTATCCTTACCCCCGGCCCGCGCACCAGACAGTGGCGAATTATTATCGTGACAGCTATTACGATTTCGGCCGTCTGACCGGCGCTGTGCTCCGTCGGCTCAAGTTATATTTCAGCGCTCTGAGGGCGCGCAATCAGTTTGACTGGATTGTTTCGCATCTGGACCTTCCCTCCACGGGACGCGTCCTTGAGGTGGGAAGCGGTTACGGCCGCCTGCTGGAACTGTTCCACAACCGTGGATGGAACGTGGATGGCATAGAGCCGAGCCGCGATTGCATGGAGTATACAACGCAGCGGTTCCGTGGCAAAAGGGCGCGCATATTTCAGGGGACTCTGGAGGAATACGAAAGCGGCGGAGCGAAATACGATCTGCTTGTGCTGTCACATGTGTTCGAGCACTTTGTGGCCCCGGAAAATGTGCTCCGCCGTCTTGAAAGCCTGTTAAGGCCGGGCGGTTTTATTTTTTTCGAGCTGCCCAATGCAGATAATCCGCATTATCGCCAGACAGAGTACAGCCTGATCCCGGATTTTTATTTTTTCAACGCCTCGAATTTCGAAAGTTTCGTCCGCAACCATGGTCTGGAACCGGTGCATCTGGGTCATGTGGCCAACCGATGGCTGCTCGAGCGCTATGATCGTTTCGGTCTGGCGGTCAACTATGTCTGGTGGACGGTTCTCGGGTTGATCGGCAGACCGTGTTTCAGGGACGCCGGCCACGATGCGATCACCCTGAGGGCGCTGGTTCGCAAACCGCTGGAAGGAGAGGAACTACGGTGAAAAAGGCGCCGGATGCACGCTCGAATAAACCATCTGAAGACCGGGATAAAGCGTCAAACTCCCGATGGCTGGAACACCGCCTAAGTGCATGGACTTTCTCCGTCCTGATGCTCCTGCTGGCCCTGGCATATACCTGGCCTCTGGCCGCGGGGCTGGGCGGAAGTCTGCTCGGAGCATTCGGCGGCTACTACGGCGATGTTTTCGGGGCGATCTGGGAACTCTGGGCCACCAAGCACCTGCTGTTGAACCTTCACTCGAATCCGCTGATGGTGCAGATGGTGGCCGGACCGTACGCCAGTTACCTGTTCTCTTTCGCCGCCTTCCACAAGTATCTTCTGGTTATGACGCCATTGACGGCGCTGGCGGGGCCAGTGGGAGCTTTCAACCTGTTCCTGATTCTGAATTATGTTCTGGCCGGGCTGGCCATGTACCTGCTGGCCCTGGAATTGACAGGCAATCGCGCTGCCTCGGCGCTGGCGGGGATCCTTTTCGCTTTTAATCCTTATCATTACGCGCATGGAATAGTTCACATGGACCTGGCCTCCACCTGGCCCATGCCGCTGATGATACTCGCCATCCTGCGTCTTGAGCGCGATGCAGGCTGGCGCTCCTGGACGCTGCTGGCTTTTTCGCTGGTGCTTTTCCATGTCTACTGCTCATTCTACTATTACATTTTCCTGCCTTTGTTATTGATCGCCTGGTTGATTATCCTGGGCGTGGATAGATATGTTTTCGATTTCAGCGCCTGGAAGAGACTGCGTGGAGCGCTGGGACGCGTACCGCTGAGTAAACGAATCCTGGCTGCTGCAGCGCTGCTGGTTCTGATAGCCGGGGCAGTGCTGGTTTACAAAATTTACCTTTTGCCTTCCGCCTCGCAGGTCGTACGGCCGCTTCACTGGCAGGAAAGGTTTAAACTGAGCTGGGCCAACTATCTGGCTCCCGGAGTCGACCATCCGCTGTTCGGCGGGATAACCAGGGCATTCGTTCCGGTCCGGCGCAACGTCACCGAAAGCACGGCCTACATCGGATGGGTGGCGCTTGCGCTCGGTCTCTGGGGTTTCCGTCTTGCCCTGCGTGACCGCCGCGCCTGGATGATGCTGCTCCTGGGTCTGGGCGGTCTTTCCCTGACTCTCGGCCCCTATCTCGAACTGGGAGCGTTGCGTCTGCCGATGCCCGCGTTGCTGCTGCACAGCCTGGCGCCGTTTGTAAGGGTGATCAGCCGCTATTCGATTATTCTGCAGATCGCCGTCACGGCTCTGGCGGCTTACGGCGCTGCGGGCATTCTGCGGAGGCTTTCCGGGCGCTGGAGGGAATACGCTCTCGGCCTGCTGCTGCTCGTGGCTGCGGTGGAGTATATCCGGCCCTCCGGAGTAACCGCCGTGGCCGCCTCGACGAAACAGTCACCGCCAATTTACGCCGCGCTGGCCAGTCTCGAAAAAGGCCAGACAGTGTTCGAGTACCCCGCGACGGCCATGACCGGCATCATTTTCGCGGACTACCAGTATTTCCAGACAATTCATCAGAAAGACCTGTTCAACCGTCTGTGGGACACCACTACAATTCCGCCGGAATACATGCCGTTCTGGCAGGACCTTGACTATCCGGGCGCGCTGAGTGATCCTTATAACGTTGCCCTGTTGAGATTTTTCGGCGTTGAGTGGCTGGCTTTCCACGATAAATCAGCCGGAAATCCGCCCTCACTGCCTTTGCCCGACATGCAGCTTGTCGAGGGTCTTTCTCTGGATAAGGATTTCGGCGCGGACAGGTTGTATCGTATAACCGCCGCACCGGCAACGGTAATGCTTTCCTTCCAGACCATCCCCTATTATAATTACCTCGAAATCCAGCAACAGGAGGGGCGGGAGGGTTTCATGGCTTCGCAGGTGCTGGGTCCGGAAGGGTCGCGGGTCGGCTGGCGTATCATGAAAGAACGCGCCGGCCTGGTTGTGCGCAGCCTGAGCGATAAACCACAGCGTATCGCCATCCGCGCCACGGCGATTTCGTTTGAAAAACAGAGAACGCTTGTATTGATGGACGGAAACAATCAGGTCAGCTCAACTGCCGTGGGAGTACAGCCTGCGGTCATCACTCTGGCCGAACTGGAACTGGCCCCCCGGCAGGTGCTGGAGCTGAATCTGAACACGCCTGAGGGTGTGAGCCAGTTGAAAACGGCATCCGGACCTCTTGCCGCCTCCGTGGCGTTGAGTTCTGTCCGGGTGGATCACCTGGAGTGAAACGCAACTTTGCGAGGTCACATGGACAAGCAGCAGGGCAGGCTGGATGTGTCAGTGCTGGTCCCGGCCTACAACGAACAGGAAAACATACCTGAGCTGATTGACGAACTGACCGCGATGTTCGACCGTCATGGTCTGCGTGGCGAGATCGTGCTGGTGGATGACGGCAGCACGGACGGGACCTGGGATGCGGCGGTGAAGAGGGCCGGGGCTGAACCGCGTTTGAAAGTGCTGCGCCACCGGGCCAATTCCGGCAAGACCGAGGCCATGCTCACCGGGTCGGAGGTTGCCGAGGGCAAGGTGATTGTGCTTTACGACGCCGACATGCAGCACTCGCCCGAGGACATACCGCGCTTTCTGGATAAGATGAGCCAGGGCTATGACATGGTCTGCGGCCGCAAGGTGGGGCACTATTCAAAGCGTTTTGTCTCCTCGATCTACAACTGTATGTCGCAGTGGCTGTTCGGCGCGCCGGTCCGTGATCTCAACTCGATGAAAGCTTTCCGCCGCGAGGTGATCGAGGCCGTACACCTCCGTCACGACTGGCATCGCTTTTTTGCCGTACTCGCCCATGACAAGGGTTTCCGCCTGGGGGAGATCGATATCGAGCTGTTGCCGCGCCGCCACGGTCAGGCCAAGTACTCCGGAGCCTGGCGCGTTATGATCGGACTGCTGGACCTGCTGAGCGTCAAGATGATGCTCGGTTTCGGGAAGAAACCGATGACCCTGTTCGGAACGGCCGGGATCGCCCTGCTGACCCTCGGTTTCATAACCGGGCTGGTGGCCCTTTACTACCGTTTCGCTCTGCTGCATGGCTACCGTCCCCTGCTCTATCTGGTTATCCTGTTCGTCCTGGCCGGAGTGCTGCTGTTCAGTCTGGGATTCCTCACCGAATTGATCGGTCAACTGCTGGAGCGCCTGGAACGGATCGAAAAACGCGACCGCCGCGTTAAGAATGAAGAACATCCCGAATGAGGCAAGGAGCGAGGATGAAACTGTCGATCGTGATGCCGGTCTACAACGAAATCAACACGATCAAAGAGATAATCCGCCGTGTAATGACGGTAGAGATCGATAAGGAGCTTCTGATCGTTGATGACGGCTCGACCGATGGGACGAGGGAAGTTCTGGCCGGGCTGAATGATCCGTGTATACGCGTGTTCATGCAGGAGGTCAATCAGGGCAAGGGTGCGGCGGTGCGCCGTGGTATCCGGGAGGCCGCGGGCGATGTCATCGTGATACAGGATGCCGACCTGGAGTACGATCCGCAGGAGTACCATATCCTGATCGCCCCTATCCTCGACGGGCGGGCGGATGTAGTGTTCGGCTCCCGTTTCCGCGGCGGCACGGTCCGGGTGCACCTGTTCTGGCATTATCTCGGCAACCGCATGCTGACCCTTCTTTCCAACATGTTCACCAACCTGAATCTGACAGACATGGAAGTCTGCTATAAAATGTTCCGCTCAGAGGTTATCAAGAACATCAGGCTCCGTTCCAACCGGTTCGGTTTCGAGCCCGAGGTGACGGCCAAGGTGGCCAGACGGCGCTGCCGCATATATGAGGTCCCGGTTTCCTATTCGGGCCGTGATTACAGCGAGGGGAAGAAAATTGGCTGGAAGGACGCGCTGGCGGCTTTTGTAGCGATTGTATATTTCAGATTTATGGATTGAGAGATTGCCGTTTTTAGGCATTACTAAATGAAGAAGTCCGCGAGAGGGTCTGAGCGGTTGAAAGGTTTCAACGCCCGGAAAAGATACCGGAAAGCCATGAGATAAATGACAGGCGGGTTGCACGTAGAATAAGTGCTGCATATCGGCTGCGCGGCGTATCTCGTTTAGTTCTTTATGAATAATTATGTCAGGGCGGGAAAGACTCTCGACAATCGAGCGGAGTAATAATTGTCCAGGAAATCCCCACAGAAAGCCAAAGCCGCGATTACGCAGGATTGGCAGGAGTTAATATCTAAAAACTTCAACAGGTTTGTCGCCGGTTTCTGCCTTCTGAACCTGCTGTTATGCATCCTGCTTTTCGATCCTAAGCCGCACACCGGCGGCGACAACGCCAGCTACGTGATACTTGCGCAGAGCATCCTGAATATTGGGGATGGCTACTCGCAGTCAATCGGTCCGGGACCGGTCACGCCACACACTCAGTACCCGTTCGGCTATCCGCTGCTGCTGTCGCCCCTGGTGGCATTGTTCGGTGCGAATTTCTTCGTCCTTAAATTGCTGTCCATAGCCTTCTCGCTGCTTTCGGTGTTCCTTTTCGCACAGATCATGAGGCAGAGCACGGCTCCGGTGACAGCCGCCTCTGTGACTTTCGCTTTTGCTCTCAATCCCGTGCTGGTGGACTACTCGCACTGGGTGCTCACCGAGGAGGCTTTCCTGTGTTTCAGCCTCCTGTCGCTTTACTTTCTGGTGCGTTTCACGCGGGATGGCGCCGCGCGTTTCGGCTGGACTTTCTGGCTGGCCGTGCTTAGTCTGGTGTTCACCGCCCATATCCGCCCGAACGGAGTGGCTTTCGTGGGCGGCGGGGTGGCCTGTTTCCTGTTGCGCCGTCAGTGGAAAACTCTCGCCGTGTTCATTCTGGCCGTCGCCGTGCTGATGGCCCCCTGGTACATCCGGAACCGCGTGGTCAGCAAGGGCCAATCTCAAGTTGTAGGGGCATTCGTGCTCAAGAATCCCTACAGCCCGGAGGAGGGTAAGATCGGACCCTCCGGCCTGGTTGAGAGGATTGGACGCAATGTAGTAATCTACGGCACGGCTGAATCAGCACGCGTGGTGCTCGGCTCCGAAAGCCCCTGGCTTGTGCATCCGGCCTCGCGTGTTCTTGCGGTGGCGGTCAGCCTTCTGGTGGTTGCGGGGCTGATCGGGCGGATTGTTACGAACGGTCCGGGTGTGCTGGAGACTTACTTCGGATTTTTCCTGGGGATTGTGCTGGTCTGGCCGGATGCCTGGAGCGATGTGCGGTTTATCATGCCGCTCATCCCGCTGATGCTGTTTTACATGGCCGAGGCCGCGGCCTTGACTGCGCGATTCGCCAGCAGTTTGCGCAAACACGGACACGTTGTGGCTGCTGTTGTCCTTCTGATAGTCGCCGCGCTTTCTCTTTCCTCCCAGTTCACCCGCGTGCCGTCCAACCTGCGCATGCTGTCCGCATGGGCCGGCGGTGACCGTTACGCCGGATACCCGGTCAACTGGAGGCGGTTCTTCGAGGCCGCGGACTGGGTGAGGCAGAATACACCAGAGAATGCCGTGATAACGGTGCGAAAGCCCAGCCTGGGTTATCTCTGGGCCGGACGGCGGGTGGATGGCTACCCGTTCACCACGGACACGGATTCAGTGCTGGCGCAGATACTGCGCACGGACTATGTGATCGTTGACCAGATCAGCGGCACCACGGCGCGCTACCTCGTTCCCGCGATCCAGAAACGGAATGAAAGATTCAAAGTCGTCCACCGCACGGCCGACCCCGCCACCTGGGTGCTGGAGGTGCTTAAGTGAAGGTGCTGTTCATTGTCACCTCGTTCCCGCGTTCGGAGACGGACATAATTACGCCCTGGATGGTTGAGAACATCCAGCGCCTTCGGGAGCAGGGCGTGGAGGTGACAGTTTACACCTGCGCCAGCCGGGGGCTGGGCGATCAGGTGGTGCACGGCGTCCAGGTGCGCCGTTTCCGCTATTGCCTTCGCCGCTGGGAACTGCTTTCTCACGATGAAACCATCCCGGAGCAGATTAGAAAGAACAAGCTTTTCATAATGCTCGTTTTCCCGTACCTGCTTTTCGGAGTGCTGGGCCTGCGCCGTGTGTTGAGGCTGGAGAAGTTCGACATTGTGCATGTGCACTGGCCGTTCCCGCTGGGAGTGTTCGGCTGGTTTGCCCGCCGCTGGTCCGGGCGCCCGCTGGTGACCCAGTTCTACGGTGTGGAATTGCGCTGGGTGCGCACGAAAATGAAAGCCTTTGTCCCATTCCTGCGGAAGGTTATACGCGGGAGCGATCTGGTAAGCGCGATCAGCTCGCACACGGCGAATGAGATACAAGCTGTCTGCCCCGGAACCAGAGTCGAGATAGTGCCCTATGGCTCCCCGGTGCCGCCGCCAAGAGAATGTGAGCCTATGGCGGGCGGGCCGGTACGTGAGCGGCGTATACTCTTTGTCGGCAGGCTGGTGGAGCGCAAGGGAGTGGAGTTCCTGGTGCGCGCGATGCCTCTTATGAAGACTGCTTTCCCCGTGCGCCTGGATATAGTGGGCAGCGGCCCGGAGACAGAGGCCCTGGCGGCGCTCGTGCGAGAGCTTGGCCTCGAAGAAAGTGTTTTTCTGGCCGGGCGGGTGCCGAACGAGGACCTTCTGAATTACTACGCTGCCTGCGACTGTTTCGTGCTGCCCGCGATAGTGGACCAGAAAGGCGACACCGAGGGACTGGGAGTGGTCCTGATCGAGGCCCTCTGTTACCGCAAGCCGGTTGTGGCGAGCGCCCTGGGGGGTATAGTCGATATTATAAAGGACGGTCAGACAGGACTGCTCGTTCCGGAGAAAGACCCCTCCGCCCTGGCCGCCGCGATCAGGCGGCTGCTGGAGGATGAGTCCCTTGCCGCGCGGCTCGGCCAGGACGGGTACGCTTTCGCGCAGGAATATTTCGACCCGTCCCGTATAGCCGCGCGCTGGGCCGCTCTTTACCGCGAGCTTGCCGGAAAGGCTTGAAACGGTTTAAGATTGTCATCCACCCTTCGCCCCGCAGGACGCGGCGAGGGGTTTTTGCTTTCACGGTCAGTATGGATTGCTTATATTCCTGAGTCAGAACAGCAATGGCGGCATTAATAAAGATTCACCATCTCCCGGCCTGCAAGCGGGCCGGCGCAACAGGGAAGACAAGTATGAGCAAAAAAGCCCTGATCACCGGAATCACCGGCCAGGATGGCTCCTATCTGGCTGAGCTTCTGCTGGAAAAAGGCTATGAGGTACATGGAATAGTGCGCCGGGTGGCCCTGGAGGACCCGGATCACCGGATGTGGCGTATCAGGCATATCCTTGGCGATTTGCGTCTTCACAGCGCCTCGCTGGAAAGTTTTCCCAGCCTGTTCAAGGCCGTGCAGAAAATCGTGCCGGACGAGTGCTACCACCTGGCGGCCCAGAGTTTCGTGTCCTATTCGTTCGAGGATGAGTTCTCCACTTTCAACACCAACATCAACGGCACGCATTACGTGCTGGGCTGCATACGCGAGCTGGCCCCGCATTGCCGTTTCTATTTCGCCGGTTCGAGCGAGATGTTCGGCAAGGTGCGCGAGGTCCCGCAGACCGAAGCCACGCCGTTCCATCCCCGCTCGCCCTACGGCATCACCAAGGTGGTGGGGTTCGACCTGACCCGTAACTACCGCGAGGCTTACGATCTGCACGGCTCCACGGGCATACTTTTCAACCACGAGTCCCCGCGCCGCGGTTTCGAGTTCGTCACGCGCAAGGTGACCCATAACGTGGCCAAGATCAAGTTAGGGCTGGAACGCGAGGTGCGCCTGGGCAATCTGGAAGCCAAGCGTGACTGGGGCCATGCGCGCGAGTATGTGCGGGCGATGTGGTTGATGCTCCAGCAGGACAGGCCGGATGATTACGTGATCGCCACCGGCGAGACCCATTCCGTGCGCGAGCTGGTGGAAAAAGCCTTTGCCGTGGCCGGTCTCGACTGGCGCGAATACGTCAAGGTGGATGAGACTTTCTTCCGTCCCGCCGAGGTCGACCTGCTGATCGGCCGGACTGACAGGGCAAAGAAAGTCCTGGGCTGGGACTATTCGGTCACTTTTGACCAGCTTGTGCGCGAGATGGTCGAGACGGACCTGGAACTGGTCGAGCGGCAGAAGAAAAAGGCCTGAGTGTGCCGCCGCCCCGCCGGAATCACGGATGCCGCGGATAAAACGCATAGTTCGGAATATGCAACAGGAAACTCACCTTTCGTAGGGGCGAGGCATGCCTCGCCCGGAAAAAGCTCTTCGGTCACGGTGCACCGTGACCCTACGCAAGGCACGTCGGGTGCAGGGTTTGACTTCCCGCTTGGGGGAATGGGGAGTATACCGCCGGGCCCCGTCGCTCACTAAACCGGTTTCACTCAATCAATGGTTGTAATCCAGTCCATGCATCTGGTGAACGGCGGCTGGCATGAATGTCCTGTACATTGCCACTCTTTTCCCGCGTCACGACCGGGATGTGCTCAATCCCTGGATGATAGAGACTGTCAAACGCCTGCGTGAGCGCGGGGTTTTTGTGACAGTCTATGTCCCCTCCTGGCGCGGCCTGGGCGACCATGACTACCAGGGCATTCCGGTGCGGCGTTTCAGCTATTTCCCGAAGCGCTGGGAGGTGCTTTCGCACGATGAAACCGTGCCGGACCAGCTTCGGCGCAACAAGCTGTTTGTTGTGCCGGTGGCGTTCTACCTTCTTTTCGGTGTGCTGGGACTGCGGCGCGTGCTGCGCGAACGGAAGTACGACCTGATCCACGTGCACTGGCCGTTCCCGCACGGCCTTTTCGGCTGGTTCGCCTCGCGCTGGTCCGGCGCGCCGGTGGTAAGCCAGTTCCACGGGGTGGAACTGCGCTGGGTGACCCGCAAGCTGCCGGTCTTTAAGCCTTTCCTGCGCGCAGTGCTGCGCGGCAGCCGGCTGGTGATCGCCAACAGTTCCGACACCCGCAACGAGATCGAGCGGCTCGGGACTGCCTGCCGGGTGGAGGTGGTCCCTTACGGCTCGCCCGTGCCGGATCCCGGCGAAACACCTCTTCCGCCCGAGGACCCGGCCCGCCCGCGGCGGATTCTTTTTGTCGGCCGGCTGGTGGAGCGAAAGGGAGTGGAATGCCTTGTCCGCGCCCTCCAGTTGCTGAACGGCCTGCCCTGGCCGGTGTACTTGGACATTGTCGGATCGGGGCCGCTGGAGGAGAGCCTGCGCTCCCTGGTCCGGGAACTTGGGCTGGAAAGCCGGGTCAACCTGGCCGGGCGCGTGCCCAATGAAAACCTGAAAGACTATTATTCCGCCTGTGACTGTTTTGTCCTGCCCGCGATTATCGACTCGCGAGGCGACACCGAGGGCCTGGGAGTGGTTCTGATCGAGGCGCTCACTTTCCGCCGCCCGGTAGTGGCGAGTGGTCTGGGCGGGATTGTGGACGTAATCAAACACGAGTGCACGGGGCTTCTGGTCCCCGAAAAAGACCCCTCTGCCCTGGCCGCGGCTCTCAGTCGCGTGCTGACAGACCGGGGCCTGGCCCGCACACTGGGTGAACAGGGCAGTGCGTTCGTGCGTGAATATTTCAACTGGGACCGTATCCTGGACCGCACGGTCGCTCTTTACCGCGAGGCCGTGGGGGAATCCTGAACCGGGCGGTTCGATAACTTTTCAGCCGAGGCCTGAGAATGACACAGAAAAAGAACAGACCGGCAGCGGAACCTTCCGCAAGGCAAACCGGCGCGGCTGACGGGCCGCTCGCCATTCCCTGGAAGTTTGTTCTGGCGCTGGCCGGTTTCCTTCTGCTGACACTGGTGATCTATTTCCGCGAGTTCATTTTCGGTCCGGGGGCCATGATTTACGGCTCGGACATGGTGACACAGGGTTTCCAGACCCGCAAGCTGGCGGTGGACGCAGTAGCCTCCGGGAAAGGCATCCCGCTCTGGAACCCTTTCAGCTATTGCGGTCTGCCGTATGTGGGCGCATTGCCGGGCCCGATATTTTTCCCCACCAGTATTCTATATTTTATAATGCCCCTGGAACGCGCTATCGGCTTGAGCGTTCTGCTGATGATGCTGCTGGGCGGGCTGTTCGCGTATCTCTGGGTCCGGGAACTGGGGCTGTCCCGTTACAGCGGGGCGTTCGCCGCCGTGGCCTGGGCTTTCACCGGCTGGGTGGCCAGCACCCTGGCCGGCGGGCACGACGGCCGTCAGTTCACTATTCTTCTTCTGCCGCTGGCCATGTTCTTCCTGGAACGCGGCCTCAATCGCCGCAAGCTCGTTTATTTCCTGCTGATGGGCCTGGCCGTGGCCTTGCAGATACTGTCGCCGCACGTGCAGATGATGTACTACAGCTCACTGGCCGTGGCGGCCTGGTTCGTGTTCCGGGTGATAAACCTGTGGCGGGAGAAATCTCCCACGGGCGCTCTGGTAAAGACCACTGCTTTTTTCAGCCTGGGGTTTGTTTTCGCGGTCTGCCTGTCGGCCCTTCAGTTTTTCCCCGAAGTGATTGATCAGGGCTATTCTCACCGTCAGACCGGAACCGGACTGGGCTACGAGGGTTACCAGCATGCGACACAGTTTTCGATGCATCCGCTGGAGACAATCGGGCTATTGATTCCCGGTTTCACCGGCGAGCCGTCCTCCTACTGGGCCGGCGCGGATTTCAAGGGCCACAGCGAGTACATGGGGCTGGCGGTCATCCTGTTCGCCATCGTGGCCCTGGTTTACCGCCGCAACCGGATCACCTGGTTCTTTGCCGGGCTGGGACTGTTCGCCCTGCTGTTCAACTTCGGCAAGTTCACCCCGTTTTTCAAGCTGCCTTTTTACCTTCTGCCCAAGGTCAAGGATTTCCGCGCGCCCAACATGATGTTCTTTGTCTGCGGGTTCAGCCTTCTGACCCTGGCAGCCTATGGCCTGGAAAGCCTGATCAGCAGGTCGCGTGACAAGGTCACCGCGGATTCAGGCGCGCGCGTGGTGCGGCTGCTCGGTTTCTGCGCCGCCGGAGTGGTCCTGTTGAGCCTTCTGCTTGCCGGGGGCAAGACAGCCTTTATCCCGATACTGGCCGGTATGCTGCCGGAGGGCATGGGAGCGGCGCGCCAACCCTACTTGGCGCAGTATTACCCGCAGATAGTACGTGCGGGGTTTATCAGCGCGCTCGTGGCGCTGTCGCTCTGGGGCCTGGCCTGGCTGTACGTGAAAGGTAAGGTGAATGTCCTGCTCCTGACCGCAATCCTGATGCTTATCACCTGGGGCGACCTTCTGCGCATGGACCGCCTGTTCCTTCAGGTGGTCAGACCATCTCAGGTTTATGTCCAGGACAAAGTCGTCCAGACCCTGCAGCAGGAGAAAGAACCCTATCGGGTGTTTTTCTATCCCACGCCCGGGACCAGCGATTACTGGGACAACAGCCTTCTGTATTTCCGCATCCCCACGATCAACGCCAGCATGCCGATACGCCTGGCCTGGTACGAGGAGTTGATGGGCTCGTTCCAGATGGATAATTTCACGAGGCGTCCTCAGCTCTGGTGCATGCTCAACGCACGGTTTATCATGGTTCGCCAGGGGAATATAGCCGGGCAGATACAGCAAATCCTGCGGGGCGAGCAACTCGCCGAGGATCAGTCTACGGGCCGGGTTCTGATTTCCAACCCCTCGGCCTGGCCGCGCTGGCGTCTGTTCAGCCGCTTCGAGGTGCTGGACGATGACAAGCAGTTCGTGCCGCGTTTCACCGCCGATAATTTCGACTGGCAGAACACGCTGGTCCTGATGGAGAAACCCGGGTTCGATCCCTCCGGCCTGGATGGTGCGGCTACGGAGGGTGAAATCACGGCTGTCAGATACGAGGATGAGTATCTTGAGCTGAGCGTGCGTACGGCGCGCCCGGCGCTGCTCTACATTGCCGAAACCTGGCACCCGGACTGGAAAGCCACCCTGGACGGCGCCCCGGCTAAAATATACCGGGCGAACCTGGCCATGCGTGCGGTGTATGTAGAGGCGGGCGAGCACAAGCTAATCATGCGTTATGAAAGCGCTGCCTGGACCTGGGGCCTGCGCCTGAGCCTTATTTCAATGGCCGTGCTGGCCGGAGCGCTGGGCTGGACCGCCTGGAGGAAGGACTGGTAGGTTGAGCCTCAAAAAATTGGCGGTGCGGCTTATACAGGTTGCGGTGCTGATGCTGATCGGTTATTACCTGATCTGGCGCAACCTGGTCCTGAACTGGCATTCACTCTCCGCGTATTCGTGGAATATAAGCTGGTGGCCGTTCTGGCTCTCTCTGCTCGGCAACTCGGCGGCGTTTACGTTCAACGCCCAGGTCTGGCGCATGATGGTGCGGGTTCTGGGAGGAGTGAGCGTTCGGCCGTTGCGCGCGGCGTATATCTGGTTTGTCTCCAGCCTGGGACGGTACCTTCCGGGCAAGGTCTGGCAGATAGCCGGTATGGCCCTGCTGGCCCGCAGGGATGGAGTAAGCGCGGTGGACAGCACGGCCTGCGCGGTGCTTAACCAGGTGCTGCACATTCTGGCCGGGACCGCGGTCGGGCTGGTGTTCCTGCCCGCCGGGCTGTCCGGGTATCTGGGAGCGGCGGGACGCTGGGCCTGGCTGGCCGTTCCGGTGATACTTGTCTGCCTCTGGCCGCCCCTGCTCAACCGTCTGCTGGCCCTGGCGGTGCGCCTGAGCGGAAAGCCCGGCGTGCAGTGCCGCATGAATCTGGGACACCTGGCTCTCTGGTTCGGCCTGAACGTGCTGGTCTGGGTGGTGTACGGCGTGTGCTTCCATTATTTCATCCTGGCAGTTGTGCCGGATTGCGGCCTCTCGATGGGGACAGCCGCCGGAATATACGCCGTGAGCTATGTGGCCGGGTTCCTGGTGCTGATCGCGCCGGGCGGCCTGGGAGTGCGCGAGTCCCTGATCACGGTGTTCCTGGCCGGGCCGCTGGGCGAGGCCCGCGCCACAGTGATAGCGCTGGTTTCACGGCTCTGGCTCACCGTGGCCGAGCTTGTGCCGCTGGGTATCCTGCTGGCCGTGGAAGGATTGCCGGGACAGGCGGGCGAGGCCGCCAACGGCAAGGGTGAGTGATAAACGCAAGGAAGCTGGTTATTGTCCAGTTGCATTTATAAGGAGGGAGGCCCATGTCGCGCGCACTGGTGGTGGTCCCGACATATAACGAAAGCGAAAACATCCGGCGGCTGGTTGACCAGGTGCTTGAGGCAGATCCTTGCCTCGAAATGCTGGTGGTGGACGACAACTCGCCGGACGGCACCGGGCGGATCATCGACGAACTTTCCTCCTCGAACCAACGGGTGCACACTATGCACCGGGCGGGCAAACTGGGCCTGGGCTCGGCTTACCGCGAGGGGTTCCGCTGGGCATTGGAGCGCGGTTACGACCTGGTGTTCGAGATGGATGCTGACTTTTCGCACGATCCGCGCTACCTGCCCGATTTCCTGCGCGCCATCCAGGATAACGATCTGGTGATCGGATCGCGCTATGTCAGCGGGATCAACGTGGTCAACTGGCCGATGAGACGTCTGCTGCTTTCCTACGGCGCGAGTTTCTACACCCGGATGATAACCGGCATGCCGATCCATGACCCCACTGCAGGATTCAAGTGTTTCCGCCGCGAGGTGCTGGAGGCGCTGGACCTGGACGCAATCCAGTCCGAGGGTTATTCGTTCCAGATCGAGGTGCATTTCAAGGTCTGGCGCAAAAAGTTCCGCATCCGTGAGATTCCGATAATCTTTATCGACCGCCATTCCGGGACCTCCAAGATGAACCGCCGGATCGTTATCGAGGCGGTCTGGATGGTCTGGTGGCTCAAGCTTCAGGCCCTTCTCAGACGTATCTGAATGCATCAGGAGGGCGACAGTGGCAGGTGGAACCGCCAAAACCCGGAAATTCTTTCTCTGGCTTGATCTCATTGCGGCCGAGGCGGCCTTTTTCTGCGCCGTGTTCCTGCGTTTCCGGACTCTGCACCCGATACCTCCTTTTTTTAACGGATATTCCTACCTGTTTTATGCCCTGTTGATCCTTGTTCTTTACGGCATAATACTGTCCGCCTGGGGAGCCGGCCGTGAGCGGATACCCTCGCTGTCCGGCCTGTTCAAGTCTGTGCTGACCCTGGCGGTGGTGACCAATGTGCTGCCTTTCTATTTCCAGGGATTTGCGTTCAGCCGTTTCGTTTTCCTGGGCCTTGCCTTCCTGAGCCTGTTTTTCGGGATGCTGTGGCGGTTCGTATACTATCTGATGCTCGAGACCCCCGCTCTGGCGCACCTGGCGTTCGAACGAGTCGTGCTTGCCGCCGCGGGCGGCCGTCTCGCCGCACTCGAGCGAGCCGCGCTGGAGTTCGGCCCCGGACGGTTTGAGGTGGTCGGCCGCGCCGTTGACTGCGTCCAGCCGGAGGAGAAAACCGGGGGGACAGTCTGCCTGGAGGACATTCCCCTGCTGGTGCGAAACGAACGGGCGGACCTGGTGCTGCTGGATCCGGAGGGAATCCGTCCGGTGCGCTGGCTCGGGCTGGCCGACAGCCTGGCCGCGGAGCGCGTCCCGCTCCGTCTGTTCACCGGAGCGGAGCCGGGTCCGCCGCTGGCGCTCGAGGAAAGCCCGGATGGCGGCGCGGTGGCTCTTCTGGCCGAACCGCTGGGGCCTTTCAGTTCCGCTATAAAGCGCGGGATGGACCTGGCCGTGTCAGCCGCGGTGTTGGTCCTGGCCCTGCCGCTTGGCCTTCTGATAGCCTTGATGGTCCGTATGTCCAGTCCCGGGCCGGTGTTTTACATCCAGGAGCGTGTGGGGCGCAACGGCAAAGTGTTCCGGCTGTGCAAATTCCGCACGATGGTCCACGGAGCGGAGCAGGCCACCGGTCCGGTATGGTCCGCGCCGGGTGACAGCCGCATTATACCGGGGATAGGCTCTTTTCTGCGCCGCACCGGGCTGGATGAGCTTCCGCAGTTCTGGAACGTCCTTAACGGCGATATGTCGCTGGTGGGGCCGCGGCCGGAACGGGCGTTCTTTTTTGACCAGTACCCGGCTCTTTACCGGGGACGGCTCGCGGTGCGGCCGGGCCTTACCGGGCTGGCCCAGGTGAACTGCCGCGACTCGACCAGCGTGGAGCTGAAAGTCCGCTATGACCTGTACTACATACGGAACTACTCCCTGGCTCTGGATTTTGAAATCCTCTGGCGCACCTCGCTGATGCTGGCGCGCCAGGAGAGGGATGTTCTGCGCGGACGGAACGGCTCGGCGGGTGACTGAATTCAGCTTCGCGTCTTATAATTGAGGTTAAAAAGGAAGATCGGTTTATGCTGCAAGCACCCGGATCGATGAGCGCGGACCTGGCCCTGGAGATTCTCCAGTCCGGGCCGCAGAGCGCCGGGGAAATCTGCCGGCGCACCCTGGCCCTGAGCGGCCTTCCGGGAGCATTGGCGGAACGCCTCTGCGAGACGCTCCTGGGCGGCGACCCGCGTTTTGTCCGGCTGGTGGACGGTCGCTGGGCCGCGGCGGATTCGTTAGCGAAAAAAGTCCAGACGCTGGAGTCTCTAACTTTCGTTGTCGTCGATGTCGAGACGACCGGTTTTTGCCCCCCGGCGGACCGGGTTATCGAGTTGGGCTGCGTGCGCGTCGAATCAGGCCGGATAACCGCTGAGTTCGAGACCCTGATCAATCCGCGCCGCCCGGTGCCCGGCCCCATCACCAGCCTTACCGGGATAAGCTGGTCCATGCTTGAGGACAAGCCGGTTTTCGGCCAGGTCTGCCCCCGGTTCCTCGAATTCCTGGGTGACAGCGTGTTCGTGGCGCACAACGCTCCGTTCGACTGGCGTTTCATCCAGAGCGAGGTCAGGCTTGCAGCCGGTCTCAGGCTGCTCAATCCGTGCCTGTGCACGCGCGCCCTGGCCCGCCGTTTCCTGCCGGAGCTTCAGCGGCGCAGCCTGGATGAGCTGGCCTACTATTTCAACCTCGAATTCCGGGGCCGTCACCGCGCCCTGGGCGATGCGCAGGTGACAGCGCAGGTGCTGCTTCGCCTTCTGGGGCGCGCCGCCGAACGAGGTATAGCCGACCTGGAGACTCTTCTGGAGCGCTTGCGGCCCTTGAGGAAAAAGGGGCGCACCCAGGAAAATTTAAAGCGCGCGCCAGTTTCTTCCGACTAAGAGGATTAGCGGAGGGGCTTTCTTTTCGCCACAACCCTGGACTGCGTTCAACGGACGTGTAAATGAAAATATCTCGTTACGCCGGAATGATGCTGCTGTTCGCCTGCCTGTCGGTAATGTTCCCGGCCCCGCGCCTGGCAGCCCAGCAATTGCCCGGATTGATGGTGGTTACGGGCCGTTTTGTCAACGTGCGTAAAGGCCCCGGCACGGGTTACGATCAGGTTGCCGTACTGTACAAGGGAGACCGGGTCGAGGCGGAGCGAAAGTTCCGTAACTGGCTGCGGGTGGCGCTGGATGACGGGAGGATCGGCTGGGTGCGGGATGATCTGGTTGCGCCGTTCGACGCCTCAAAGCTGCCGTTGAGCGATGATCAGGCCGACAGCCTGAAAGCCGCGATCGAGTCGGGAACGGCAGGCATCAACGCCCTGCAGGACAGCTCCACGGCCATGCTGGCTAAAATCCGCGGGCGTGAGGCGGAGCGCGACAGCCTGATTGCCGGGCTTGGATTGAACGCCATGCCGCCGCTGGACACGCTGGAGGTGAAAGACACGGCGATGGCCGCGCCGGAAGAGCCGGAGCCGCTGCCCGGCAGCCAGGCCAGTGTGCTTTCGCTCAGGAGGGAAGAGTTCCCTGAACGATTCAGCTTTTCGCCGTTCATGGGAGTGCTTCTTTCCGACGGGGAATCTCTGATCTCGGGCGGTATGGCGCTGGAGCGGAATTTCAGCCGCGAGTTCGCCTGGACAGCCCAGGTGGCGTTCGCCCGGATGAATCCTGAAACAGCGGGCAGTCTGAGCGGTGATTTTGAACATGTATTTCTAACCGGCGGACTGGTCTACAACTGGCGTCCCGGCCATCTGGCCGTCCCTTACCTGGAAGTGGGGACCGGAGCGGTTTACACCCAGACCCCGGACAGCTCGTTCACCGCGCTCGACCTGACGTTCGGCGCGGGGTTCCGTCTGTTCATGACTCCGGACATCGCACTGCGGGTCGGATATCAGGGGCACGGCATGTTAGCCGAGGGCAACCGCGTGCTTCATCTGGTTCAGGCCGGTCTGTCGCTGCACGTGCCGCAGTATCTGGGACGGCGCGCAGGATGGCCGAAAGGTGAAATATATGTTCTGCCGATAGCAGGCTGGGAAATGTTCAGCCGGCGTTTTTCAGCCAATGCCGCCCCCACGGCCGGTCTGACCGCCGGTTACCGCCGATATGAACACTTCGCGTTCGAGGCCTCCGCGCTCTGGCAGGGTCTGGCTTTCAACGATGGGCTGGAGGAGCTTTCGCTGAACGGAGTCGAGTTGACCGGGCGGGTGCTTTATTATCCCTGGGGCGGCCATTCCGGCCCATACCTTGCCGCTCTGGGAGGGGCGCTCCGCCTGGGTGGAACGGGCCGTCCCCCCGAGGGAACGGTGACTTATGGCCTGTTGGGCTACGGCGCCGGGGCTGACCTGTATGTGGCTTCCTCGGTCGCCCTGCGCGGTGAGATGCTCCACCTGCTGTATACGGATGTCGTCCCGCTCGGCGCTGAATCATCGGTCGGCATGGCAAGCGGCCTGCGGACAGGCCTGGGTTTGAAATTCGCGTTCTGAAAAATCATATGAGGAATTTTTCTTGAAAACCGGACTGAAAAACCTGCTCCATTCCGGGGCAGTCCTGTTTTTTGCGGCGAGTCTTTCCTCTGCCGGCTGCGGCGACAAGGGCCTGAGGCTGGCGCCCGAGGCTGAGAGAGTTCAGGGGGTCTGGGAGGGCAGCCTGCGTCTTTCCGCGAACGGTGACAGCACCCTTCAGGAAAGCCGTCTGCGTCTGGAGTTCGTGCAGCGTGATTTCCTTTTCGACGGGTACCTGTTGCGCACGGACCCCCTGGCTGTCTCGTTCGGAGCCGCCCGCGTGGACACCTTTCTGGTCAACAGTGGATCTGTCTCGGCAAGCTTCGTTTCGTTCCGGGCGGTCACTCAGGATGGGAGCGGCGCACCGGCGGTGTTCGAGGGCCAGTTGAGCGGTGATGACCTCGCCGGAACGGTGGTCGGCGGCGGGTTCCTCGGCCGCTGGGAAGCGCGGTTTCTTTACTGAAATGCCAGTAAATCCTTGACTTTTACAAGGTTGCCGCTAAATTTCGAAACAGGGAAGTTGAATTGCGGCGAGAGTTGACGGTTTTTTTGTGAATCGTAAAGGCGAGCCGGTGATCGGCTCATTTTTTTTGCTGCGGCGGATGATGAACAGCCTTTTCAAGACTCTGGAAAAAGAAGTCCTGCCGTTCGTGTCCCGTCCGGGACGTTACACCGGCGGCGAGGCGGGTCTGGTCCGGCGGGACGGTCCGGTCCGGCTGCGTCTGGCTCTGGTCTACCCGGACCTGTACGAAGTCGGCATGAGCAACCTGGGTCTGAAGATTCTGTACTCTGTTGCGTCCTCGATGCCGGGCGTGGCGGTGGAACGGGCTTTCGCGCCCTGGCCCGACATGCAGGAGCGGATGCGGAAAGCCGGTGTGCCGCTCTACGGTCTCGAAAGTTTCACCCCGCTTAAAGAATTCCACCTGGTCGGAATAACCCTGCAAAGCGAGCTGACTTTCACCAACATCATGAGCATTCTGGACTTGGCAGGGATTCCTCTGACCGCCGGGAAGCGCGGGGAGGCCGACCCGCTGGTCTGCGCCGGAGGACCCTGCGCGGTCAATCCGGAGGCGCTGGCCCCGTTTTTCGATTTCTTTGTCCTGGGTGACGGGGAAGAGACTCTGCGCGAGGTCCTGGCGCTGCTCACCCATCTTCAGGAGGATGGCGCGGACAGAAGGACAAAGCTGGAGGCTCTGGGTGAGTTGGAGGGAGTGTATGTGCCATTGCCGGACGGCGCCCCTTCGGGAAAAAATGTAATCGCCGTGCGGCGGCTCGGAAACCTGGAGAGCTTCCCCGCTCCAGGGCCGTTCCCCGTGCCGCTGATCGAGTTGACCCAGCATCACCTGGCGGTGGAGATAATGCGCGGCTGCACCTGCGGCTGCCGGTTCTGCCAGGCCGGCATGTTCTACCGTCCGGTGCGGGCGCGCAGCGTGAAAAGCATAATCGGACAGGTTCGTCGTGGTATCCGCGAGGCAGGCTGGGACTCGGTCACCCTGCTTTCGCTGTCCGCGGCGGACCATCCGTGCATCACCGAGCTGGTCACCCGCCTTCTGCCTGAAACGCGGGCTGCGGGTGTGCGGCTTTCTTTCCCCTCGCTTCGGGTGGACAGCGGTATACTGCCTCTGCTCGAAGAACTGGAGGAAGGCAAGAAAAGCGGGCTGACTTTCGCCGTGGAAGCGGGCAGCCACAGACTGCGGCAGGTGATAGGGAAGAAGGTGGACGAGGAGGACCTCATGCGTCTGGTCGAGGAGGCCTACCGCCGCGGCTGGAACATGGTCAAGCTGTATTTCATGGTCGGACTGCCCACCGAGACGGATGAGGACATTGACGAGATCGCGCGCCTGGTCAACCGGATCGCTGGTCTCGGAAGAAGTCTTCCGGGCCGCCGGAATGTGAACATCGCGGTCTCGCCGTTCGTGCCCAAGCCCGGCACGCCGTTTCAGTGGGAGGCCCAGGACCCGCCGAAGGCGATAAGGGGAAAAATAGACCGTATCCGCCGCCAGGTGCGTTCGAAGAACGTGCAGATCAAGTACCACGAGCCGGAATCCAGCGCCCTGGAGGGCATCCTGGCCCGTGGCGACCGCCGTCTGGCCCCGGTGATCCTCGCGGCCTGGGAGATGGGGGCGCAGTTCGACGGGTGGCGGGAATATTTCGACTGGGAACGCTGGTGCAAAGCTTTCGCGCAATGCGGACTCGACCCGGCCGATTTCATGGAGCGCCGCGACCTCGACAGTCCGTTGCCCTGGTCGTTTATCAATTATCCGGTGAGCGTGGAGTATCTGGCGGCGCAACGTGAGGCGGCGGAACGGGCCGAGAACGTCACGGACTGCCGTGACGGGCGCTGCCACCTGTGCGGCGCCGAGGAGCCGTCTGTCTGCCGTGACCTGCGCAGCGCAAAGGATGGTGATTACATCCGGGAAACGGGAGATGAAATTGCGCCGCGTATCCAGATATTCAGACAGGAAACAGACCGGCGAATCTGGAGGGCGCGTTACGCCAAGACCGGCCTGCTGCGCTATATCGGCCATCTCGACATGGTGCGCAACATCGAGTTCATGGTGCGGCGTTCCGGCGCGCCGGTGCTTTACAGCGGCGGTTTCACCCCCAGAATGCGCCTGTCGTTTTCACCTCCGCTGCCTCTGGGCGTGGAGAGCCGGGCTGAATATTTCGACCTCGAGACCCTGCCCCTGGCCGAGAGCGAGTTGAGAGACGCCCTCGAACGGGCCGCCTCCATGCTTTGCGGATTCGAGTTGTTGGAACTGCGGTCCCTCCCGGCGGGCCTTCTGCCGCCGCTGGCTCAGGACATCGCCTCCGCCGGATGGAGCGCGTGGCTGGATGGCGCTGCCCCCGCAACCTCCTGTGACTGGAGCGGCTTTATCAGCGCACGGCGGATGGAACTTCTTGCCGACGGTGGAAAACTGGAGTTCGTGGACCGCAAGGGACGCGCACGGCGCCTGGACATGACAGCGGCGCTCGAGTCGCTGCGTGCCGCGGAGGGCAGCGGGGATAAGGCCGGGCTGGAATTCCGGCTGGATTTGCAGGGGGATAACGCCTGCCGGGCGGAACAGTTTGTGCAGTACGTGCTGGATTGCAGCCCTGAGGATGTCGCCGCATGGCGAATCCGCAAGGAGGCGGTTTTCTGCGCTAACCCGTCGCGCCGTCACCCCCTCGATTTCTGATGCCGTAAAAACCGGTACAAGGTTTGACGGCACGGTGAAACTTATGTTAAATTGATCCGGGGAATGTTGTTTATTACATTCGCAACCGGTTCCGGCGGGAACGGATAATCGAACGAAAAGGTCTGTTCCCGCTGGGTGAAGTTTATGAATGAATGATTCAGGAAAGTATTTATGGGAAATCAGCAAGGACCCAAGAGCATCAAGAGGGACATTATCATTTCAGTGGGTCTCAAGCAGACCCGCGCCGCGATCCTCGAAGACGGCCGTCTGGCCGAGCTTCTGATCGACAGCGACAGCGACAAGCGAATGGTGGGCGACATCTATACCGCCATCGTTCGTAAGGTTTTACCTGGTATGCAGGCGGCGTTTGTAGACATCGGCCTGCCGAAACAGGCTTTTCTGCACGTGAGCGATATCAGCGACGACATGTTCGAGTACGAGCTGGATGAGGACGAGGCTGAGGAAGAGCGGGGAGGACACAGGCGCAGAAAGCTTCAGGCCATTCAGGACCAGTTGCGGGAGGGTCAGCAGATTCTGGTCCAGGTGACCAAGGAGCCGATAGGCACCAAGGGGCCGCGGGTGACCACCGAGGTTTCAATCCCCGGACGGCTGCTGGTCTATGCGCCTTTCGAAAGCCGGCTTGGAATCTCGCGTAAGATCGACAACCAGACCGAACGCAACCGGATCAAGGAACTGGTGCGCAAGGTGATAACAAAGCGCGAGGGAATCATTGTCCGCACCGCGGCCGAGGATACGAGCGAGGATGATTTCCGGAACGAGTACGAGCAACTAAAAAGCCTCTGGCGCAAGATTCGGCGTCAGGCCAGCCAGGCCGAGGCCCCGGCGCTCGTTTACCGGGAGACAAAGCTTATCTCCGGCCTGCTGCGGGATATTTTCAACGAACGCGTGGATTCCCTGATCATTGATAACAAAGAGGAGTTCAAGCAGGTTAAAAATTATCTCAAGATCATCGCCCCCGGCCTGACCGACCGGATTCAGATCTATGACGGGGCCGTGCCCCTTTTCACCCATGCCAATCTGGATGAGGAGGTGCGCAAGATATTCAACCGCCGGGTCTGGTTGAAAAAAGGCGGATACATAGTCATCGAGCAGACCGAGGCCCTGGTGTCGATCGATGTGAACACCGGGCGTTACACGGGCGAAAAGGACCAGGAAGAGACGATACTGCGGACCAACCTGGAGGCGGCCCGCGAGATCGCCCGCCAGGTGCGGCTCCGCGATCTGGGCGGAATCATAGTCTGCGATTTCATAGACATGGAAAGCAAAACCAACCGTCAGGCCGTGCTGGATGAACTGCGCCGCTGGCTGAAGTACGACCGCGCCAAGACCAAGGCTTTCGATGTCAGCCAGCTTGGGTTGATCGAGATGAGCCGTCAGCGTGTCCGCTCCAGCCTTTATCACAGCCTGAGCGAACCTTGCCCCACCTGCGAGGGACGGGGACGGATATTCACGCCCGAGGTGATCGCCACCGAAATTGAGCGAGTGGTGCGCAAAGTGAGCGCCGAGGGCGGGGAGAAGCAGCTTATGGTGCGCATGCACCCGGTGGTGGCCCTGCATCTGATGGAAAAGGAGCAGGATGTGATCCACCAGCTCGAACAGCTTACCGGGATAGTGCTGAAGCTCAGGGACGACCCGATGATGCAAATGGATGCGATAGCGGTTTATTCACTGCCCTCTCAGAAACAGATTACGATCAACTGAGAAAATTGTGTTGACAGTTTTCCGAAAGACCTTTATTTTCTATTTTTATGAAAATTACAGGTCCCCGGAATACTGAAACGCGGGTTAAAGGAGCCTTTTTTCGATGTACGCGATAGCTAAAAGTGGTGGCAAACAGTTCAAGATTCAGCAGAACTCGACAGTCAGGGTGCCGACCCTGAAAGCCGCTGTCGGCGACAAAGTGCGCCTGGACTCGATCCTGATGCTCAGCCGCGGAGACAGCGTGGCAGTGGGTGCGCCGCTTGTCGAGGGCGCCTATGCCGAGGCGCATGTGGTGCGCCATGGCCGCTCGTCCAAGATTCAGATCATCAAGTATAAGCGCCGCAAGAATTACCGCCGCACTATCGGCCACCGTCAGGGTTTCACCGAGCTGATGATCGATGCGATAGTTGAAGAAGCATCGGGCGGCGCGAAGACATCGAAAAAGGCCGGGAAGAAAGCCGAGCCTGTGGTTGAGGAGCCGATTGCCGCTCCGGTTGAAGCTGTGGCCGAGCCTGTGGTCGAGGAGCCGAAAGCCGTCCAGGCTGAAGCCGAGGCCGAGCAGGCCGATACCGACGAGGCCAAGCCCCGCCGCAGCCGCAAGAAGAGCGCCGGGGCCGCCGAGGGTGAAAGCGCTCCGCAGGCCGAATGAACGGACCATCCGACTGAAACCGAATTGAAGCAAGGAGTTATCGATGGCTCATAAAAAGGGCGTGGGAAGTTCCCGGAACGGACGCGACAGCCAGAGCAAACGCCTGGGCGTGAAAGCCTACGGCGGTGAGAAAGTCAGCGCCGGTTCGATCATCGTGCGCCAGAGAGGCACGAGAATCCATCCGGGATTGAATGTCGGACTGGGCGTGGACCATACGCTTTTCGCCAAGATCGACGGTGTCGTGACATTCGAGCACAAGACCCGGGACAAGAAAAAAGTCTCGGTCTATCCGGTGTCGGAAAACTGAGCCGGTTTAAAGCGCGGGTTTGATTCGAAAAGGGCGGTCCCGAAAGGATCGCCCTTTTTTTGTATTCAGCCGTTATTCAATCTGTCACGCAAAGGCACGCTCAGGCGTGCTTTTTTTATCAGGATAAAAGAGAATGGATTCGTTGACAGGGGGCGCGCCGCTGTTTAAAATATACATAGGTATAAAGCATTCAGTATAATTAATCACCTGGAGGAGAGGCGCCCCGTGGACCGTTTGACTCTGCGCGGGATGCAGTTTTACTCGCATTCCGGCATACACTCGTTTGAACGGGATGTCGGCCAGCTTTTCGAGATCGACCTGGACTGCTGGCTTGACCTGACCCAGGCCTCCTGGTCGGACCGGCTTTCCGACACGATCAACTATCCGCTGCTGTTCTCGATGGTCAAGGAGATCATGGAAAAGAGCCAGTTCAACCTGATGGAACGGCTGGCTGGCGAGATCGCCCGCCGTGTGCTGGAGGATTTCCCTGTCGAGCGGGTCACCGTGCGCTGCCGAAAGCCCAGGGTGCCGGTCAAGGGCTTTATCCAGTGCGCCGAGGTCGAGATCACGCGAAGCTCGCGCCGGGCTGGCGAGATTTGAGCCGGGAGCGGAATACGGCGGAGGACAACGTATTTGTCAGCCTGGGTTCTAACCTGGGCGACCGCTGGAGCTATGTGCGGCTGGCGCGGATTCTGATTTCCTCCATCGAGGGTGTGCGGATCACCGGTATTTCCGCGCCGCGCAAGACAAAGGCCGTGGGCCTGACCGGCCAGCCGTGTTTTGTCAATCAGGTGTTGCGTCTTACCTGCACCCTGGGGCCTGAGCGCCTGATGCGTTCCCTGCTGAAAACCGAGATGCGTCTCGGGCGGAGACGCCGTGTCCGCTGGGGTCCGCGCACGATTGACCTGGATATTCTGTACTATGGCGGCATCGAACAGGGCGGCGGCCTGGTCACCCTTCCGCACCCGGAGGTCCGGAACCGTCCGTTTTTCCTTGAAATGATCACCGAGATTGATCCTGAATTCCTCTCCCGCCGTCATGGCGGCGGGGGCGCGGCGGCAAACGGCGGGCATCCATGCTGACAGTTGAAACGAAAAAGCAGGTCCGCGAGGCAGTCACAGCGGCGCGGAGCCGCGGGTTGAGCATCGGCCTGGTCCCGACCATGGGATACTTTCACGAGGGGCACCTGAGCCTGATTCGGCTCAGCCGCTCGATGAGCGGTTATACCGTGGTAAGCCTGTTCGTCAATCCGGCACAGTTCGGGCCGGGGGAGGATTTCGAACGTTACCCGCGCGACCTGCAACGCGATGCCGCGCTGGCCGTTTCCGCCGGGGCTGACCTTCTGTTCGCGCCGGAACCGTCTGAAATGTATGCCCCGGACGCCTCGACATATGTGATCGAGGAGGCGGTGAGCGCCGGGCTTTGCGGGGCAAGCCGTCCGGGGCATTTCAGGGGCGTGGCTACCGTGGTGGCCAAGCTGTTCGGCATTGTCGAGCCGGATGTGGCCGTGTTCGGCCGCAAGGACCTTCAGCAGCTCGCGGTCATCCGGCGCATGGCGCGCGACCTTGATATGCGTGTTCGCATCGTGGGAGCGCCGATAGTGCGGGAGCCGGATGGCCTGGCCATGAGTTCGAGGAACGTGTACCTCACCGCGGAGGAGCGCGCCAGGGCGCCGCATTTCCAGCGTGTCCTGTCCGGGCTGGCAGAACAGGTCCGCCAGGCGGGACCGGGCCGGCTGGCCGACATTCTGGATGCGGCTCGGAGAAGAATCGAAACCGCGACCGGCGGGCGGATAGATTACCTGACCGCAGTTGACAGGGACATGGCAGCGGTCAGCCAGGCGGGGGAATGCATGTATATCGCGGCAGCACTGTTCCTGGGCCGCACCCGCCTTATCGATAATGTGGCGGTCCGGCCGGAGGAAGAGAACGTCTGAGAACGTTTGAGGATGCAGGGAATGCTGTGATCTCAGGGGATTGTATCCGGATAAGAGACGATGGACAGAGGGGATACCGGTGGAAGATAAAGACAAACCTCAGTTCAGCCGCAACCTGGAAATAGACAACACACCGCTTGACCGACGGACACAGTCGCGTGCGGTTGAGCCGGGCCAGGGTCCGGCGTTGAGCGCCGAGGAAAAAAGCCTGTATTTCCGGGTGGAGGGGGAAAAGGTCCTTCAGATGCTATCCCTGGAGCTGTCACGGCCCGAGCCGGACCCGGCCTCGCTGCTCCTGCTGAAAGACCTTCAGCGCACATGGCGGACTCTCTGGCGCGGAGATGACAGTTTCCCGGTGGGGCCTTTCACCGAGATGTTCGAGCTGGCTTTTTCCATATTGTCTTCTGTCGTCCTGCTCGGCCGGAAAGTGTCAATGGATGAACGTTTTCTGCTGGACAGCCTCAACCATGAAATGGAGCGCCTTGCATCGGGCGAGGCAAGTATCGCCTGCCTTGAATCGTGCCGCCGCCTGATCGAGAAAGTCGCGCCGTTGGCGGATAAATTGAAGGAGGAGTCGATGGGCTGGAGTGAGAAAACGTTGCGGCTTAATCCGGGTGAGGCAAGGGAGACAGACCGAAGAAACGAAAGCGGGAAAAACACTATGGAAGCCTCCAAGGCGGACATTACGAGTTCCGTGGATGAATGGTTTGATCAGGTGACCCGTCTGATGGTGCAGCCTCTGCCGTCAGGCAATCCGCTGTCCCGGACAGGAGCGGAGAGCCGGAATGCAGCCGGTTCATCCACGCGGCCATCCGGTGAAAAGAAACCCGATGCCGGCCAGATCGGCTTGTTTGCGGGTGAAAAGAATACCAGTCCGCGAATGACAGATGCTTCCTATGGTATGGCTATGCGGGAACAGTCTGTCCCGCGGAATGCTGGAAAAGCGCCGGCAGCGGATAAGCAGGTAAAGCAGCCGCCCGCCCCGCAGGAGACGCCAGCCAAGGCCCCTGTTTCAAGACAGCCGGCTGCCGATAGAAAGCCTTTTGACGGCAGCGGGCAGGAATCGTCGCGGGCCGGAGCTCGTCCAGAGGACAAAGCTGTTGTTGCGACGGTTGACGCAGGCGTTAAGAAGCCGGTAATGGCTGGTATGACGGAAAAGTCATCGCCGGCTCAAGCCGTGGAGGAGCTGTCCGTTGTCAAGGGCTTACCGGAAGCCGCCCCGGCAGGCCGTCAGGCCGAGCCGCCGGAGGAAGTGCTGAACTATTTTCGCGAGCTTTCGGTCATCACCCTCGAGGTATTGCACCACAACCTGGCCGATATCACCGGAACATCCGTCCGGCGCGAGGTGCGTCTTGTTGTCTCCTACCTGGATGACCTTCTTGGCGCGGCGCGCGATTTCGGGATGGAGTCGCGGGTGCCGCCGCTGGAGGGCCTCCGGGAAAGCCTTCAGCAGACGGCCTCGGGCGGGCAGAGCGGGCAGACAACCGGCCGGTTGTTCCGCCGGGTCGCCGAATTCGCTGAAAAGTTGAGCGCCAGCCTGAACTGAACAACACCGGCCTGCTTTTTGCATATCTCCGTTGTCGAGTTCTGGTCCTGTTTCACCATTTCACGACCGGTATCAGCGAGGCGGCCCCATCCGGATGTTCCGGCTATCAGACAGAAATAAGATGCGTCTTGCGGCAGTAGCGGTTTTTCTGAGTCCGCTTCTGCTTTATTTGCCCTCTCTGGGCAACGGCTATGTGGGCTGGGATGATGGGATTATCCTTGAGGATGTCTCAATCCGCAGTCTTTCTCCGGAGAATGTGCTCTCTTTTTTTGTTCCGCGCTCCGGCGGGACCGTAACCTGGCAACCGATGCGCAGCCTGGCCTTTGCCGCAGTATATGCCATAAGCGGTTTTAATCCCGCTGGTTACATCGTTCTGAACATCCTGCTTTATTCCCTCTCCGTGCTGCTGTGTTTTCTCGTTGTCCACCGTCTGATGCTTCTCTGGCCGGAAAGATTTACCCGAAGGCAGGCCGGTCAGACAGCGCTTATAAGCGCTGCGATCTTCGCGTTTCACCCGCTGCATGTCGAGGCTGTTTCCTGGCTTCAGGGAGGCAAGTTCAGCCTGATGACAGTGTTCTGCCTGGGATCCTGTCTCGCCTGGCTGCGGTTCAGGCAGAACGGCCGGATTGCGACCCTGGCCGCGGCGCTCGGATTGTATCTCTGCGGTCTGGCGAGTCAGCCCGCGGCGGTCGCGTTACCTCTTGTTCTGTTGGGCGGAGAGATGCTGCTGCCAGCGACAGGGGTGTCCAAAGGGAAAAGAATTGCCGCCACCGGAGTGTTTTTTCTTCCGATGATGGCTGTAGCTTTCCAGGTCGTATTTCTTTCCACTGTCACGCACACCTCATCCGCCGGGGCGCCGCTCAGCGCGAGAATTTTAATGCTTCCGCTGCTGTGGAGCGAATACCTGCTCAAGTTTTTCCTTCCGGTCAACCTCTGCTGCCGCTACCCGTTGAATATTCCGGAAAGCGCTCCCTGGCTGAGGGGGCTGACCGCGGCTGGAGTTCTGGCTGTTGCTACATGGACCGGTTTGCGCGCGTCGGGACGGTTGGCGCGCCCGGCCGGATTCGGGCTTTTCCTGGCCGCGGCGGCGCTGTTGCCCACATCCGGGCTCGTGCCTACCAGCACGCTGATGGCTGACCGGTACTTCTTCCTGCCCTCGGTCGGACTGGCTCTGGTCGCGGGACTGGCGGGAATGAGTCTGGCCGGGCGGATCGAAAAGGCCGGGAGAATATATACAGTCATTGGAGCGGTGTGCGCCTTGACTGTAATGAGCGTCATGGGCGCGGTCAATGTGAGACGTCAGCTCGACTGGCGCGATCCTTTCAGTCTCTGGCAGCGCGTGATGCGGGTCTATCCCGGTCACGACCTGGCTGCATTCAACCTCGCGGACGCTCACCAGCGCACTGGAGACCTGGCTGCGGCAGACAGCTTGTACCGCCTCTGCCTGAAACTGAATCCGTCATCCGGGGACGCTTACGGCAACCTGGGAGTGGTGCTGCGCACCAGGGGAGATTCCAGCGGAGCGTTCATGGCGCTTCAGCGGGCCGCTCAGTTGCGCCCGGACCGGGGCGCTGTCTGGGTGAACCTGGGCATAAGCTACGCCGGTTTCGGACGGGATTCACTTGCACTGGCGGCCTTCGAACGCGCTCTGAACCTAAAGGATAAATGGGAATGGCAGGCGCGCTACAACCGGGCCAAACTGATATTCAGCCATGGGCAGACCGGACAGGCTGTAGCGGAAATGGAAAACGTTGCGCGTAACTGGCCCGGCCGCCTCAATGCCGAAACCTGGCTGGACCTTGGCCGCACCCTGGAACGGGCGGGCCGCGGGGAACTGGCGCTGGAACTCCTGGAAAAAGGCGAACAGGAGGGCAAGTTCGACAGCCATTGCTGGCAGTTGTTAGGCAATCTTCAGCTTATGCAGGGACAGACAACGGAAGCCATCGCAAGCCTGGAAAAGGCGCTGGAGATGGACCCTCGGGACTGGCGCACTCTGGTGCTGATCGGCTCGTACTGGCAACAGTCAGGCGGCTTTGAGCAGGCGGCCGGATTTTACGAGCGCGCCCTGGCCGCCCCATCCCCTGACGCTCCGCGGGTGTTCAACTACCTGGCCCTGTCCCGGGCTGCCGCCGGACAGAAACAGAAGGCGCTGGACGCCTGGCGGGCGTCCCTGAGCGCCGACCCGTCCTATATCGAGGGCTGGATCAATCTGGGCCTTTATCTTCGCGAACTGGGCCGGGAGGAACAGGCCCGTCTAAGCCTGTCGCGGGCGCTCGGCCTCTGTGGCGACCGCACTGAACTGACAGATGTCCGCACTCGCCTTAACGCGCTGCTGGATTCCACATCCGGCAGGCAATGAGCATGAACAAAGGCCCGCTCCCGTTGAAATATTCGCTTCACTGCCCCGGTTGTTATTCAAGGACAGAGGCAGTCTCCCCGAAAAATTAAAGCCCTTCCCGGATTTTTCCGATTCTATCAACAGGAACCGGTGCATGGACCGTCCCGCCGCAGGATGCGGCTGGATGGGACCGCAAGGCGCCGGTGGAGCGAGCGGTCTGGATTAAACTGTCACCCACCCTCCTGGAACTCAGATTCCGGCCGGTGCGCTCCTGAAGATCATGGATGATTAAATTGAGAAAGGGATTTCTCATGGGGAGCAAGCTTCTGCTTGTGGTGGGTCTGTCGTGCCTGCCATCACTTCTATATCTTGTCTATCTGCTGTGCCGCCGTGGCAGCCGTCACCTTCGAAATTCAGTATCACGGATCGGCGCTGACAGTGTCGTTCAGATCTTCTTGGCCGCGCTGTCGATTTTCTGCTTTATTCTGAGTGCGGTGTTCACCGGCTGGTTTATCTTTTCTGACGCGCCATACTACCATATGCAGAAAACAATCGTGCTGGCGGTCCTATTCCTTTTGATGGGTGTTTTCTGCGTTCAGGTGCTGCAATTTGTCCGTATGCAGGAGCCGCCGCAGCGGAAGGAAAGCAGGCCATCTGCCGGGCGGAAGCAGCCTGGCCGTCCGGTTGGTTCCGGTGCATGGCTGGCCGGCAGTCAGCGTGGAAGATGACCTTCGCCGGCTGTTCTTGATTTAGTGGGACAGCTCGATGTACAATAATACAGGTCCGTTATTCGCGGGGTGAGTGTCATGGCTGATATGACAGATGTTGAAACGTTGGGGATGGAGGAGTATGTCTCCGAAGAAACCCCGTCGTTCGATGAGTTGATAGATTCATCCGGCAGGGAGATGGAGTGGCTTATCGCTCCGGAGCAGTTCGTCGATTTCTGGGTTGCCGGGATATTTCTACTGGTCGGAACCTGGCAGATTATAACCATAATGTTCCTGATGCTGGAATAGGCTTCAGATTAAGCAAAATGATAAGGCGGCCTTTCGCATAGAGCGTGCAGCGAATGGATAAGGATTAAATAGTTTGGGCGGCCGGCAGGTCGCCCTTTTTTATCTGTTATCCTGCGTATAATTTCAGAGAGCCGGTACGACAATTGCCTTTATAAGAATCAGGGAGTTTGTTGGAACATTTTGTTTTATCAAGCCGTTGCAGTAACTGGTGAGCTTCAGAGGTGAATTTGAAGGTAATTTCTGGGCGTTTTCATGCTCTTTTGCGTTGTGCGATTTTAGTCAGAGATGGTCGATTCCGCTCAAAGAAAACAGCTTCCCGGAAACTGACAGATTCCACCTGCTGGATGAACGCAGCAATAAGGAATTCATCAGTCAGACAGCCGGAGTAAAACTAAAGTTTGAAACCAGGATGCCGATTTAACTCTTTAGGCCAAGTATGAGAGTCCGGTTTTGACTCCCGGGATTGTTGTGTCCGGGAAAGAGTGTCAAATTTCCGTAGGACAGGTCATTACGTTCCTTGTGCGCGTGATGCATCGGCTGTTGTGAATTGTATTGTATGTCAGGGGGTAATCCATCGCGGAGGAAAGAATAAGGTAAAAAATTCCAGAGCATGAAAAAAAAACATAAATGAGCCAGCAAGATTCACTTTGTTCGGCGCAGAGGCCTTGGAAACCCGGTGTTTCCCAACTTTTTTTAAAGTTTAAAGGGCTTGCGCCGATTTAAAGAAGTAGTGTATTGCCCCTTTATACGATCAAACTTGGCCAGATGTATGTAAAATTGAACTAAATCGACTGATACACTCGAAGGACAATGGTAAAGGAGGGGACATGGTATTCTGCTATGATACCGGGTGACAGAGCGGAAGTGCTAGTTTCCAGGAGGGGAACTAATCTGAAGTAAACGAACTTTTCTCAAGGAGAGAAAAATGAGATGGTTATATAAGGTGACCAGAGTAATCACCTTACTCACTTTTCTGATCACGCTGTCATACGTGCAGACGTACGCGCAGAATACCGCCCCCGTGCCCACGACCTTTGAAATCTTGAGTCCGGCGGACGGAAACTTTCCGTTCCTGATTAACCATAACTATGGGACGGGAGCGAACCAGAACAACCGCATTTTCTACGGCGGTGATTTTGCCCTGACGACCGCTGCCAACAAGTTTAAGGGATTCAATGCGGCGCTGGCGGTTCAAGCTATAGGTAACAGCCAGAACAGCCGCCTGACCCTGGGCGGAACCGTGGGCGAGGCCGGCCTGCTCAGCAACATGGCCGTGCAGAACCTGCCCGGTCTGGACAACGGTGGCCTTGATCGTACCACCGTAGATTTTAATGTTGATGACATGGGCGACGGCGTCGACGCTGTACCAACTTATACAGGTATGAACGGCTTTATCGCGATCAACGAGGAAGATTCACTCGTTATCCGCCTTACCGGTTATGCCGACCCGAACAACACTCTGAACACAGATGTGGCTACTTCTTATTCGGGCGCAAACATGAAGAGCCTGGAGTACGCCTTCAACATGGCCCAGCCCAAAAACGACTCGGCCAACGGCGTAAGGTTCGGCGTGGTCCCCTCCACATTGCCGGCCGGCGCCAGCTTCAACTCCGGTCTTTTCTCCTGGGTGCCCAATTTTATCCAGGGTGACGGCGCAACGGACAACAGCGTCCGCGGCGGACGGTTCTTCATCGATGCCAACATCTCCAACGGTTCGACAGCGAGCGACCTGTCGACAGTAGCATTGACGGATACCACCCGCGGCGCTCATGTGGGACGCGGGCTGGGTGAGTTGAAAGACAGCCTGTACATGATCCTGTTCACCGCCACGGATGACGGTATCCCGTCGATGGTGGGCATGGACTCGCTGTTCATCATGGTCAACGACTCCATCGCCAACCCGGCGCCGGTCGTGACCAAGCGCGAAATCATCAACCGTCAGGGCCTGCTCCGCACCTACACCAAGAGCAGCACTGAATTCAATCCGGACTCGCTCCTGCGTTACAATGAAGGCGACAGCATCGTAATCACCTTCTATGCCGTGGACCAGGACAGTTCCCGTGGTGAAGTCAACGATGAGCTGGATTTCGCGGTGCAGAAATGGAGTGATTTCCTGAAGCGTCCCGGCACGGTGGACACTTTGGCCCTGGACACCCTGTCCATCCTCACCGGCGGCACTCCGACCGCGTTCCGCGTCCGCCTGAAGGTGGCGTTCAACGTGGCCGACACCTCGACCGCCAACCCGGCCGACACCCTGATCGTCAAGGTGCGCGATTCTTCCGGCAACACCGTTTACGATACGATGCTGTTCAGAATCGCCAACGTCAACCGCGCCCCGATCTGGGACGCCGACACGAGCAGCAAACCCACGCCTTACAATCTCGTGTTCTCGGCTGACCCGGCCGCGGCCAATCCGGACAGCATCAACGCGTTCAACCCGATCCCGGTGGCCAATGGACGGACCGATTCGATAGCTTTCAGCAAGTACGTGTACGATCCGGATGTCCTTATCGGCGATCTGCTGGGTTCGAGCCTGAGCTACTCGCAGACCGGTTCGCCCTCCGGCGCGACTTTCCTGCCGAACGGACTGATGGTGCTCCTGCTGTCCAATGCCGACACTATCAGCTATCCGTTCACGATCAAGGCTACCGACAGTTATACCGCCGATCCTAAGACCGGCAGCAAACTTTTGACCTTGAGAGTGGCCCCGCAGCCCGCGGTCTCGTCGGTGTATCCGTACACGGCCTATCCCGGCCAGAACCTGACGATCTACGGCAGCGGTTTCGGCCTGTATGACGGGACCAGCGTTACGCCCAGCAAGGTGACATTCCGCGCCCGCAACAGCTCGGGAGTCGCCCAGAACCTCGTTGCTACGGTAAACTCCTGGAGCCGTGACCGGATCAACGTTACAGTGCCCACCGGCACACCGGTGACCCAGTGGCTCAACAATACGTACTGGTCTCTGGACACGATTCAGGTCAATTCGGCTGTGTACGCCACGCCGACTTACTATCCGTTCCTGGTTTCGGACTATGACAGCACCAAGGTGTCCAGTTTCGAGCTGTCAAACCTTACCTCCACCTCGGTCCGTCTGAAGTGGGAAACCGCTTTCAACGGCATAGACAGCGTGGTCGTGGCCACCGAGGACGACACGCTCGACACGGATGATGGCGCTTCACCGCATTATCCGCTGTTCAAGGTCACCACGAGCGGACTGGCGTCCGAAGTGGCAGTCTACCAGGGTTCGACGACCTCGACCGATAAGATCCACTATGTCACCCTGACCGACCTCCTGCCGAACCAGGTCTACCGTTTCTTCCTCGGTATGAAGAACGGATACTTCTTCGGTGACACATCCGGTCTGGTCAATGGACCTTACAAGCCGGCCAAGATCGATCGCATAACCGGAACCAATCCCGGCGTAAAGGGATTCCTGGTAAAGACCCTGCCGACTGCGGCCGCCGCCGGCGAGACATTCGTGATCGAAGGCGACGCTTACACCAACAGCGGCGCGGCGGTCAACTCGGTCGTGACGGTGAAGATAGTGGATTACCAGAACACTGCCGACACCTCATTGGCCCTGACCTCGATCGTCCAGAGCGACAGCTCCTGGCTGGTCAACCTTGGCGATGCCGTGACCGATACGTTCAACGTGCCTAACCGCACTTTCCGCCACAAGCAGGGTGATTACATCATTATCACCGTCGAGGGTGGCGCGGATGTCGGCTTCAAGCAGTTTGTCACCACCCGCGGCGCGGTCACTCCGCAGCGTGTTGATTTCACCGCCGACGGTATCCGTCTGGGACCGGCCGTGGCTTACGATGTACGGCTGAAAGTCGGCCTGAACCTGGTCGGCATCCCGGTTGAAACATATGTCAGCGAGCCGCAGAATGCCGAGGCTCTGCTCAACCGTGTCACCGGCGGTCTGCCCTCGATAACCCGTTATCTCAGCTCCACCGGCACCCAGGAGACGATCACCAAGGCCATCGCCGGCGGCGGACGCGGGTTCATCGGCGCTACCAACTTCAACCTGAGCCTGTTCGAAGGGTATTTCGTCAAGACAACCCAGGAACAGTACCTCACGCTCAACGGCAGCCTTATCGGTGATGATCTGGCCGTCCAGACCTATCCGAACGCGGCCTACTACTGGGTCAGCCGTCCGGCGCAGTCCTCCGACCTCTTCTATGCCTGGAGCGCCCGGACCATGCTGGCCAACATCCCGAACCTCTCCGAGATTCACCGCTGGAACGAGGACAATCAGTGGTGGGAGAGCGGGGTAATCGAGCCTCTGAGCGGTGTCTTCACCGGTGAGAATTTCCACATCGACGTGAGCGAAGGCTATATCCTCAAGTTGACGGCGGCCAGCCAGTGGGATCCGAACACCCCGGCGAGCGTGGCCCTGGCCAACGCTTCGGCCAAGTTCGACAACCTGACCGATAACATGCCGTCGCTGACGATCAACACCGCCAATGCCTCGGTGGCTCCCGAGGGCGCCGCGGCGGCCCTGCGCAGCCTGAAACTCACCGACGTGACCAGCTCGGCCGCACGGCTGTCCTGGCTGACGGATGTGAACGGCGCGGTTGTGGTGCGCTACGGCAAGACCGGTGAAAGCCTCAACATGATCGCCACCTTCGACAGCAAGGTCCTGGATGGCGGCATGCGGATGGTCCAGTTGCTGAAACTCGAGCCCGAGACCGAATACAGCTATGAGATAGTGGTCAACGGCGTGACGTACAACAACAACGGCCAGCCTTTCACCTTCACCTCGGCCAAGATGGGCGCCGGACTGCCTTACACGGTGTACGGCCGCATGCTGGACGAGAACGGCAACGCCCTGGCCAAGGCCCTGGTGTATGTCGAGCTGAAGAACAAGGACCTGGTCAGCGCGCCTCTGCTGGCGATCACCGATGAAAAGGGCTACTGGAATGTCAACCTCGGCAATTTCAAGAACGCGGCCGACGGTGAAGTGTTCCAGTGGAGCGTGGGCGATGAGATCCGTGTGAACACGGTCTTCCAGAATGCCTCGCTGCCGTTCCGCACCCTGGTCAGCGGCGAGAGCCCGCAGAACCTGATCAAGTCCTCCGACCTCGAGAAGATGGTTGCGGAGCAGAACAAGGCGACGGCGCGGGTGGCGCTGCCCAAGGCTTTCGCCCTGGCGCAGAACTATCCGAACCCGTTCAACCCGTCAACCACCATCTCCTACGACATTCCGGATTCGAAGGTCGAGGGAGTGCGGGTCGAACTGAAGGTCTACAACCTCCGCGGCCAGCTCGTCAAGTCCCTGGTCGATGAGGTCAAGCAGCCCGGCCAGTTCGTGGTCCAGTGGAACGGCCGCAACGAGGACGGCGAAGTGACGGCTTCCGGTGTCTACTTCTACCGGATCAAGGCCGGCGACTTCACCGCCACCCGCAAGATGGTCCTGCTGAAGTAACGCTGGACCCGTAACAGGTAAGACAGAGCGGCCGGGGGATTTCCCCCGGCCGCTTTTTTTAATTCAAGCTGCAACGTGTTTTTCCCTCCATGCATGGTTCCACGAAAAAATCTCCTTGCCGGAAAATAGTACCACAAGTCCGCATAAAAAAAGACAGACAATCAAGGTAAAATTTTCCTTGTTTGTGTTTGCATTAATGCGCGCACGTTTCAGAAATAATGATAACTCTTTTATAAATAAAGAGATGTGTCGTTGCATCCTTGGGTGGCACGTATGTTGCCTTGCACTTCGCCAGCGTAATCTTTCCTCGAAACCAAAATATTGTTCGGGTTTAACGGATTAAACCACCTTTTCTCAAGGAGTGAGCAGATGATCGCCCGTGTCCGTTTGCTGACCGCCCTTTCGATCATGGCCTTGATGTTAGGGCCGCTGGGGCTGATGGCGCAGAACACCGCGCCGGTTCCGACCACTTTTGAAATTATCTCCCCACCGGACGGCAATGCCTCATCGCTGATCAACACTGATTTCAGTACGAACAAACGAGTATTCTACGGCGGCGACTTTTTCTACATCAATGCCGCGGAAAACGCCGGCGGGTTCCGTGGCCATACCGATATCGCAGACAAACTCGGCACGGTAATCGCGCGTGGCAATCCCAACGGCAGCCGGTTGACCCTGGGCGGCGTCGAGTCCGGCGCTGATCCGGCCTTTCCGGATGTCGGGGCCGCGGCAGTAGAGAACCTGCCCGGCGGGCATGTAGCGGGAGACTTCGATCCGGACGATCTGGGTGATGGGGTGACAGAGCTGAATTATTCCGGAGCCAATGGTTTTATCGCGATCAACGAGGGCGACACCCTGGAGATCAACATCTCTGGCTTCATCGATCCGAACAACAAGCTGCTGCAGGGCGACCAGATTGCTGACAACAACTATTCCGGCCGGTACCTGAAAAGCCAGAATGGTGATGGGATCCCGGGATACGACGGCGCGAATAACGTTACTTACAGCGCACTCAATTTACCCGCGGGAGCGACATTTGTCGGCAACCGGCTGCGCTGGGTGCCGAGCTTCGTCCAGGGTGACGGAGCCACGGACAACAGCATCCGCGGCGGCCGCTACTTTGTGGACGCCAACATTTCCAACGGCAGCACCACTTCCGAAACAGCCATTGCGGCCGGAGACACCTCCAGCAATACGGCTAAGGTCGGGCAGGGAGTGGGCGAACTGCGCGACAGCCTGTATGTCATTTATTTCAAGGCCACCGATGACAGCAACCAGGGCAGCGACAACGCGATAGACAGCCTGTTCATCATGGTCAACGATTCGCTGCCCAATCCTCCGCCGCGTTTCACCAGGCGCACCATGCTGCGCAAGGATTCGCTGGGAGTATCGCAGACACGGGTATTCAACTATCTGGCCGGCGTCGAGGACACTCTGTTCAGCGTTTTCGAGGGTGACAGCGTTGTGCTCACTTTCTATGCCCAGGACCAGGACAGCCTTCAGGGCGAGACCAATGACAATATAGCTTTCGGTCTCCTCTGGAACGATAACCTGCTGGGTGTAGCCAAAGGCGGAACCACCACGGGCGCTCTGTCCGGCTTCAACCAGTTCATCCACCGTCCGGGAACCGTGGACACTCTTCTGGCAGATACGCTCTCTACCCTTACAGGTGGAGTGGTTCCCAATTTCAGGATCAAGCTGCAGATTCCTTTCAATCTTGCCACGGCTGGCGAGAAGGCTGACACTCTGGTGGTCATGGTTTCAGATGGCGCCACCATAAAGGCCGACACGTTCGCTCTCAAGGTGCGCAACACCAACCGCGCGCCCATCTGGGACGGCAACCTCGCCAGCCTTCCTCCGGACAGCGTTCTGGTTTTCAGTCCCAGCCCGGCCGTATCCAGGCCGGACAGCATCCAGGCAGTCGGGCCTTTTACGCTGAACAACAACCAGACCGACAGCACGAATTTTTCGCTCTATGTGTTCGATCCGGATTTCCTGATCGGTGACAGCGCAGGCTATCCTCTCAGTTATTCGTCCAGCGGAAACCATCAGGGTTCGCTTAACAGCAGCACCGGCCTGAATATTTTCCGTCCTGCAACAGAGGATACAGTTACATATTCTTTCACCGTGACCGCGACCGACAACAACACGGTCAAGAAATCTACGGCGCAGCAGGTGCGTTTCCGGGTGGCCCCCGCGCCAAACATCACGCGTGTCGATCCGTCCAAGGGGTCGATCAATCATGAGTTCACGATCTACGGCAGCGGATTCGGTCTGTTCGACCGTAACGCCGAGGATACGAGCAAGGTGATATTCTATGCTACGGACCTGAATGGAAGACGTCAGAATATCCCGGCCAGCATAATCTCGTGGGCCAAGGACAAAATTGTGGCCTCGGTGCCGCCTGGCGTGCCGGTGTCGCGTCTCGACAACACTCTGAGCTATCTGGTGCCGGATACTATCAAGGTCATAAGCGCCATATACGGCGGATTCGACACCTATCCGTTCACGGTGCTGACCGACTCCTCCGGCTATGAGAACATCGAGATCGTAAATATCACTTCCACCAGCGCCATGCTCCGCTATCGCACCAATTTCAGCGGCGCGGACAGCATAGTCGTGGCAGCCAGCAGCGACACTCTGGACATCCATAGCGCGGCATTCACCAACTCGTCCAAGTTCAAGGGTTATCCTACCTTCGTGGAGTATAACTCCGGCCTGTCCGAGATACGCAGTTCGGTGACCGTGTTCAAGGACGAGACCCCATCGGATGACGGCATCCATGTTATCCAGCTCAGCAACCTTTCGCCCGGCACTCTTTACCGGTTCTTCATCGGCTCGGCGAACGGTGTGTTCGCGGCTGACAGTCTGCGCAATGTCAACGGACCTTACCGCGCCAGGAAGATTAATCGCACGGCGGCAGCCAGCAACTCCGCGCTCACGGCGTTCACCCTGCGCACTCTGCCCGTCGGCGGCGCTACCGGCAGCATGTATATGCTCAAGGGCAAGGCTTACTATTCCAAGGGGTCAGCCACCAACGCCACGGTTCGCCTCAAGGTGGTCGATAATTCCAGCGTGTCCGACACATCGCTGCCCCTGGTCACTACTGTCGGCAGCGACAGCCTCTGGGAGCTCAATCTGGCCAACCTCCGCAAGTCCGATGGCAGCGGGTTCAGTCATTCTCAGGGAGATTATCTCCTGTTCGAGTTCGACGGGGCGGAGAAAGGTTTCGAGCAGTACGACACCGTGCGCGCCGCGGATGCGGCAAGTCCGATGAATATCAACAAGGTCAAGCTGGTTCCGTATGTGACTTATGATCTGGAGTTGAAGACCGGCCTGAACCTGATCGGCGTCCCGCTGTACCTGTTCAAAGGGCAGCCGTCCACTGCCAAGGCCCTTCTTGCCAAGCTGCCTGGCGGCTCGCCGGCTATCTCGAGATATGTGACCTCCACCGGCGTGCAGGAATCGATCACGCGCGCAATCAGCGGTCAGTACGTGGGGGCGGCGGATTTCAACCTGGCGATCGAGGAAGGGTACTTTGTCCGGGTGAACTCCTCCAACAACATCACGCTCGATGGACGGGCTTACACGCGGAACATTCCGGTGATCCAGTTCCCGGGCTCAGGACAGTACTTTGTCTCACGTCCGGCGCAGGACGCCTCGCTGTTCCGTTCCTGGGACGCCAACAGCGTGCTGAAGAGTGTTTCGGGAATTAAGGCGATCTTCCGCTATAACGCTACGCTTCAGGAATATAGAGAGTATTTCAGGCAGGAGACCGGCGGTTACGGCGGTGAAAATTTCGGGATCGATGTAGGCCAGGGCTATATCTTCGAAGTGACCGCGGCATCGAGCTGGGATCCCAACAGCAGCGGCGCCCTGCTGGCCTCGGACAACAGCGGAAGCGGCTCCATGCCGTCCATCCGCCTCGATCTGCCGTCGAAAACAGGTTCCGGCGACGCCTTTGTCCTGAGAACCTCGAACATAACCAGCGCCGCCGCCGCGTTCACCTGGACCGCCTCTGCCCAGGCGCCTGGAGTACTGCATCTGACCAGTCCGGAGGGTAAGGAGATTGTCGTGCAGCCGAAAACGCTGGAAGGCGGTTTCAGCTATGCACTGGTAACCGGCCTCAAGGAAGGGGCCGAGTACCGCTACTCGGTCGAGGGTTTGAGCGGCCTGCCCGCGGGCAGCCGGACCGGCGGGAGTCTGATTACCGCCCAGGTGGGCGCGGGGCTCAATCCTTATACTCTGTACGGACGGCTGACCGACAATCAGGACAAGCCGCTGGCCGGAATGCTGGTCTTCCTCAAGCTGACCTCGGCTGAGAACGGCATCCAGACCGGAGTCCTCTGCGCGGTGACCGATGAGAACGGCTCCTGGGTGCTCAATCTGGCTAATTTCAAGGAGAGCGGCAGCGGATTGCCTTATAGCTGGGCTGTCGGCGATAAGATGGATCTGACAGTTCAGGGCCGTGGATACGACCGCACTTACTCCTCGACAGTCAAAGCAGACAGCCCGCACAATTTTGCCCTGGATCTGCAGGGCGCCGGGGGAGAAACGGATAAGGATAATGTGACCGGCGCTGTTCCGGTGGCGCTGCCCAAGGCTTTCAGCCTGGCGCAGAATTCACCCAATCCGTTCAACCCGTCGACCACTATCCGCTATGCCGTGCCGGAAGGCGCGGGCCAGATTCAGGTGCGGCTGGACGTGTTCAACCTGCGCGGACAGCTCGTGCGCAACCTGGTTTCGGCCATGCGCGGACCGGGTGAATATGGCATCGAGTGGGACGGCCTGGATTCAGCCGGACGGCGCACCCCGAGCGGGATATACTTCTACCGCCTGACTACGCCGTCGTTCAAAGCCACGCGCAAGATGATTCTACTGAAATAAACGCGGCCACCGGACTGTCCGCGGGTGGGGCGCCTGCAATTCAGGCGCCCCATTTTTTTGCCACCGGCCGGGGAAAAAATTGCCTTGCTTCAGGATCGGCTCAAATTAAACCTCCCCATGCGGAAACGTGGGAAAATATTGAATAACCTGTCCTCGGCCGCTTAGCACTATGTTCCCGGCTAAAGATACATGCGGGGGCGTGAAGTATGCAGAGCCGTCACGCAAAGGCTTTGAAATCGATTGATGAGTGTCAAGGATCCGCTGAAAATCATAATTGTCTGGTATGGATATTGCATCCAACCGGATTGAAAAGACATTGAACCAGAAGCACCGAAAGATAAACGCCTTGAAAGGATTAACAATGCGCCAGTTTAAAAGAAACATTCCGCTTGCGCTTGCCGCCCTGTTTTTCCTGGCCGTTCGGCCCGGAGTCGCGGCAGTGCAGATGAGTCAGGCCGCCAGCACGGACATCTCGATCACCAGCGTGAGGATTTCTTGGATCACGGATTTGAAGACTACAGACAACCGGGTGGAAGTGCGCGCCAAAGGTTCTGATTCACTTGCAGTTTTCCAGGATTCTTATACGGGTGAGAGCTATACGCACTTTGTTGATGTGATCGATCTGAAACTGGGGACAGAATATGAATACCGTATCCGCTCAGGAAGCAGTGTCTGGGATAACGGCGGTAAGTGGTATTCTGTTAAAACGCTTTCCGATATCAGTAGCACAATGCCCTCAGGTGTAATCAGTGGTAAGCTTCTGGATCAATCCGGACAGCCGCTTGAGCGGGCCCTTGTCAGACTGCGGGTGATACGCGGGGATGGGACGCTTTCCGCGGTGAACACAATCCAGACATCCAGCGGCGGCGAGACCCCCGGATCGTGGTACTGCAATCTGGCGAATTTCAAGGATGAAACACTTGGCACGCCAATAAATCCGGGCGCGGGCGACCGGCTGCATATCGAGTACCTGGTGAATTACTGGACGAGCGCCTCGGACAGCTCGGTTGTGCTGCAGAGCAGCGCCAGCCGGGCAATACCGGCGTTTACGATCCAGTTGTACGATCCATCTCTCGGGATGCGCGGCGACCTGGACAATAACAGCAAAATAAATGTTTTCGACCTGCTTGATTTACTGAAAGTTCTGGGCGGCGGCAAAACAGTCACCGGCGATCCGCGTCTGGCTCTGGCAGCGGATGTAGACGGCAACGGCAAATACGATGTATTCGACCTGCTGGCCCTGCTGCGTATTCTCAGCGGCAAGGCGGCCTGAGCCGGACAGTGAAATAAATCGAAAGGTGAAACAATGAAAAGCAGAACAAAAATTCACCGTTTTGTCCAGGCCTTTCTGTATGCCGCCTTCCTGCTGCTGGCCGGTCAGTCCCGGGTTACGGCGCAGACTTCGCAGGAACCGCTGAAGATTACGGACCTGAGGATGTCAAACCACACCGGAAACTCGTTTGTGATCTCCTGGCGCACAAACCGTCCCACGTTCAACAACGTCCTGCTTTACGGCAAGAGCAGCAGCAACCTGAACATGATTATGGGCGATTCAACAATATCATCCAACAAATCCACTGTCACGCATTATGTCCAGCTGAAGTTCCTGGATGCCAACACTACTTATTATTATAAGGTCCGCAGTGATGGAGTCGAATACGCAATCAGTCCTTCCGGTGTGGATACGGTCAGGACTTTTCCCCAGGTTATATCTCTGACGCAACTGCTTTTCATAGGACACGTAATAAACAGCTCGGGCGGTAGGCCGCTCGAACGAGTGCTGGTGCGCACTTATTTGAAATCGATCCGCCCGGGCATCGGTGGAACGACAATAACCGACAGTACGATGTGGTTTACCTCGCTGACCGATGTGGAAGGCTATTTTCAGCATAATCTGGCAAACTACCGCCGGAGCACCGGTGATCTGTTCGATTACAAGCCCGGACAGACCTGGATTCATATTCAACTCCTGGGCTCGGCGCAGGGTATAGTTACTGACAGCGTTCTGCTTACTGCCACCGTGAATGATCAACTGCAGGATGTCGGAATCTTTTCTCTCGTCGATGCGCGAGAGGCGCTTAACGGTCGTGTCCAGGCGGTCAGTCCGGTTCTGGCCAACGGGCGCAGCGCCTCCGTGGTCCGGGTGACTGTGCTGGACAACGAGCGCAAGCCGGTGCCCAATGTCGAAATCCGTCTGCGCGCGGCTACAGGTTATGCCCAGGGCGTCACTTTCAGGCAGCCCACCCTGCCCACGGATGCCAACGGTCAGACATGGGGTCTGGTTTATTCGATAGTTGCTGAGGATAAGGTAATCGAGGCGATAAATGTCAGCCGCCAGGACAGCGCCGCCCTGGATTCAACCGCCGTAGTGGCTTTTGTCAACCCTCCCGGCGATATCAGGCAGGACAAAACCCCGCCTTTCATCTATTTCACCACTGAATTCGAAGATAATACGGACAATGTCGGCCCGTATGTAATAACCGCCAGCGTGGTGGACAATTTCACCCCGGTCGTCAAGCTGGTCTGGAGCGCATCCGGCAACGTGTTCAAGGACACGCTGAACATGACCGCAATGGCCGGAACGGACGATTTCAAGGCTGGCATCCCCGGCCAGCCCTACAACTCCGTGGTGAATTATTTCGTGATGGCCTCGGACTCCGCCGGTTTCAAGGTTTCAAGTCCGGATTCCTTTGTCAGCAATCCGTTCCTTCTGCCCTACCGGTTCGAGGTGCTGCCTCCGGGTGTAAGCACAGAGGCCAAGATGGGGATCAACAACACCACCGACCTGATGAATACGACGGATGTCAGTAATCCGAAAAGAATCGACACCTGGGTCACCACCCTTGCCGGGGTGCTGTCGGCTTCGGTCAAGTGGCGCGATATAAACGAGAGCGAGACTTTTTTCAGCGTCCCGATGGAGCATTTCGGGTCGCATTACTGGGGCAGCATTCCTGCCCGGCCGGCGGGCAGCCGGGTGGAGTATTTCATCCAGGTGGTGGATTCACTGGCCCGTACGGATGCCGACCATCGCCGCGCCCCGCAGGCGGATCTGTATAATTACGAGGTGCTGGCGGCAGGTCCGCGCGCGGAGCCTAACTATGTCGATACGACAAGTTATCTCGGCACGCCGGATGTGAGGAGATCAAAGCAGGCCGTGGCGGTTGATTTGAACGGCGACCGTTATCCGGACGTGGCCGTGGCCAATTATGGCGAGGCCAACAGCGTCTACTTCTACAATCAGTATGACGGCGCGCTGCACGAGGCGACCTCGCAGGCCCTGGGAGCGCAGCTCTCGAGCAAGACCACATCCGTGGTCGCGGTGGATGTGGATGCGGATGACGATCTGGACCTCGTTTTCGGCAACGATGGCCAGCAGAGCCGGCTGTATATCAATAACGGCAAGGGCGCCTTCGACGATGTCACGGCACGCGAAACCGCGGACGGCGCGAAAAGGATGCCTGTGGGAGAGTGGAGCACCCAGATGGTGCTGGCGGATGATTTCAACGGCGACAACGCGATCGATCTTTACCTGGTCAATAAAGGTTACAGCGGCGAGGTGAACCGTCTGCTGCTGAACGACAGCCTGGGCGTGTTCCGTGACGTCACGAACCTCTATATATTGAATCCCAGGGCCGACAAGAGCGTCTGGGCCATCTCCGGCGATGTGGATGGCGATAAGGACACCGATATCGTGGTCATAAATCAGGCCCAAAACCACGTGGTCTATCTGAACAGCGGGAAGGGCATTTTCCAGAGCCGCGAAATCACCATGGCCGGCGCTCTGGCGCTGGGCGGCGAACTGTTGGATGTGGACAACGACGGTGACCTGGACCTGGTGATCGCCCAGAGCAACACGCAGCGTAAAGAGCTTTTCCTCAACAACGGCCGCGGTGTTTTCACTTTTGACAACACGGGCCGCCTGCCGGCCGAAAGCGACAACACATACGGCGTCAAAGCCTTCGATGCCAACATGGACGGGTACCTGGACCTTTACTACCTGAACTACAACCAGGCCAACCGGTTGCTTCTAAACAACAGGAACGGCACTTTCAGCGAGGCCACCGGACTGCTGCCTTCCTTGAGCGGCGCTTCCACCTCCGCCTGTGTGGCGGATTTCAATCAGGACAACCGCCCTGATATTTACATCACGATGGAAGACCGCCGGAATGTTCTGGTGTACAGCCGCTCACGACAGATCAATCCGGATGACCTGCCCCGGGGATTCAGCCTGTTAGCTCCCTCGAACATGGACACGGTCAGCGCGCAGGAGATCACGTTTGTCTGGCGCTCCAGTTCCTCGCGCGATACAGCCGACCATGTGCGCTACAGTTTCGAGCTGTCCCTGGACAGCCTGTTCAGCGCCAGCCAGGTCCTGCACCGCTATGATAATCTGACAGACACCACCCTTGCAATCGAAAACCTGCCGGACAACACCCGTTACTGGTGGCGGGTCAGCGCCCAGAACAGCACGCTGTCGCCGGTTTACAGCAACAGCACGTTCTCTTTCCGGATGATGACCTCGGCCACCGGCGGAGCTCCGGAGTTCATGGTCCTGCTGAGCCGGAACCCGGTGCTTACCGGGTACATGAATATCTACATAGTGTCCAGCGCACCGCTGGCGGCTAACCCCCAGCTTACGATCAACCTGTCTTCTGTCGGCGTTACACGGATCGGGGAGAGCGACATCTGGAGAGGGCAGTACTATGCCCGCGGCGGGTTCATTCTCGCAGTGACAGGAACGAGCCTGTCCGGAAAGACCGGAGAATTCATTCAGACTTATTCGTCTGTTCTGGCCTCGGCCGGCGCCTCCTATTCCGCTGCTCTTCCCTCCTGGATAGAACCTGTGGGAGATGAACCACTTGAAGTGCTTATCGAGCATGGCTTGCCTCCTGCCGGACAGGAACTCAAGCGCAAGCTGGAGAATTTCAGCCTGCAGGGTATGACTGAAAACGGGGAGAAGTACTCGTGTGAAAGCTATACGTTCATCCCTCTGAGCGAGTCCCGCGCCGCGGGCTACAGGGTGTTTATCCGCACCGGCAAGGGTTTCGATCCCGGCCTGACTGTCTGCAGGCTGGAGGATGGACGGTGGAGCGCTCTGACCACGTTTTACGATGAATCCTGCGGAGCCTACACCGCGGTGAGCGAGACGCTCGGTTCTTTCGCTCTGCTCGCCGGAATGGGTTTTTCGACTGCGACCATGCCGCGGTCGTTCGCCCTGGCCCAGAACGCGCCTAATCCATTCAATCCGTCGACGACCATAAGTTACCGGGTGCCCGATGGGACGGCAGATGGCCGGGTGGAAATCAAGGTTTACAACATTCGCGGGGCGCTGGTGCGCACGCTGGCCGACCGCACGCACGCGCCCGGAATCTACGCGGTGGAATGGAACGGGCGCGATGAGGGCGGGCGCGAACTGCCCAGCGGAGTATATTTCTATCGCCTCAAGGCTGGCGCCGCCGTGATCAGCCGTAAGATGGTTCTGATACGCTGACTCCGGATACTCGAACAATGGAGAACGTCAATATGAAGAAACTGACCGGGGTCCTGCTTCTGGTTTCCGCGCTGGCCTGCGCTTGCAGCACTCCATCTGCGCCTGAATTCAACATCGAGCCGGCGTATCTTGACGATGTGACCACGGGCTGGAACCTGTTCAGACAGGGTAATTATTCACTTGCCTCGACCAGCTTCCGCTCCGCGGTGTCGCGGGATGTGCATCTCGAGCGCTACGAGGCGCATATCGGACTGGGCTGGTCGCTGGCGATGCAGGATTCTCTTCAGAAAGCGGTGCTCAATTTCGACCTTGCCCTTTCCAGGACTCCTGAATCGACAAGGGATAGCGTTTATATCCTGAGCGGACTCAGCTTTGTTTATCGCGACCTGACTCCGCCGAATTACCAGGAAGTCAGAGACAACGCGCTGACGGTTCTGGAAAGAGACCCGGATTTCGTATTCGAGTACAGGACTACGATCAACGCTCAAGACCTCAATGCTGTGCTGGCCGAGGCATATTTCAACCTCGGAGAATACGAGGAGGCCGCCGCCATCGCCGATCCGAACGGCACGCTCGACGAACAGGCCGCGGATTATTACGAGAAGCTCCTGGCCAGGATCAACCAGATGCTCACGATCAGCCGGGAAGGAGTTTGAGCGGTGAAGAAAACTGCGCTTCTTCTCCTGTTCCTTCTGCCGGCGCTGAATTTTCTGCCGCAGAGCGCCGCAGCACAGATGCAGACCGTCGAGCAGCTCTATATGGCCGGTCAGAACGTGGAACGTGCAAAGAAATACGAGGAAATGGGCCTCTGGGATGAGGCCGAGCGTGAATACTGGAATGCCGTGTCTCTGGATTTCAACAATATCTCCGCGCGCAAGGGCCTTGGAGATGTCTACCGGCGCAAGGAGATGTTTGACAAGGCCATAGAAAATTACCAGATGGTGCTTAAGCAGCAGCCGGATAACGTGGATGTGCAGTACCTGATCAGCCTGTCTTATTACGATGCGCATCAGTACCAGAAAGCGCGCGAGGCGGCTGAAAAAGCTCTTCAGATGAATCCGGACCTGGCAAAGGCCGAAAATCTGGTCCGTCTGAGCCAGGTAAAAAACCAGGAACAGCAGCAGGCGATGACCGAACTCCGGCGCAAGGAGGAAACTGCGCTCCAGCGTTATCGGGAGGTCCAGGAAGTGAAGGAGTCGGCGCTGATCGGGAATTTCATTCCCGGCTGGCGTCTTATCCAGACTGCCGAGACCCGTCCGATGTGGACCGGGTACATGATCCTCGGGACCACGGCAGGGATGTTCCTGGGAGGTTATATGCTGCGTTCGGCGGGTCAGAAGAGCTATGACAAGGCGGTCAAATCCCTCACCCGGGAACAGTATCAGAGCCTGGTTGATACCGGCCAGACACGCTACCGTATCGGCGGCTACTTTATCGATGCCGCGCTGGGTATGACAATACTCAATCTGGTGGATTCCTACCTGCTGGACCACCGTATTTTTGGCGGACATACGCGGGTAAAACCCAGCCTGCCGGAGCGCGAGCGTCATAAACCATACTGATGCTTTTCAACGGGATTTTGCCCTCCAGCGGCGTCATACGTTGCGGGAGGGCTTTTTTATTCATATCTTTCCCTGGTCAGAATATTTCATATGAGCGCGCCTCTACCGGTACAGAGAAGGTATGACGAAGTACGGGGAAACCGAAAAACTGCGTATCAGGCTGCTCGCAGCCGAACGCGGATCCATGGCTGTCCGCGCACGCTGCCCGCTGAATGTCGGCCTGGTGGCCTTGAGTCCCTACGATGTGGCCATGGCCAGCCTGGGATTTCAGACCATCTACCGGTTGTTCAACGCGCACCCGGAGGTGCGTTGCGAGAGAGTGTTCTGCCTGGACCGTGACAATCCGTCCTCCGAGCGAAGCTGGCTGGCTCTTGAGAGTGGGGATGCGCCGTCGCGGTTTGATGTGCTGGCCCTCTCACTGAGCTATGAGCAGGACTGTCTCTGGCTGCCGGCGCTGCTTTCAGCCATGGGTCTTCCACAGCGGGCTGCCGAGCGCTGGGATGCGCTGCCGGTTCTGCTGGCGGGTGGACCGGTGGTCACAGGCAATCCTGAGCCTGTGGCCCCGCTGGTCGAGGCGGCCGGTGTGGGTGACGGAGAGGCGCTGGTCCCTTCTTTCATCGAGGCCTGGCTGGAGCGAAGGGAAAAAGGCTGGGACAGGCGGCTCTTTCTGGAGGAACTGGCAGCGAGACCTGGATTCTACGTGCCATCGCTTTACCGTGCCGAGCCTTCGGAGGAGGAGAACGGAGCGCTTGTACCGCGGCCGGATTCGCCCTCGGCCCCGGAGCATATCGCCCGGCAGACAGCACCGCTTGACGGTGAACCGGCCCACAGCGTGATAGTCACACCAGAGGCGCATTTCTCGGATATGTATATGATCGAGGTTGCGCGCGGCTGCCGCCACGCCTGCCGTTTCTGTCTGGTGAGCCGGATCAACCGCCCCTGGCGTCTGTCTGACCCCGGCCGGGTGGAGGAGTTAATCCGGAACGCGCCGGAGGAGGCCAGAGTGGCGGGCCTGGTGGGCGCCAACCTTTGCGATTACCCGGAACTGCCCCGTATTCTGAGGGCGGTCCAAAACCGCGGTTTGCGCCTGGGGGCAAGCTCGCTGCGGGTTGATACGCTGACCGTGGAGATCCTGGAACTTCTGCGGGACTGCGGAGTGCGCACTGTCACTCTCGCTCCCGAGACAGCCAGCCCCGCTCTGCTGAAAACGCTGGGCAAGCCCTCCGCGGCTGAGCTTCTGCCGGATGCGGTCGGCCGGGCCTCGGCCATGGGATTCGAGCAGATAAAATTATATTATATGGTTGGTCTGCCCGGAGAGACCGGGCAGGACCGCGCAGTCCTGGTGGAGCAGGTGCGGGCCATTGCGTCCGGTCTTGCATCGCGTGCCCGGTTGAAAATAAGCCTAAATCCATTCGTGCCCAAACCGCAGACCCGCTGGCAGGATGAACCGATGCTGGCTCCGGAGGGAATCAAAGCCGCGCTGAACCAGGTGCGCCGGGGACTTGCACGGGAAAAGCGGGTCGAACTCCAGTGTGAGACGCCCGCAGCCAGCCTGGTTCAGGCTCTTATCTCGCTGGGAGACCGCCGTCTGGCGGATGCTCTGCAAGTGTCGGCCCCGGAAAGCCGGGGGTTTATGGAGTCGGCACGCAGGGCTGGAATCGATACTCAGTCTCTGCTGCATCAGAGAAAAAAGCCCTCCACTCCGCGTCCCTGGAGACTTGTGGAGTGAGGGCTTTCAGAAATAATTGCGCCGGGTCTGCATTCAAGACTTACAAAGAAGTCAGACCGCTTTGGTGACCTTTCCCGCGCGGATGCAGCGGGTGCAGACACAGGCGCGGCGGTTCACGCCGCCGTCATTGATCCGTATCTGCTGAAGGTTGGGCAGGAAACGGCGTCTTGTTCTGTTGTTGGCGTGGGAGACGTTATTGCCCATCGCCGGGATTTTCCCGCAGATTTCACAAACCTTGGACATTATTCCTCCGTCGAATGGAAAGAAGCTATAATCTAAAAATAAATTAAAAAAAAAGCAATACTTTCCGCAGCCTTGATTTCAGTGTGGATACCGTCCGTTTGCTCTGATCGAAACAAACATGCAGAAACAGATGGAGAGGAAAATAGATTGACTTGAAAATGCAGCGGGATTAAATTCAAAGCTTTAAACCAGCCCTGCCGCCTTGTGAGCGGACAATCCAGTAGCAGCTCAAATCCCGTCACCAGAACGAGGTAAAGTTGGAACTTATCGCTAAAATCGAAAGCCGCAAGGCTGAAGTCGCCATTATCGGCCTCGGTTATGTCGGGTTCCCGCTGGCCGTGGAGTTTGCCTCGGCCGGGTTCTCCGTCACGGGGATCGATCTGAGCGAATCGAAGGTCAAGGTGGTCAACCACGGCGGCAGCCACATTCCGGATATCGATCCGGCGGTGGTAGCTCCGCTGGTGAATAAAGGGCTGCTGAAAGCTACAACCGATTTCAGCGTGCTGGCGAAAGCGGATGCCATGTCTATCTGCGTGCCCACTCCGCTGAATAAAACCAAGAACCCGGACGTCTCTTTTATCCTGGCGGCCAGCGAACAGATAAAGAAACACCTGCGCAAGGGCCAGCTTGTCGTGCTTGAGAGCACGACCTATCCAGGCACTACCGAGGAACTGATCCTGCCGATGCTGGAGGAAACGGGCCTCAAGGCGGGCAAGGATTTCTTCCTGGCTTTCAGCCCCGAGCGGGTTGATCCGGGCAACAAGGTTTACACTATCCACAACACGCCAAAAGTAATAGGCGGATGCACGAAAGCTTGTCTGGATGCGGCCTGCGCTTATTACGGCAGCATAGTGCAGAAAGTGGTCCCGGTGTCCACCACACAGGCGGCCGAGATGGTCAAGCTGCTGGAAAACACTTTCCGCAGCGTGAACATCGGGCTGGTCAACGAGGTGGCGCTGATGTGCGATGTGCTGGGAATCGATGTCTGGGAAGTGCTTGAGGCCGCGGCGAGCAAGCCGTTCGGCTATATGCCGTTCCTGCCCGGTCCGGGTCTGGGCGGCCATTGCATCCCGATCGATCCGCACTACCTGTCGTGGAAGCTGAAGAGCCTCAATTACTATGCCCGTTTCATCGAACTGGCCGGAGAGATCAACTCCAAGATGCCGGATTATGTGGTGGAACTGGTGACCGGCGCGCTGAACAACATGGAAAAGAGCGTCAAGGGCGCGAAGATACTGGTCCTGGGCGTGGCATACAAAAAGGATATCGACGATCTGCGCGAGTCCCCGGCCCTGGACGTGATCAAGCTCCTGCAGCGTAAGGGAGCGAAGGTCTGTTTCACCGATCCGTTCGCGCAGGAATTCAACATGAACGGCAAGCCGCAGGTCAGTCAGGATCTCACCGCCAAGCTTGTCGCCTCGGTCGACTGCGTGGTTGTCACCACCGACCATAGCTGTTTCGACTACAAGATGGTGCTCAAGAACGCGCGCTCGATCGTGGACACGCGAAACGCTTTCGGTGCGCGTGGCATGGCCTCGGAAAAGATAGTCAAACTTTGAATGAAGCGGATCTGGAGACAGAGAGGGCGAATCGTTGAGACAGGATTTGATTGACAAGATAATCCATGCCAGTTGGGAAGCGCAGCTTATCCTTTTAACGCTGGCTGTTTTTTCCGTAGTTAGCTGGGCGATCATAGGTTACAAATACAAGCTGTTAAACAGGGCTCTGGCCGAGATAGATGAGTTCATGGAAAGTTTCCGCAAGGCCCGCGACCTGGAACAGATACAGGAAGCGGCCAGGGGACTGAGCGTATCACCTATCCCGGTCATGGTCAGCACAGCGGTGCGCGAGGTGAACCAGTTGCGTAAGCTGATCGCCAGCCGCTGGGCGGAGCAGCGTCTGGATTTCGATCCCACGGTAATGATGCGGGACAACCTGCTCATGGCGATGGAGCGTGTGATTTCGGAACGCGTGGCCGAGTTGCGCAAGTACATAGTATTCCTGGCGACCTGCACCACAATAAGCCCCTTTCTGGGTCTTCTGGGGACAGTCTGGGGCATCATGATTTCATTCCTGGATATTGCACAGACAGGGTCGGCCAACATAGCGGTTGTCGCTCCCGGTATCGCTGATGCCCTTACCACGACTGTCGCCGGTCTGTTCGTGGCCATCCCGGCAGTCATGGGCTACAATTATCTCAACAGCCGCGCAAGAATGATCACCGAGCGCTGCAACAATTTTGCGCTCGAACTGGCCGGGATTATCTACAAGAGCAGCCTGAACCTTTAGGCAAGCGCATTCAGGCAAGGAAATTACAGCGGCCGGGCATTAGTCGCACGGCTGCGGGAGGCTTGGTTTGCCGGGATTTATCAAGCGTGAGAACGACGATGGATTGATGGACCAGATCAACATCACCTCCCTGGTCGATGTCACCATGACGCTGCTGATAGTGTTCATGATCTCCACTCCGCTGTTCCAGGGGGGAGTGGAAGTTGTGCTGCCCAAGACCCAGGTGGCTCAGTCTTTCACGTTCACCGGCCTGGTGGTGACTATAAGCAAGGACAAGGGTATCTACCTGAACGATGAGGCAGTGCCCGAGGAGCAACTCGCCGACAAGCTGTCGCAGTATTATGCCAGCAGTAAGACCAAGGCGGTCTATCTGCGGGCGGATGAGGATATCGCCTACCGCAAGGTGACCCTGGTCATCGGGCTGATCAAGCAGGCCGGATTCGAATCGCTGGGCATAGTGGCCGAGCCTTCAAATGTTCCGCAGACTCGCCGCTGAAAGGACATGTTTTGCGCAAGGCTTTCATTACATCGGCAGTTATCCATGCCCTTCTGGTGGTGGCGGTAGCGGTGGCGGGATGGAGAAGCGTTTCCTATATTTCCATGCCCTCGATCACTCAGGTTCAGCTTGTGGCGATGCCGGACATACAGACGGCCCCGCCGGAAGAAACGGTCGAGCAGGTGGAAGCTGAAACGATCCCTCCGCCACCGGAAGAAAAAAAACGCCTCAAGCCGAAGCTGAAAAAAGAGACGCCCAAGCCGAAAAAGCAGGCGGCTTCGGATAAGATGGTTCTATCGAAAAGCGCCACGAACCAGGCCCTCAGCGGATTCAGCTCGGATGAGGACTTCGGCCAGTATCCTTATTATCTGCGCCTGATGGTCAACAAGATCAGCAGCAACTGGATCAATCCCTACAGCGGTCAGGCGGAGAGCGTGCTCGCCACGGTGTTTTTCAGGATTGCCCGGGATGGAACGGTTTCCGATGTCCGCATCGAGAACAGCAGCGGCGCCGCCAGTTTCGACCGGGCCGCGCAGCGGGCGGTGTTGAGTTCCAACCCGTTGCCGCCGCTGCCATCCGATTACAGCGAGGCGCAGCTCACGGTCCATCTGGATTTTGAATACAAGCCGCAATGAGAGACGATAACAGGGACAGGTGATTGTGAAAAGAATGGTGTTGTGGTTTCTTCTGAATGCTGTTGCGCTTCCGTTGCTGGCCCAGGCTCCACCCTCGCAGCTTCCGTCCGGAGAAGTCCGAACGCGGATAACGACAAGCGAGATAAAACGCTACAAGATTGTGGTGGCTCCGCTTCCGGTTTCGGATCCAACATTGCCCGATATCCAGGCCCAGACCCGCGAGCTCAGGGATGTCATACTGGCGGACCTGGATTTTTCGCTGCGTTTCGACCTGGTCAACCGGTTCGTGGATGAGCTGACTTTCGCCGCGCTCAGCTCGGACAAGGGCAGCGTCGACTACGCGGGCTGGAAAGGGACGGGATCTGATTACCTGGTGGCCGGATCATTTTTAATGATCGGAGGCAAGCCCTCGGCCGAGATACGCGTGTATGATCTTTCGCTTGGGGATCTGGTTTTCCTCAAGAATTACGAGATTGACCTTCAGCACGTCCGCCAGGTCGCGCACCGGATTTCGGATGACATCGTGCTGAATATAACCGGTGAGCGCGGCGTGGCAGGAACCCGCATAGCGTTTGTCACCCAGACCTCGAAAAGGACCAAGGATATTTTTGTCTCTGATTACGACGGTTACAACCTGGTGCGGATGACTTTTGACAGCACACTGGCAAAAAGTCCCACCTGGAGCCCGGATGGCCGTCAGATCGCTTTTACCAACCTGCGGGACGGGGATGCCGATATCTATGTGGTGGATGTGGGCTCGAAGCGCATGAGGCCGCTTTTTGCGGCCAAGGGTGTGGACCAGGCCCCGGACTGGTGCAAGCGTAACGGATTCATGGCTTTTTCCAGCAGCGCCACCGGCAATCAGGAGATATATTACCTGCCGCCTGGGGAACACAAGCCGCGCCGTCTCACGTTCAGCTATGCGATGGATTTCGAGCCGAGCTGGTCGCCCAACGGAGAGGAACTGGCTTTTGCCAGCACGCGCTCGGGCAATCCTCACATTTTCATCATGGGCGCGGATGGCCTGAACGTGCGCCGTCTCACTTTCGAGAGCCGCAACACCACCCCGCGCTGGCGGCCCCTGCCGTTCGGCGACAAGGTGGCGCTTACCGCGGAGGTGGGGCTTTTCCAGATTGCAATCATTGATATCACCGGAGATAATTTTATCCAGCTCACCACGGAAGGGGAGAACAGGGACGCCTACTGGAGTCCGGATGGTCTGCATATCATATTCTGCTCGGACCGGCGCGGAGGACGGGGCAATTTCGAGGTTTTCGTCATGGACTGGGACGGGCGCAACCAGCGGCCTCTGAATTCAAAGTTCCGCGAAGCCAGCGCTCCGGCCTGGTCTCCTTTTGCTGAATGATTCGCTGATCAGACGCGATTATGGAGCAGGCGGCTGTATGTGAAGCCCGGTTTATTTGGATTTCACGCCCCTTTTATTCTTGACAAAAGAGGCCCGCTGTGTAATAATTTGATTGCGCTGCAAGGGTTTTATAATCCAGATGATTTACAATCGTACGTATTTTTAAGAGTTCTGTAACTCAGAATCTCGAAGGTTTTAAACTTCTGTCCGGGGGGGATTTGTGAGCAAGAAAATGTTCGTATACCCGATCGCTTTGATGGTTTTCGCGGTGGCTCTTGGCTGCCATAAGAAAGAAGTTGCCCCGCCGCCGCCTCCGCCGGCCCCGCCGGTTGTCGAGAAGAAGGCCGAGCCGGTGAAGCAGGACGATTCCGAGATGCTTGCCCGTCAGCGCCGCGAGCGCCTGACCAGAGCCGCCGAGCAGATCGCGGCCAAGGTCGTGTATTTCGATTTTGACAAGAGCGATGTCAAGCCTGAGTATCAGTCGGTTCTGACTGAGATCGCCGGCATCCTGAAAGAGAATTCCGAGCTCAGCCTGACCATCGAAGGTTTCTGCGATGAGCGCGGCACTGAGGCATACAACCTGGCTCTCGGCGAACGACGCGCCACGGCCGCTCAGGAATTCCTGGCCAACGCCGGCGTGCCGGCCAGCCGTATCAGCACAAAGAGCTGGGGCGAGGAAAACCCGGTTGCGGATTGCCATAATGAATCCTGCTGGTCCAAGAACCGCCGGGATCAGTTCAAGGCTGAGTTCTGAGCAGACTGAACCGGATCAGTCATTGTCCGGTCTGAGAGTGAATTTCGCAACTCGGCGGTAACGAGTGGTCTGTTCCGGCCGGAGTTTGCGTTGACTGAACTTCCGGTACGACGACACCGTTGGGGAGTATCTGTGTGGGCGCCGATATATTCACCGGCGCCCATTTTTTAATATGCCCGGTTTTGTCACGGTGCACCGGAATATGGATACAACAAGCCAGGAGGGATGCAGATGACGGCAGTCCGTAGAATCAGATGCCTGGCTGTGTTTTTTGTATTGCCGGTTTTTTGGATATCAGGTTGCGGCGGAGCCAAGTCGAGCGAGATGCAGATCCTGCGGTCCGAAATATTCGGACTGCGACAGGATCAGCGCCAGTTGAAAAACCAGGTTGCTCTGCTTGACAGTATGGTCAGCCAGCGGGTTGAGACGCTTGACCGTTTCCAGGCAGGCTACCGGACCGACACAGGCCAGCTCGAAAAGCAGATCGCCACCCTTCAGCAGAGAATCTCAGACACGGAACAGCGTCTGTTGCGTTTGCAATCCGAGCTTCAGGCCAGGGCTGTTTCCGCGCCTGCCGCTGCCACCGGAGGCGCGGCCGCGGCCGCGAAGACGCCGGCCGCGTCAGATCCGAGCCAGTTGTACGAACTGGCTTACAAGGATTTCACCGCCAGCAACTACCAGATGGCGATTGATGGATTCAGGGATTTTTTAGCGCGTTATCCGGACATCCCCCTGGCCGCGGATGCGAACCTGTATATCGGGAACAGTTTCCGGGCCTTGAAAAAGTACGATGATGCAATCAAGGCCTACCGCCAGATAGTTGACCGTTTTCCAGACTCCCAACTCACCCCGGACGCCCTCTATCGAATCGGCGACTGCTACCTGAGCCTGGGGCAGAAAGCCCGTGGTGAGACTTTCCTGCAGACAGTGATCCAGAAATATCCGGATTCAGATGCTGCCCAGATGGCTCGCGCAAGGTTGAATCCCTGAACCTTATGAAATGCCCTTTCTGCAATTTCGAAGACAGCCGGGTGGTCGATTCCCGGGCGGTGAAAGACGGCTCGATGATACGCCGGCGCAGGGAGTGCTTTGAATGCAAACGGCGTTTCACGACCTACGAGTACATCGAAAGCATCCCGCTGATGGTGATCAAGAGCGATGGGCGCAGGGAGCCGTACAGCGCGGAAAAACTGAAAATGGGTTTGATTACGGCCTGCAAGAAACGTCCGGTCAGGATGGACGATATCGATCACCTGATCGACCAGGTGGAGAAAGCGGTTGACCGGTTGAATGTCAGCGAGGTGCCGAGCAAGGTCCTGGGCGAGGAAGTTATCAGGCAGCTCAAGAAGCTCGATCCGGTGGCATATGTGCGTTTCGCCTCGGTGTATTACCGTTTCGAGGCGGTTTCGGAATTCGAGAAAAAGATCAGGGAACTCGGTCCGGAGAAGACTAACCAGGAGTAACAGGAAGGACAGATGGCAAAGCTCGCCACGTTCCGCGGGGGGATTCATCCTCCCGAGCAGAAAGATGCAACCAGGGAAAAGAAGATCGAAACGGTCGCGCTGCCATCCAAGGTGGTCCTGCCGCTTCAGCAGCATATCGGGGCGCCCCTGGAGACAGCGGTTTCGGTGGGCGATGAGGTGAAAGTGGGCGCCGTTGTGGCCCGGCCCACAGGTTTCGTGAGCATCCCGCTTCATTCTCCCATCTCAGGCAAGGTCAAGTCTATCGGCGAGGCGCCGCATCCCTCGGGCGCCAACATGCAGTCGATCGTGATCGAAGGCGACGGGCAGGATGTGTGGGAGCCTGGAGTGCTTGCAAGCCGCGATCCTGACAGCCTGGGAGTGGATGAGATAAAAAAAATCATCCGCGAAGCCGGGATAGTTGGTCTTGGCGGAGCGGCCTTCCCCACACATGTGAAGCTTTCACCCCCGCCGGACAGGAAGATCGATGTTTTCATTCTCAACGGCGCTGAATGCGAGCCTTTTCTGACCACGGATTACCGTCAGATGATCGAGCGCGCCACGGACCTTATGGCCGGGGTGCGTATAATCGCCCGCGTTCTGGGGTGCGCCAGGGTTTACCTGGCTGTTGAAAAAAACAAGCCGGAGGCGTTGAAACTCCTCGGCGAACTGGCAGCAGGGCGCGAGGGCTGGCAGGTGACCGCGCTCCAGACCAAGTATCCGCAGGGAGGCGAGAAACAGTTGATTGAGGCTATCACCGGCCGTCAGGTCCCCTCGGGCGGTTTGCCGATGGATGTCGGCTGCGTGGTGCAGAACGTCTCGACGGTGCTCTCGGTGTACGATGCCGTGGCAACGGGACGTCCGCTGATTGATAAAGTTGTGACGGTTACAGGTGATGCTGCGGCCAATCCTGGAAACTACAGTGTCAGGGTTGGCACGCTGATAAGCGAGTTCCTGGAGAAAATCGGCGGGGTGAACGGCAACCTGGGCAAGGTGATAATGGGCGGTCCGATGATGGGCATCGCCCTGCCCGGACTGGACGTGCCGGTGCTCAAGGGAACCAACGGTTTGGTGCTGATGGCCGGGCCGGTTCCGGAGAGCCGTCATAATGCCTGTATCCGCTGCGGCTCCTGCGTCAATGCCTGCCCGATCCGGCTGATTCCCTGCGACCTGGCGCTTCTGTCAGAGAATGCAGTCTGGGACCGCTGCCGCCAGTACAGCATCAAGGATTGCATCGAGTGCGGCTCGTGCAGCTATATCTGTCCGGCCGGCCGGAATCTGGTTCAGCTCATCCGCTACGGCAAGTTCACGGTCATGAATCAGGATCGGATGACAAAGAAGTGATCTTCACACCGGTGCAACCCGGTGGAAAGATATGGCAATCGCTGTTTTATAATCCTCGTCTGGTCTGATTATTACGGTTAAATCCGTCCAAGAACGACAAGGTGACCTGATGACCGATTTCCTGAAAGTATCGAGTTCTCCCCACTTCTACACCACTGAATCAGTGCCCTCGATCATGAAGGGGGTAGTGATTTCGCTGGCGCCGGCCACGCTGGGGGCGGTGTACTTTTTCGGCTGGCACGCTGCGTTGCTGATTGTTTTGTGCGTGGGGTCCGCTGTCGGGACGGAGGCGCTGTGTCAGCGTCTGCGCAAGGTTCCTATGGCGATTGACGATTATTCAGCCATCGTGACCGGCATTCTGCTGGCTTTCAACCTTCCGGCGAATGCGCCCTGGTGGATCGCGGTCCTCGGCGGAGTGTTCGCAATCGCCGTGGTCAAGGAAGTGTTCGGCGGCATAGGGTTCAATATCTGGAATCCCGCCCTGGCCGCGCGCGCTTTTCTGCTTGCTTCTTTCCCGACCGTGATGATTTCAAGCCCTGATTACCCGGCCCCGCGCGGTGGAACGTTGAGCGGCCTGAACCTGGATGGCTTAACTCAGGCCACTCCGCTGCAGTTGCTTAAAAACACGGTCGCTCCGATCTTGCAGAATCCCTCCGCTTACAGCGCCCAGGATGTGCAGCGGGCGCACGATATCCTGGCGCAGACCGGCCAGGTGGAATTCTATAAGAGCCTTCTGCTGGGAAACATGGGCGGCGTGTTAGGCGAGACCTCGGCCCTGCTGCTTCTGCTGGGGGCCATATATCTGTTCGTCAGGAAATACATCGACTGGCGTATTCCGCTGGGCTATATCGGCAGTGTTGCGCTGGCAGCCTGGATATTTGCCGGCCAGGAGGGCTATTTCACAGGCAATGCGCTCCTGCACGTATTGAGCGGCGGGCTTGTTCTGGGGGCCTTTTTCATGGCTACGGACATGGTGACAAGCCCGGTGACATGTAAAGGCAAGTGGATTTTCGCGGTCGGCTGCGGGCTGCTGACCGTTCTGATCCGTGTCAAGGGCGGTTACCCCGAGGGGGTTTCATACGCTATCCTGCTGATGAATACGGCCACTCCTCTGATCGATGCATGGACACGTCCTCGGGTGTATGGCGCTGCGACAACGGGAGGTAAGTGAAAGTGCGCGAGATAATAAAACTTGCCATTATCCTGGCTTTCATATCGCTGGTCGCCGCCTCGGCCCTGTCGAACGTTTATCTTGCAACGAGAGATAAAATTGCTGCGGTTGAGGCCGGCCGCGAGGCTGAGGCCCGCCGGGCTGCATTTCCCGGTGCGACGTATTTCGAGAAGGACTCCAGCGCGGCCCTGCTTTTCTATCGCGCATTCCCTGACAGTTTGAACCGGACTCTGATAGGTTATGTTGTCCCGGCGGCTGGGCAGGGTTATTCCAGCACTATACGCACGATGGTGGGAGTGGATACGTTTATGGTTATCGCCGGGATAAAAGTATCCTCTCAGCAGGAGACTCCCGGTTTGGGAACGCGCGTGGAGGAAATTCGGAGCGGAGCGAAAACGCCCTGGTTCCAGGACCAGTTCAAGGGTAAATCCATCGGGCAGTTGCAGGTAGTGCGGGGAAAAGACCCGAATCAGATCGAGGCGATCACCGGCGCGACAATCAGCTCCAAGGCAGTTACGGTGTCGGTCCGCGACGCACTGGATAAATTGCAGTCGATAGTCAAACAACCCTGACAATTAAAGGAGTCGAGCGTGTCATACTGGAAAACGTTCAGCCGGGGGTTGTGGGAGGAGGTGCCGATTTTCAGGTTGCTCCTCGGACTGTGTCCCACGCTGGCTGTTAGCACCTCCGTGACCAACGGAATAGGCATGGGGCTTGCAGCCACCGCCGTGCTGGTTGGATCGAATGTCGTGGTGTCGACGGTGCGCAAGGGCATCCCGGGGAAAATCCGCCTTCCGGCTTACATCGTAATCATTGCGACTTTCGTCACCATAGTGGATTTATCGATGCACGCCTATACCCCGGCCCTGCATAAAGCCCTAGGCATATTCATCCCTCTGATCGTGGTCAACTGCATCATTCTGGGACGCGCGGAGGCGTTTGCCGGAAAAAACGGCGTATTCAGTTCTTTCCTGGACGGCCTGGGGATGGGCCTCGGGTTTACTGTCGTATTGTGTGTTATCGGTGGAGTGCGCGAGCTGCTGGGTTCCGGCACGTTTGCCGGCTTACCGGTCGCCCCGGCTACCTACCAGCCTGTTCTTCTGTTTATTCTCCCTCCGGGCGGATTTATCGCCCTGGGTCTGATGTTAGCGGGATTCAATTATTTTGAGTCCAGGAAGGAGGCGGGTGAATAATGGATTTCGGCCGCCTGTTTGTCATCACGATCAGCAATATTTTCATCGTCAACTATGTCCTTTCGCGCTTCCTCGGACTCTGCCCGTTTTTCGGAGTGAGCCGCAAGATGTCGAGCGCAGTGGGCATGGGTCTGGCGGTGATCTTTGTCATGGCCATGACCGCTTTTGTCACCTGGCCGATTTATTACTACATTCTGGTGCCTTATGATATAACATATCTGAGCACCATAGTTTTTATCCTGGTGATAGCCGCCCTGGTGCAGTTTGTCGAGATAGTTCTGAACAAGACCGCCCAGTCCCTTTACCAGGCGCTGGGTATATATCTTCCTCTGATCACGACCAACTGCTGCGTGCTTGGCGTGGCGGTGCTGAACATAAACGACAAGCTGAATTTTGTCGAGGCGCTGACACAGGGTACGATGGCAGGAGCCGGATTTACAGTGGCTTTGCTGCTGATGGCCGGAATTCGTGAACGTATCGAGCTGGCCCGCATCCCGTCGATACTGCGCGGGATTCCGATCGCCCTGATTTCCGCCGGTCTGATGTCCATCTCTTTCCTCGGATTCGCCGGTTTCAATCTCAGGTGAGGCGGAGGAACATATGACGGACGCCAGTGTATCATCCAATGGTCTGGCGAATTTTATCACTCTGGTGCTGATGCTCAGTTCGAGCGCCGGCAATTATCTCGAATCCGCCGCCGACCCGGAGAAGTCCGGGGATAAAAAACAGAACCTGGAGCTCGCCCGCATGATCATTGATCTGTTAGGCGTGCTGCAGGACAAGACCCGCGGCAACCTTGACGCGGATGAGAAGAATGCCCTGGATGCCTCGCTGACTCAACTGCGGCTGCAATATGTCCGGTTGTCCTCTTGAGTTGATCAGGGTTGCGCAATCATCCCGCTTGCGTTAGTTTTGTCCACCGGCCGCCCCCTGGGTGCTTTTTCCGCTTGACGCGGAACAGGCATTGGAAGAAGGATGGGCGGCTCTGTTATTCCGTATCCCGATTTTGTAATGAATAATCCGGAATCAGAGATATAAAGTGAAATCCCATTCCATCAGATATATCCGGTTCATCCTGCTGACCGCCGTTCTGGCCGGACTGGTTGCCTGCGCCGCCAAATCAGACAATAAAAACGGAATGATCCTTCTTCCCGGAGGGATGGAAGGCTCCGATCCGGTTAAAACCGAGATTCACCGGGCGATTGAGATTCAAACAGTCAACGGCGGCACGGTGGCCAAGGGTTTACAGACCACTGTCCTGGCCGGACACCGGCGGGATTACGAGTTGCGCACCCTGCTGAGTTTCCGGACAGCCCTGGCGGCGGGTGTTCAGATTCAATCAGCCCGTATTCAGCTCTATGTGATACGCACACGCGGAACGCTGCCGCTTACCCTTTCGGTGCACAGGCTGGAGAAGGATTTCGAGGAAAGTGAGGTCACTTTCGACCAGGCGTCGGAGGGTGATCTCTGGTCCACGCCGGGCGGAGACTACGAGGCCTCTCCCCTCGGGCAGGCTCCGTTCAATGGTGATGCTTACGATACGGTTTCCGTGGGTCTGGATATTGAGCGGATGAAAAGCTGGCTGCCGGGGAAGGAGACGCTCTCGCTGGAGATTATCGCCAGCGGCGGAGAGGATGCGATGGTTGAATTACTGGCCCGCGAGGGTTACCCGACCAGCCCCACCGCTTCGAGGCTGGAGGTCTACTACACTGAGTCCGGCTCCTCGCAGCAGCAGTTGCTTGACCGCCGCGCCTTCATGGATGCAACTATCGTGCGGTTCGCAGGAACAGACAACAGCGATAACCTTTTGATATCCGCCTCGCCGGCGCGGCAGCTGTTCTTCAGGTATGATTTCTCCGAGATTCCTGAAAATGCCACGATCAACCGGGCAAGCATTCATTTGAACGTGGCCAGGGCGGCTTTTGTGGACAGTTTTCTGGTCAGCACCTACCTGAGTGAGAGCCTGGAGTTCGTAACCTCGGAAACCAAGGCCCTGGATTACGGAATGGTGCTCGGTGAGAGCGACACGACACTGGTCATGGATGTCACAAAGGCCGTTCAGAAAGCGGTCCTCGAGGGCGGCGGCAGCAGGAATTATGTGGTTCTGGCCAACCTGGTGAATATCACCACTGCCGGATATGCCGAATTCTACTCTCCTGAAGCGGCGGACAGTTCCAGGCATCCATATATAACGGTGATCTATTCAGGTCTGCCGGTTTATGCCGGTTCCTCCTCCCAGTCGCAGCATTAGCTGACCGAGGCTTAGGATGCGTAGTGCTATCAAATGCTTGCTGTTTCTTGCGGGGCTGATCCTTTTCCTCCCGGAACAATCTCTGCGCGCGGACTCGATGCTCGGAGCGCTGCACCTCGGTATCCCGGTGAGCGCCAATGATGCGCGGGGACGAGCTCTGGGCGGAGCCAGCTCTGCTATCAGCGGCGAGGATTTTTCGTTCAACAATCCGGCGCGCCTGGTCAATTTCTGGCGTTCCGGGATAAACGGCACCTTCTCGCAGGACTATATTTCGCTGAAAACACCGGAGGGAACCAGCAACCTGCGCGCCACCGAATATCTTTCGCTTAATGCGGTTTTCCCTACATACAAGAAATTCGTGCTGAGCTGGGGCCTGTATCAGGACCGTGACCTGACTTGGGAGGTGTCCGACCGCAAGGCATATGATTTCATGGAATCCGGCGAGGCGGCGCGGTCATTTTCATCCGCCGGAAGTTTCTATGTGAGCCGATTCGCGCTGGCGCGCACCGTATCCAGCCACCTGGCTGTGGGTGTTTCGGCGGACTGGCTTATCGGCAAGTCAGACCGCGAGCGTGAAATCGATTTCGGTTCCGATAATCTCGTGAAAACCATAGACAAGTTCAATTTCAGATACTCCTGCGTGCGTCCTTCTTTCGGTGTGCTTGGGGCATACAAGGGTTTCAACGCCGCGTTGTCTTATACATTATCCAAGACGGCAAAGGTAAAGAAAACCGTCATGACCAACGGCGGCGTGAGCCTGAAAGAGTCGATGGATCAGGATCTGGCCTCTGCCTGGCGTCTCGGGGCGAGTTACCGTGTCGCCTCGCGTTTTACGCTCTCCACGGATTACGAGGTGCAGAACTGGAACGGTATAGGCGTGCTGTCCGATCCGCGGGTGCGTTCAGTGAACCAGTGGCGCTGGGGAGCGGGTCTTGAGATTCATCCCTCAAGTGCGGATTCGCCCCGCCTTTACAGGAAAGTGCCGTGGCGTTTCGGTTATTCACGCGCTGCCTATCCGTTCGAGATAAACGGCAATCCGGTGCGCGAGAGCATTTTTGCTCTGGGCAGCGGCATGTATGTGAGCAAAAACGCCGGCCTGGTGGACGTCACTCTGGAATTTGGCAAGCGCAGCATCGATGCTCCGGGCTATCCTGAGGAAAGCGTAACCCGTCTTGTTTTTTCAGTTTCGGCTTTCGAGCGCTGGGTCTCCCGTCCAAAAAGAAAGTAACATCATTCCTCGCAGTATGTTGGAAATCTGTTGACAAGGCTGTTCCGTGCTGTTAATTTTAGTAATCTCTATCGGAGATATTCGCCGATCCGGCCCGCGTAGCTGCGTCCCGCCGGATTTCCTATAATAATCGCACGATATGCAGGATAGATTCATTCCGGTTGGAGCTTTCATGCAGACTTATTCGGTTAAGAAAAGTGAGATCGACAAGCAGTGGCTGGTGGTTGACGCCACCGACGTTGTGCTGGGCCGTCTGGCCAGTGTGGTGGCGCAGCGCCTGAGGGGGAAGAACAAGCGTATCTTCTCCGAACATATTGACACTGGTGACTTTGTCATCGTGATCAATGCCGACAAGGTCCGTCTGACCGGCCGCAAGGTTGAGCAGAAGACCTATTTCCGTCATTCCGGATATCCCGGCGGCGCCCGTCTGACCGACCTGAGCAAGATGATCAAGGATAAACCGGAACGGGTGATCGAACACGCGGTTCGCGGCATGCTGCCGCACAACCGTCTCGGCCGCAGTCAGCTCAGGAAACTTAAGGTCTATCGCGGGGAGAAACATCCCCATCAGGCCCAGAAACCGGAACAGATGGTGATTTGAGTCTTCCTGCCGGATGGCGCCGGAGGAAAGGCTTGACAGGAGGAAGTTAATGTTGGACAAGGATCAGAATGTGTTCCATGCAATCGGGCGGCGCAAGACCAGCGTGGCCCGTGTGTATCTGAAAAAAGGCAAGGGTGAGTGGAGTGTGAACGGACGGCCGGTGAGCGTTTATTTTACGCGCACGACCCATGTTCAGCTTTGCGAGCAGCCGCTTAATGCCACCGAATCGCTCGGTCATTTCGATGTGACGGTGAATGTGGATGGCGGCGGTCTCACCGGGCAGGCCGGGGCGATCAGCCTGGCTCTGTCCCGGGCGCTGGTGCTGGTGGATGAGAACAACCGGCCCGTGCTGCGCAAGCTCGGTCTGCTTACCCGCGACCCGAGAATGGTCGAGCGTAAGAAGTACGGCCACCCGAAGGCCCGCAAGCGCTTCCAGTTCTCGAAACGTTAACCTTTTTCGGCTGACCGGCCTCTACGGCCGGCAGCGCGCAATTTAAGCCCGGCGCATCCGCCGTGGCTGAAAGATTTCTGCAACCCGGAAGGGGAGGCATCAAAGATGGCTTTGCCAAGCATTCAGGACCTGCTGGAAGCGGGAGTGCATTTCGGACACCAGACCCGTCGCTGGAACCCCAAGATGAAGAAATTCATCTTTGCGGAGCGTAACGGGATCCACATCATCGACCTGAAGAAAACCCACGACCAGCTTAGCGATGCCGCCGGGCGGGTGGAGAAGATCGCCAGCAAGGGCGGCGCTGTCCTGTTTGTCGGAACAAAGAAGCAGGTGCGTGATGTTATCCGTGAGGAAGCGGAACGCTGCGGAATGCATTATGTCAACGAGCGCTGGCTCGGCGGCATGATGACCAACTTTCAGACGATTAAGAAGAACATACGCCGCTTGCGCGAACTCGAGCGGATGAAGGATGAGGGAGATTTCGAACTTCGCACGAAGAAAGAAGCTCTCTCGCTCGACCGCGAACTGGTGAAGCTCAAGAAGACCCTGGAAGGCATCAAGGCCATGAGCGACATCCCGGCGGTAATATACATAGTGGATGCACAGAAGGAAAAGATAGCCGTGGCCGAGGCCAACAAGCTGGGCATCCCTCTGATCGCCCTGCTTGACACCAACGGCGATCCGGATCTGGCAACCGTGCCGATCCCGGGTAACGATGACGCTATCCGCTCGGTCAAGCTGATCACACAGGCTATCTCGGATGCGGTAATGGACGGACGGGCGCAGATAGTTGAAAAACCGTCCGACGCCAAGAGCCGGGATGAGGAAGAGATGCGACGCAAGGCCGAGGCCGAGGATGCCGAGGAAGTCGATCGCGATCAGTCCCGCCGCGGCGGACCCGGGCGTCCCCGCCGGCGCCCGCGCAAGAAAAAGGGCAGCGATGAAGGTGGCGCCGGCGAGTAAGCGGCCGGAAAGTTTATGCGTGAATCAGGCCGCTGATTATGCGGCTGGATGCCGGCCATGGAGAGAGTTCTCTTGATGGCCGGTAGTTTTATCTACCACTGATTTTGACAGACACAACGGGAGAAATGATGGAAATAACCGCGGCCAACATTCAGGCTTTGAGGAAGGCCACCGGCGCAGGCATGATGGATTGCAAGCGCGCGCTGGAAGAAGCTGCCGGAGATGCCGATAAAGCTACCGAAATCCTGCGCAAGAAGGGTATCATGCGCGCAGCCAAGCGCGAGGACCGTGAAACCCGTGAAGGGCGCGTGTTTTCGTACATCCATATGGGCGGCAAGATCGGAGTGCTGGTGGAAGTTAACTGCGAGACCGATTTCGTTGCCCGCACCGAGGATTTCGGCAATATGTGCAAGGATCTCGCCATGCACATAGCCGCCTCAAACCCGGATGTCGTGGACCGCTCGACACTGTCCGCCGAGCAGCTCGACAAGGAAAGGGAAATTTACCGCGCTCAGGCCCGCGAGACCGGAAAGCCCGAGAATGTGCTGGACAAGATAGTCGAAGGACGGATCGAAAAGTATTATCAGGAAGTTTGCCTGGTCGATCAGCCTTTCGTGAAGAACCCGGAGATTACGATCGGCGAGCTGATCAAGAATTCAGCCGCCAAGTTCGGCGAGCATGTTCAGGTGCGCCGTTTCGCCCGTTTCGAGCTGGGACGCTGACAGGACGGTGTGCCGCATATTGGTGAACGGAGCTCCGCAAGGGGCTCCGTTATCCTTCCACTCCGGAACGACAACCGCCAATGGACCCTTCGCAACTCAGATACACCCGCATTCTGCTCAAATTGAGCGGAGAATCACTGGCCGGAGAGCAGGGCCACGCTATTTTCTCCACTGCTCTGGATACGCTTCTCGAAGATGTATGCAAGGTGCATGACCTGGGAGTCCAGCTTGGGATGGTGATCGGCGGCGGCAATATCGTACGCGGAACCACCTCCGCCAAGCTCGGGATAGACCGGGTCTCCGCCGATTACATGGGCATGCTGGCCACGGTGATAAATGCGCTGGCCGTTCAGAACATGCTGGAGAGCCGTGGCCTGGAGACCCGGGTGATGACTGCAATCCATATGGAGCAGCTTGCGGAGCCCTACATCCGCCGCCGCGCGATCAGGCATCTGGAAAAGGGCCGGGTCGTGATTTTTGCCGGGGGCACGGGAAATCCCTATTTTTCGACCGACACAGCCGCTGTTCTCCGTGCGATAGAGACGGAGAGCCAGGTTATTATCAAAGCCACCAAGGTCGACGGTATTTTCACTGCGGACCCGGTCGTAAACAAGGACGCCCGTTTTATCCCGCGCATTTCGTATCTTGAAGTCCTGAACCAGAGTATCCGTGTGATGGATACGACCGCCATAACCCTGTGCATGGACAACAAGCTCCCGATCCTGGTTTTCAACATGAAGCAAAAGGATGCTCTTCCAAGAATCATGGCCGGGGACAGAATCGGCTCTATCGTGGAGGCGACATCATGAAGGATAAGATAATCAGTGAAACAAAGGAAAAAATGCAGCGCGCGGTTGACGGGATACGTCACGAGTTCAGCAGCATCCGTACTGGCAAGGCCTCTCCGGCCCTGCTCGATACCATCCATGTGGAGGCTTACGGCTCCAGGATGCCGCTGAACCAACTCGGGACGGTGTCAGCCCCGGAACCCAGGCTTCTGGTGGTGCAGCCCTGGGACAAGTCGATGGTCGGGCCGATCCAGAAAGCGATCATGACCTCCGATCTGGGGCTGACTCCGAGCAACGATGGCAATTTGATCCGTGTCCCCATTCCGGCGCTTACGGAGGAGCGTCGAAAGGAACTGGTCCGGTTTGCGCACAAAATAGCCGAGACAGGGCGCATCTCGATCCGGCATCACCGCAAGGAAGCCAATGACGAGTTGAAGAAGCAGGAAAAGGATAAAGTGCTTTCCGAGGATATCGTGCGCCGGGCGGAGGTTGAGGTGCAGAAGCTGACTGATGATTACATCGAGAAGCTGGATGCCGTGCTGAAGACCAAAGAAGCTGAAATAATGGAAATTTAAGCCTTGTCTGAATGCAGTTATTCGGAAACCCCGGTCCGCTCCGGACCGGGGTTTCTTACATCCGCGCACCGGGCGATTACTATTGCCCCGCGTGGTCAATGTCTTTAATTTACCACTGCAAAATATTGGCCTGCAATCCGAACAGCAGATGGTTACTGATGCGTGAAGATGATTTGAAGCAGGAAATACTTGATAACGGCAACATCCCCCGTCATGTGGCTATAATCATGGACGGCAACGGGCGCTGGGCCCAGATGCGCGGCCGCCCCAGGGTCTTCGGGCACCGCCGGGGCATGGAATCGGTGCGGGCAGTGGTTGAGGCCAGCCGGGAACTGGGTGTTGAGGTGCTGACTCTGTACGCTTTCAGCGAGGAAAACTGGAAGCGCCCGGAGGCCGAGATAAAAGCTCTGATGGTGATTCTGCGCAACTATATCCGCCGGGAGCGCCGTCAGCTCCGAGACAATGGAATCCGTGTGGGTTGCATCGGACATTGGGAGAGGATAGAGTCCTCCAGCCGCAAAGCCATCCAGGAGGCGATAGAATTCACCTCCGGCCAGAACCGGATGCTGCTCAACCTGGCGATCAGCTATGGCAGCCGTACGGAGATACTCGAGGCCACCAGAAAACTTTGCGGCGAGGCTGCCGCAGGACGGATTGCACCGGACAAAATCGATGAGGAAATGTTTTCGAGCAGCCTGTACACCTCAGGGCTGCCCGATCCCGATCTTTTGATCCGCACCAGCGGTGAGATGCGCATAAGCAATTTTCTCCTCTGGCAGATAGCTTACACCGAGCTTTACATTTCTCAGGTCCTCTGGCCGGATTTCAGAAAAGAACATTTCTACGAGGCTGTAGCCGCATTCCAGAAAAGAGAACGGCGATATGGCATGGTCAAGGGCGCGTCCGGAGGGAACAGGCTTTGATACACGCTGAAGAGTTCTGCTGCCGGAGGATTTCAGACCCGGAGGGCGCGCGGTGAATTTTCTCATTCGCAGTCTTGTCGCCCTGGCGGGCGTGCCGCTGATATATTTCCTCAGCAGTTATGGTTCATGGCCCCTTGTAATATTCCTGTCGTTATGTTCCTGGCTTGCTGCCGGTGAATTTTTCAAAATGGCCCGCCTCAAGAATGCGGACGCTCTTGATAAGGCCGGGGCAAGCCTTTCCGCTGCCGTTCCGCTGCTTGTCTGGCTGCTGCTTTCTTCCCCGTACAGCCTCTGTTTGACTCTTATCGCACCTTTTGCCCTGCTTCTGTTAGCTGCCATGTCGCTGGCCCGCGCGAACGAAGGATCAATAGTGCGTGTTGCGGTCAGCGTATTCGGAGTGCTGTACAGCGGGGGTCTTTTTTCGCTTCAGCTTCTGCTCCGTCATGCACCGGGCCTGGATGAACGGCAGGGTTTCCAGTGGCTGTTCCTGGCCTATCTTATCACCTGGAGCGTCGATGTGGGCAGCTATCTGGCCGGGCGGGCGTTCGGGCGGCGCAAGCTGGCTCCCAGGCTCAGTCCGGGCAAGACGGTCGAGGGGGCGGCGGGCGGTTTGGTTGCGGCGGCAGGGATGTCTCTGGCGGCGGGAATGAAAGTCATGGGGCTTATGAGCGCGGGTCATGCCCTGGTTCTGGGAGTGCTGTTCGCGGTAATCGCCCCTCTCGGTGACCTGGTGGAGTCGGCGTTCAAACGCGACAGCGGCGTCAAGGATTCCTCGCACCTGATTCCCGGCCATGGCGGTGTGCTCGACCGTTTTGACAGTCTGCTTTTCACCGTGCCGCTGGCTCTTGTATACCGGGCGCTGTTGTTTTGAGAAATACAAAACAAGGGTATATATTATGAATAGTGACAATTTTTTAGCAGCTTTACAAGATGAAACAAAGGAATTCTCAAAAGCAGTCTCTGACGATGAGGGCCGGTGGATAGTTAAGGGATTTATAGATATATATAGGAGAATATATACAATCTCAATAGATACTAAAATTGTCTCAAAGGTTTTAGAGCTTTTGCTTTTTCCGATGTTAAGAGAATTTAGCATTAAAAATGATTTAGATTTGGTGCTTTCTCAATATCAAAATCATTATCCGGATATATCTTTTATTCACAAACGGACTGGATATAAATATGCGGTAGATATTAAAAGCACATATCGTATAGATGAAAATAATGTAAATGGTATGACTCTCGGAGCATTTACTGGATATTTTAGAAACGGGAAGAGTACTAAGAATATACGTTTCCCTTATGAAGAATATAAAGGACACTATGTTCTTGGTGTTATATATTCCCAGAATACGGAAGCTATTGACGAACGCGCAATATACACCTTGGATGATTTGCCCAAAATTCCATCGGTAATACATTCCTTCAAATTCTTTTCTCAGCCTAAATATAAGATTGCAAGTGGACGTCCTGGTAGTGGAAACACTAAGAATATTGGCTCTTGTACTAAAATATCTGACCTCATTAATGGCACTGGTCCTTTTAGCATATTAGGCGAAATAATCTAAGATGATTATTGGAGGCATTATCTAACTACAGACATGGCAAAAGCGTTAGAAATAGAACGACACTATACAAGCATAAAGACGTACAATGAGTATAAAAAACTCGGTAGAGATGTTTTGAAAGAACACGAGAATGATATATTGGGACTTGGGGAAGATGATTTGGAAGAAGAGGTACAATCATGAGAGTAATAGTGCCACCAATAAAGTGTCAAGGCATCAAGACAAAATTAGTACCTTTGATTTTAGAACTTACGGATTCTTCGTTCGAACGTTGGATAGAGCCTTTTATGGGCAGTGGTGTCGTGGGATTCAACAAAAGACCCGTAAAAGCTTTGTTTTCTGATTCAAATCCACATATTATCTCTTTTTATAAAGCTATTAAATCTGGTCACATTACTGCTTCTGTTGTTCGTAAGTATCTTGAAAGTGAAGGTGCATTGCTTCGGACGGCCGATGACAATGGATACGCTCATTACAGATTTATTAGAGATCGTTTTAATGAACATTATCAACCGTTGGATTTCTTATTTTTATCACGAGCTGGCTTTAACGGCATGATCAGATTTTCAAAGAAAGGAAAATGGAATATCCCTTTTTGCAAGAAACCAGAAAGGTTTTCTAAATCTTATGTTACAAAAATAGTAAACCAAATAGACAGTTGCGCAAGATTAATTCAAAATGAATGGGATTTTTATTGTCAAGATTATGTTGAGTCAATTTTATCAGCTAAAGAAGACGATATGATCTATTGTGATCCGCCTTATTTGGGAAGATACACCGATTATTACAATAATTGGACTGAAGCGGACGAGGAGCGTTTGGCGGAAGCTTTAAAGCCGACACGTGCTCGTTTTGTACTTTCATCTTGGCATCACAATACGTTTCGTCAAAACATTACCATAGAAAAGTACTGGAGTGCGTTTAACATAGTAACACGAGACCATTTTTATCATTCCGGAGCCAAAGAGGAAAATCGAAATCCTGTTGTTGAATGCTTGATTTTCAATTTTGATTGTTCCTCCATTAAAAAACATAATCATGATCTTAAGGCGCGTCCTAAGCAACTGCCTTTGTTCGCTTCTATAGAGTCGTGCAAGTGATTACGTTGAAGATCGCTATATTTTAATTGCAATGGGGATTATGTCTAAAAAAGTATGCATTCTGGGAGCCACCGGTTCCATAGGAGTGAACTGCCTGAAAGTGATCGAGGCCATGGCCGGGCAGTTCGAGGTGGTCTCGCTGGCGGCGCGGCGCAACGTGGAGGGGCTGCTGGCAGCCGCCCGCGGTTGCGGTGCGCGAAGGATCTGCATTTCCGATCCCGGGGCGCTTGACGGTTTCCCGAGGGAATTGCTGAAAGGTTTCGATCTGAGCACCGGCGATGAGGCGCTGGTGGCGCTCGCCGCGGACAGTGGGGTGGATATTGTTGTCAACGCTCTGGTTGGGGCAGCCGGACTTCCTCCCTCCGTCTCAGCCCTGCGGGCTGGGAAACGGCTGGCCCTGGCCAACAAGGAAAGCCTTGTCATGGCCGGTATGCACCTGATGCGGCTGGCCGCCGGGACGCCGGGCGCCGGAATCGTGCCGGTGGACAGCGAGCACAGCGCCATTTTCCAGCTCCTGGAATCCCACGGGAAGGCCCTGGAGCGGATCGTAATCACTGCCAGCGGCGGACCGTTCCGCGGCTGCGCCAGGGAAGAACTGGAACGCAAGACCTACGCCGACGCTCTCCGTCACCCCACCTGGTCGATGGGACCCAAGATAACGGTGGATTCGGCCAGCCTGGCCAACAAGGGCCTGGAGGTGATCGAGGCGCACTTTCTGTTCGGCCTGGGGTATGACAATATCGACGTTCTGGTGCACCCGCAATCAATCGTGCACGGCATGGCCGTGTATGCGGACGGCGCCGTGATGGCGCACATGGGCGTGCCTGACATGCGCATGCCCATCCAGTATGCCCTGACATGGCCGGAACGGAAGCCCGGACCTCTGCCGAAACCGGATTTTGCGGCCTTGCGCAGCCTTTCTTTTGAAAGCGTGGACTCCCGGTGCTTCCCCTGCCTGGATCTGGCATACGCGGCCGGGAGGCAGGGCGGCGTGGCGACAGCGGTTTTCAATGCCGCGAATGAGGCAGCCGTGTCGGCTTTCAGCCGTGAGAAGACAGGTTTCATGGACATCCCCCGGCTGATTGAAAAGACCCTGGCGGCGGCGCCATCGATAGCTGATCCTTCTCTGGAGGCAATTCTGGAAACAGATCGCTGGGCGCGTGACTATGCCGCCCGGCTCTGTGAATAATCCCGGCTTGGATTTTGCAGCCTGAAAAGAGTATAATATAGCAGCATGTCTATCGGGTTGACTTTGGCAGATGTCATCCCGTTGCAGGAAATAATAACTGTGAAAGGAAGCGCATCAGATGCTGGTTACGATATTGGTCACCGTTTTCGTTCTCGGGGTCTGCATTTTCGTCCACGAGCTGGGGCATTTCCTGGCGGCCAAGGCTGTGGGCGTGCAAGTGCTCCGTTTTTCAATCGGGCTGGGCAAACCGCTTTTCGCGTTCCGGCGCGGTGAGACCGAATACGCCCTCTCGGCCATTCCGTTCGGCGGGTATGTGAAGATGGTGGGTGATGACCCTGTGGAATCGCTCGAGGGCGCCGGGGAGGATGAACAAACTCTTGAGGAGGAAACCGGGATAAAGATCGACCCGGCGCGCCGTTTCAGCAGCAAAAGCCTTCCAGCTCGTTTTCTTGTGATTGTGGCCGGTCCGCTGATGAACATGATCCTGGCGGCCTGCATTTATGTCTGCATCCTGTATTTCCAGGGCGCCGAGACTTACGGTACTACTGTCATCGCCGAGGTTTCCAGCCTGCCGCCACTGCCTGGGCTTGAACAGATCGAGCCGTACAGCCGGGCGGCGCGGGTGGACGGCAAGGAAGTCGGCAACTGGAATGACATACTGGAAGCGGTAGGCAAAGCGAAAGGCGCTGGTATCCAGTTCGATCTGGTCCACCCGAACGGCGCCGGAAACTACTCGGTGACTGTCAGCGCTCCGGCTGATTCACTTCGGACGCGACTGGCTATGGCGCTTCAGCCCATGATCGAACCGGAAGTCGGCGGGACCGTGCCGGGAAAACCCGCGGCCGAGGTTGGAATACAGCGCGGGGACCGTGTAATCAGTATCGACGGGAAGCCGATACAAAGTTGGCAGGAAATGACCCGGATAATCCATAACAGTCCGGGTGTGGCCCTTTCCCTGGAAGTCCGACGGGAGGGCGCGGCCCAGCCGCTGACTTTCACGATCACCCCGGAAAAAAGCCGTCTGCCCGGAGAGGGCAACAACCTCAAGGAAGTCGGGCTGATCGGCATCCGCCCTCCATCGCCCGGGCAGCGGCTGGACATGTCGCTGGTTGAGGCCGTAACCGGCGGCGTGAACAGCACGGCGTATGCCACGGTCTATATCGTGCGCAGCCTTACCGGCCTTGTCGGCGGACTTTTACGGCGTGAGATACCGGTGCGCGAGGCCAGGGATTTCCTGGGCGGGCCGGTGATAATCGGGCAGATGGCTGGAGAGTCGGCGCGCGCTGGGGAATTGTGGCCTTTCATCGCCATCCTGAGTATAAACCTTGGCCTGTTGAACCTTCTGCCCATCCCTGTTCTGGACGGCGGTCACCTGCTGTTCCTGGCCATCGAGGCGGTGCGTTTCGGCCGTCCGCTTTCGGCCAAGCAACGCATGCGCCTGATCCAGGTGGGGCTGGTGATCGTTCTGGCGCTGATGGTGTTCGCCACGGCCAACGATATCGGGCGGGTGCTGGGGTTGTAGGAAAGAGATGACAGACGGCAGGCGTCGATTTGATAGGTTTTTGCGGGGCACGCGCAGCGTGCCCCTTTTTATTTGCATGGATTATCTGGCCTGCCGTTGCAGAACGATCTGACGCCGCAAAGATCGAAGCTGACCGGACGTTTATAGTCCCGAGGGAATGAAGTTGCGGTGATGGTTAAAGAAAACGCCGCTCCATCAGGAAGCGGCGTTTATTGTATCAACAGCATGATAATTATTTCAGTTTATATCCGACTCATCGATGATGAACTGCATCGGATTGATCGGATTTCCATTGATCTCGATCTGGTAATGCACGTGCGGGCCGGTGGTCCGGCCGGTCATGCCGATGAACCCGATCACCTGGCCGCGGGTTACATGGTCACCCTCTTTTACGTTGAGTGAACTCATGTGCCCGTATTTTGATACGATCCCGTCCCTGTGCTCGATAAAAACAGCATTACCCCAGAAAACTTCCTTGCCGGCGAAAGAAATTGTACCGTTTGCCGTGGCTTTGACCGGAGTGCCTATGCGGTTGACTATGTCGATTCCGCGGTGCATGTCTCGGCGGCCGGTGAACGGGGAACGGCGCCAGCCGTAATAGCTCGTTATATAGCCGGTTGAGGGTGAAATAGAAGGAGAAAGGTCGAGACGGGTTTTCTCCTTGACGGCCAGGACAGCCAGTTCAGTCAGACGGTCACGAAGCATTTCAACGCGCAGATCGATATTGAAGCTGTCCGGGAGGCCCGTTTTTTCCTCCTCCTGGCTCTCCGGGATGACCGGAGCCGGCGGAATTTCGACCATACCCACGCTGTCGAATTCAGTATCATCGCCACTGCCAAGACCGCCGGAGTAATTATTCTGATCCAGGGCGACAGTGACCCCTTCCTTATCAGTGAGCGCTCCTCCCAGATAGTAAGATATCTTTTCCTCGAAATCCTCGAGTTTTTTCAGCCTTTCGCAAACGGTTCTTTTTTCGGAGGTGAGGCTCTCGGAGGAACTGGCATATTGCTTTTTCACCGAGAAGAGACTGTAGGCGTTGTAGCCGGTCAGGATCAGAATGGCGGCAATAAACGCAGCTATCAATGCTGCCGAACCTTTTAACAGAGCGGATAAATTGAACGGGATGGTTCTGGAGCCTCCATCGGGATAGAAAATCATCAATGTCATCTTTTTGTTATTCATCTGCTTTACCTGCCTGTGCCTTGTTTTCCTTGTCCGTGTCGAAAGAAAGCAGATCGTTGATCTTGGTCATTTTTTCTTCGCATATTTGCAGCGCGCTGCCCAGTTTGCTGCGTTCAGAATTCATTTTGAGCAAACCGGAGCTGATTTCCACCCGTTCGGCAATAAGCTGCCGATTGAGTACATAGCATCGGTCGGAAACTATCACCCCGGAGATCAGCAGGAACACAAGAATTGTCCCCAGAAGCAGAGGGTTGAGCTTTTTCAGCTTTCCCTCCGGTGTAACCACGAAATAAGAAGTCCTGGTTTTAATCCTGGATTTTCCCATTGTCAACACCATCCAAAGGTGATAGCGTTCTGAGTATGAAATTGCCAAACGCCTTTACTATTACAAGAATTGTACCATTCTGGAACAATTCCATAACTGCATTAAATATCGGCAAATCGAGAAGAAGCTTGAACGGGTGCTTAAAAAAATCAAAAATAAGAGTGCGAAAACGCACACCTGCCGCTTTATTTCATACAACTGCCGGATTTCCATAAACAGGTCTGAAATAAAAACAAAAGGGACCTTTCCGCTCTATATCACTAAAGCGGCGAGATCCCTTTTTACAAAATGGTAGCGGGGGGAGGATTTGAACCTCCGGCCTTTGGGTTATGAGCCCAACGAGCTACCTGACTGCTCCACCCCGCGTCATTTCGACTGATTTTAACCAACAACCTGTTGTTTGTCAAGCTTTATTTGAAACAGAAGAGCTAAGTGACAACTGAATAACTCATTCCCGGATTTTCAGCGAATCGGGCAGCGTGTCACGGTCAACCGGCAAAATGCGGTACACCGTTTCTCCCTTGCGAGCCATGCCCAGGTTCTCACGAGCGATTTTTTCTATCACTTCCGGGTTGTCCTGCAAACCCTGCATCTGGTCGATCAGGCCCTGGTTTTCGACTTTTAGCTGCTCGACCTGCCCGATCAATTCCCTGCGCTGTTTGTTCAGGCCCCAGAGTGTGACAAGATCGTACTCTCCCCAGAAAAGGAGCAGCAGCACCAGAATGGCGGATGCCGCCAGAATAATCAGCACCCGCCTGCCTTTTCCGGGTCCATCGGGCATTAACTCAGCACCTCGGTCGTCCGGGAATATCCCGGCTTACGGTTAACGCAGGTTATAGAACGCCTTGCGTCCCAGGAACTGCGCGGTGTCCGCCAGATCTTCCTCGATCCTGAGAAGCTGGTTGTACTTGCAGATACGGTCGGTGCGGCTGGCCGAACCGGTCTTGATCTGTCCGGCGTTGGTGGCCACGGCCAGGTCGGCGAGGGTGGTGTCCTCGGTCTCGCCGCTGCGGTGGCTGACCACGCAGGTGTAGCCGGCCTGAGTGGCCATCCTGATTGCGTCCAGGCTTTCGGTCAGGGTGCCGATCTGGTTCAGCTTGATCAGGATCGAGTTGGCCACGCCCTGCTCGATGCCGCGGGCCAGGCGCTTCGTGTTGGTGACAAACAGATCATCGCCCACGAGCTGCACCTTATCGCCCAGTTCCTTTGTCAGCAGCGCCCAGCCCTGCCAGTCTTCCTCGGCCAATCCGTCCTCGATCGAGATGATCGGATATTTCTTCACCCAGTCGGCGTAGAAACGGACCATGTCCTCACTCGACTTGACCGACTTGTCACTCTTCTTGAAAACGTACTTGCCATCTTCGAAGAATTCGCTGGAGGCCGGATCGAGGGCGATATGCACCTGCTCACCGGGCTTGTATCCAGCCTTGGTTATAGCTTCGAGGATCACTTCGACCGCTTCGTCGTTGCTCTTGAGGTTCGGAGCGAACCCGCCCTCGTCTCCCACGCCGGTGCTGTAACCTTTGGAACTCAGCACTTTCTTCAGAGAATGAAATATCTCGGCGCCCATGCGCAGGGCCTCGGCGAAATTCGGCGCGCCGGTGGGCATGACCATGAACTCCTGCAGGTCGACATTGTTCTGGGCGTGAGAGCCACCGTTCAGGATGTTCATCATCGGCACGGGCAGGACCTTGGCGTTGACACCGCCGATATACTGGAACAGGGGCAGACCGCAATACTCGGCTGCGGCTTTGGCCGCGGCCAGGGAGACTCCCAGGATGGCGTTCGCGCCCAGGCTGCCCTTGTTTTCGCTCCCGTCCAGCTCGATCAGGGTCTTGTCAAGCTTGGCCTGGCAGGTGGCATCCAGACCGATTACATGGGGGGCGATTTTCTCGTTCACGTTCTCGACCGCTTTCTTCACACCCTTGCCCAGGTAGCGGCTTTTGTCTCCGTCGCGCAGCTCCACGGCCTCGAACTCACCGGTGGAGGCGCCGCTCGGCACCGCAGCGCGTCCAACCGAATCGTCGTCCAGCGCAACCTCGACCTCGATTGTCGGGTTGCCGCGCGAATCCAGTATTTCCCTGGCGATGACTTCAGTGATAATCGACATCCTCTGTGCCTCCTTCATGATGGAATGGCCGGTTAATCAACAGGCCGGGACGTACAGGCGAATCTCTCCGGCCGGAATTTGCTTCTTCGTTTGAAAGATAGAATTATACTGACAGCCCGTTCAACGGAATATGTACATCATCCGCGGCGATCCGGCCGCAGCCATCGGGTCTTTCAGCACTGTTGCGGTTTCGGTCAGCATATCGATCAGCGAGGTGCGCGTTTTCCTGGGGCGGGTTGTACGCGGATTGTCGCCCAGGCCGCACATCCGTCCGGCCATGTCGACCGCATCCTGCAGCGACCCGTTGGCATCCACCAGCCCGAGTTGGAGGGCCTGGCGGCCGCTGAAAACACGTCCATCCGCCAGCGCGCGCACCGTGTCAGGGTCCAGGTTCCGCTCGGAGCTCACCACCTCGACAAACTGCTCGTAGACATCATCCACCATGGCCTGCATGATCCGGCGCTCCTCCTCTGTCATCGGGCGGAATGGAGAGCCGATATCCTTGTGCGCGCCGCTCTTGACCACTTCGAAGCGGATCCCGACTTTTTTCAGCACTTCCTCCAGCTCCGGGAATTCGAGTATCACTCCAATCGAGCCGGTGAGCGTGCCGGGCGATGCGACTACCGAGTCAGCGCCGCAAGCCGCGTAATAACCGCCGGAAGCCGCCACAGCCCCCATTGAAACCACGACAGGTTTATCCTTGCGCAGGGCGGCCAGGGCCTGGTAGATCTCCTGGCTCGGCGCCACCGCTCCGCCGGGGCTTTCGACCCGCACCACGACTGCCTGCACGCCGTCGTCCTCCTTATATGAGCGAAGCTGGCGGATGAACGGCTGTGAGTCCTCTATAACTCCATTCAGTTCCAGCACCCCGACCCGTTTGCCGAACGATTCGTTCAGCTCGAAACCGCCGGGAGCTAACAGCGCGGCCATGGCGGAGATAAAAATCACGCCGCCCGCCACAATGAAAAGGGCGAGGAAAACACCGAGGAGCCATTTCTGTCTGGTAGTCAATTCAGGCGCTCCTTGTGCGGAGAGGCCAGGCTCATCCGGCCGCCTGCACCTCGGATTGTTTCTGCTGCTCGATCAGACCGATAAACCGGCGGAACAGACTCCAACTGTCGTGCGGTCCGGGGCTTGATTCGGGATGATACTGCACCGAGAACACCGGCAGGGTTTTATGACGGAACCCCTCGATGGTGTTGTCGTTCAGGTTGACATGCGTGACCTCGAGGTCCGGGCAGCCTTCGATTTCCCAGACGCCCAGGGAGTTCTTATTACCGGCTACGGCGAAACCGTGGTTCTGCGTGGTTATTTCTATCTTTCCGGTTGCGAGGTCGAGCACCGGGTGATTGGCTCCACGATGACCGAATTTCAGCTTGTAGGTCTTGCCGCCGAAAGCCCAGGCCTGTATCTGATGTCCCAGGCAGATGCCGAAAACCGGCAGTTCCGGGCGCAGCCTGAGGATGTCCTTCACGGTCTTGATCACATAAGTCAGGCTTTCCGGGTCGCCCGGGCCGTTCGACAGGAACAGGCCGTCCGGATTCAGGCTCAGTATCTCCGCTGCTCCGTAAGTGGCGGGAACGGCCAGCACCACGCAGTTGAAAAAGGAGAAAATGCGCAACATGTTGAGCTTGATCCCGCAGTCCATGGCGACTATGTAATGCTTGCCATCCGGGTTGTCATCCGGTTTCCAGGCGGCCAGGTTTTCCGGCGTGTCCTGAGTATAGGTGTAATAGTCCACAGCCGATTCCGGTTCCTGTCCGGGTTTGAAAATGTAGCTTTTCGGTGTGGTGACATCGCGCACCAGATCGCGCCCGATCATCCCCGGAGCTTTGTACAGCTTGTTCATCAGGGATTCGTAATTGAAGTCCACCGTGGAGATTATTCCCTTCATCGCTCCCTTTTCACGGATATGAAGGGTCAGTGCGCGGGTGTCGATTCCCTCTATTCCGACGACAGCCTGTTCGCGCATCATCTCGTCCAGGCTGGCGGTGGCTCTCCAGTTGGAATAGGCATCCACGTACTCGCGGGCCACGAACCCGGCCGCCTGGATGCGGCCGCTCTCCAGGTCGCTCAGGTTGATTCCCGTGTTGCCTATGTGCGGATAGGTCATGGTGACAATCTGTCCGCGGTAGGAGGGATCGAAAAGTATCTCCTGATAGCCGGTCATGCTGGTGTTGAAAACAACCTCGCCGGCAGTCTCGCCCTCCGCCCCGAAAGAGCTGCCCTGGAACGTGCGCCCGTCCTCGATCACCAGCACGGCTTTTTTGCTTTGTCTCTTGGCTCTGGCCATTAATTTATTCTTTCGTTTTGCGTTCCCGCATCGATGACATTGCGGCGGCCGATGCGGCCAAATCCTTCGGCAAATGACCAGAATATACGGAATTCGGCTGTTCAGGTCAATAACTTTGGGCTTCCTGTCCTGATGAGACATGTTTCTTTTCAGGCTTTTTCCAGAGCGCAATTGCTTAGCTCATATATCCGGAATATGGTCGCTTGTTTGAGTATGTTCGGAGTTTTATTCCAGATTTATAATAAAGCCGTTTGAATATGGATTAATGAATACAGAAATGGCTTGACAAACGGAAGAGCTGTTTTTATACTAAACAAATTCTAATCTACCCGGCGTATTATAGTTACGGCGAGGCAAATTTGCCGTCCGCGGCCAGCAGAGCCGCGGAGTTAATTCGAAGGGAATAGTGCGATGTCAGCCATGCAGTCCGGATATTCTTTTCAATTCCCGATGCAGACCGGCCTATCCGGCGCTGCCGGCGCCTTCATTTCCTCCGCGTTGATTATCCTCGGTTTGTTGATTATTATTCTGCCCCTTGTAGAGGGGAACGGTGTAGGCAGCATTATACGCGCCTTGAGTCGGTAAATCGACAGCCCGTTCCCCGGATCAGATTTCGAATCTTCAAAAACCAAGCAACAGAGAACCGCTCCTGGGAATACGGGCCCGGAAAATCCGGACGCAGTTTATGTAATTTTGAATCCCGGAGAGAGAGGAAGACCTTAAAATGAGAAGCGATTCAGTCAAGCAAGGTATCGAACGCGCTCCGCACCGGGCATTGCTCCATGCCACCGGAGTGACCAGAAGGCAGCTCGAGCAGCCTTTTATCGGAATCTGCTCCAGTTTCAGCGATCTGGTTCCCGGCCATATCGAGATGCGCTCCCTGGAGCGTTTCATCGAGAAAGGCGTGCACAGCGCGGGCGGTTCGGCGTTCATTTTCGGCGTGCCGGCGGTATGCGACGGGATTGCGATGGGGCACCGAGGGATGAGTTTCTCTCTGCCCAGCCGCGAACTGATCGCCGACTGCGTCGAGACCGTGACCATGGCTCACGCCCTTGACGCTCTGGTGCTGTTGACCGACTGCGACAAAATCACCCCCGGTATGCTGATGGCCGCCGCCCGTCTGGACATCCCCTGCGTGGTTCTGACCGCCGGTCCGATGCACAGCGGCAGTTTCGAGGGGCGCAGGCTCGATCTGGTGCGCGACACGTTCGAGGCGGTCGGAAGCTGCATGGCAGGCAAGATAGACGAAAACCGCCTGCACCAGTTCGAACTTGAGGCTTGTCCCGGCAGCGGCTCCTGCGCCGGGCTTTACACGGCCAATACAATGGCTTGTCTGACCGAAGCCCTGGGCATGAGCCTGTTCGGCTGCGGCACCGCCATGTCCGCCAGCGCGAAGAAGCGCCGCCTGGCGTTCGACAGCGGCTATCGGGCAGTCGAGATGGTGCGCGAGGGACTTAACGCGCGAAAGATTCTTACCCGCGCCGCGTTCGAAAACGCGATCTGCCTGGACCTGGCCCTGGGGGGCTCTACCAACAGCGTCCTTCACCTTCTGGCAATCGCGCACAGCGCTGGCGTGCCGCTGCCTCTGGAAGTGTTTGATCAGATCAGCCGCCGGATACCGCACCTGACCAGCCTGCGACCCGGCGGGGAGTATTTCATCGAGGACCTTGAGTACGCGGGTGGAGTGCCCGCCGTGCTGAACCGTCTGGCCGGCTTTCTCCAGGACTCGCCCACGGTCAACGGCTGGCCGGTCTCCGAGACCGCCCGCCGCGGCGTGGTGGCCGTGGCCGATGTCATCCGCCCGCTGGACAATCCGATCCATGCCGAGGGCGGACTGGCAGTGCTGTCGGGCAGCCTGGCCCCGGATGGCTCGGTGGTCAAGCAGAGCGCGGTGGAGAAGGACATGCGCAAGTTCACGGGCACGGCCCGCTGTTTTGACAGCGAAGAAGCCTGCATGAAAGCGATAATGGAAAAGAAAGTCAAGACCGGCGAAGTGCTGGTCGTGCGCTACGAGGGACCCAAGGGCGGCCCCGGTATGCGCGAGATGCTTGGTCCGACCGCGGCCCTGACCGGTGCGGGACTCACCAGCGGCGTGGCTCTGATAACGGATGGCCGCTTTTCGGGAGGCACCCGTGGACCGTGCATAGGGCACGTGGCGCCCGAGGCGGCGGTGGGAGGGCCGATAGCGCTGGTGAAGGACGGGGACAGGATCAGTATCGACATCGCGGAGCGCAGGCTCGACCTGCATGTGGAACCGGCTGACCTGGAACGCCGCCGCGCGGAATGGAAGGCCCCGGAAGGAAAGTTCAGCCGCGGATGGCTGAGGCGTTATGCGGCCCAGGTCACCTCGGCCAATACCGGCGCGGTTTTTCCGAACGACTGAGGGCAGAAATTGATAGCCGGGTGAGTTCATGTTTCACCCGTTGATGTACCGGCAGCACCAGGCGACAGAATAAATCATGTTAATTCCCGGTCCGGCTCCGAGCGAGCAGATGCGGCCGTCCGCACATACCCGCGGCATACGGCACATCGGTCCGGGCTCAACCTCACCACCTGATGGGGGAGATGAAGAATGCAACTGATGACAGAAGAGGAACCGGCTGCGGCAACGGCTTCCAAACGAGTGGAACGCCTTGTCGGCAGCGACATACTGGTCCGCTGCCTGATCGAAGAGAAGGTGGACTATGTTTTCGGGTATCCGGGAGGAGTGGTTATCCCGGTATTCGACAAACTTTATAATTACAGCCGTCCCAAGCTGGTCCTGACCCGTCACGAACAGGGCGCGGCGCACATGGCGGACGGTTACGCGCGTTCGAGCGGACGGGTGGGGGTATGCCTGGCCACCAGCGGCCCGGGCGCCACCAACCTGGTCACCGGTATCGCCACCAGCTACATGGACTCCATCCCCGTGGTCTGCATCACCGGCCAGGTGGCCACCGCGGCGATCGGCAACGACGCCTTCCAGGAAGTGGACATAGTCGGTATAACCCGCCCGATCACCAAGCACAATTACCTGGTGCGGGATGTCAGGGACCTGGCCGCCACTTTCAAGGAGGCGTTTTATCTGGCCGCCTCGGGCCGTCCCGGCCCCGTGCTGGTGGATGTCCCGAAGGATGTCCTTCTTTCCGAGACCGAGTTCATTTATCCTGAAAAGGCCAACATCCGGGGCTACAAGCCCACCGAGTACGGCCACAGCCAGCAGATACGCAAAGCGGCCGAGGTGATGGCCCAGGCGCAGCGTCCGGTCCTGTACGTGGGCGGCGGTTGCATTCTCTCGGACGCCTCTGAGGAACTGACCCGTCTGGCGCGCAAGACCCGCATTCCGGTCACCACAACCCTGTTAGGCCTTGGCGCGTTCCCGGAGACAGATCCTCTGTCCTTGGGCATGCTGGGAATGCACGGCACATGGTACGCCAACATGGCGGTGAACGAATGCGACCTGCTCATTGCGGTGGGTTCGCGTTTCGATGACCGGGTGACCGGCAAGGTGGATGCTTTCGCGCCCAAGGCCGAGGTTATGCATATCGATGTCGATCCGGCCTCGATCAGCAAGAGTATCAAGGTCGATTATCCTATCGTGGGCGACTGCCGCAAGGTGCTGACCGAATTGGAGAAGCTGGTCCAGCCCGCTCCGACAGAGGACTGGGTGAAGCTGATAGAGCACTGGAAGCAATCGCACCCGCTGAAATACAGCAAAAGCGACAAGATAAAGCCGCAATACGTGATCGAGGCGATACATGAGGTCTGCGGCGATGATACTATCCTGGTGACGGACGTTGGTCAGCATCAGATGTGGGCGGCCCTGCATTACAAGTTCGTCAGGCCGCGCACCAATATCACTTCCGGAGGGCTCGGGACGATGGGATTCGGGTTCCCGGCGGCTATCGGCGCGGCCCTGGCCAACCCGGACAAGAAAGTGGTCGCCGTGGTGGGGGACGGGGGATTCCAGATGAACGTACAGGAATTCTCCACTGCGGTAGGGCAGCGCCTGAACCTGATCGTGGCCGTGGTTAACAACGGTTTTCTGGGCATGGTCCGTCAATGGCAGGAGCTGTTTTTCAACAAGCGCTACAGCCATACCTGTCTGGAATACACCAATCCCGACTTTGTGAAGCTGGTGGAGGCTTATGGCGCGGTCGGCTTGCGCGTGGACCGTCACGATGACGTGGTCCCGGTGCTGAAGCAGGCCATGGCGGTGAAGAATGTGCCGGTGATGATCGATTTCCGCGTGGACCGTCATGAGAACGTCTTCCCGATGATACCGCCGGGAAAGATGGCCACAGACATCATCGAGTGACATTCAGCCGACACCGCATACAAAGGGGAGGGTTACTTCCATGCAACATACAATTTCGCTTCTGGTCGAAAACAAGTTCGGGGTTTATTCCCGTATCGCCGGGCTGTTCAGCGGCAAGGGATTCAACATGGACTCCATCTGTGTCGGGGCCACCGAGAACCCGGAACTCAGCCGCATGACAATTGTCACCAGCGGCGACGATATGGTGATCGAGCAGATAATCAAGCAGCTCAGGCGCATCATCGACGTCATAAAAGTGACCGATCTGACCGAGGAGAGCCATGTCAACCGTGAGCTGGCGTTGATCAAGCTCAGTTGCACGGCCACTACGCGAGCCTCGATCATTCAGATCGTGGATGTCTTCCGCGCAAAGATAGTCGACATTTCGCAGAAGACCCTGACCGTGGAGGTCACCGGCAGCACGGACAAAGTGCAGGCCATGACCAACATGCTCCAGCCGTTCGGGATCAAGGAGATGGCGCGCACCGGAGTAATTGCGCTCAAGCGCGAGTGGGCGGGCAAGAGTCCGGAATGAACCGCCTGCACGGAGAAACAGAAACAGTTTGTCTGATATTCCGGGTTGCGCAGCGGGGCTTGTTCTCTGAAACGTTCTGAGATACCGAACTTTTGAAAACATAGAGGTGTGTTGATTTGTTGGATTAAATCCCCCTCGATCCCCCCTTTAGAAGGGGGGAGGAAAAGCCCACTACTGCCATTCATCTGCAAGCGCCTGGCAGCAGAGAATTTAAGCCCCCCATAAAAAAGAGGGAAACAGGGGGTTGTGTTCTTAAAACATTTTTATAACATGCTTATAGATTTCTTTTGAATTGAGCATTCTTCCTTGAAATACCTTATCTGTAGTACAACAATCAGGCCGCAAGATGGAGGAAACGATGAAGATCTATTATGACAAGGATTCCAAGCCCGCAGTCCTCAAGAGCAAGAAGATCGCTATCGTGGGATACGGCAGCCAGGGGCACGCCCAGGCTCAGAACCTTCGTGACAGCGGTTTCAAGGTCATCGTGAGCGAACTCGAAGGCACGGCCAATTACAAGCGTGCCGTGGCGGACGGGTTCAAGCCGGTGTCCGCGGCCGAGGCGGCCAAGCAGGCTGACGTGATCCAGATACTGCTGCCGGACCAGATCCAGGCGGACGTTTACCGCTCCGATATCGCCCAGCACATGAAAAAAGGCAAGGCCCTGGTGTTCAGCCACGGGTTCAATATCCACTTCGGGCAGATCGTTCCGCCGGCCGAGGTGGATGTGTATATGGTCGCGCCGAAGGGTCCGGGGCACCTGGTTCGCCGGGTCTACGAGCAGGGCGGCGGAGTTCCGGCCCTGATCGCCGTGCATCAGGACGCCAGCGGGAAGGCGCATGACATGGCCCTGGCTCACGCCGTGGGCATCGGGGCCGGGCGCGCGGGCATTCTCGAAACCACTTTCGCCGAGGAGACGGAAACGGATCTGTTCGGTGAGCAGGTGGTGCTCTGCGGCGGCTTGACCGAATTGATCCGCGCCGGGTTCGACACTCTGGTCGCGGCCGGTTATCAGCCTCAGATCGCCTATTTCGAGTGCCTGCACGAAGTCAAGCTCATTGTCGACCTGATCTATGAGGGAGGCATAGCCAACATGCGGGACTCCATCTCGGACACGGCCGAGTACGGAGACCTGACTGTCGGCAAACGGATCATTACCGAGCAGACCCGTCAGGAAATGAAAAAAGTGCTTGGCGAGATCCAGGACGGCTCTTTTGCCCGCAACTGGCTGCTGGAAAACAAGGTCGGCCGTCCTTACTTCAACGCCCGCAAGCGTCAGGACTGCGAGCACCTCATCGAGAAAGTCGGCGCTCAGTTGCGCGGGATGATGAGCTGGCTGAAGAAGAAATAGGGAGCAGTGTATGTCAATGATAGAGATCTACGACACGACGTTGCGCGACGGGACCCAGGCCGAGGACATCTCGTTCACCCTGGAGGACAAGCTGCGTATCGTTCGGATGCTGGATGAAATGGGTTTCCATTTCATCGAGGGCGGTTATCCTGGTTCTAATCCAAAGGATGCGCTGTTCTTTGATGCGGTGCGCAAGGAGCCGCTTTCCTTCGCCAAACCGGTGGCTTTCGGCATGACCCGCCGTGTCGGTGGCGAAGCATCCACTGACCCGATCATCAAGAGTCTGCTTGCCGCAGAAACAGAGGTCGTGGCCGTGGTCGGCAAAAGCTGGGACCTGCACGTTCGCGACGCTCTGCGCTGCGACCTTCAGGATAACCTGGCCTCTATCGCCGATTCTGTCCGTTATCTGAAGGAGCGTGGCCGGCAGGTGTTCTACGATGCCGAACACTTTTTCGACGGGTACCGGGCCAACCCGGAATACTGCCTTCAGACCCTGAAAACGGCGGCCGAGTCCGGCGCCGACCGTCTGGTCCTCTGCGACACCAACGGCGGGAGCCTGCCCTCGTTTATCAGCCGGGTGATCTCGGAGGTGAAAAAGCAGATCAATGTCCCGCTGGGCATCCACTGCCATAACGATTCCGAGGTGGCGGTGGCGAACTCCCTGGCCGCTGTCGAGGCCGGGGCGGTCCAGGTGCAGGGGACGATCAACGGCTACGGGGAGCGCTGCGGCAACGCCAACCTGATCTCTATCGTGCCGGACCTGACGATAAAGATGGGCCACGAAACGATCCGTCCGGAGAAACTCGGGCAGATCAGGCTGTTAGCCCGTTTCGTAAATGAGCTGGCCAACATGCCGGACAACAAGCGCCAGGCTTTCGTGGGCGACAGCGCTTTCGCCCACAAGGGCGGGATGCATGTCAGCGCAGTGGTGCGCAACCCCGAAACCTATGAGCACATCGATCCGGAGCGTGTGGGCAACCACCGCCGAGTGCTGGTGAGCGACCTGTCCGGACGAAGCAACATCCTCTACAAGGCCCAGGAATACGGGATCGATATCAACAGCCGCGATCCGAAAGTGGCCGAGATACTGGACAGTCTGAAGAACATGGAATACGAGGGCTTCCAGTACGAGGGGGCCGAGGCGAGTTTCGAGCTTCTGATGCAGCGCGCACTGGGCAATCTGCCCGAGTTTTTCGAGCTGGTGGGTTACCGGGTGATCGACGAGAAACGCAGTTCGCCCGAACTGCCGTTGTCCGAGGCGACGATCCAGGTGCGGGTGGACGGTCAGAACGAGCATACGGCATCGCACGGCCACGGCCCGGTCAATGCCCTGGACAACGCGCTGCGCAAGGCCCTGGAGAAATTCTATCCCGAGCTGAAAGACATGCGGCTTGTGGATTACAAGGTGCGCGTGCTGCCCAAGGGCGTGGGAACCTCCTCCACCGTGCGGGTGCTGGTGGAATCCGGGGACAGCCGGGACAAGTGGGGCACGGTCGGAGTGTCGTTCGACATAGTCGAGGCAAGCTGGATGGCCCTGACCGACAGCGTGGTCTACAAGCTGCTCAAGGAGCGCAACGGCAGGACCGGGCGGAAGCCCTGACCGCGGCCGCTGCCGCATAAGCTGGAATGCGCGCCTCGCGCCGTATCTCGGCGGGTGGAATTGTTTTTTTCAGGTTTATTCTTAATGCGTGTTGAAAAACGGTGTAAAGACACAACCCCCTGTTTCCCCCCTTTCCATGGGGGAATTTAAAATCGCCATTGCCAGGCGCTTACTGGTGGACAGCAGTGGCGGCTGTTTTTCCCCCTTTCGCAAGGGGGGATCGGGGGGGGATTTGATCCAATGAATCAGCACAACTCTCAAGGACCAGGTGATATGGAGCCAAAAGTTTACATCGACGGCGCCCTGTACCCGAAAAGCGAGGCCAAAGTCAGTGTTTATGACCATGGGCTGCTGTACGGGGACGGAGTTTTCGAGGGAATAAGAGTTTATTCGGGCCGGATATTCAGGTTTAAAGAACACATGGACCGTTTCTGCGAGAGCGCCCGTTCTATCGGCCTGGAGCTTCCGCTGGACCGCGCGGGCGTGGAAAAGGCGGTTATCGACACGGTGCGCGAGAACGGCCTGCACGATGCTTACATCCGTCTGGTGGTCACGCGCGGCATGGGTGACCTGGGGCTCGATCCGCGAAAATGCAGCAAGAGTTCGCTCATCGTTATCGTGGACAAGATTCAGCTCTATCCGCCCAAGCTTTACGAGGAAGGCATCACGGTCATCACCGCTGCCACCCGGCGGATCAACCCGGACATGCTCAGCTCAAAGGTGAAGAGCCTCAATTACCTGAACAGCATCCTGGCCAAGATGGAGGCCAACCTGGCCGGTTGCATCGAGGCGCTGATGCTGGACAGCAACGGCTATGTGTGCGAGTGCAGCGCAGATAACATTTTCACGGTCAAGAAGGGTGAAATTTACACCCCCGGTCCCGAGTTTTCGCTCCTCATGGGCGTCACCCGGGGAGTGACCATAGAGCTCGGCCGCAAGCTCGGCTTGACTGTCAACGAGGTCCCCATGACCCGTCACGACATCTACACCGCGGATGAATGTTTCCTGACAGGAACCGGGGCGGAGCTTGTTCCGGTGATCTCCCTTGACGGGCGAGCGATCGGCGATGGCCGGCCGGGACCGGTCACCGCCCGCCTGATTGAGGCGTTCAAGGGGTTGCGGACCTCTGAAGGGACGAAAGTGTTAGGCTGACAAAGCCCGCGATATGCCTGCGGCGGCAGGCTGCAACTGAGGAGGATAATCTGCGGTGAACGACAGCGAAAAAATCATTCGGGACGAAGCCCGGTTCATTCTGGGCACCTACAGCCGTCCGGGTTTCGTGCTCGATCACGGCAAGGGCTGCTACCTTTACGACAAGGAAGGCAAGCGCTACCTGGACATGGTCAGCGGCATCGCGGTCAACGCGCTGGGCTATGGAGATTCACGCCTGGCCCGCGTGATCGCCGAGCAGGCCAGCCGGATGGTCCACTGCTCGAACCTTTACTACACCGAGCCGAGCGTGAAACTGGCCCGTATGCTGGTGGAAAGCTCGTTCGCGGATAAAGTGTTTTTCTGCAACAGCGGGGCCGAGGCGGTCGAGGGGGCGATGAAACTGGCCCGGAAATGGGCGCTGAAGAATTTCGGGCGCGAGCGGGCCGGGTTCGTGGCTTTCCGCGGCTCTTTCCATGGGCGCACTTTCGGGGCGCTGGCCCTGACCGACCGTGAAAAGTACCGTATGCCGTTCGAACCGCTTGTCCCGGGTGCGCGTTTTGCCATATTCGGAGACGCCGCGGATGCAGAGAGCAAGATCGCCATGGACACCTGCGCGGTGATTGTCGAGCCGGTGCAGGGCGAGGGTGGAGTGAACCCGGCGGATGTCCAGTTCCTGCGTGAGCTGGCGAATATCTGCCGCCGTCGTGACGTGCTGCTGATTTTCGACGAGGTGCAGTGCGGGCTTGGCCGGACAGGCAAGCTTTTCGCCCACGAGCATTTCGGGGTCACTCCGGATATCATGACCCTGGCCAAGCCCCTGGCCGGCGGCCTGCCGATGGGGGCGGTGCTGGCCAGCGAGCGGGTCGCTTCCTGTATCGAAAAGGGGGACCATGCCACCACTTTCGGCGGCGGACTGGTGGTCAGCGCCGCCGCGGTGGAGGTGGTCGGACGCATTCGAAAACCTGCGTTCCTGGAGGCCGTGGCTGAGAAGGGCCGTCACCTGATGTGGCGTCTCGAGAACCTGAAAAACAGCTTCCCGGATCTGATCACCAGCGTGCGCGGCATTGGCCTTATGGCCGGCGTGGAGCTGACAGTCAAGTCAGCCGAGTTGCTGCCGAAATTTTTTGCGCGCGGCGTACTTGTCTGCGTGGCGGGCGACAAGGTGATCCGGATCGTGCCTCCGCTCGTGATCAGCAAACGGCAGATTGATTCTTTCGTGAAAGTTTTTGCGGAAATACTGGAAGAAAAGAGAAAAAGTTGTTAGATTGTACACAACGTTATTTTTTTCACAACCACTATCAATCATGTTCAGGGAATACCGCGAAAAGATGGCGCAAATTTTCGAAGGATCGGTGGATACTACACCCGGTTTCCGGGCGGTGGGTGTTAAATGCGGTGTCAGGACCGGCAGCGGACCGGATCTGGGAGTTCTTTTGAGCGACCGTCCCTGCTCGGCAGCCGGGGTTTTCACTACCAACCGGGTGAAGGCCGCGCCGGTGATGTACTGTCGCGAGATTTTGTCATCCGGGCCTGCCGGTGTCAGGGCGATAGTGGTTAATGCCGGTATCGCCAATGCCTGCACCGGCGCGCAGGGCCTCGAAAATGCAGCCGCTACGGCTGCGGCGGCCGAGAGCCTTCTGGGCCTGGGAAAGCGCAGCGCCCTGGTCATGTCGACCGGCGTGATCGGTCATCAGTTGCCGATGGACCGGATACACACGGGATTGAAAGAGGCGGCGGTCCGCTTGAACAACGGAGAGAGCGGGGATTTCCAGCGGGCGATAATGACCACTGACCTGGTGGAAAAGACGGTTGCCGCAAAATTCGAGCTTGGCGGCAAGGCGGTGACAATCGGCGCGGCAGCCAAAGGCTCCGGGATGATCCACCCGAATATGGCCACCATGCTGGCTTTTTTCACCACGGATGCGGACATTGCGCCTGTGGCCTTACGCGAAGCCCTGCGCGATGTAGTGTCGCGCACGTTCAACATGGTCAGTGTGGACGGGGACCGCAGCCCGAACGACAGCGCTTTCGTTCTGGCCAACGGCGCGAGCGGCGCTCCACGGATCGAGAAATCAGGCAGCCCGGCGTGGGAAGAGTTCAAGCAGGCGCTGTATCTGGCCGCGGAGACGCTGGCGAAGAAAATCGCCGCAGATGGCGAGGGGGCGACGCACCTGGTGGAGATAAGGGTGAGCGGGGCGGACAGTTTCGAGAACGCCGACCGCGTGGCCCGGTCCGTGGCCAATTCTCCTCTGGTGAAGACAGCGCTTTTCGGCGCGGACCCCAACTGGGGGCGGATTATCTGCGCGGCCGGATACAGCGGGGCCCCAGTCGAGCCGGAAAGGACCGATATCACGCTTGCCGGAATCCGGGTGTTCAGCCGGGGAGCGCCTGTGGCGGCTGACCTTGAGGCTCTTCGCGCCGGATTGCGGAGCAGGGAGATAGTGATCGAACTGAACTTGGGCCAGGGCAGCGAGAGCTGCCGTTTCTGGACCTGCGATTTTTCCTATGATTACGTAAAGATCAACGCCGAATACCATACTTGAGGCAGTCCCGGCGCAGGGACAACACCCGGTTCCCGCGCCGCTATGTATAACCTGCTTAATGGAGACCCAGGACATGACTACGCACCGCAAGCTTTTCATCCCAGGCCCCACTGAAGTATTGCCCGAAGTGCTGCAGGAACTGGCGCGTCCTCAGATCGGACATCGTTTCCCGGAGTGCGCGGAACTTATAAGTTCGATCATCCCGATGGTTCAGAAGATGCTTTACACGAAGAACATGATCTTCCTGTCCACTTCCAGCGGCACGGGATTGATGGAAGCGTCAGTGCGCAACTGCGTCCGGGAAAGCTGCGTTTCGTTTGTCAACGGTGCGTTCAGCAAGCGTTTCTGCCAGATCGCCCAGGCCAATGGCAAGAAGGCGGTCGCGGTGGAGATAGAGCCGGGGCGCGGTTTCAACGCCGACATGGTCGACAAGGCCCTGAGCCAGAACAAGGGTGTGGACGCAATCACCATCGTGCATAACGAGACCGCCACTGCCGCGATGAGCGACATTTACGGCATCGCCGACATGATGAAGGCGAAATACCCGGAGATAAGCATCCTCGTGGACATGGTCAGCTCCATGGGCGGTGTTAAGCTGGAAATCGACCGTCTGGGAGTGGATGTTGCCTTCGCCAGCAGCCAGAAGGCGTTTGCCCTGCCTGCTGGTTTCTCGGTGGCGGCGATCAGCCCGCGCGCGCTGGAGAAAGCGCGCACTGTCGAGAACCGCGGCTTCTATTTCGACTTCATCGCCGTGGAGAAGAACCTGGTCAAGAACCAGACGCATATCACCCCCTCGATCCCGCATCTGTTCGCCCTGCGCAAGCAGATGGAGATAATCATGGCCGAGGGCCTGGAGAACCGCTGGCAGCGTCATATCCAGATGGCCGAGAAGGTGCGCGCCTGGGCGGAAAAGCATTTCCGCGTCTTCACCGAGAAAGGCTACTGGTCGAATACGCTGACCTGTATCGACAATACGCGCAATATCAGCATCTCGGACCTGAACAAAAAGCTGGCCGAGCGTAATCTGGTCATTTCCAACGGTTACGGCGACCTGAAAGACAAGACTTTCCGCATCGCCCACATGGGGCAGCTTACCATGCTGGACATCGAGGAAGTTCTGGGCGCAATCGACGAGATTCTGGGGCTCTGAGTCCGGACCGGCGGCTTTTCCTTGCTTTAGGCGTCCGGATGCGCTAAATAATATGAAATCATGTTTAATTTGTAGGGGCGGGTTTTCAATCCGCCCCTACACGCTTTTATTGTTTGATAAAAAGCTCGTTTCAGGGTGATTCGGCGCCGCAGCGCCGTAATTATGGGGAGTCTCAGTCTCCGGTCAACACCAATCCTGTTGAGAACGGAAGCCGATGCCTGTGCAGGATGTGACATTAAAGGATATCCTCGCTGCCCGCGAGGTGATTAAACCGTATGTCAGCCGTACGCCGCTGTTCGCGCACCCGGCACTGGAGCGCATACTCGGGACGCGTATTTATGTGAAGCACGAGAACCACCATCTGGTGGGCGCTTTCAAGGTGCGCGGCGGGGTCAACCTGGTGGCGACGCTTCCGGAGGATCAGAAAAGGCGCGGCATCATCGGGGTGACCCGCGGCAACCACGGCCAGTCGCTGGCGTATGCCGGACGGTTGTTCGGAGTGCGGGTGGTGATTGTTGTCCCGCACGGCAACAATCCGGACAAGAACGGGGCCATGCGTCTTCTTGGAGCTGAGCTGGTCGAGCATGGGCGGGACTTCGATGAAGCGCGCGGAAAAACCGAGGAGTTGACCTCGCTGTACGGTTACCGTTACGTGCACTCGGCCAATGAGCCAAAACTGATCGCTGGCGTGGGGACTTATGCGCTCGAAATATATGAGGACCTTCCGGATGCGGATGTTATAATAGTCCCGATAGGCCTGGGCAGCGGACTGTCAGGAGTGTGCGTCGCCAGTGAGGGCCTGGGACGGAAGACCCGCCTGGTGGGAGTGCAGGCGGCCAACGCCGCCGCCGTGGCCGAAAGCTGGCGCAGCGGTGGAACTGTCACCACGGACAGCGCGGATACCATAGCTGATGGACTCGCCACACGCATTCCCGCCGATATGACCCTTGAGATCATGCGCCGAAGGGTGGATGAGATGGTCACGGTGAGCGAGGCGGAAATAAAAGCCGCGGTGCGGGAGTGGATTCCCGCGACCCACAATCTCGTGGAACCGGCCGGAGCTGTTCCGCTGGCCGCGGCGCTCAAGATAAAGGCCAGTCTCGCCGGAAAGAACGTAGTCCTGGTTCAGACCGGACAGAATATAACCTGGGCCGCCTTGCGGGCTATCATGGAAGGTGACTGACTCCTCACCGTACTCCTGACTGAGTCCTGGAAATCTGGGAAGCTTGCCGCGGGGTATGGAGGAATGTTATTTTATCTCCTGAAATCAAGCCGGAGGTATTGAATGGATAACATCACCGGTATCGGCTTTGCCGGTGCGGGCAAGATGGGCGGCGCGCTTCTTGAGGGAGTGCTGAAGGCTGGATTGTTTACTCCGTCCGCGGCCTGGGTGGCGGAAACGGACAAGGCCCGTCTGGCCAGCCTGGAAAGCCGTCTCGGCGTGAAGCCGGCCGAACTCTCTGAACTGTCCGCTCGCTGCGGGGTGATACTGGTCTGCGTCAAGCCGCACCTGGTGTCCGGGGTGCTCGGGCAGATGAAAGACTCGCTCGGGCCGGGTAAGCTTGTGATCTCGATTGCGGCCGGGGTGACCCTGGCCCGTATCGAGGCGGAGGTCCCTGACCGCACACCGGTGGTGCGCGCGATGCCCAATATAGCGGCCACGCTCGGACAGTCGGCTACAGCGTATGCCGGGGGGCGTTTCGCCCGGCCGGAGCATATGGCTGCGGCTGGCAGAATCCTGGGCGCGGCGGGTGCGGCGGTCGAGCTGCCGGAGAGCCTTCTGGATGCGGTGACAGGCCTGTCCGGAAGCGGCCCGGCGTGGGTGTTCATGTTCGCCGAGGCCCTGATCGCGGGCGGAGTGAAAGCCGGAATCCCGCATCCCGCGGCGCGACGCCTGGCCGTGCAGACCCTTCATGGAGCGGCCGCCATGCTGGCGGCGGATGAGAATGTACATCCGGCGGCGTTGCGCGATGCAGTCACCACGCCCGGCGGCACAACCGCGGCCGGGCTGCACGTGCTGGAGGCCAAAAGTTTCAGGGACGCCGTAATCAGCGCGGTGCTGGCCGCTGCCGAGCGCTCGCGCGAGCTGGGTAAATAGCATCAGTCGAAACCTGTTTGAAGGGAGGTGAATTATGAATACCTCTAAACCGCTTATTTCCGTAAAACTTGAGGGAAAGGCAATTGGATCAGGTAGAATTGGTGTTTCTCATCTACTGAGATTGCTTGAGAGCCTTAACAAGGCTTTTTTAAGATGTGGGCAAGTTCTTCAAGGCGAAACGGATAGTACACGTAAGGGTTCCAAGGGGAAGCGTCTTAAAGAAGAATTGTCATTGGAATTGGTCCAGTTAACACATGGAAGCCCTTCAACAGTTCTTGGTTTTGACAGGAAACAGAGTCAACCCAATTTTCCAGAATTGGATATTGGATTGTCTACAATAGAGTATTCAATAAATGGCTTGAATGAAGTTCAGGGTTCTGGAAGCAGTATGCCGCATGGATTTGATACTGGTGTTTTAATGGCTTGGAGAGACTTAGGAGTATTGCTTGAGGACGATGTGAATCAAATTGAAATAACACTGAATCATCGAGATATTCCTATTTCTACAAAGATCGATTGTATAGGATACCAAAATATTCAAAACCGCATTAAAGGTCCATCGGTTAATACTCGCACAATAGAAGGGCGGTTACTGATGGCCGATTTCAAAGAACACGGCACGAGATGTAGAATACATCCTTCTGTAGGCGAACCAGTTATTTGTCTTTTTGATGAAGAGCAGAAGGAGGAGGTTCTGGATGATATAACTAAGTTTGTAAGAATCATTGGAGAAGCTATAGAAGATCCTTTATCAGGCAGAATCACCAGCATTAAAATAAGAGACATTAAGAAGTTAGATGATAAGAATGAAGTCGCCGTCGATTTGCTTCCTTCGGGGAAACCTTTGCCATCTAATTTTTGGACCTCTTTGAGCATGGATGAGTTAGCTTTTGCTCAAGGAGTGACACCATTGTCTAATATAGAGTCGCTCTTTAATTCTTGGCCCGGCGAGGTTGACGATGGTTTCGAGGAATCAATCCACGAACTACGCCAACAAAGTATAGTGAGGTAACGATATATGGCTGCCACAAAAGTAATGGTTGATACAAATGTGGTTAGTTATATTATGAAAGGAACAAAAGAAGCAAAGGCGTATGTAAAACATATTGATAACCGTCTTGTAGCTGTATCTTTTGTGACTGTAGGCGAATTGTACTATGGTGCAGAGAATAGAAATTGGGGCATGGAAAAACGGAAAATGCTAGAAAACGCGATTCGTAATTATGTTGTTGTCCCGTATGATCATGAAATTGCAAAGACTTTTGGCAAAATAGTTGTAGAACGACAGCGCCAAGGTTTGCCGATCTCGTTCCATGATGCGTGGATTGCCGCGTGTGCTGTTCGACATGGAGTGCCGATAGTAACACACAATGCTAAAGATTTTGTGAACATCAGCGGTCTTAAAGTAATAACTGAGCAATAAATATACAGTCTCAACTCGATAACTATATCAAAATAAAGTGTGTATCTATTTTTGAGTGGCGGACAGGGTTGTTCAAGGTGGAGGATAGATGTCGAAAAAGCTTAGAGTGGGGCTGCTGGGCTATGGGACGATAGGCTCCGGAGTGATCCGGATGCTCACCCGCGGCGATCTCGAGATATGCAAACGGGTTGAGTTGGTCAAAGTGGCGGACCTGGACCTTGAGCGCCCGCGCGAGGTGCCCTGCGATCCGGTCCTGCTTACCCGTGATGCCGAATCGGTGGTCAAGGATCCCGAGATAGACGTGATCATAGAGCTGATCGGCGGGATAGGCGCGGCCAAGACCCTGGTCGAGACCGCGCTGGCTGCGGGCAAGGATGTGATTACGGCGAACAAGTATCTGATGTCGCATTACGGCGATGAGCTTGCCGAGATAGCGGCGGCCAGCGGCGCGCGCCTTCTGTTCGAGGCCAGCGTGGCCGGCGGCGTGCCGATAATCAAGGTCCTGCGCGAGGAACTGGTGGCGGATGAGATACTCTCGATCAGCGCCATTCTCAACGGCACCTGCAACTACATCCTGACCCGCATGGAACAAAATCCCGGTCTCACCTGCAAGCAGGCGGTGGTGGAGGCCCAGAAGAAAGGCTTCGCCGAGGCGGACCCGACGCTCGATATCAGCGGTATGGATACGGCGCAGAAACTTTCGATCCTCGTGCGCAAGGCGTTCCGCACGCGCGTGCTGCCCGAGAGCATCGACCTGCAGGGAATCACCGGCGTGAGCAACGTGGATGTCCAGGCGGCGGGCGAGATGGGATTCAGGATAAAGCTCCTGGCCCGCGCCAGCCGGGAGGACGGGCGCCTGGCGGTGTGGGTCGGCCCGACGCTCATTCCGGCCGAGTCGATCATGGCCCAGGTGCGCAACGAGTTCAACGCGATCATGGTCAATTCATGGGCGCACCATGAACATACCTATATCGGCAAGGGGGCGGGGATGATGCCCACTGCCGGTGCGGTGATCAGCGATCTGTTCAGCCTTTCCGAGGACCGCAGGATACGCACCAGCTACAACGAAATGCGTTCCGACCTTCCGGTGCTGGCCCGCGAGGAGGTTTCCGGGCGGTTCTACCTTCGGGTGAACGTCAAGGACCAGCCGGGCGTGTTCGCCCGGATCAGCGCGACCCTGGCCGGGCATGGAATCTCGATCGCCTCGGTGGTGCAGAAGGAATCGGAAAATGATCCCCGTCACGGCGTGCCTCTGGTGATAATCACCCACCGGACGGCCATGGGCGCCGTCACTGAAGCGGTGAAACAGATTGACAAGGAACCGGTGGTCCTCGCGCCGGTGCACCTGATCCGGATCATGGATGTCCTGTGATTGAGCTGTAAAGCCGGGCGAGATGCTTGCTTTGAAATTGCTGCTTGACCGTTATCGAGTGTTAGCGAGACGTTGAACCAGGAGCCTGTGTTACCTGCATTCCCGGCTGGAAGAGCCGGGAGAATGGAGGAGCGCTGATGCAGGAGGAAAAGAGTTATTCCAAGTCGTTGGAGAGGTTCATCTGCAGCAAGGAGCCGGAGAACCGTTCCGCGCGGTTGATGCGCGACAGCGCCGGACGTCTTGGCATCTCGGCGAATGACCTGGAGCAGATAGAGAAGCCCTACACTTTCATCTACCAGCGGCTGCCGGTGGAGGTGGAGGGCGAGATAATAAACATAAGTTCCGGGATCGTGCTGCACAACCGCGCCCGCGGCCCGTACAAGGGCGGCATCCGCATCGCCCCGGATGTAAACATCTGGGAGACCACCGAGCTGGCGCGTCTGATGACCCTGAAGACCGCGCTGGCCGACCTTGAGCTTGGCGGCGGCAAGAGCGGCATCCGGGTGGATTTCGATAAGCTCTACGCCCGGATGAAGGACAAGGTCAAGCTGTCTTTCTTCGAATTCGTCGACAGGCTCAAGGACCATATCATGAAAGAGTTCGTCGACCATTTCGTGGAGCGCAACCTCACCCGGATATACATCCCGGCCCCGGATATGGGCAGCTCGGGCCGCGAGATGATGCTGTTCTACAACCGCACGCACGACCCGGCTGTGGTCACGGCCAAGCCCGAGGGGATCGAGGGCTGGCTCCCCGGCCGCCGCGAGGCCACCGGTTTCGGCACGGCCTACGCCACGCTCAAGTACCTGGACCTGATCGGCAAGGACCCCAAGAAGATCACGGTGTCGATCCAGGGTTTCGGCAACGTGGGCAGCTATGCCGCCATGTACCTGCACGAGGCGGGCTGCAAGGTGGTGGCGGTGACCGACCTGTATGGCGGAGTTCATGTGAAGAGCGGGATCGACATCCCGGCCCTGATGGAGTATACCCTGAAGAACCGGACAGTGAAAGGCTTTGACGACAAGCATACGATAGACAACAAGGGAATGTTCGCTCTGCCGGTCGATATCCTGGTCCCGGCGGCGGATGGGCATGTGGTGAACGAGGAAAACTGCGACACCCTGGGAGCGAAACTGGCCGTGATGGAAGCGGCCAACATGCCGGTCACCTGGGGGGCATTCCTCCGCCTTAAAAAACGGGGCGTGGTGGTTATACCCGATAACTATGTCAACTCGGGCGGCGTGATCGCCAGCTACCTGGAGTACCGCCAGGGCCTGGGCGGGGCGCGCTACACGCGGGATGACGTGTTAGCGTTCCTGCGCACCAGCTTTGACAACATGTTCGGCGAGATGCTGGCCCGCAAGGACAAGAGCGGCAGTTTCACCCAGGCGGCCTGCGATATCGCGGTCGAGCGCATCTACAAGGCGATGAAGACCCGCAGTCTGCTGTAGAAAGAGGTCGGCATTTTATCAGTTGTATAAACAGAGGGACTGTCCCTGATGTGGGGGCAGCCCCTCCGCTTTTTTAATATTGAGTTGATTTCCAACCGCTCGACGCCCGGCACGAACTCTCTGAGGTTATTAGGCGTGTTGATTTACTGGATCAAATCCCCCTCAGTCCCCCCTTGTCAAGGGGGGAGGAACGGCCGCCACTTCCAGCTATCTGCCAATGCCCGTCAGTAGCGGTTTTTAAGTTGTTTCTGTTTTCAACGAATACGAGGAGGTTAGTTCTTTCCGGGGGGTAGCCTTAAGATCCATATCCGGTCATCCGGAATGAGCAGTTTAGATTCGGTGTCCCGGTATCTATTCTTCTTTATCATCCTGGTTTCTAAGTTTTTCTCCTTAGTGCGAAGGCAAAGATGTCGAAATACCTACGCAACAGTTGTTCGGAAGAAAGATATTCATTGGAACCGTAAAAATAATCTACCAGACATTCCCTGGCTCTCAACAGTTCTTTCAGACGGGAAGGCTGCCTGACCGTCCCGATCGTGAGATCCAGCAGTTCGAGGGCCCGGTTGACGGCGTTTTCCGCAAGAGTGTCCTTGCCTTTTTTACGCCAGTTGAACGCGCGGCTTACTTCACTCCCCACATTGGCCATCTGTTCGCAAAAGGACAATTTCTCCCAGCGTCCCATAGCCAGTTCTTTATGCTGAGTGTTCAATGTCTTATCCATCTGTTGACAATGGTCCGGATTTTTTTCTGAATGTCTTTTGAGTCCACACTTCTTGTTTTGTTGCCCTGAGACGGGCGAATATTGATCAGTGAGTCAAACTCGATAAAATCCTCATCTGTCAAATCTGGATATAAATTTATTCCCCAAAGGCTGTTTTGTTCTGAACCATTTCCCAGCAGCATGGCCTCCAGATCTGAATGAAGCTCTGCGTCGAGAGCGATCAATTGCCGGTCAGTATCAACCACCGCTTTAACAATATCCCCAAAAGTGGCTTCGGCGATTTTTCTTAGCTCATCAACAGTTATGGCAGCTTCCAGTATTTGCATATTTTGACCCGGCTCCCGGCTGTGAACCCGAAAAGTTTTTTCATATTCTCCAGAAGGAGACGCTGCACAAGGCAAATTTGGCGATTATTAAAAATGATGCTCGTTTCTGCAAAATTGTTATCTGGTTCGGGCGCACCTGAAAACGCAACTATAGTTCCACAAGCGTCTTTTTACCTCCTTGCCAAGGTTATCCAGAACACCCGCGGTTGCGCCCGGGCGGCCACATGGGGCCGCCTCTACTTTCGAGACAGCCCCGCAGCCATTATTTCAGCGCGACGCCTCCAGCGCCACGGAGAAAGTCTTCACCTGGTACGGGCCGATCTCGAAACTCAGCTCGCCGCCTTTGCTGCTGGCCGGGCCGGTCTGCTCCTCGATCCCGTTCAGCTCGGAAGCCTGAGTTATTTTGCTACCTGGAAAAGCGCAACTCACCCGCCGGGCCGCCGCCCCGTTCAGCTCGCGCACCCGCAGCACCAGCCTGTCGCCGCTTTCCGCCTGCTTGAGCGCCATCAGCGCCACTGCCGGGTCGCTGATCCTGAAGAAACCCACCGATTTGCCCAGCGTCCCTGCGTGGATGACAGTCTGCATCGCGGTAAGCGGCTGGTTGAGACAGGCCGCTTCCCAGACCACCCCGGCCTTGCGCCAGTCTCCGGCGTGCGGGTAGACAGAGTAGGTCACCCGGTTCATTCCCGTGTCCAGGGTTTCATCGCCGATATCGCTCCCCTGCAGTTCCGGCCTGGTCTCCGGGGTGTGGATAAGCGTAAGGCGCAGCTTGTCACCGGAGGGCTTGTCCCAGCCGTACTTGCAGTCGTTCAGCACCGCCGCTCCGAAACCGCCGGAGCTGTCGGTGATTTCCGCCCACTGCTGGGCCGGCGCCTCGTACAGGTTGGCGGTGTTGTCACCCCGCTCGATCGTGCCGAGTCCCAGGTCGTACACCGCTTTCGGGTTGGCGGCTTTCAGCGGGAACCCGGCCTTGAGCAGAGTTTTGCGCTCCTGCCAGTCGATCCGGTTTTCCACGTCCACTCTCCGCCCCGCGGCGGTCAGATGGATATCCTGGACGAACACCGAACCGCCTGATTTGCGCTCAACCCGCAGGGTGGCGCGCACGGGTCCCTGCTCGATCACTGTCACTTTCGCCGGGCCTGCAACTGTCCGCGGCGGGGCCATTATATCCTCATAGCGGATTTCCCACTGCGGGTAGTCGTTCGGGCTGTCGGGCAGAAGCTCGAGTTGCATCGGGCCGGAGAGCGTCTCACGGCCGGTGCGAATGTCCCGGATCGAGACTATGTCGCCGTTGCCGTCGAGCTTCACTTCCAGGCTGGCGTTGGCCAGGCCGCTCTGGCTGGCCTTTAGCGCGGAGGGCAGGCCGCACGGGGTTTCCGCCGCGCGGACATCGTACACGGCCGCGCCGCAGGCCGGGGTCGCGGCCATGAAAGCGATGCTCAACTGCTTTCCGTTGCGCTCCAGCACCTGAGAAAGAACTTCCTTGCCGTCCGGACCATAGACCCGCACGAATTCCGGGGCTTGCCCGTCCGGGAATTCCACCTGCGCCAGCACCGGCTCCTGCCGCTGGACGCTCAACGGATTGAACACCATCAGGGCTGTTCCGGCGCTCCGGGTGTCCATTTTCGCGGTCAGGGCTTCCAGGCCCTCCTGACGGATGGCCGTGAACTGCTCGATCGCCGCGTCCTCATCCGGCAGCGAATACCTCTGGTAGACAACCGGGATGCTTGTGCCGGGCAGGTCATCGTGGAACTGGTGCCAGAGGAACCTGATCCAGGCGTCCTTGATCCGCTGGGCCGGGTAGGGCTTGCCGGCCAGTTGTCCGGCCAGCACCGAGGCCATCTCGCTGGAGAACCCTAACAGCTCGTTCTGACGGTTTTTCAGCTTCATCTGGGCCCTGGACGTGTAGGTGCCCGTTCCGTGCTCGCGGGCCAGAAATTCTCCCCGGTATCTGACCAGCTTGTCCCGCAGCCCGGCGGCGATAATGTCCTTGAATATCTGGTCCGAGGGGGCCAGCACTACCTTTATCTCTTCCTGATCGTTGCGCGCGATCCGCTCGAAAAGGGAGACAACGTCCTTCTCGGAGCAGTCGCCGCGCTGTCCGCAGCAGCAGCCGCCGCCGATATCGCCCACTCCCATGTAGTCGTAGGAGGCGTATATGCCGGTGGTCCGGCCCAGGGCGTCAATCTGCTCCGGGTAGATGGTCCAGGGATCGGTGTAGGCTCCGGGATTGACCGCGGCTATGAGCGATGACCCGTCTACACCCTCCCACAGGCCGATGTCGAAGGGTTTGGGATAAGCGCCGGAGGGTTGGGGCAGCCAGGGGCAGTAGATTTTCTGTGTGGAAAAGCCGATCATCCCGCAATGCGCACCCACCGTGGGCAGCACCATGCCGAACCCGAAGCAGTCGGGCAGAAAGACATCGACCGCTTTCCGGCCGAACTCCTCCTTGAAAAAGCCGTTGCCGTAAAGGAACTGGCGTACGAGCGATTCCGGCGACGGCACGTTGACATCGCAGGCAACGAGCATCCCGCCGGCCAGTTTCCAGTTGCCTTTTTCCATGTACCGCTTTATGTCGGCATAATGGTCGGGATAGTACTGCTTGAACAGCATGTAGTGGTAGGCGGCCTCGAAGTTGAAAACATATTGCGGGTATTTTTCAAAGAGATAGAAATTACGGAAAGCGGTCAGCGGCAGGTAGGAATCTATCGTATTGCGGATAGTCCAGAGCCACTGGGTGTCGAGGTGCGAGGTGACCGCCACATACTGCACCTTGTCTTTTGAAAGATCATAGCCGCACAGCGGTTTCGTGGAAAACAAAAGGACTGAGAGCAGCAGGGCGGCAATTGAGGCGGCAGGTTTCATTTCCGGTCCCTTTACGGTGTGCGGGAAGGTGAGTTTCAGTCTGGTAAGCGATGACAGGAGATGGATCAACATGGTTCAAGGGGCCGCACCATGATGGCAGTGCAGCCCCGGCATCAGAGATGTGTGTCGCCGTCGCGGATTATCCGGCTGAGGCTCAGTCCGGTTCGCCCTCTTCCTTCCAGAAATTTTCGAGGGCCGCTTCCATCGTGTTGCGCTGAAGGTAGAACAGGCCGACCAGGATCTCGCCCAGTTTCATGCGCACTTTTTCCTGGATGTTCAGAAGTTCGCCAAGCTGGCTTTCGTCCAGCAGCTTCATCCTCTTGGCCGTCTCGCCGAACATCGCGCCGGTGTATTTCTGCTCATCCAGGATGTCATACAGTTCGGTGACCGAGATCATATCCTCGACCGCGGCCAGGGACCCCAGACGCTGGTAGATCGCCTCCTGGATGGTCAGCGCCTCATCGCGCTGCTCGGGCTGGATCAGGCCCTTGTCCACCAGGAATTCGCCGAACCGCTTGCGGCGCTCGGCCGAGCTTTCCCGGCTGTTTTCTTCTCGGTTTCCGCTCATCGTTCATCCATCGTAGATAGTTGACGTTCCTGCACATGGAAACAATCTGAGTCTGCCTGCGACCCGGTCTACAGCAACCCGGGCTCACGCGGACAGCGCACGCCCGGCTGGGAACCGTGGCTGTTTTCACCCGTTAGAAGAGGCTTCCGGCCGGGCTGCCAGCGTATCGATAACTACACAATCTGAATTTAATCAGCTTTGGACGAATTTTTCAAGCGCTTTCTGATAATTTTTTCTGCAATTTTTTCTTGACTTTCGCTTTTTGTTCGCTTAGAATAAATCAGTTTTCGCTAAATGTTCGCCCTGGGGCCGCGCAAGACGGATTTTTTCAGGGCGCCGGCGCGGATGAGACTGATCTGGAACTCGTGGCGCAGAAAGTGCTTGCGCGGATTAGACGCCCGGTTTTCGCAACCAGACGGTGGTATGAATATCAGGAGGCGGCATGTACCTGACTCGCAGACAGAAAGAGATACTGGATTTCATCAGCGAACATATCTCCGCCCGCGGCTACGCGCCCAGCCTGGGGGAGATCGGCCGCCGTTTCGGCCTGAACTCCCCGGCCACTGTGCACAAGCACCTTCAGAACCTGGAGGAGAAGGGGCTGATCCGCCGCGACTCTAACCGCAGCCGCGCGATAGAGTTGTGTGGGGCGCACGAGAGCGAAACAGACACGGTCAGCGAGGCCGGAGCGGTGACGCTGCCGCTTCTCGGCCGGATCGCCGCCGGGCGGCCGATACAGGCGCTGCCCACGCCCGAAAGCATGGATGTGCCGTCGTTCCTGGCCGGTAAGGGCAGGACCTATGTGCTACGTGTCTGCGGCGACTCGATGATCGACGAGCAGATACGCGACGGGGACTACGTGATCGTGGAGAACCGTCAGGACGCCAGCGACGGTCAGATAGTGGTGGCCCTGATCGGCGCCGAGGAGGTCACGCTGAAGCGTTTTTACCGCGAGAAGGACGGGGTGCGTCTTCAGCCTGCCAATGTCAACATGTCGCCGATCTTCGTGCGCGATGGCGAGTTCAGCCTTCAGGGCGTGGTGATCGGCGTGCTCCGCAAATACTGAAAATTTCAGATAGACACGTGACAGATGTACAACCCGGCCGGGACGGCGTCCCGGCGCAGAGCGAGGAGGAGAGGATGAAAGGCAACCGGTTGATGGCGTTCGGCGTGATTCGCAAGGGGCGTTCCGAGCGGTGCATGCTGGTGGTGCTGGATCAGCGTTTCGCGGAGTCTCAGACGGAGCGGGACAGCGGCCTCGCCTCGCGCTGCCGCCGCGCGTTCCGTATGTTCACGCCCGCCGTGGCCCGTCCCTGAAGGATTCTCCGGCGGCTGCCTTGTAATGTCCGGCCGGGCGCCCGCACTCTCGCGGATGTCCGGCCGGTTTGTCCGGACCGGGTTTATTCGGAGCGACTGGCGTGGACCGCAATATCGTGCATATCGACATGGATGCTTTTTTCGTCTCCGTGGAGCGCGCCCGTGACAGTTCCCTTCTGGGCCGTCCGGTGGTGGTCGGCGCGGTGGATGGGACTCGCGGGGTGGTGGCCGCGGCCTCCTACGAGGCCCGGCAGTATGGGGTCTTTTCGGCCATGCCCGCGGCGCAGGCGCGGCGTCTCTGTCCGCAGGCCGTTTTCCTGCCGGGCAACCACCATCTGTACGCGCGGGTCTCGCGCGGCATCCGCGAGATACTGCGCTCCTGGACCCCCCTGGTCGAGGCCGCCTCGATCGACGAGGCCTATCTCGACCTGACCGGTTTCGACCGCTGTTACGGCCCGGTGCTGGAGACAGTGGACCGGATCATCCGCCAGATAAGGGAAACTTTCCATATCGATGTCTCGGCCGGGATCGCCGGCAACAGGCTGCTGGCAAAGATAGCCTCGAAGAAGGCCAAGCCCTCGGGGCTGCTGCGGGTCCTGCCGGGGCACGAGCAGGATTTCATGGCCTCGCTGCCGCTGGGGGACGTGCCGGGGGTAGGGCCGCACCTGCGTGAGCACCTGGCCCGCATGGGCCTTCATACCGTGGCCGAGTTGCGCGAGCTTGACGCGGATTTGCTGGCGCGGGTGTTCGGCAGCGCCGGGCAATGGCTGTACGACATGGCGCGCGCCCGCGGAGGATTGAGCGTGGAGACGGAAAGCGGGCCGCCCAAGTCGGTCGGGCATTCGGTCACGTTCAGCCAGGACACGGTGGACCGGCGTTTCCTGGAGGGAGTGCTTTACCGCCTGGCCGAGAAGGTCGGGCGGCGCGCGCGGGCGCTGGACCTGCTGGGCCGCACGGTCACCCTGCGTCTGCGCTACGCCGATTTCAAGACAGTCACGCGGGCCTGGTCCGGCTGCGCCGGGACCAGCGCAGACCAGGAGATTTTCGAGCGCGCCCTGGAACTGATGCTTCCGCTGCTGGAGCGGCGCGTACGTGTGCGCCTGCTCGGGATAAGCCTGTCGAAAATGCGGCCACAGGAGGGCCAGCTTGACCTGTTCCGTCCGGACCTTCTGCGGCGGATGCGGTTCTACCGCGCGGTGGACGATCTGCGTGACAAGTACGGTTTCGAGGCCGTGCGCAAGGGACGAGACACGGGCCAGGCCCGGCGCGCCGGGTGAGGTTCCCGGCGGCCCCTGGGGCGGGGCATAACCGGAAAGGGAAGCACGCATGGATGTACTGGGTGTGCACAGACTATTTACACTCGCGGCCTTCGCCGGGCCGGGATTTCCCGGCGGACCGAAAGGAGACGGTGTGAGCATGGATCGCAGACGGCTGGAGGCGGAAGCCCTGGAAACCCTGGAGGCGCTGAACCGTGCCTGGACCGTGGAGCGCGCCCCGGAACGCCTGGCCCGGTTTTTCCACCCGGAGATGGTGGCGATAACGCCGGCGGACCGGGAACGGCGCGAGGGCGCCGCGGCATGCATCCAGGGCTGGAGCGGGTTCGCCGGAGCGGTCAGTATCAAATCCTGGCGCACGCATGGCGAAAAAGTGCAGCTCTGGGGCGGGGGAAGCGTGGCGGTGATCACGTATTATTATGATATGAGCTGGGAGACCCATGACGGGCGGACAGTGGAGTCAGCCGGGCGGGACATGTTTGTCCTGGCGCGCGAGGGCGGCCGCTGGTGGGCCGTGGCCGACCAGTTTTCGCCTTACCCCGGCGGAAAATAGAACGTGCTTTTGTAAGCCCCGGAAATGATTGTGCGGTTCCGGGGGATGGACCAATCACAATCGTGGTAAGGAAGGGGGAACTTATGCAGTGGAAAGAAATGCTCAGGATCGAGCTGGATGGCGCCTACAGCACCACCGAGGGACTGATGGATCTGGCGGAGGGCGGCAGCCTGGACTGGAAACCCTCTAAGGAAAACAACTGGATGACCACGGGACAACTGCTGATGCACCTGACCAACGGCTGCGGGGCCGGGATGCACGGTTTCGCCACCGGTGACTGGGGGCTGCCCGAGGGCATGGACCCGGCCAGTATCCCGCCCGAGGAGATGTTGCCCCCCGCGGAAAAACTGCCCGCGGTCGGCAGCGTGAAAGAGGCGAAAGCCAAGCTGGCTGAGGACAAAGTCACCGCGTTCAGAACACTGGACAAATGCAGCGAGGAGCAGCTTTCAACACAGATTGCCAAGGCGCCCTGGGATGAGCACGAGATGGTGCTGGGCCACCGTTTTCTGCAGATGGTGCATCATCTGAACCTGCACAAGGCGCAGTTGTTCTACTATCTGAAGCTTCAGGGACAGCCGGTCAACACCATGCACCTCTGGGGCGCCTGAGCGGAGAGGCGGGAGGCGGGCGCCAGTGCGAAAGCGGCCGGTTTTCTCCGCGCCGCGCGGAAGATAAAACGTGCTTTCGCGGGGTGACGGACGTAATATTCATCCGGATGCGGTATTTTCCCGGCGCAAGCCGGGCTGGCGGTAATCCGGTGACTATGGAGGGACCATGAAATTCAGGGCCGTTACTCTGACTGTCCTCGCGCTGGTTTTTGTCGTATCCGGACGCGCCTTGCCGGATGATTTTCTGGACACCCTGGGCAAAGCCGCTTCCATGGAATCCGGAGTGGTTTACGGTGTCGGCGGCGGGAGAGAGCTGCGGCTGGACCTCTATCGCCCCTCGGGCGGTGGCGGCCCTTACCCGGCGGTGGTGTTCATCCACGGCGGGGGCTGGCGTTCCGGCCAGCGGGGGCAGCTCTCGCGCCAGGCCATGTACCTGGCCACCCGCGGCTATGTCTGCGCCTGCATCGAGTACCGTCTTTCCGGCGAGGCGAGTTTCCCCGCCGCCATTGAGGACTGCAAGTGCGCGGTGCGCTGGATGCGGGCCGTGGGAACGAAAAATTACCGTGTCGATCCGGAGCGGATAGCGGTTTCCGGGAGTTCCGCCGGCGGGCACCTGGCTCTTCTGACCGGCGCGAGCGGCGGCGTTGCGGAGCTGGAGGGCAGCGGCGGCTGGAGCGAGTATTCGAGCCGGGTGCAGCTTGTGGCGGCGTTCAACCCGGCCTGCGAGTTCGCGGGGTATGAGAACGAATCGATCCTGGCGTTCCTGGGGGGGACCCGCGCCCAGGTCCCGGACCAGTACCGCATGGCCACCCCGGCCACCTGGCTGGACAGGTCCGATCCGCCCATGCTGCTTCTGCACGGTGACGCGGACACGATAGTGCCGTATGTACAGGCGCAGCGCTTTGTCGAGGCGCTCAGGGCCGCCGGAGTTGAGGCCGAGCTTTACACCGAAAAGGGCGCCGGGCACACCTGGTACAGCCAGATGCCTTATTTCACGCCCACGGCCGAGACTCTGGCCCGTTTCCTGGACCGGCATTTCAAATGACTGCCGCGGCGTTCATGCAGGGTTCCAGTTCCGCTCTTACCGGAGGAGAGATGAAAAAAGGGGCGACAGCAGCCACCGTTCTGCTTCTGATCTTTTCTTTCAGCCGGGACGCGTTCCCGGACGATTTCCTCAAGGCCCTGGGGCAGGCCGCCTACATGGAGGAGGGCCTGGTCTACGGCAACGCAGGCGGCCGGGAGCTCCGCCTGGACCTCTACCAGCCCGAGCGGGGCGAGGGGCCTTTCCCCGCGGTGGTGTTCATTCACGGCGGCGGCTGGCGCGCCGGGCATCCGGGCCAGTTCTCGCGCCAGGCGATGTACCTGGCGGCCAATGGTTATGTCTGCGTCTGCATCGATTATCGCCTTTCTGGCGAGGCGCGCTTCCCGGCCGCCATCGAGGACTGCAAGTGCGCGGTGCGCTGGTTGCGGGCCGTGGGGGCGAAAGAATACCATGTCGACCCGGAGCGCATCGCGGCCAGCGGGGAATCGGCCGGAGGGCACCTGGCGCTTCTTCTGGGGGCGAGCGGCGGCGCGGCGGAACTGGAGGGCAACGGCGGCTGGAACGAATATTCGAGCCGGGTGCAGCTTGTGGCGGCGTTCAACCCGGCCAGCGAGCTGATCGGTTTCGAGGGCGAGTCGGTCCGGAAGTTCCTGGGCGGAAGCAGCGCCGAGGTCCCGGAACAGTACCGTCTGGCCACGCCCGCCACCTGGCTGGACAAGACCGACCCGCCCATGCTGCTGTTGCACGGGGACCAGGACAAGACCGTGCCGTACGCCCAGACAGAGCGCTTTATCGCGGCGCTGAAAGCCGCCGGGGTGGAGGCCGAACTGTACACCGAAAAAGGCGCGGGCCACACCTGGATGAGTTTTCAGCCTTATTTCGAGCCGACCACCCTGGCGCTCAGGACCTTCCTGGACAGTCACTTCAGAAAGTGACGCCGGCGCCGGACATACGCCCGGCGGCGGGTGAGACGGACCGAGCTTTCGGGCAGCGCCGGGCAGGCGGGGGGCGCATCCCCCGGAAGGGACGGAAGCCGTGGCTTTCACGCACCTCAGATGTCACAGCAATTTCTCGCTGCTGTCCGGCGGCTCCACCCTGGATGAATTGCTGGATGCGGCGCAGGCCCACGGCATGGACAGCCTGGCCCTGACCGACACCAACGGGCTTTTCGCCGCGGTGCCTTTCCAACGCAAAGCGCGAGAGCGGGGAATCCGCCCGCTGTTCGGCGCGGTGCTGACCACCTCGCTCGAACGTGGCGCTCCCGGAGCGGATGCGCTTGTACTGGCCCGCGACCGCGAAGGGTTCGCCGCGGTGAGCCGTCTGGTCACGGCACGCCGCCTGGAGCGAGATTTTTCGCTGCCCGCGGCCCTGACTGCCGAGGCGGTGCGAGCGGCGGAAAGCTTTTTCGTGCTGAGCGCCGACAGCGGCCTTCTGCGCGAACTGGCCTCGGCCCTTCCCGCTGGCATGCTGTACGCCGAACTGTGCCATGACGGGGCCGAGGGGGCAGCGGCGCGGCTCAGGAATACCGCGGCTCTCGCCGCGGAGCTTTCAGTCCCTCTGGCGGCCACGGGCGGGGTGTTTTTCGCGCGGCCGGAGGACCACGGTCTGCACTGCCTTCTGCGCGCCATGGACCTGGGGCGCGCCACCGGTTCGCTGAGAAATGACGAGTGCGCTCCGGCTGGAGCATTTCTTGCTTCGGCCGCCGAGATGGAGCAGCGTCTGGCCGCCTGGCCCGGGGCGCTGGCCAACACCGCCCGGCTGGCCTCCGAGTGCCGGGTGGAACTGCCCGGCGGAGGGATGATTTTCCCGGAATTCCGTCTGCCTGACGGGGAGAGCGCCTACTCGCTGCTGCTCAAGAGCGCTTTCCGTGGGGCCTGCCGCCGCTACCGTCCACTCAACTCCCGCGTGCTGGAACGTCTGCGCCACGAGCTGGAAGTTATCGACCGCCAGGGTTTCAGCCCCTATTTCCTGGTGGTGGCCGACATCGCCCGTTTCGCCCGGCGGCGTCGTATCCCCATGGTTGGGCGCGGCTCTGCGGCCAACAGCCTGGTGGCTTACGCACTTGGCATCACGGATGTCGACCCGATCCGCTACAACCTGTTTTTCGAGCGCTTCCTGAACCCGGAGCGCCACTCTCCGCCGGACATTGACCTCGATTTTTCCTGGCGGCGGCGTGACGAGGTGCTGGAATACGTGTACCGCACCTACGGCGCCGACCGCGTGGCCATGATCTGCACCTATGTCACTTTCAGCGCCCGGCTGGCCTTCCGCGAGATCGCCAGGGCGATGGGCCTTCCGCCGGGCGAGATCGGCAGGTTCACCCGGATCATGCCCGGGCGCACGCTGACCGGGCCGGAGGAACTGGCGCGCAAGTGGCCCGAGACCCGCAGCCTCCCGCTGGACGAGGAACCCTGGCGCACGGTGGTCGCACAGGCCCGGCGGCTGGCGGGTTTTCCGCGCCACCTCTCGATGCACGCGGGGGGGATAGTGGTGTCGCCTTTCCCGCTCACCGACCTCGTGCCCCTGGCCCGCTCGGCCAAGGGGTTCGTGGTCACGCAGTACGACATGTTCCCGATCGAGGAACTGGGACTGGTCAAGATCGACCTTCTGTCGCAGCGCGCCCTTTCGGTGAACGAGGAAGTGGCCCGTCAGGTAGAGGCGCGCACGGGCCATCGCCTGGACCTGGAAGACATCGACCGCCTGGCCGCCGACTCGGAGGTGGTGCGGCTGATCTCCCGCGGGCGCACCATGGGCTGTTTCTATATCGAAAGCCCGGCCATGCGCCAGTTGCTGGAAAAGCTGCGCGTGCGCACGTTCGAGGAATTGACCGCGGCCAGCTCGGTTATCCGTCCCGGCGTGGCCGAGAGCGGCATGCTGGCCCAGTACGTGGACCGTCACCGCGGGCGCGCCCCGGTGGAATACCTGCATCCGAAGCTGCGCGAGCTGCTGGGCGAAACCTACGGCGTGATGGTGTACCAGGAGGACGTGATCCGGGTGGCGCACGCCATCGCCGGGATGAGCCTGGGCCAGGCCGACCTTCTGCGCCGCGCCATGAGCGGAAAGATGCGCTCGCGCGAGGCGATGGAGGCGCTGGAGCGGCAGTTCATCGAGGCGGCGGCCGGACGGGGCGTGGAGCGGACAGTGGCGGCTGAGATCTGGCGGCAGATACGCAGTTTCGCCGGATACGCTTTCTGCAAGGCGCACAGCGCCTCCTACGCCCGGATTTCCTTTCAGAGCGCTTTCCTCAAGGTGCATTACCCTGCCGAGTTCATGGCCGCGGTGCTGTCCAACGGCGGCGGGTTCTACGGCCCCTCGGCCTATATCGAGGAGGCGCGTCGCATGGGGCTGTCAATCCTCCCGCCGGATGTCAACCGCAGCGGCATCGATTATACAGGCTCATCGGGCAGCGTGCGGGTGGGGTTGAGCGTGGTGGCCGGCCTGAGCCGGGGGACCATGGAGCGCACGGTGAGCGAACGAAGGCGCGAGGGTTTCTACACCTCGCTGGCCGACTACTGCCGGCGGGTCGAGCCGGGGTTCTCCGAGGTGCAGACCCTGGTGCGATGCGGGGCTTTCGACAGTTTCGAGCTGACCCGCCCGGAACTTCTCTGGCGGCTGGAGCTTCTTTACGAGCGCGGGCATCTCAAGGCCGCCGCCGGCTCCAGCGGCGGCCTGCCCCTGGGCGGCGACAGCCTGGAGACAGTCCGGCGCGTCGTTCCGCGCCTTCCCGAGTACCCGCGCCGGGAACGTCTGCGGCTGGAGAATGAGATTTTCGGGTTCACGGTCAGCGAGCACCCGCTGTCCCTTGGCGGTCAGTTCCCGCCCTTACCGGGTATCGTGCGAGCCGGAGAACTGCGCGCCCACGCGGGCCGGACAGTCCGCGTGCTCGGCCGTCCGATTGCCTGCAAGCGCATTCGCACGGACAGCGGCGCGATGATGTTTCTGTCGCTGGATGACCCGGCCGCAGCGTTCGAGGTGGTGATTTTTCCCCGCTGTTACAGGAAATGCGGCGCGCTGGCCCTGGGGCCGGGGCCGTTTCTGGTCAGCGGACGGGTGAACGAGGAGTACGGCGTGGTGACAGTGGTGGCCGAAAGGCTCGAACGGTTTGACCCGCAGTCCGCGGCGCAGCGGCGGCCGGACGGTCAATCCCGTGCCGCCGGTCTCCGTCAGGCCTGATCCGTAATCGCCTTTGGCATGGATTCACGCCGCCGCTTGCGGATCATGGCTGTCTCGGCGGCCATGACATAAACCAGCGATGAGATGTAGAACCAGAAAAGCAGCGCCAGTATCGCTCCCAATGTCCCGTAAACCCGGTTGATATCGGGGTACAGGCTGATATACCAGCGGTAGGCGTGCTTTGTCAGCTCGATAACGACCGCGGCGATCAGGCTGGCGGTCCAGCTTGTGCCGGTGCTGACTTTGCAGCTTGGGAAAAGACGGTAGGTGAAAAACAGCAGGATAAGGGTGAGACAGAAAGTCCCGAACACCTCGAACGGGGTGCTGCCCAGAAAGGACTCCACCGCCGGGAGCCGTCCCCTGAACAACTGGTTCAAGTGGGCAATGTCCGGGACGAAAGTGATGAGCAGGTTGCTCAGGACCAGGACCAGTCCAAGCAGGAACAGCATGGCGAAATCGAACACCTGGCCGTGAAGCACTCCGCGCGAACGGTCCGCCTCAAACACCACGTCCAGCACCGTCCTTAGCGTGGCGAACAGACGGGTGGCGGTGAAAGCAACCCCGAGGATGCCAAGAATTCCCAGCCAGGCGCGGTCGCGAATCAGGGCGCGGGTGTTGTTGATTATCCTTTCGCTGGAAACCGGGATTAGTCCCTGGATGAACTGAACGGTCTTGTCCCAGAGCTCCGCGCTGGTGTGCATGGCGAATCCGCCGATCGAAAAAATGATAAGCATCAGCGGAATGACCGAGATCAGCAGATTGAAAGCCACTCCGGAGGCCAGGAAAAGGGCATTGTCCCTGATCATCTTGAAATAAAGGTTCTTTATGTAGTACCATAGAGTATGCATTTTAATCCAGATTGACGGTATGGTGACAGGAGACTGACACATTGGTTCGGTATCCAATTTAGAGCCGCCCGGAAAGGATGTCAAACCAGAAATATGCGAATTCTTCTCATATGCGCTGTCAAGCTTGAGCTGGTCTGGCTTCTGGAGCAACTGGCGCGCCCGGAGAGGCTTAAACTGAAAGGCGCAAAGGCCTGGAGCGGACGGATCGAGGGACGGGATGCGCTGCTGGCCTGTATCGGGATCGGGCCGGCTGTGGCGCGCGAAAACCTTGAGCGTCTCCTGGCCGGGGGCAAATTCGACCGGGCTTATCATTTTGGTCTTTGCGGAGCGCTGGCCGCCGGCTTTGATCTTTGCCATCCTGTGGTGGCAAGGAGTGTGGCCGCGGCGTGGGAACCCTCACAGGAGCCGCTGATTCCGGATATGCCTTCCCGGGAGACGCTGGAGACCTTGAGCGTGCGCCCGCTGGAAGGCGCTTTCGTGACCAACGGCAGTCCGGTGTTCAGCAACCAGTTGAAAAGCTTCCTGGCCGCCCGTTTCAAGGCGGACTGCGTGGACATGGAGTCCTGGGAGATAGCAAGGGTCTGCTCTGCGCAGAAAATTCCACTCACGATTGTCAAATCGGTCAGCGACCTGGCCGATTCAAAGACGTTTGAAACATTTCGGGGTCATGCTCGGCAGGCGGCGTTGACTGCCCAAAAGGCAGTATTTGAACTTCTCCGCCATAGCCCGGTTTGAGATCATGCGGCTTGCATGACGCAGGTTCCTGCGGTATTATTTTCTCCGGGATTTAAAGATATTTTACGGACATTATACAGGGGGGTTCGATGAGCCCGCTCGAAAAGACCTACCGCAGGGGCGAGGTGATAATCAAGGAGGGTTACAGCGGGCGCACCGTGTTCGTTATCCGTAAGGGCATGGTCGAGGTGCTTAAGCATGTGGAGGGCGGCGAGGTGCAGCTTACGGTCCTCGGGCCGAACGAATTTTTCGGCGAAATGAGCGTGCTCGATCCGGATGCCCCGAAGCGCACGGCCTCTGTCCGGGCGATCGAGGATACAAAGGTTACGGTAATGAGCCGGGAGGAGTTCGAGGGCTATCTGGGAGAACTTGCTCCGGGAGTGCGCAACCTGATGCAGAAACTGGCCCGCCGTCTGCGCGAGACATCCGAAAAATATGAACATGCCAGACTCGAAAAGAAACGCGAAAGTCTGCCGCAGCTTGAATATGTCCTCACTCTGGACGAGATGCAGCAGGTCCGGGAACATGCTGTTGACGTTATGTTCCTGCAGAAAAAATTCAGCGCCGGACAGATATTGCTGAAAGAGGGGGACAGCGGCTACAGCGGTTTTATCGTAAAGAAAGGCCGCCTCGAGGTCAGCCGTCAGGCCGGGGAGCGCAGGGTGGTGCTGGGAGAGCTTGGCGAGGGTGACATCGTGGGCGAGAGCGCGCTTTTCGACGACATCCGGCGCAACGCCACCGTGCGGGCGCTTACTGACGGTGAAATGCTGGTGTTCGGCAAGCGGGACATTATCAACATGACGCGGAAAAGCCCGCTCGAATTGTTCATGGTGCTGGATGCCCTGACAGTCAAAATATCCAGGACCAATGAAATGTATTGCCGGCTGCTGCTGGAGCGCGATGCTCTGGCTCAGGAACGCGACAGGCTGAGCGAACGTCTGAAAGAGATGCAGAAAGAACTGGACCAGGTAAAGCGTGAAACCGCCGGTCTGCGGGAGCAGAAAAACAGCCCGTCACAGACGCAATGACCCTTAACTTCCACAACTATCCGGTTATCACATGAAAGCTTTTGTTCTGGCTGCCGGTTTCGGCGTTCGCATGCTGCCGGTGACCCGGTATTATTCCAAGGTCTGTCTGCCTCTGGCCGGAGTGCCGGGAATTGTAAGAGTCATCAGGGAACTGCGGCGCTGCGGAGCGGATGATTTCATTGTGAACCTGCATCACGGCGCGGACCACGTGCGCCGCTGCCTCGACGCCTGTGGCGAAACGCCGTTGTATTCACCGGAGAATGAGATTCTGGGCACCGCCGGGGCGCTGGCCCGGGCGGCTGAATTCATTGACGGCGGGACTTTCCTGCTGGTCAACGGCGATTGCAGCTATGAAGGGATACCGTTGGCAGCGGCCCTGGAGTTTCACCGCGCCAAAGGTGCGCTGGCGACAATAGTTTTGCTGGACATGCCGGAGAATGCACATTACGGCGCGGTGGAGGTGGATCGAGGCGGACGGGTGGTTCGTATCGCGGGACGGCCCGAAGGGGCAATATCGGGTGAGAGGAGCCTTCATTTCTGCGGCATCCACCTGATCGAGCCGGAGCTGCTGTCTCGAGTAAGACCGGTTTTCTCGGACATAATCCGGGACATATACGTTCCCTTGATAGCCGAAGGCGCGCCGGTGTACGGGTTCCATACCGCTTTCGGCTGGCGGGACCTGGGAACGCCGGAGCGCTATCTGGAGGCGTCGTTTGAATTCCTGCGGCGGGGAATAAACACGCGGAACAGTTCTGTTATCGACGGCAGTTGTATGCTGGAGCCGGGCAGCGTGATCGGCCCGCTGGCCGATCTGGGCTGCGGCGTGCGAGTGGGACGTGGCTCGAGTGTCGCACGCTCGGTGCTCTGCGATAATGTTAATGTTGGAGATGGTTGCCTGATCGAAGATTGCGTTCTGGCTCCAGGAACAAAGGTGGTTGATCGTAAGGCTTTTAGAAAATCTTTGCTTGCTCCGGGAGAACACGGGCTTGAAGTCCGAGAGTGGTAGACGGCTTTTTCAGTTTTTTATCAGGAACCTCCTGATAATATTGGTGTAAGTTGTTGATAGGATTAGCCCGAAAAGCGCGATTCTAAGAAATGAAGAGCCACTCTCATAATAATCAAATAGATTCAAAGCTGTTTGAACTTCAAAAAAAGCTTGTATTCCAATAACCTTTTCCTTAAAATAAGGCATCTGACCCATAGAATTATACAAAATATCCGGCAGGATAATCTTACAACTATTCTGAAATCGGAGTGAATAATGTTTGGTGACGGCAAGCTTTCGAGAATATTTGCAATTTTGGCCGCAACCTTGATCTGCGCCGGTCAGGCATTCGCGCAGAGCAGTCTGAAAGTGGTTAATGCAACCGGCGCGGCAGGATCGGATGTGACGGTCAAGGTTACTCTTACTTCGGACAAGAACATAGCCGGGGCAGAGTTCCAGGTGCAGTTCGATCCGGCCAGGCTGACTTTCAAGCAGGCGGCCAAGGGCGCCGCCGCGGCCGCTCTGCACATGACCGATCCTGTTGTTCCCACTGCTGGACAGCAGACCGTGGGCTCGGACAGCAGCAAGCTTCAATTCCAGTTGATAGATTCCACCCGTGCGAATTCGATAGCCTCAGGCACAGACCGTGAAGTTGTTCTGATCACTTTCACAATTAAAACCGGAGTCAGCGGGAGTATTCCCCTTACCCTGACGGGGGCCTCTCTATCTGACGCCGCGGGCGCGGCGGTGACAGTCACCACGGCAAATGGCGAGGTTACGGTTGGCTCGGCCGTGGATATCGCGCTGGATGTCACCGATGCTCAAGGGCCTGCCGGAGCCGATGTGACTGTCAAGGTGATGGCGAATGTCAATCGTCAGGCAACGGCGCTGGGATTTGATTTATTGTATGACAAAGACAAACTGACTCTGAAATCAATCTCCAGGGGAGCAAACGCGCCTGGTGTGGACACGCTCGACACTTATTCTGAAATCGCGGCGGCTAACGCGGCCGGGAAATTCAGTATCTGGATGGTGGATTTCTTTTTCGACACACCGGACACGAATCCGCTGAAAGCCGGGACTAACCGCGAAGTGTACAAGTTCACTTTCACGATCAAAGCCGGCGTGGCGGATGGCGAGACCCCGGTGACATTGGCCAATATTGAGGCCGGGGCGATTGAGAACAACGCTGATGTGCTGCTCACTTATTCGGCGCTCGGCGGAGTGATAAAAGTGGGCGGAGTGCCGGGAGATGTGGATGGTTCGGGTAAGATCGACGTTTTCGACCTGCTTGACCTGCTCAAGGTCCTGGGCGGGAGCAAAGCGCCCAGCGCGTTGAGCGATATAGATGCCAACGGCAAGACCGATGTATTCGACCTGCTGGCGCTGCTCAAGAAGCTGGCTGGCAACTGAGCCGGTTCAATCGGTTTTTCTCAGGCCCGCCGCTCCCTCTCAGGGGTGCGGCGGGCTTTTTTGGGGGATATTGTATCTCGATAGACGATTCTGTCTGTCAGCCGAAAAGCCTGTCCGGCAGTAAATCGAAGAATCCAGATAAATCTTGTCAGAAAGGCATTTGGCGATTATTTTTATAGCGCTTTCAGCGCGGTTCACCACCGCCGGATGCTGCAACTAAAACCGGTTCGCCGGCATGGGAATCGGTTTATTCATATATGGCCCTTTCCAGGGCGGCACTCCAGATCAGGATTAAACCAAATGAACCCCGGTATTACGACCCGCCAGCAAGGCCTTTACGATCCGGCATTCGAACACGACAGCTGTGGAGTCGGCTTTATTGCCGACATCAACGGCCGTCCGAGCCATGAAATCATTCGCAGCGGGATTCAGATTCTGGTCAACCTCACGCATCGCGGCGCGGTGGCGGATGATCCTGAGACAGGCGATGGCGCCGGGATCATGATCCAGGTCTGCGATCCTTTTTTCCGCCGGGTGGCTTCCGGGGCTGGGCTCGAACTGCCGGAGAACGGTAAGTATGCTGTAGGCATGGTATTTCTTCCCATGGAAGAAAAGGACCGTTCTTTCTGCGAGAAAACTCTGGAGCAGGCTGTCGAGGAGGCTGGAGTAAAATTTATCGGCTGGCGGGACGTACCGGTGAATCAGAAATCTCTTGGACGCGGCGCAAAGGCCAGCCAGCCGTTTGTCCGTCAGGCTTTTGTAAGCGATCCTATCGGAGCGCCGGATGCCTTCGAGCGCCGCCTCTACCTCGCGCGCAAGATCGCCGAGAATCGCGTCCGCGAGTGGGCCGGTGACCGTCCAATCCGTTTTCACCTGCCGAGTTTTTCCTCCCGTACAATAGTCTACAAGGGCCTTATGCTGGCTCATCAGGTGCCGCTGTTTTACGAGGAATTGAACGATCCGGACCTTATCAGTTCCCTGGCGCTGGTGCACCAGAGGTACAGCACCAATACATTTCCAAGCTGGGAGCTGGCTCAGCCGTTCCGTTTTCTGGCGCACAACGGCGAAATCAACACCCTCCGCGGCAACATCAACTGGATGCGCGCCCGAGAGGCTACGATAGAAAGCCCGCTTTACGGTGACGATATCCGCAAGCTGCGCCCGGTTATCATCCCCGGCGGCAGTGATTCGATGGCCCTGGATAATATGGTGGAGATGCTCACCAACTGTGGCCGCTCGCTCCCGCATTCCATGATGATGCTTATCCCGGAGGCCTGGGGCGAAAAATACCAGATGAGCCAGGACAAGCGCGGTTTTTATGAATATCACAGCATCCTGATGGAGCCGTGGGACGGGCCGGCGGCGATCGCTTTCACGGATGGCCGTATAATCGGGGGCTGTCTGGACCGTAACGGATTGCGTCCGGCGCGCTATATAATCACTACCGATGACCGGATCGTGATGGCCAGCGAGGTGGGCGTGCTGGAATTCCCGCCGGAGAAGATACGGAGTAAGGGTCGTATCGGGCCGGGGCAGATGCTGATTGTGGACACGGTGCAGAAACGTATTATGTACGACCCTGAGATCAAGGCGGTCATCAGCCGTCTCCAGCCCTACCGGCGCTGGGTGCAGGAAAACAGGATCGAATTGCGCGGGCTTTTCGACTGCGCCATGCCGGTGCGCCCGGAGCGGGAGACGCTGACCAGCCGTCAGATGGCGTTCGGCTACACGGATGAGGACCTGAACGTCATTCTGCGCCCGATGGCCGAGACAGGCGGCGAGCCGGTAGGCTCGATGGGGAACGATACCCCGCTGGCGGTGTTGAGCGATCAGCCCAAGCTGCTGTTCAGCTATTTCAAGCAGCTTTTCGCTCAGGTGACCAACCCGGCTATCGACCCGATCCGGGAGCAACTGGTGATGTCGCTGATGAGCTATATCGGCCGGGAGGCCAACCTTCTGAACGAAACCCCCCGCAACGCCCACCTGCTCAAATTGAGCCGCCCGATCCTGACAAATGATGACCTGGACAAGCTCAAGGGCAACCAGGACGAGAATTTCCGCACCCGCACTATATCGATCCTGTTTGATGCCGCGCTCGGAGTCGAGGGCTTTAAGGACACACTGGAGAAATGTTATGCCGAGGCGGAGAAAGCCGTGACGGATGGTTACGCGCTGATAGTTCTGAGCGACCGGGGGATCGGGCCGGACCGGGCGGCAGTGCCAAGCCTGCTGGCGGTTTCGGCGGTGCATCATCACCTTATCCGGGTGGGTTTGCGCACGAAGATCGGCCTGGTGATCGAAACCGGCGAGGCGCGCGAGGTCACTCACTTCGCAATGCTACTGGCATTCGGCGCCAGCGCGATCATCCCGCACCTGGCTTTCGAGACTGTCGCCGACATGGCGATAAGCGGCAAGCTTAAGTCCGGCACTACCGTACAGGATGCGGTTGACCATTATATCAAGGCCATCGAGAAAGGCCTGCTCAAGATTTTCTCCAAAATGGGCATTTCCACCGTGCGCAGCTACAGGGGCGCGCAGATGTTCGAGGCGGTGGGGATCCATGAGGATGTCATCTCCAGTTTCTTTCCCGGTACGGCTTCGCGTATCGGCGGAATCCGGCTGGAAGGCATCATCGAGGAGGTGCTGAGCCGTCACCGCTATGCTTTCAACCGCCGTAACAGCGCTACTCAGATGCATGTTCGCTCCGGAGAGTATAACTTCCGTCTGGATGGCGAGCACCACATGTGGAATCCCGAAACTATCTTCCTGCTACAGCAGGCCACTCGTAGGGGAGATTACGGGATGTACAGGGATTTCTCCAGGCTGACCAATGACAGGGAACGCAAGCTGCAGAACCTTCGGAGCCTGTTCGATTTCAAGAAAGGTCAGCCCGTGCCGCTGGACGAGGTAGAGCCGGTGGAGAACATAGTGCGGCGGTTTGTTTCAGGGGCCATGAGTTTCGGTTCGATCAGCCGCGAGGTGCATGAAACTATCGCTGTCGCCATGAACCGTCTGGGCGGCATGAGCAACAGCGGCGAGGGCGGTGAGGATGAGGAGCGTTTCAAGCCGCTGCCCAACGGCGACAGCCGTAGCAGCGCGATAAAGCAGGTGGCTTCGGGGCGGTTCGGTGTGACAAGCTACTACCTGTCGAATGCCCGCGACATGCAGATCAAAATTTCGCAGGGGTCCAAGCCCGGTGAGGGTGGTCAACTCCCCGGTTTCAAGGTGGATGATAATATCGCCCGGGTCCGTCACAGCGTGCCGGGAGTAACTCTGATATCTCCACCGCCGCATCATGACATCTACTCCATCGAGGACCTGGCGCAGTTGATTTACGACTTGAAAAACGCCAACCCGCGCGCTCGTGTCTCGGTGAAGCTGGTGGCCGAGGTAGGAGTGGGGACGGTGGCGGCGGGAGTGGCCAAGGCCAGGGCCGATGTCGTGGTTATCGCCGGGGATTCTGGAGGCACCGGGGCTTCGCCGCTCAGTTCGATCAAGCACGCCGGCATCCCCTGGGAGATCGGGCTGGCCGAAACCCAGCAGGTGCTGGTGATGAACAATCTGCGCAGCCGCATCCGTGTTCAGACAGACGGGCAGCTTAAAAGCGGCCGGGATGTTGTCGTGGCCGCGCTCCTCGGCGCCGAGGAGTTCGGATTTGCCACCTCGTGCCTGGTGGTGCTGGGTTGCGTGATGATGCGCAAGTGTCACCTCAATACCTGCCCGATGGGTATCGCCACTCAGGATTCGCGGCTTCGCGAGAAGTATGAGGGCAAGCCGGAGTATCTGGAAAACTTTTTCCGCTTCATTGCCATGGAAGTGCGGGAATACATGGCCGATTTGGGTTTCCGGCGGTTTGATGACATGGTGGGACAGATGGACATGCTTGCCACCGGCACGGCGATCAGGCACTGGAAAGCCGCCGGAGTGGACCTCAAGCGATTGCTTATTCCGCCGGATTCATCTGACGGCTGCTCTTTGCGCAGTTCTCTCAGTCAACCGGATATCCTCGAGGGCGCTCTTGACCGGGAGTTGATCGAGAAGGCCAGGCCGGCTCTTCAGCAACGCGAAAAAGTGACTATCCGCAACTGTATCCGCAATGTCAATCGCGCGGTGGGCACGTTGCTCAGCGGTGAGATTTCCAGGCGCTACGGTTCTATCGGCCTGCCGCCGGATACTATCCGCGTTGAGCTGTCCGGCTCGGCGGGACAGAGTTTCGGGGCCTTCCTGGCCAATGGAGTGGCTCTGCACCTGGCCGGCGATGCCAACGATTACGTGGGCAAAGGCATGAGCGGAGGAAGGATAGTGATCCATCCCCCGGAGGGGTCCGCTTTCCGGGCCGAGGAGAATATAATTGTCGGCAACGTCGTGCTCTACGGAGCTACAGGTGGGTGGGTTTATTTCTGCGGCCGGGCCGGTGAGCGATTCGCTATCCGTAACAGCGGGGCGTATGCTGTGGTGGAGGGGGTGGGAGACCACGGCTGCGAATACATGACCGGAGGTGTGGTGGTGGTCCTCGGAAACACCGGTCTTAATTTCGCGGCCGGAATGAGTGGCGGGATAGCTTTCGTTTTCGATGAACAACGCCTGTTCGACCAGCGCTGCAATCTGGACACGGTTGATCTCGAATCCGTGGCCGATGAGGAGGACCGGGCGCTGCTCAACCGGATGATCGAGCAGCATGTCCGTTATACCGGAAGCCGCCTGGGCCGCAGCATTCTGGATAACTGGCATGACAAGATCCACCAGTTCATCAAGGTGATGCCGATGGAATACCGTCGCGCTCTTGGACGCATGATCAAGGAAGATGCTGAAATAAAGCGGGTGGAGGTATGGAATGGGTAAACCCACCGGATTCATCGATTACAGGCGGATCAATCCTAAAGCGCGTCCGGTGGATGAGCGACTCAAGGATTACATGGAGATATACCCTCTCCTTCCGGAGAACGAGCTTACCGAGCAGGCCGCCCGTTGCATGGAATGCGGCATTCCGTTCTGCCATGGAGCAGGATGCCCGGTGCGCAACCTTATCCCAGAGTTCAACGACCTGGTTTACCGGGGGCAGTGGCGCGAGGCCCTGGAAGTGCTGCACAGCACGAACAATTTCCCCGAGTTCACCGGAAAGATCTGTCCGGCACCCTGTGAGACCGCTTGTGTTGCGGCGGTCAATACCGAGGCTGTCGCGATCAAGCAGATAGAACTTCAGATAATCGAGAAGGGATTTGAGCAGGGCTGGATTAAGCCACAGCCGCCGGAAACCCGCACGGGCAAGAGGGTGGCGGTTGTTGGCAGCGGGCCATCAGGACTTGCCTGCGCGCAGCAGCTTAACCGGGCAGGGCATAAAGTGGTTGTCTACGAGCAGAAGGACCGGATCGGCGGTCTGCTCCGTTATGGAATTCCAGATTTCAAGCTGGACAAGGTTATCCTGGACCGCCGCCTGCATATTCTGGAGGCCGAGGGCATTGATTTCCGCTCCAGTGTGCAAATTGGCAGCGACATAGCGGCTTCATACCTGACTAAAAAATACGATGCTGTCTGCCTGACTGGCGGGGCGATGCATCCGCGTGACCTGGACGTACCGGGGCGGGAACTGGGTGGCATCCATTTCGCCATGACATACCTCGAGCAGTCCAACCGGCGGGTGGCTGGTGACAGACTTGACCCGGGGTCCCTGATCCTGGCCACGGGCAGGAATGTGGTGGTGATTGGCGGCGGAGACACCGGAGCGGACTGTGTCGGGACCGCCAACCGTCAGGGCGCCCTGTCCGTCACCCAGCTCGAGATCATGCCCAGACCGCCGGAGAGGACCAATCCCGAGACTCCCTGGCCGCGCTGGCCGAATATTCTGCGATCCAGCACCTCGCATGCCGAGGGCTGCCGCCGTATGTGGTCGGTGACTACGAGGTCGTTTGAGGGCGAGGACGGGAAAGTGAAAAGGATAAATGCGACGGAAGTCACCTGGGGCGGCGAGGCAGGTGCTTTCCGGCCGATCGACAAGCCGGGTGGGGAATTCTCTCTGGATGCCGATCTGGTTCTTCTGGCGATGGGCTTTGTCCATCCTGTGCACGCCGGGATGATAGAAGAGCTTGGGTTGAATCTGGACAGGCGTGGTAATGTGGCCGTGGATGAGAACCTGATGACCAGCCGCCCGGGAGTGTTCAGCGCCGGTGACATGGCGATGGGGGCCTCGCTGGTGGTCCGGGCGATCTATCACGGCCGCAAGGCCGCCCAGGGTATCGACCGCTGGCTCATGGGGAGCACGTCTTTGCCTTGACAGCCTCCTGGATGTTCATTCAGGCGAATAGTGTTGACAACAGGGCTGATTGTATTAAATTAGAATAGCTTGTATCGGTTGCAAACGCGGGGTCGTAGTTCAGTTGGTTAGAACGCCGGCCTGTCAAGCCGGAGGTCGCGAGTTCAAGTCTCGTCGGCCCCGCCATTAATAGATAAAGGGTGCGTAAGCAATTACGTGCCCTTTTCTTTTGTTTGTGGCAAGGTTGACCGGTGGTCAAACGTTCGACCTTACCACCAGCTTGCCAAACCCTGCTCAACCTGTCTTACGGATTCGGGGAAGGATGCCCTGTACATTTCCCGCTGCCATACGGTCATTGAAGCGTAGCGGTAATCTCCTCGATAGTGGCGGACACAAAGGTTGAACTCATGCCGTGGGAAAAACTGAAGCAGTTGTCTGAAAACGGTCGCGCCGGTGTTCATGTTCACCCTCCTGCAATGTCGGGAAGGTATAACCACCCGGCTTCGGACTTAATTCAAATCTAAAATCGGCAATTATGTCAAAAGGCAATGGTATTCAATAAGTTACAAAAGCATTTCAAAAGTTAACTGGACAGTAGCGATTGAGATTCACAAGTATTTGCCACCTTGCCAATTCTTGCATAAAATCATGACTTTCCTGTCATTCCTGGCAGCGTTCTGAAAAAAGCGCAGATGCGGCAGCCGTGAGCTTTTTATTGAATGCACAACTGGCTGCAATACCTTCGCCGCCCCTTTTTTATGCTCGACTATCAAGGCATTTGGAATGAAAGCATATACTTATCAAACCGTGATGAGGTTGACTACTCGACCATTTGAATAATATCCGGAAACGGGCGAGTAATCACTCAGAAGCGCAGTGTAAAACAAGTTCCCTCGTCTGGCCGCGATTGGACGCTGATCGAACCCCGGTGCAGGCGCATGATCTGCCGTGCCAGATTGAGGCCGATCCCCGATCCTCCCGGCTTGGTAGTGAAAAACGGAATGAAAATCTTGGGCTTGACCTCCTCCAGGATTCCAGGACCGTTGTCCCGGACCCGCAGCAGCGGGCGGCTGCTTGCATCCAACCGCGCCGTGACTTCTATCCGCCCGTCGTTACGGTTCTCCAGGGCCTGAATCGCGTTCAGGACAAGGTTTATCAACACCTGCTCGATCAGAGCCGGATCGGCGGTCAATTCCAAGCCCTCCGGATCGGTCGAACAGGTCAGGACGATCCCGCAACGCTCCAGTTGCGGATTCAGCAGGCTTTGCACGCGGGCGAGCAAATCAGCTGCGCTGAAAATACGGAACTCGGGTTTGGGAATACGGGTCATCTCACGGTAAGTGTCCACAAAATGGAGCAGACCCTGGCTGCGTTTCTGGATCGTACCCACCGCCTCCCGTATGTCCGCAAGGATTTCCTTCTCACTCTCTTCCCCGGAGTCGGGCCAGCGTTCGAGCAGGCCATTGGCAGTGGCAGCCAGAGAAGAGATAGGGGTTATAGAGTTCATTATCTCGTGGGTCAGAACCCGGACCAGGTTCTGCCAGGCCTCCATCTCTTTTTCCTCCAGCTCTGTCTGTATATTCTGTATTGAAACCAAAGTAAATACCCTGCCCCGCAGGCGCAGTTCGGTGGCCGAGAGCGACAGGCAGCGTGTCTCGCCCTCGTCTTCCAGGCGCACCAGGGTTTTGGCCCCAGCCTTAAGGTCAAGCAGGGTGGCTATAAGATTACCGCCCAGATTTTCCAGGGCCTTGATATTGTTTAGGTGGTTTGTCTTGAGCAGGCGCAGGGCAGCGTTGTTGACCAGTTCCACGGCGCCGTCCGCCTGGTAGCAGAGTAATCCCACACCCACGTGCTGCACCACGGTCTGAAGGTATCGGTACTGCTCCTCCTTCTCGGCCCTGGCTCGGCTGAAAGCCTCTAATACCTCGCTGAAACTATGCCGCAGTTCTTCCATTCCTGAGCCGGTAACCCCCAGGTTGAAACTCTGTGAGAAATCAGCGTAGCGGACTGCTTCGAGAAAACGGGCAAGGTGCCGGTTGGCCTGGTCCATGAATTTAAGCAGCGAGTACAACTGGTAAGCCGTCAGAGCCAGCAGAAATATCGCTGAAGCGTAAAAATCAGTTCTCAGAAGCAGATATAACAGTCCACATAAGGTCAGGTAAAGAAGAAGAAGGCGCAAAAGGCAGAGGGTGCGGAAATTCTTAGAGACCATATTTCTCCAGCCTCCGGTACAGAGCGCTGCGCGTGTAGCCCAATTCGCGGGCGGCTTGCGAGATGTTGCCACCGTGTTTCTCGATTGCCTTGCGTATCACCAGCCGCTCGACCCGGTCCATGTTGTAGTCCTCAAACACCAGACCCTCGCTTTCGCACCTCTCCACCCCGGAACAGGTGAAACTCTCGGGCGGCAGCAAGCTCGCCTCGCTCAGAATCACCGCCCGTTCCACCGCATGCCGGAGTTCTCGAACATTACCCGGCCAGGCATACCTTTTCAGCTTTTCCAGGGTGGAGGGAGCCAGACGCATGGCTGGCTTGCGGTACTTGCGACAGTACAGATCTAGAAAATGCTCGAGCAGGAGGGGAAAGTCCTCAATTCGTTCTCGTAGCGGGGGAAGGTGGATTTCCACGGTGTTGATCCGGTAAAGCAGGTCCTGGCGGAACTGGCCATGCGCCACCTGTCCGTGGATATCCTGGTTCGTGGCGCAAATCAGGCGTACATCCACCGGCAGCTGCTTGTTTGAGCCAAGGCGGGTCACAGTGCGTCGCTCCAGCACGGTAAGCAGTTTGGCCTGCAGTGTGAGGGGCAGATTACCTATCTCATCCAGGAACAGGGTTCCCCCGGAGGCGATCTCGAACCGTCCGGCCCGCGCCTGGCGGGCATCGGTGAACGCTCCCTTCTCGTGGCCGAACAGTTCGCTTTCGAACAGGGTCTCGCTCACCGCGCCCATATCCACCGAGATGAACGCCTGGTCGGCTCGCCGCGACTGACGGTGCAGGGCGCGGGCGATCAGTTCCTTGCCTGTGCCGTTTTCACCCAGGATCAGAACATCGGCGTCCGTGCCCGCCACCTTATCGATCGTGGCGAACACCGACTTCATCGGCGCGGATATACCCAAAAGACCCTGCAGCCGACGATCCAGGTCAGCGCTCAGTTGGCTCTGCTGAAAGCGGAGCCGGTTCACCTCCCGGCGGGAGAGGCGCAGTTGCATCGCCGCCGAGAGCGTGGCGAGAAACTTTTCGTTGCGCCAGGGTTTCAGCACAAAATCCACCGCCCCGGTCTTTATGGCCCGCACCGCCATGTCCACGTCCCCAAAAGCCGTGATCAGGATAACCACTGCCTGGGGATCGAGTTCCAGAATCCGCTCCAGCCAGTGAAAACCCTCGGCCCCCCCGGTGGAATCGCGGGTGAAATTCATATCCAGCAGTATTATGTCATAGCTGTCGTTCTTCAGCAACTGCGGGATGAGCCGTGGGTCGCTTTCGGTGTGAAGCTGCTCGGCGTGAGGTTTCAGCAGCAGACGTGCACTCACGAGCACGTCCCGGTCATCGTCGACGATAAGTATCCTGCCGAATGTCTTGCTCACATCCACTCTCTTTTCCGGCCTGGTTTCACGGTCATTGGATAGACTTCTTGCATACAAACGGGCCGCTCAAATTACTTTGAGAGCACTTTCCGTACCATAACGACGCATCAGTCGGTAGACCGGTCGTCCCGATTCGAAAGGAACCGGAGGAAGCTCACGCTAACTATTTTCATTCTGCATAGTTGAAATGTCAAGACGAATCCTCTCACCTGGCTCGTGATGATCCTCTCCGGTTCTTCGCATCCCATAGTCGAGCTATCCCGCGTACCTGTCCGGCCAGGCAGGCGTCCCGCAGCCGGACACCAGTGTATCGCCAGCGGACACTTTTCAGTTCTGTCACGGGGTCGTTGTTTATAATTGCTTGCAATCAAATAATTTAGCGAGTTGGCACGCAAATCGCATATTAACCGGTCGCGGACAGTCATACCGCCCGATGGATATGAATGCTCAGATGACTAAGATATTAATAGTGCAGCCCGGGCCAGTCTGAGGAGGAGCCGATGCTACCTTTAATGCAGAACATAATAATAATCTGGATACAGGGCGCGCTGATTTGCCTTATGGGTGCTTTCGTGCTGTTCCGGTTCGTCTTGTCACAAAAAAAGACCAGAGAAGAGGATTTCAATGGATCGTCAGATTGAAAAAAAGCGTTTTTCGCGGAAAAGAATCCTGCTGTTCGCTTCGGGAGTCATATTAATACTTGTCCTGATCTACGCTTTTGTACTGGCTGACAGCGGCGCCCGCCTGAACGTCGAATTAGAGAGGATCACGGTTTCGGATGTGACCGATGGACCGTTCCAGGAATATATCCCGGTGCGCGGCAGCCTTGTGCCGCTGACTACGATCTACCTGGACGCGGTCGAGGGCGGGCGAGTGGAGAAGCGCTTCGTCGAGGAAGGGGCGATGGTGCAGAAAGGCGACCCGATCCTGCAGCTTTCCAACCCGGCGCTGGAGCTTAGCGTGATGAACCAGGAGGCCCTTCTGTTCGAACAGATCAACAACTTCCAGGCCATAAGGATCAACCTGGACCAGCAGGCCATCGAGCGCCAGAACCAGTTGATCGAGACCGAGCACCAGTTGAAGCTGGCAGAGATCGATTTCGCGCAGAAAGACGGCCTCTACGCGCGTGAACTCGCCTCGCGGGTCGAGTACGAGACCAGCCGCAACAACCTGGACTACTGGCGCCAGCGCAAGCAGTTCATGCTGCAAACTCTGGAACAGGACTCGCTCTATCGCAGCGGCCAGATCGCCAGTATGGAAACCTCGGTCGACCGTCTGCAGCTCAACCTGGCCGCGGTGAAGCAAAGCCTGGAAAACCTGTTTCTGCACGCTCCGGCCACCGGCCAGCTTACAATGTTCGAGGCCGAGATAGGCGAGCAGAAAATGCAGGGCCAGCGACTGGGCCAGATCGACTTGCAGGACGGCTATAAGGTGCGGGCCGAGATCGACGAGTATTATCTGGCGCGGGTCAGGGCCGGCCAAAGCGCCGGATGCGAACTGGCCGGACAGAGCTACAGCCTGCTGCTCAAAAAAGTCTATCCCCAGGTTCGCAACGGCCAGTTCGAGGTGGACCTCGAATTCACCGGCGCGGTCCCGCCGGGCATCCAGCGCGGCCAGAGTCTCCAGCTCAAGCTGGCCCTGGGCGACCTGTCACAGGCGGTCCTTCTGCCGCGCGGCGGGTTCTACCAGAGCACCGGTGGCAACTGGGCTTTCGTCCTCGACCCGGACGGCAAGTACGCCGTGCGGCGGCCGATCAGGCTGGGACGGCAGAATACGGACTTCTTCGAGGTGCTCGAGGGCCTGAGGCCGGGCGAAAAAGTCGTCACCTCCGGCTACGAGAATTACCAGGATATAGATAAGCTCGTACTTACAAAACAGGATTGAAAAACCGTTTTAAACCGCGTCTGACTATTGACGCCATTAGTGCAACAACTGAGGGAGGAAAAATGATTAAGACAGTCGATCTGTGCAAGGTTTACACAACCGAGGAAGTCGAAACCACCGCCCTGAACCGTGTCAACATCGAGGTTACGGCCGGCGAGTTCGTGGCAATAATGGGACCCTCGGGCTGCGGCAAGTCCACCCTGCTCAACCTGCTCGGCCTGCTGGATCAGCCCAGCTCGGGTCAGCTTTTCCTGGCCGGGACCGAGGTGAGCGGTTTTTCCGAGCGGCAACGCGCCGGACTACGCAAGGCTAACCTGGGTTTTGTGTTCCAGAGTTTCAACCTGATCGACGAGCTGACCGTGTACGAGAACGTGGAACTGCCACTGCTCTACCTGGGCATGGCCGGCGCCGAGCGCAAGAAGCGTGTCACCGGGGCGCTGGACCAGATGGAGATCACGCACCGCCGTAATCATTTCCCGCAGCAGCTCTCCGGCGGACAGCAGCAGCGCGTGGCGGTGGCCCGGGCCGTTGTCACACGGCCCAAGCTGATCCTGGCCGATGAGCCGACCGGCAACCTGGACTCATCCCACGGCGATGAAGTTATGAACCTTCTGCTGGAGCTTAACAAGGCCGGTACGACTATCGTGATGGTCACCCACTCGGTGCATTATGCCGAGTACTGCCACCGCACCGTGCATCTTCTGGACGGGCGCGTGGTGACCGAGAACGTTCGGGAGGTGTTGGGTGTTTAGCAATTATCTCAAAGTGGCGCTGCGCAACCTGCTGCGGCACAAGGTCTATTCGGTGATCAACATCGCCGGGCTGGCCGTGGGGATGGCCGCCTGTATCGTGATTATGCTCTGGGTGATTTTCAACCTGTCCTTCGACGACTTTCACGCCCATGCCGACCGCATCTACTGGCTGTACGAGCACCAGAGCTTTGCCGGCATGGG